>NZ_BAAASQ010000081.1:0-11429 GCF_039532965.1 Streptomyces mauvecolor | reverse complement strand
GCGTCCACACACCCAACATGCTCCCGAACAGGCCCACCCGGAAGACCTAACGGAGTCCTACCCTCGCCGGCGCACTGACCGCCGGACTCCTCCAGCACCGCTCCGCACGCACCGCACGCGCCGAGGAGCGCGCCGACAGCCACCGCCAGGACCAGCTCGGTGCCGTCACCGACTTCGCGGCCGCCCTGGACGCGCACCGCTCGGCGATGTTCCATCGGCAGCGTCTGGACCTGGCCGAGGCAGACGCCGAGCACCAGCTGGAGGCCCAGACGAGGTCCCACGACACCCGGACCGCCATCACCGCGCCCCACATCCGCCTTCAGGTCCTGGTCCCCGAACTGGCCGGCCCCGCCCCGCAGGCCGCAGATGCCGCGTACGCGCTGCTCAAGGCTATAGACCGGACCGAACTGGACGCCCGGCGGCATGCGACCAAAGGGGCATCCGCCGCCTTCATCACAGAGGCCGCCACGCTGCTGAGCCCCAACCACCGCTGACTGAGGGCGACCACCACCAGCGCCCTGGCCATCCGTTCGTGCCGATCCCAAACGCCCTGCGCGCTGGTAGCGCGGCGTGGGACGGGAAGGGTATCTACAGGGCCACCACGGCTGCGATGAAGCCGGTACGGGTGCCACCGCGGCGGCCAACGGCCGCCCTGCGAACGCGCTTGGCGTCTGTACGAGGCTGCAGTTCCCGCGTATGAGGTCAGCTGGGAGTGGCCTCGGGATCGGTGGCTTGTGCTTCGGCGAAGGTGGAGTGGTGGGTGGAGCGGTCGAGCAGGGTGAAGTCCATGTCACCGGCGGTAAATCGGCTGGTGTAGTAGTGCCCGGTGGCGGTCAGGGGGGTGAGGCCCGTGACCGATATTCGGCAGGCTCCTTCGTGCCGGGGGCTGCGGGGCTGGTGCTCCATGCGGGGCTTGTTGTCGTACAGGAACCCGATCTCGAAGGTCCCGGAGTTCTCCGGGGCGGTGAGCGTGGCGTTGCTCGACCGTGAGGAGGTGCTCTCCTTGGTGCGGAGGGTGGCGTGCAAGCCCCAGAAGGTCTGCTCGATCGTCATGTAACCGGTGATCGGCCCTTTGTTGCCCCCTTCGGGTATGTGGCTTTCCGGGCTCGGCGAGAGGATTACGCGCCAGGTACCGGTGACCCAGGGGCGCGCGGTGAGGCGGTGGATGGCGGGCCAGTGCCATGCCCACTTGTCGAAGACGACCACGCCGTAGCCGATGGCGGCCGGGATGTAGGCGAGCAGGTAGCGAAACTGTGTGGGATACAGGCCCAAGAGGACCAGGACGGCTGTGTAGAGGGTGGCGGCGATGGTGGCGCCGGTGCGCAGAGTGGTGGCCGTACTCATGGTCAGCCTCCGTAGCCGAGGTAGCGCCAGGCACCCTCGATCAGCTCGCGGGCATGGAATGCGTTCCACTTCTGGCCATCACCAAAGAGCTTCTTCCTCTGGTTCGGCTCCCGCATGCACAGGAGGCTCCAGAAGGAGGAGACCTGCCGGTGCACCTCCACCAGGCATGCGCGGACCGCGTCGTCCAGGCCGCCGGAGAGGAAGATGTCGTCCCGAACGTTGTAGATCAGGCACTCGGAGAAATACGACGGCAGGGGCTTGATCACGCCTTCGGCCGCGAGGTCGTTCTCCACGTTCTTCAGGACCCGCACCACGAACTTGTACCGGTACTTGGTGTTGGTGTTCTTCGCCCGGCCGTTGGCCAGCTGGAGCTCGGGCCAGTTGATGACCCGCGTGCCGTCGCGTCCGTAGACGACGCTCCCCACGTATGCGCCTCCGGGCGCCGTGGAGTCGTACTGCACCCATTTGAAGCACGGCACCACGTCGATGCTGGGACGGCTGCCGATGACCTCAGGGACGTAGAAGGCGAGATTGTGGTCTGCGTCCACCGACCCGAAATAGGCAGCAAGGGCGGTATGTACCTCTTTGCGGAGAGTTGCCGCTGTCCATGGACCTGTGAACTGGTTCGGTTGGCCGAAATACCACGCTGCCATGCCATCAGTGTGAAACGGGTCGTTGAGCTTCACCATGATGTCCACATCACTGTCGCCGCGGACATTGGTCTTGTTCGGGTAGGAGCCCTTCGCTTCGACGGTGATTTCGGGCCCCTGGAACGCCTCGTGCTGGTTGATCGCGTCCTTGACCATGCGCTCGGCCCGTTCCAGCCGGTCCTGCTCGGAAGCCCCCGGCGGGGTCTTCCACTTGTTGATCAGCGCAAGCCGCTGATCGTCTGTCAGCTGTCGTGCCATGAACCCCTCCCGACCTCAGCCGTGGTAGCGGGACAGCGTACGAGTGGGGTCTGACAACCCGCCTGGACAGCGGCTGATTTCGCTGCAAGTCCCAGACCCCGGTCTCTGGCCAGGGGGGCCGGGCGTGCAGACCGTCAGCGGTCGATGCCGGCCCGCAGGGTGCGCACGAGGCCGGCGTCTTGGCGCATGACGGCGGGTACTGCGGCGTCCACGCGCAGTTGGCCGTGGTCCTCTCCGCACGGGCAGACGCTCCACCCGCCCTCGATCTTCTGCGCGACGCGTTCCAGGACCTGCACCGTCTCGTCGAGCACACCGGCCGGGATGGGGGCGATGGCGGGGTCCGGGTCGGCGATGGCGGCGCCGATCTCGCAGATCAGGTCGATGGCGTGCTGCGCGGTGCGCGTATCGCCGTTGCTGGTGGCGTACTTGGCGGCCTGGGTCAGGGCCATCAGGGGGCGGCCGGTGACGCCGCGTTCGGTGGGCACCGTACGGTCGTCCATCCGCTCGGGACGGATACCGTGAGCCTGTTCGGCGCCCTCGGTGGACTCTGCACCGGCCTCGGCGATCTGGTCGGCGATGACCGCGGGGTCGATGTAGCGCAGAGCAGAGCGCGGCTGGATGTCCATGCCCTCGGCGACGGTGTCGACCGCGTGGGCGAGCACGTTGCGCACCGCGACGGGCACGACGTCCAGGTCGCGAGTGTGCAACTCGGCCTCGGTCTGCGCGAGCAGGGCTGCGAAGCCCTGGGAGTTCGTGATGTCTGCCACGGCGCCGAGCCTACGACGCGGCACTGATCGGCGTGCCCCTGGCGGCAATTGGGCACCTCGTTCGAGTGTTGCTCGCCCTGCTCCCCACGTGTGTGTCGGGCTCCTTCGTATCTGTACGGAAGACCGGGGCCCTGGCACAACTTCCGCGCACCCGTGACAGCGGCGCCGATGCCACGGATAAGAATTCGCCTGCGGTGAACGGTGTCTCTAACGTGGGTCGGAGCGGGACGGCGCGCAGTCCCGCAGGTTGCGGTGCCGTGGCAGAGCGGACCATTGCGATCGACGTGGGGGAGGTCCCTCCCACGGCGATTGACGGAGACGGGGCGGACTTGCCCCCATCCGTCCGCGGGTTCAAATCCCGCCGGCACTGCAGCCGACCTCGACTTGCGCTGCGTATCGCGACGGCTGGCTGCCCGTCATTGGCTCCGCGTCGCCGACCGTCACCATCTGCCCCCGCCACGTGGATAGCGAGTACGCCTTCGGCCAAGTCGCCGTCACCGCGATGCTATGAGCGGAGACTGGTTCACTAGGTCCGACGCGGGCACTGTGCGTTCTCGCAGTACAAACGGCGCACGGTAAGCCTGAT
Organism: Streptomyces mauvecolor; assembly: GCF_039532965.1. Taxonomy (NCBI): domain Bacteria; kingdom Bacillati; phylum Actinomycetota; class Actinomycetes; order Kitasatosporales; family Streptomycetaceae; genus Streptomyces; species Streptomyces mauvecolor. The sequence continues at coordinate 7,824 of NZ_BAAASQ010000081.1, read as the reverse complement.
CAGCACCGGCCGGCCCCCGACGGGGCCGTCGGCCAGGCGGCGTTCGTAGGTGCTGTGCACCCTGCGGGACACCATCCTGCAGTCCGGACAAGACACGACGTGATCGCGGGTTCTGGCCTCGATGTGGATTGTCCCGTCTGCGAGGAACACTCGCTCCACCAGCACCGGGCTGAGGTACGGGAACAGCACACCGACGAGCTCATCACACGACACCACGGTCCCAGATGACGCTACGTCACGAAGCCGGAATCCCGGTGATCGTCCTCACGGAAATCTTGCCTGATCCCAGTTCTCATCAACATTTCTGGACATCTCGATCAAGAACCGATGCCAGTCCCCATCGACATTCGCTCTCCGTTCCGTTCTCACCAACGAAGCCACTATGGGTGCCGCCCCGTCGCTTCAGGCTGCGTCAGGTGGTAGCCCAGGGGTGTCGCGACATGCTCGACGGATTGCCCCATGCGCACGCTCCGAATAAGCCCGGCATGCCGTAGCACTGCGGCGTGGCGACTGGCTGCGGCGTTCGACACGCCCAGCAACGATGCCAATTGCCGTCCGGTGACTCCTCCGGACATGACGACCGCCTCAAGTGCTTCCGCTCTGCCGGCGCCCAACAGGGTCCGAAGCGCCGACATTTGGCCGGGTGCGGTTCGTGGAGCAGCACCAGCGGGGATCCGGACGGTCAGGTGATCGACGGCGGGCTCGGCGAGGGTCACCCGTCGGCTGAGGGCTACCGCCTGGATCTGAAGCGAGCGCTCACCAAGTTCAAGGTCGGCATCGAAGGCCGTCGGCACCTCCAAGACGCCGCGGCGGAGTCTGATTCCGTGTCCGAGCTGATGCAGCATCGCCGAGGCTCCGCTGCTGGCGTAGAGGTGCGACAGGCCGACCGCCCGGGTTGCGACCGCCGCTCGGATGCCCGAGTGGTGTGGCTCGACGGCGGAGCTGCGCAGGTGGTCGATGGCCTTGGCTAAGACGCTGTGGGCCCGATCGTCTCCCTCGGCGAGGGCTTTGGTGAACGGCGTGGGACAGCGTCGGGCGAACAAGTGGGAGAGGTACAGATGGCTGACGCCATCAGCGAGATCCGGCGCGGTGCTGCGCGAGTAGAGCTGCACCAGCGGGTCGTTGGGCCGCCCGCCGCTGGCATGGCCCATCCCAGCTGCTGTCAGCTCGGCGTCGAAGTCCGGGAGGGCGCAGACCCTGACGCTGCCTAACCCCTCGGACCCGAGGTGAATTCGTATCAAGGCCGACCCCCTATGCACTTGACACCCTCATCAGCGCTTTTGCGCGTACATGACGAAAGCTACCCGCGCCCGTGCGGAACCGAAACGATGCGTACGCACCAGGTTGGGCTCTTCGCCCGCCCTTGCAGACCAAGACAGAAGAGGGGTCTCATGAAATCCAAGATCAAGTCGGTGGCGGCAGCCGGGGTGATGACGCTCGCGGCTGTGGCGGGGATTCCAGGCGTGGCGCACGCTGCCACGCCGACTGGCGACTACTGCCGCAATTCCAGCGTCATGGACTGGCTGGGGGTCGAGTCAATGCCGTGCATCACGGTCAGAGGCGACGGTGCCTGGATGTTGCAGGGGGCGATCCTGAACGACCGGGGCAACCTCTGTCCCGAGACCCATCTCCAGGTCAACGAGGTCTACAACGGGCAAACGCTCCCCCTCTACGGCTACGACAGGTGGGACCCGCAGGGGTCGCAGTGTGGCCCCCACACCTTCAATGGACTCGTCTCGTCCCCGCCCCCCAAGGGGCACTACTACAACCTGACGCTGAGCTACCGGCTGCCGCACGATGTGCCTGGCACCAACGTCAAGGCTGGTCAGGTCCTCGACAACGTCCAGAGCCGCGTCTTCTGGTGGAACTAGCCCCGCGTCAGCAAGTCCCTGCTCCCAAAGGAACGCCTGTGAAACGCGTCTTCACCGCTGGGGTGACCGCCGTCGCCGCTGCAGTGCTCTCCGCGCTGGCCACCGTGCCGGCGCACGCCGACTACCAGGACTACATCTGCCGGGGAGGCAGTTCCTACCCGCAGACCAATGGAGTCGTCGACGGAAATCACCTCAAGCTCGACGCCTGCTTCGTCAGGAGAGGCTCGAACCGGTTCACCGCCAGGGTCGTCGGCATGACCGGGTTCGTCGAACCGCAACCCGGCGTCAACTTCGACTACCAGATCCGGCTGACCTTGTTCCGCGTCGTCTCCAACAGCAACGGGACGCGGTCCTTGTACCAGGTTCTCCAGGAGACGGATCCCGAAGTGCACAGTGACAAAAGCGCGTTCAATGCGCCGCTCACGGTCCAAGGGGGACAGGACTACCTGGTCTCCATCGGCTACCGGCACAACGGCACCTGGTACGACGACATCGAGTCCGGCATTGTCACGATCTGACCTGGACCCCACGCCTGCTGAAGGGAACGTCCCAGAACATGAGCGCACGCATGCTCACTAAGTCGCTGGCGCTGGCGGCCTCCGTCTGCGCCGCCGCCACGATCATCGCCCCGGCCGCGAACGCCGCCCCGGCACCTGCCCCGGCCTCGGTTAAGCACACCATCTCCAAACCGATGCGGCAGATCGGGTTCAACCCAGAGATCGCCCGCGCCCACGGCTACTCGTTCTCCAAGGACTCCCAGGGCATCTGGCACACCTTCAAGGAGGACACCAAAGGCGAGATGACGCCCCAGAACACCACTAATGGAGACTGCGGCAGCGCATACGTAACGGTTGCCGCAACCGGCAGCGGCGACCAAGCCAACCTCGACACGGGGTACACCTCAAAGCTCCCATCCATCTCCTACAACTGGGCCGTCAAGGTGGTTGACAACTACGGCACCTCCCACCAGAAGTGGGGCGGAAATTTCTTCCCCCCCACTAGCACTTGGCATGGGCATCGGCTGATCACGTCTGGTGGACCGAACTGGGTGTACGTCCAGGTGGACAGCTCCTGGGTATGGCTGGCCGACGGTGAGGAGTGCGGCGCCTTCAACCCCTCCGACTCCACATACGTCCACCGGTAGATCGCGAAGCGGCCAGTACATCGATCCAGAGACGATGTGCTGGCCTTCGCCGTTGCGTCGTTGATGCCGCCCACGACGGAGACCGGCCGTCCTGCTGGCCGCTGCCTGCAGCGGCGGTCCGTCCAAGCGACCGGGACCGCCCACGACCCGGGCGGCCCCACGGCCACATCTTCCGCAACGGTCCCCGTCGGCAGTGCATGCCGGAGCGAAGCCGAGACCCACGCGCGGTGACTGTTGGCGGCTTTGATCGTCACTTGAGGCCTCCGAGTGCGGCGACGGCCTGGATGACATATCCGGCGACGGTGGAGAGGTCGACGGCAGGAGCACTGTCGGCTGTTGCGGTGGTGGTTGTGAGTCCGATGATGCAGCTGCTTGTGCCGTGCTGACCGAAGACGGCTTGCGGCGGTGGTCCATCGGCCGGATTCCACGGTTGCCTCGCCGCAGTCCGGCCTACGATGCGAAGGAGACGCCTGGGCCCCTGCCTCCGGTGTGTGGCATATCCGTTGGTGACTACTGGGTGGGTGACGTGGGGATCTAGTGATCGTTTCAGGGTTTGTGACGGTGGTGTGGGGTGTCTCTGGGCTGGGGCTTTGTGGGGTGTGGTAGCTGGAGAAGTCCTGGCGTACGGGTTCAGTGATCGTTTCGGATTGTGGTGATCGGTTCGGGGTTTGGCTTTGTCTGCGGAGTTGGCGATCACCGTGCGGTTGGCTGTGGAGATTGTCCTGGAGGATGACGGCACCCCCGTCCTCATGTTCATGCAGCCCGACGAGGACTGAACCCCTCAACTCAGGCTGCCGTCAGTTCGGCAACGTCGAGGAGGCCCGGAGCTTGGCGGCTTCGGGCCTTCTTGTGCAGTGGCGGGGACAGGATTTGAGCCTGCGACGTCTGGGTTATGAGCCCAGCGAGCTACCGAGCTGCTCCACCCGGTGGGGTTCAGGGGTCGTGTTGGCGTAGGCGGGGCAAGGGGTGGCGGGCGGCTGTGGTGAGTGCTGTGGCCGCGGCGGTGAGGACGCAGATGCTGCCGCTGGTGAGGAGTCCGGTCCGGGGGCCGTGGAGGTCGGTGATCCAGCCGATGATGGGGCAGCCGACGGAGGTGCCGCCGACGAATCCCGCGAGGTACAGGCTCAGGATCCGGCCGCGGAGGTGGGGTGGGGTGGCGAGTTGGAGGTGGGCGTTGGTGCGGGTGCTGAAGACCATGCTGAACACTCCGACCCCGCTCGGGCGGTATGTTGCACGGCTGGTATTACTGGGGCATGCAGGAAGAGACGGCACGTTCCGCGATCGACACGTTCATCTCCGCGTTCAACGCCTCGGACGACAGCTATGTGACTGCCCTGCTCTCCCAGGCTCTGACCTCGGACGTGGTCTTCTGGGGGCCGTTGGGTCGCAGCGAAGGAATCGCGGCGGTCGAGCAGTTCGTGCTGGACATCCGGCGCCACCCGGCGGGGACCGGCACGATGGTGCGCTGCTCAGCGGTGGACATGCCTGACGAGTGGGCCCGGTACCAGTGGGTCTTCACCACGCCGGATGGAGGCCCCCGCCTGGCGGGAACGGACGTCGTCCATCTGCGGCGGAGCCTCATCGACCAGGTCATCGTCTTTGCGGGGGAGATCGAGCCGTCCGCCTCCTGAGCCGCCCTTCTGCCGCTGTCCTCCCCGTGAAACTTGTCCCTTTCGGCACTTCGGGGCTGCGTTCGCGGTCTCGGCGTCGTGCAGGGGCAGTTCACCCTTTCCGGCGCCGATGTGCCGGTTCGCAGCGGGGTAGGGTCCCGGCAGCAGCAGAGAACGGGGCGCTCGCATGATCGACGACCTGGTGGCCGTGTGCGACGTCTGCCTGGGCGAGGTAGCGGACGGCGACGGCGTGCTCGAGGTAGACACCGCGAAGGCCGACCGGGCGCTGCGCGCCTGGCGGGCGAAGGCCGGCGTGGACCCGCATGCGCTGTTCCATCTGACGCCCGGGGCACGCACGGTGAAGTGGGCGGTCCGTCACCACGCCTGCGGCACGGGGCCGGTGTTCGCCTACACCATCGCGGTCGAGCGGGTCCGCTCCTGGACGGGCTTGCTGGAGTGGAACGTGCACCTGGCCGACAAGCCGTTCCTTGCGGCGACGGACTGGTTCGACCTGCTGGACCGGGCACTGCACCCGCGCCGCGCGGCGGTCAGCGGCATCCTTCCCCGTATCCCCAGGGACTTGGGCGGCGGCCCGGTCGGCGACACGTAGGACGTCGGCCGGCGTCGCGCGGGGCACCCTTTGCGTCCGCCTCAATCGCGGTGCCCTGGTGAGGGCACCGCAGACCTACGTCGAGAAGTAGAACGGGGTGGGGCAGGTCATCGGCGGCGCACTGCGCCGATCCAGGCGGGCACGGCCGTGATGGGAATGATGAGCATCCCGCCGGCCACCTGCAGCGGCCCGCGGACCGGCGGGTACTGGATCCAGAACGTCACGACCATCGCGATGAGCAGCAGGTAGGCGACGGCGCCGGATGCAAGCGCCGCGGTCCTCCACCGGGAAGCCGGCCAGCTCGCGGGTACCGGGCCGGGGGCCGGGGGCTGGGCGGGAGTGATCGGGGCGACGGGCATGGGATGGGTGGTCACGGCGGTCCTTCGGGACAGGGCGTGCGCGAGCACGCCGGTGAGTGGAGCCTGGTGGCAGTGCGACCGGTGTCGCGGGCCAGGGTTCGGACAGACACGTTCGCCCGAGTCCGGGAGCACTATGAATGGGTCAGCAGTTAGCTGCGCAAGGGGAGTTGAGCAGCTCGGCCGGAGTGAGCATGGCTCATGCGCGGCCCCCATTCGATAGCTGCGACCTGCGACTTTTCGGAAGGCCCGGTCCTGTCGGCTGCTTGCAGGCCGTGAAGGGGACCGGGGCGGCGGTGCACCAGACCAGCGCACCGTGGATCCGGGCACAGGATCCGCGCCCGGACCGAGCACGGTCAGGCAGTCCGCGAGCCCTCCCGTCGTTCCGGGCAGCTGCGACTTTTCGAGTCAGGTGACACCACGGTGATGGACTGACCTGGGGTGCTCTGGTCAGTCTGGTCGCTCTACTCGGCACCAGGAGGACGTTCTTTGTTGACACCGTCGCCTGCTTTTTGGTCCGGTTGACACCGGCTTCGAAGATCAGCACCGCTGCATCGCACCCCTTCGCGCCAGCGGAGCTTCCCTGGTGGCGCCGTCGGATCCACAGCTGACTTCGCCGTCATTTCTGCTACACCTACCGAGAGATGTCGACGCGAACCCCACGCCGGTGCAGTCTGGCCTTCAGGAACTCCATCTCCGACAGCGTCCCTACCAGACCATCGCGGCTCAGCTCCCCGGCCAGGTCACGGGCCTGCGGCAACGATGCCGCCGAGATCTCCCGAAAGACCTTCAAAAGCGGGACAAGACTGGGCGCCGGACCGGTCAGCCGCAGCCTCACGGATCCATGCGCCGCGAACAGTGCCTGCCTGACATCGTCAGGAGCCGACCCCGGACCAGCGTGTTCACACAGATAGGTGCCGCAGGTCTCGCAAAAGAACTCGGAATCCCACCACAACTCGTCATCAAGGACGAACTGGTTCACCTGCCTGACCGCCAAGCTGCCGCACTCGCAGCGTGATGCGATCTTCACTGTCTGACCAGACACCCGAGCTCCCTGACATTTTCCCTGCTGACACGATCCTCTCAACTCTTCACACCTGGGCGCTGTTCTGTCGCGGTGCATCTGGCAGAGAGCGAACTGCTGACCTGCCGGGGTGCCATGGCGTTCGCGAACAATGCCCCTCGATGTTCTCAAATCACGTGGCTTCCACGGAAATCCGCCGAGATTCAGAAGGCCAGCTCAGCCGTCCTACTCATCGGCAAGGCCGTGCGTGTCCCCTGGAGACGGTGCCGTGGTCGGTGGTGGTTCCTCGGTCAGCAGGCCCCAACCAAGGTGCGCGGTGAGGAACGCGGCGACCTCATCCGCATCTGCGCACTCCGCAGGCAGATCGCCCGGCCGGGGCTGGTAGAGATCAATCAGTTCGTCCCGCAGCCGGGCATCCAAAACCGGTGCCTGGTAGCAGTTGATGGTTCCTCGGTAGAACAGCCAATCGAAGATCCGTACGGCAGGGCAGCGGCCGGACTGCGGCACTTCCGCCAGATGGCTGTCCTGCCAGGAGCCGACGTAGACGTAGTCGGCATGCTTCAACGCTGCGTCGAGGGTTGGGGTGGGGAGGTCCTTCAGGTTCCAGTAGGTACGAGCTTCGGTTTCAGGTATGGGTTTCGGGACCGCGGCAAGCCAGAGGCGATATTCGAGCATCGAAGCAGCTTGACAGACGATCTCGCCACGGACGGACCGTTGCGAACGGCCATCGTGAAGGCGAAAGCCTGCGAACCTGCCACCCAGAACGCGACGGGACAGGCGCGCCCGCGACCTTGGTGCCAATCGTCGAGACCAAGTGCCAGGTATCAAGAAAAGTCGCAGCAGCGCCCCGGAACTGTGTGTCAGTGCCGGATGCCACGATGGATCACGTGTTCGCCTGTGGTGGCGGACGGGAACGTGAGGAACGGGGTCCGGATGAAGAACTACAAGCTGGTGTGGCGCGAGCCGAGCGGCAGAGTGTGGTCGTCGGCGGTGTCCTATTCGCCGGCCGCGGCCGAGGACCGGGAGAAAGAACTCAAGGCCGAAGGCGCCGCGGTGCGCATGGTCGAGGTGCCGCTCGGCAGGCCCGTGCCCGAGACCGTGCTTGAGGAGATGCAGGCCGGTGCCGCCCCGGCGGCAGCCTGACGGACTCTTACTGAGCGTTTGGTGCTGTTTCACTGCGATCCATGGCGGTTTGGTGATGCCGGCGGA
>NZ_BAAASQ010000080.1:0-9256 GCF_039532965.1 Streptomyces mauvecolor | reverse complement strand
GGGCCAACTCCGGTCTGGAGCTGGCCGCTTAGAAGATCTCCACAGTCCGAGGGGATTGACAGGGCGCCGCATCAGATAGCGAGCCATCGACCGTTCTGTGCTCGCCCCCGCTCGCGCGGGGTTGGCCGCGGCAAGGGTGGCGGCTTCGGCGCTGTGAATCCACACCGCAGCGCCCGCTTCACGGCGGACTCGGGCCGCCAGACCCAAGTGGTCGGGGTGGGCATGGGTGAGCAGGACAGCCTTGATGTCGCCCGGAACGGCACCGATGTTATCGAGACGGTCGCAGAGCTCACCCCAATGGGTGGGCAGTCCACCGTCGACCAGGACCAGCCCCTCCGGCTCTTCGACGAGATAGAAGTTGACAGAGTCGCCTCACTGATCGCTGGGGATCTCGGGATCGGTGACCTGGTTTTGAGGGTTGTTGGGGCTGGCTCCCGGCTTGTGGCCGGGGGCCAGCGGCTGGTGCGACGCAGCCTTTCGGGTTGCAGGGTGGTCGCCCGGCACCGACGGGGGTGGCAGCGCCGGGCGACGATTAGGGGGGAGCCGCTGGGTGCGGCCTCCACGGTGGGCGCGGCGTGCTGCTGCCGGTCCGGCCGTTCGTACTAGGCCCGCGGACGGCGGGCCCAGGTCTGGTTTTGCGACTACAGAGACCAGGAAGCCGTGTGTCCGGCGAGGTCAGTTCTCTGTGTTTCCTTCTGTTCCGGGAGTGCGTCGGCTTTCTCGGGCCGGTGGCGTATGGGCTGTGCTCGCCGAGGGGGTGTGAAGCTCTGGGTTTCGATGTGCGTTGATTTTTCCTCGCTTGGACCGGGGTGGCTCGGGGCACGGTGTGGGTGTCCGGCCGAGCCAGTGCCGGTCATCCGTACCAACAGGCACTCCCTACCCGCGAGTTGGGGTGCCGTGAGCTCGGGGGTCCCCATGTCCGGCTTCGATGAGTTTGGGAGGTGCCTCCCACGAGGTCAGGGTTTCTTGCGGTGCTCGTGCACCGCGTCGAGACTCTCCACCCGTGAACTCTGTCTCAATGTGTCGGGACGTCACGGTGGTGCCTCAACTGCCATGTCCCTGCCGGCCTTGGAACGACGGGCGCACCCACCCATAGGTGGCGGCAGAAGATCGGGAGACGGGGTGTGAGGCGTACAAGGCCGTACTCGTCTGGGAGGGCACCGTCGTCGAGCACGCTCTGATCAGACGCTCCTGGCCGCTGCATCCTCGTGCCCCGTCGATTCGACGGCCACAGGAGGCTGTGCGTTGGCGTCGGTCGAGCGCCAGGGCAGCTTGCCCTGCGTCACGGCCAGCACCGCGCCCAGCACCAGCACCAGCGCCCCGGCCCCCTGGAGCCAGCCGAAGGACTCGTTCAGGAGAAGGGTGGCACACAGTGTGTTGATGACGGGGACGTTGAACATCATGAGGGATGCCTTGGCCGGGCCCACGGTTTTGACTCCCCGGTAGTAGAGGAGGTTCGCCACGGCGGCGGCACCGACCGCCAGGAAGACGACGTTCAGCCAGACGCTGGTCGGCAGTTCGCTCCATGCCACATCGGCAGCGTCGGGGGCCGCGAGGACGCCGAGAAGCACGGCACCCGCACAGGTTGCGTACGTCGTGGCTTTCAGCGGCTCGATGCCCGCGAGGACGCGTGGTCCCGCCAGAGTGTAGGACGCCCAGCACACCGCGCTCAGAAGGAAGAGGGCGTCGCCCCAGAGGCGGGACGATCCGCCGCCTCCGCTGCCGCCGGCCCCGATGAAGAAGATCCCGGCACCGGTGAGCCCGAGGGCCAGGCCGGTGACGCGTGCCCAGGTGGCCTTCTCCTTGCCGGTCAGCAAAAGGAACGTGCTGGTGAGGACTGGGCTCATGACCGGGATAAGAATCCCGGCATCCAAGGACGGGGCCAAGGACAGGCCCCAGAAGAAGAATCCGTTGTAGGCGAAGACACCCAGCACGCCCGCGCCTGCTGCGAGCCATCCGTTGCGGGCTGGTACGCGCGCTGTACGCCTGCCGACTGTCGCGACGGCGAGCAGCAGGGCCACGGCACCGCCGCCGAACCGCAAAAAGGCTCCCACGGAGTGCGGCACGTGCTCCACGACTGACTTGGAGCTGGAGAAGGAGCTTCCCCAGAGCACCATCGTCACCATCAGCAGCGTATACGGATTGCTGAACCTACTGGTCGTTCCCATGTGCTGACCCTGTCTGACGGTGCCCCCCTCTGACTTGAACGCTCGTGCGCGGTCACAATGGGTCCATGCGGAACGGAGACGGCTGGGTGCGGTACTGGCGGGACGAGGCCCGTGATCTGGAGGCCATGCACGCCCACTTCGTCGATCATGTGTATGCGCCGCACAGCCATGACACCTTCTCCTTCGGCATCACCGATCTCGGCGCGCAGACTTTCCGATGTCGTGGGGCGCACCACACCAGCGGGGCCGGCATGGTGATGGCGTTCAATCCCGACGAGGTCCACGACGGCCAGGCTGCCGCGGAGTTGGGCTATCAGTACCGCATCGTGCACATCGGCCCGTCGGTGGTGCGCGACACGCTCGGTGACGCGGCTGGTGACGGTTCCTTGGGGGTGATGCCTCTGTTCGTCCGGCCCGTGCTGACGGATCCTGTGCTCACCGGGGCGCTGGCCCGTCTGCACGAGGCGCTGGTGCATGGCTCGCGCGATCTGGTGCGGGAAGAGCTGCTGACAACCGCCGTTCTTGCGCTCGCGGAACGGGGCGCGACGCAGGCGCCACGAAAGAGGTCGCTGGAGGGGGCGGCGCAGCGTCGGGCCGCACTGCGGGCGCATGCCCTGCTGAACGAGGCGTTCCTGGAACCGATATCGGCGGACGAGCTGGCTGCGGTGGCCGGCTGCAGTCGTTTCGCGCTGTACCGGGCCTTCCGTGCGGAGTTCGGGATGGCGCCGAGCGACTATCAGCGTCTTCTGAAGCTTCGTCGGGCCCGGCGTCTCCTGGCTGATGGGCTGTCACCGGCGGATGCCGCAGCATCCGCCGGCTTCTCTGACCAGGCCCACTTCAACCGGTGGTTCAAGCGTGCGTACGGCATTACTCCGGCGGTCTACCAGCGTGCTGCGCACTGACTGTTTCGGCACCTGACAGCGCCAGTGGCGGGGCTTGAGGGGTCTGCTCGGGGGTGGTGGACGGGCGGGGTGGTGGCTCGCGCAGGGCTCCGGTGGCTTTGAGCAGCGGTGTGGTCATCACGGTGGTGGCGAGGGCCACGAGGGTCAGGAGCCCGAGCATCTCCTTGCCGATGATGCCCGCCTCGTGTCCGATCTGGAGTACCACCAACTCGGTCAGTCCGCGCGCGTTGAGCAGTACGCCCAGGGTGAGTGCCTCCGACCACGGCAGCCCGGTGAATCGTGCGCACAGGCTGGGGCCGACGACCTTTCCGACCGTCGCGGCGACCAGCAGGCCGAGGAGGACCAGGCCGGCCCCGCCGTCCAGGCGAAGCGAGCCCAGGTTGACGCTGAGGCCGAAGCCTAGAAAGAAGAAGGGCAGCAGCACGGTCTTCGCCACGCCCGCCAGGGGTGCCACGGCTGCGCTTGCTGCCCGGTTCTTGTGCGGCCAGATCAGGCCGACCAGGAGTGCGCCGATGAGCTGGTGGATGCCGAGGGCCGCGGTAAGGGTCGAGGTTGCCCCCACTGCGACCACGAGGAGCACCGTGAGAGTCGGCGCCGTGGTGGGGGTGCTTGTACGGTCTGGCAGTTTGGCCAGTAGCCGTCGCAGCGGCCCCACGAAGAGGGTGACGACGACGACCACGGCCAGGGCCTTGCCGATGACGGATGTGAAGTCGCCGCCGTGTGCGAGTGAAAGGATCACGGAAAGGATCAGCCAACTGCCCCCGTCTCCTACAGCGGCCGCGAACAGGCTCAGTTGGCCCGCTCTTGTCCGGGAGATCCCCAGGTCGCTCAGGATGCGTGCGAGCACGGGGAAGGCGGTGATGCTCAGTGCGCAGCCGATGAACAGGACGAAGGCGAGAGGGTGTACGTCTTCGGCCATGTAGTCGTCCAGGAGCGGCAGTGCGACCAGGGTGCCGGCCGCGAACGGGACGAGCAGCGACGACTGGCTGATCAGCACGGCGCGTGGTGCGGCACCCCGTAGACGCATGGACGCGAGCTCCTGCCCGACCCCGAACATGAACAGCACGAGGCCCAGCTGGGCCAAGCCGTTGAACATCGGGACGACGGTGGGCGGAAACAGCCATTTGGTCAAACCGGGAGCGACCGCGCCGAGCAAGGAAGGGCCAAGGAGGATGCCGCCGACTATCTCTCCGGTGACCCGTGGCTGCCCCAGCTTGGTCGCCGCGAATCCCAGTACGTGAGACGCCGCCAGGACTATGGCAACACCGAGGAAGAAGTGTCCAACGGTGTCCAGAATCGATTGTCCAGGGTTGGCTGATTTCCCACTGGAGGCCCTTCCGCCCACTTGAAGGACGGCGGCGGCGATCGCCGCGAGGGGCAGCAAAACGGTCAAGGCGACCGCAATTAATATGCGGAATCTGTTCCTCGCATGGCTGGATTCCGCCAGCTCAATCCCGGCCAACTCTCCCCCTGGGGTGGCTAGTTCACTTGAAGGACAACGCGAGGAGCTAACCCCAAGGTCAGAGCGATCGTCCACCCGGAGTGATCATGGTCACAGGGTATTGCCGTGCGCATATGACCATGTAAACGTTTCCCCCGTCGCGGACGGCGAGGGCAAGGGATCTCGCATATTGAGACGGTATTCGCGAGTAACGAGGGGGGAGTTAATGGTGCAATCGGATTCCTTCATTCGGGCCGAAGTTGGCCTGTTAGACCTGTTCAAAGAATCCGCAAATACGCACCCGGAGCGCTTCGCTCTATCTGCCGACGGCAGGCGATTCACCTACCGCCAACTCGACGAGTGGTCGGACACCATCGGGTGGCTGCTCGGAGAAAAGGGGGTGCGGCCGGGTGACCGTGTCGCCCTGCGCATGCTCCCCGGAGCCGACGCGGTCGCCGCCATGATCGGCATCCTCAAGGCAGGGGCTGCCTACGTCCCCCTGGACGTCCGGCATCCGCCGGCCCGGAAGAACTTCATCATCGGTGACAGTGAGGCAACCGCGATCATTGGTGACCCCGGTGACGACATCGCCGGCACCACGATCACCATCGTGATCACCACCGCGGAGATCGCCGGACTCGCCGACCGAGCCGGCCGAAACACCCCGGGCAGCAAGCCCGGCCCGCACACCGACGCCTATGTCATCTACACCTCGGGGACGACCGGCACCCCCAAGGGCGTGCCGGTCCGCCACAGCCACGCCGCCGCCCTGTTCACCACGTCACGAGCTGTCTTCGAGTTCGACGAACACGACCGGTGGCTCCTGTTCCACTCGATCGCCTTCGACTTCTCGGTATGGGAAATCTGGGGAGCCCTCACCACAGGGGCTGAACTGGTAGTCCTGCCCCACTGGGCCGCACGGTCACCGGAGAAGTACCTCGGCGTGATCGCCGACGAGGGCATCACCGTGCTCAACCAGACCCCGACGGCCTTCACCGCGCTCGCCGAAGCGGCGCTGCGCTCCGGCCGGGACCTGACCGATCTGCGGTATGTCATCTTCGGCGGGGAGAAGCTGGCAGCAGCCACGCTGCGCCCCTGGGCCAAGCGGTACGGCCTGGAGAGTCCCCGGCTCGTGAACGGTTACGGAATTACGGAGACCACGGTCTTCACCACGTTCCACGAGGTCAGCGAGGACGACCTGGACTCCGACAGGTCGGTCATCGGCACGGCTCTGCCCGGCTTCGGGCTACGGGTGGTCGACGACAGCGGCCGCGAAGTCCCCGACGGCGAGACGGGTGAGCTGTGGCTCTCCGGCCCGCAGGTGACCGAGGGATATCTGAAGCGGCCAGATCTCACCGGGGAGAAGTACGTGACGGTCGACGCCCCGGAAACCGGGGAGACCGTCCACTTCTACCGGTCCGGCGACCTGGTGCACCGTCTGCCCAACGGCAGCCTCGCCTACATAGGCCGCGCCGATCTCCAGGTGAAACTCCGCGGGTACCGGATCGAGCTCAGCGACATCGAGGCGGCGGTACGCCGGCACGAGGACGTACTCGACGCGGTCGTCCACGTACAGCAGTTCAAGGCCGGCGATGACCGGCTGGTCTGTTCCTTCGTCGCACGGGACGAGGCGCAGGCCCCCACAACTGCCGGGCTGCGCATCCACATCAAGGATCTTCTGCCCGCCTACATGCATCCCGCCCGCTACCTGCGGCTGCCGGAGCTGCCCAGCACCGTCAACGGGAAGGTCGACCGGGCCGCCGTCGCCCGGTCATGGAACGAAACGGTCGTCACGCATGAGTGAAATCAACCAGGACCAGCTGACTATCGACGACGCCCAGGGCCTGATCCTGGCCTGGGCCACAGAGCTTCTGGAAGAACCGGCCACGGCCGAGGACAACTTCCTCGACCTGGGGGGCCACTCCGTCCTCGCCCTTGAGCTGAGTGATCGCATCAAGGAGCGCTTCGGCGCCGAGGTCGACATCCAGGTCCTTTTCGAGCAGAGCCTCGGCGAGGTCGCCTCTCAGGTAGCTCGTCTCACCGGTACCACCGTACAGAGCGGATGACAGCGATGACTCTTTCTCAGCAGACCACGTTCACCCTCACCGACGCCGAACTTGAGAAGTTCGAGCGCGACGGCTTCCTCGGCCCCATCAAGATCTACGAGGTCGAGGAGATGGAGGAGCGGTGGAAGACCATCCAGCGCGAGCTGCGTGACCGCTCGCACGCCATCTACCCCGTGGGCGCGGGCAAGGCGAGCAGCATCTCCAACTATGACCGGCACTTGGACATCGACCTGCTGTCCGAGCACATCATGAAGCGGGAGATCACCGACCGCGTCGCATCGATCCTGGGACCGAACCTCCTGTGCTGGCGCAGCGAGTTCTTCCCCAAGTACCAGGGTGATGAGGGCACTGACTGGCATCAGGCAGCGACCTTCGCGCACGCCAGTGGCTCGCCGCAGATCCTGTGGCCGTCGCAGGACGGCCAGCCGGCCTTCGGGGGAACCATCACCGTCTGGACTGCGTTCACGCACTCCACGAAGGAGAACGGCTGCCTCCAGCTGATGCCCGGCACACACAAGTTTATGAACTACGACGAGTCGAAGGGCATGGACTACAACGCGGAAGCGTTCAACTCCCAGGAGAAGGACGGCATCAAGCGGGGCTTCTTCGGCTACGACTACCGTCAGCTCCAGAAGGACCCGAACTGGACGCCGGACGAGTCCCAGGCGTTCCCCCTGGTGATGAAGCCGGGTGAGTGCGTGATCTTCTGGTCGACCCTGATGCACGCGTCCCTCCCGCACACCGGGGCCAAGAAGGACTACCGCATGGGCTACGCCGCTCGCTTCGTGCCCACGCAGGTGCAGGTATACCCGGGCACCGACGAGGTGAGCGAGTACGGCGGCGGCATCGTACTCGACAACTACGGCACGGTACTCGTGTCCGGCGAGGACACCTTCGGGCACAACCGTGTTGCGAAGGAGAGCCAGCGAGGCTTCCAGTTCACTCCCCACCAGCAGAGCTAACGGGACCCTCAAGGTGGCGGCGGCCTCCAGGCCGCCGCCACCCGCCCCCTACGGGAGACGGATAGATGAAGCCCCATCCACTCGTTCTGCTTCACCACGCAGGCGGATCCGCAGCCTACTTCGAGCCCTTGGTGAAGGCGCTACCGCCGGAGATCCAGCCCCTGGCCGCGGACCTTCCGGGCCGGGGCCGCAGATGGCGGGAAACGTCCGTCACCACCATCGATGAGGCGGTCGACTCCCTCACGGACACCATTTCCTCTATCGACGGGCCGTTCTCCGTCTTCGGCCACAGCCTCGGCGCCTATGTCGGCCTCGCCCTGGCGGCCCGACTGGAGGAAACGGGAGCCCCACGCCACTGCACCACCTTGTTCGCCTCGGCGAACTCAGGCCCGCGGGGAGCCGCCCTCCCCTTCGAAGGCTCACCGCTCTCGACGACTGACGAGGAGATCTTCGAGATCACCACGAAGTCCGGGGGCGGCCTCTCACAGCAGATCCTCGACCATCCTCAACTACGCCGCAGGACCGCCGATCTCCTGCGCGCCGACTTCTCCATCTCCCAGTCGTTCCTGTCCAAGCAGCGTCGGACCGTCACCGAGGCAGACATCGTCGTGTGCTACGGCACTGACGACATGTTCACAGCCGATCAGATCGACCAGTGGCGCCTCAACACCACGGGATCGACAGAGGCCCGGGCCTTCCCCGGAGGCCACTTCTACATCGAGCAGAACATTCCCGAACTGGTAGAAACCATCGCGAGCTGCCTGTATGCACGGGCCACATGACTGAGGCCGGTATCCGCCGCCTCCTGGTCTCGCTGGTCCGCCAGGCCGGTGCGACTCAGAGGTTCAGCATCGGCGTGCGGCGCGTGGACGCTACGGGGCAGGTGCCCCATGTGGCGGCGTTGGACCGAGGCTTCCGCGTATCGGAAAGACGGCGCCGGGAGTTCCTCGCGGGCCGCGCCGCCGCCGCAGAGGCGTTGGCTCGCAGGGACATGCAAGGGTACAGCGTGTCCAGGACCGAGCGCGGGGTCCCGGTCTGGCCTCCGGGAGTGGTGGGCAGCATCTCGCATTCGCGTACCTGGGCCGTGTCCGTGGTCTTCGACAGCGACATTGCCATCTGCTGCGGCGTCGATATTGAGGAGGTCACCGCGGCATCGGCGGCACCATCGGTGGAGCTGCACTGCGCACGTGAGTCCCTGTACAAGGCGCTGTCCCCCGGCACTGGTCTGCCCTTCCGCCCCGAGCAGTGGCGGCTTCAAAGAAGCGGTTCCAAGGGGTGTTGGGCAGTGTCGGTCCCCGAGTCGTTCCCGGCGCACCGGTTGCGGCTCGCCCCGCGGCTGGTCACCGCTTTCGCCCCGCCCCTCCAGGCGGCGTTGACCCTCGCGCACCGGGCGGCGTGATGTCCCGGCATGGCTGCCACCGGATGCCCTCAACAGCCCTCACCTGCTGGGATCTTGGTCATATAGTAGGTCGATCAACATGCCTGGACCGGATGAGCGGCGTTTGACTCAGCCGTGACCGGTCCGGGGGCTCATTATGCGGATCACCCACGAACCGCCGTACGGACCAGGCCCGTTCGCGGATCATGAGGGATGCGGTCGCGGGCCCCAGAACCCAACACGTAGACCGACCGGAGTTAAGTCGCCGATGACATCACCGCAGTACCGCCAGGTGCCCGCCCAGGTAGACCTGCCCGCCCTCGAGCACGCCGTGCTCGA
>NZ_BAAASQ010000079.1:0-8382 GCF_039532965.1 Streptomyces mauvecolor | reverse complement strand
CACACCGCACTCGACGGACACCCGCCCATCACCCGCGTCAACAACCCTGCGGGTCAATACAACTAGGGCATGTTGCGGAAGTGCCGACCGTGCAGCACAACGATGTCTGATTGCCGCCAGCAAGGTCCTGCTGTGGTCCTCATGCTGGCGGCATGACGATGTCATCCACTACGGAGTCAGCAACAGTTCTCACCGGCATGTATGCGGCTGAGGCGGTGTATCTGGCGGCGGGAGGCCCTGGCGAGGCTTCGTTCGACCTCCTCGCCCCCTTCTTTGCGCCGGATGTCGAGCTGCATCAAGCAGATGCCCTGCCCTACGGAGGCACTTGGCGTGGGCACAACGGCATGACGCAGTTCTTCCTCATGATGGGAGAGGTGTGGGAGTCGTTCGAGATGGTGGAACAGGAGTTCCTGGCCACCGGTGAGACTGAGGTCGTGCTCACACAGGTCCGTGCCCGCGCTCGCGCGACCGGCCGTGAACTCAGCTTCCCCATTCTGCAAGCGATCACGGTCAAGGACGGGCGGATCACCGAGGTCCGTCCGTTCTACTGGGACACGCGGGCTATCGCTGACGCCTGCGCCATGCCGACACCAACAGGCTGAGGTCAACGGCAAAACCCATTGGTCACAGCCACTCGTTGAGGACTGCCACCAACACGGTCGCCTCGTAACGGACGGCAAGCTTGTCGTATCTCGTGGCCACGGCCCGGTGACGCTTGAGTCGGTTGATCCCGCACTCGACCGCGTGACGCTCACGGTAGTCGCTCTTGTTGAACTTCGGCGGCCGACCGCCTCGAGAGCCGAGTTTCTGGCGGTTGCGAACTCGGTCCGCCGGGACCGGAACGGTCGCCTTGATACCGCGTCTTCGCAGGTAGGCCCGGTTCCGGCGGGAGTCGTACGCCTTGTCGGCCCGCACACGGTCCGGTCGCCTACGGGGCCGACCCGAACCGATCCGCGGCACCCGGATCGCGTCCAGGACCGACTCGAACTGGGGAGAGTCGCCTCGCTGCCCAGCCGTGATCAGCACCGACAGGGGTTTCTGCCCCTGCTCGACAGCAAGATGGATCTTGGTCGTCAGCCCGCCCCGGGAGCGTCCGAGGCCGTGGTCGGCCGGCTCGACGGCAATGCCGCCGGGCGGCTCCTTTTGCAGATCCCCCTCTTCGCCGCCCCGGCCGCGTGCTGGTGGGCCCGGCAGACGGTGGAGTCGACGTTCACGTCCCAGGTGATCAAGCCCTTCGCATCCGCCTCGGCCTGGAGGTGGGTGACGATCCTGGCCCAGGTGCCATCCCGCTGCCAGCGGTGGAACAGGTCATATACCCGGTCCCAGGGCCCGTAGCGTTCCGGCACATCGCGCCAGGGAGCACCTGTCCGGGTCCGCCACCGTATGCCGTCTATCAGCTGCCGCCGCGTCCACACCGGCGGACGGCCCGGCTTGATGCCCTGTGGCAACAACGGCTCCAGCCGGGCCCACTGCCCATACGTCAGATCACCACGCCCCACAGAGCGTGATCATCCACGACCAAGATCCGCTTTCGCAACAGACCCTAGGCCATTTCGGTCAGCGTGAAGCGACGGCCGGAGCAGGAGAGCGCGGGCACGACCTGCGCACGGTCCGCGCCGAGGCCGGCCGGCAACTCGACCTCACGCTCCAGCAGGCGTGGGAAGGGCGTGTTGATGACCTGCTCGCCGGCCTCGGTGATGACGACCTCCGCCGACCTGCGGTCCGCCGCCCTCGGAGTGCGCCGGATAAAGCCGCGCTCCGCGGCAGGCGATGACCGGCCCCGACACATGCCGCAATGGAATGAGCAGATCCAGCTCCGGCGCCGCCACCGGCGCCGCCTCACACAGCGGATGCAACGCCCGTTCATGCAGCGTGTGCACCCGCCGGATCAGCGCGATCGCGTCCAACGGGGAGGTGTCCATGCCTGGATGGAGCGCTGTCCACCGCGCCTGCATGTCCTCAAGGGAGGAAGCACACCCAACCAATCGTTAACTTGTTAACAACTGGTTTCACTAGGTCACCCGTTCACACGTCGCGGTGCCGTACGACGACCACCGCGAGGGCGACCGCGGCCAGTGGCCAGAGGGCGTAGACGATCCAGCAGCCGGGGAGGGTGGCGGTGTAGCCCAGGGATCCGGGATCGGGCTCCCAGGTCTGGACGAGACGGGTCCAGGCGGCGGAGATCATGGTGTGTTTGATGTCGGCGGACCAGCGGTTGCTCTCGGAGAACATGGTGGGCAGCATCAGCAGGGTGAAGGCGCTGGTGAGCATGGTGGCGGCGGCGTGGCGGAGCAGGACGGCGAGGCCCAGGCCGGTCAGGGCGCACACCGGAGCCAGCAGCGCGGATGCCACCAGCGGGCGGAGCACATCGGGGTGCGTGATCGGGACGGCGGCACCGTGCCCGTTCAGGATGGCCTGGGAGACGAGGAAGGATCCTATGGCGGCGGCCGTGCCGACCGCGGTCCACAGCACGGCGGTGACGACCGCCTTGGCCAGCACGACCGCGCCGCGGGCGGGGACGGCCGCGAGGGTGGTGCGGATCAGGCCGCTGCTGTACTCGCTGACGGCGGTGAGGGCGCCCATGCTGCCCGCGACGAGTATCAGCGTCATGCAGCCGGGCGAGGAGAAGGCGTCGTAGGCCAGGAAGCTGGTGGGTTCGGAGCCCGCGGCCTTGTCGGAGAGCGTGGCCACGGCGGCGGACCCGATGACGAACAAGGTGATGAATGCCAGGACCCACGGGGTGGAGCGCAGGGACCGCGTCTTGATCCATTCGGAGGCGATCAGGTCGCGGAAGCGGGCGGGCGGCTCGGCGAGGGAGGCGGCCAAGGTGGTCGCGGGGGCGGAGGCGAGTGTGGTCATCGGGTCTGTCCTGCCTGGTATTCGATGCTGTCGGCGGTGAGTTCCATGAAGGCCTCTTCCAATGAGGGCGCCCGGGCCGTGAGTTCGGTGAGCAGGATCCGGTGCTCGAAGGCGAGCGCGGCGATCCGGTCCGTCGGCAGTCCGGTCACGACGAGCTTCTCGGCACCCGCAGACCCCTCCGGCTCGACCGATGCGCCGGCGGCGGTCAGCACCGCCGTCAGCTCGGCTGCCTGCCGCGTGCCCACCACCACGCCGAGGCTGGTGCTGCGGGCCGCGAACTCCCGTACCGACTCGGCGGCGATGAGTTTGCCCCGACCGATGACGACGAGCTGGTCGGCGGTGTTCTCCATCTCCGACATGAGGTGGCTGGAGAGGAAGACCGTGCGGCCCTCGGCCGCGAGGCGCCGGAAGAGGCGGCGCATCCAGAGCACGCCTTCCGGGTCCATGCCGTTGACCGGTTCGTCGAACATCAGCACCGGCGGGTCGCCGAGCAGGGCAGTGGCGACCCCCAGCCGCTGCTTCATGCCGAGCGAGAACCCGCCGATGCGGCGGCGCCCCGCATCGGCCAGGCCCACTTCGTGCAGCACCTTCTCCACTCGGCGCGGGGAGATCCCGTTGCTGCGGGCCAGGGCCGACAGGTGGGCCGTGGCGGTGCGTCCGCCGTGGACCTGGCCGGCGTCAAGGAGGGCGCCGACGTGCCGCAGCCCGCGGGAGTGGCTGCGGAAGGGGACCCCGCTGACGGTGGCGGCGCCGCCGGCGGGCGCCTCCAGGCCGAGGATCATCCTCAAGGTGGTCGACTTGCCGGCTCCGTTGGGGCCGAGGAAGCCTGTGACCTGGCCCGGCCGTACGGTGAAGGACAGCCGGTCGACGGCGGTCTTGCCGCCGTAGCGCTTGGTGAGTTCATGTACTTCGATCATGTGGACAACACTGCCGGGAGGGGCCCCGGCTGGTCATGGGGCCGTGGGCGGCAATCGCGGGGCCGGGTTAGCCCGGGGGCGTAAGCCCCCGGGACGACGCCGCGGGGACGGCGGCTGGATAGTGTCACGGGATGATCGACATACCGACCGCCCCGTCGCCCGCGAGCGTCGCACCGCGCGGCCTTCCTTTCGATGAGGCGCGCCCCCGATGACGAGAACGAACCTCATGGCCTGGGCGGGGGGTGTTCTGTACCTCCTCGCGGTGGGTCTGCTCGTGGGAGGCGCGCCGAGGGCTTCGGGTACGGTCCACGGCGTCGGGACGCTGCTGGCGTCGAGCCTCCTCGTCGGAGTCCTGCGCAAGGGGCCGGTCCTGGCCCTGACCCTGACTCTCTTCGGGTCCGCGGCCGCGGTGGCGGGTCCCCCGAGCTCCGCCGGTGTGGACCTGTCGGCTTCGTACCAGGGCCAGTTCCTGTCGTACCTGGCGGTGGACCTCGTGCTGGGCTTCATCGTCGCCACCCGCGCACGGCGGGCTTCGGCCGTCGCGGCGGGCGTATCCCTCGTCGTCCAGATCCTGCTTGTCGGCGGTTACGCGCACGGCGACGGGCTGATCGTCAACCTCTTGATCGCCCTCCTGTCAATGGTCGCAGCCTGCACGGTTGGCCTGCTGGGCCGGGAGCGCCGCGAGCATGCGGTGACGCTGCGCGCCCAGGAGGTGGCCGAGGCCGTGGTCGCCGAACGGCTGCGGATCGCGCGGGAGTTGCATGACATGGTCGCGCACAGCATCGGTATCATTGCCATCCAGGCCGGGGTGGGGAGCCGGGTCATCCG
The DNA here is from genome assembly GCF_039532965.1 of Streptomyces mauvecolor. Lineage (NCBI taxonomy): Bacteria > Bacillati > Actinomycetota > Actinomycetes > Kitasatosporales > Streptomycetaceae > Streptomyces > Streptomyces mauvecolor. The sequence continues at coordinate 3,778 of NZ_BAAASQ010000079.1, read as the reverse complement.
GACACAGCCCGAGGAGGCCCGCGAGGCCCTGCGGGCGATCGAAACCACCAGCAGGGATACCTTGTCGGGCCTTCGACGGACTCTGGTGGCACTCCGTCAGGCCGACGCGGACGCCGAGGTCTCGGGGCGGGTGCCGCTTGCGCCGTCGCCCGGTCTGGCAGACCTCGAACGGCTGGTGGCGGCGACGGCGGACGCCGGCGTACGGGTCGACATGCGCCGCGGCGGGGAACAGCGCCAGCTGCCGGCCGACATCGACCTGTCAGCCTACCGTATCGTCCAGGAGGCACTGACCAATGTGGTACGCCACGCGGGCACCGGACACTGCCGGGTGACCATCGAGTACGGGGACGGGGAACTATTCGTGGAAATCGTCGACGACGGGCGCGGCACCACACAGGACGGCCCGGCCCAGGGCTTCGGCATCGTGGGCATGCGCGAGCGGGTCGCTCTGCTGCACGGCCGCCTCAGCGCCGGGCCGCGTGCCGAAGGCGGCTTCCGGGTGGCGGCGCGGCTGCCCCTGCCCGACACCGCCGGAGTTCGGGTGGAAGTCCGATGACGGACAGTCCCGTGCGCGTCCTGCTCGTCGACGACCAGCCGCTGGTGCGTTCGGGCCTGCGCGTGATCATGGCCGACCACCCCGACCTGGAGGTCGTCGGTGAGGCGTCCACCGGCGCCGAGGCGGTCCAACTGGTCGGGGAGGTATGCCCCGATGTCGTGGTGATGGACATCCGGATGCCCGGCATGGACGGGATCGAGGCCACTCGACTCATCACCGCCGGCCCGACCGCGACGCGCGTCCTTGTCCTGACCACGTTCGACGAGGACGACCACGTCTACGGTGCGCTCCGGGCCGGAGCGAGCGGCTTCATGGTCAAGGACATGGCGCTCGACGACATCCTGACGGGAGTCCGCGTGGTCGCCGCCGGCGACGCACTGATCGCCCCGGGTGTCACGCGCCGTCTGATCGCGGAGTTCGCCGGGCGCACCGAAGCCGCCCCGGTACACTCCCCACGGCTGGTCGAGGGCATCACCGAGCGGGAACGGGAAGTTCTGACCCTGATCGGGCGCGGCCGGTCGAACACCGAGATCGCGGAGGACCTCTTCATCACGGTGGCCACCGCCAAGTCGCACGTGTCGCGCCTGCTCACCAAATTGGGCGCCCGGGACCGGGTTCAGCTCGTGATCACCGCCTATGAGACGGGGCTCGTCACACTGCCCGGCTGAGCGCGCCCGACAGCAACACCGGTTTCCTGGTCCGTTCCTCGCACAGCCCTGCCACCGCTCATGAACCGCATACGTGGGCGTGGCATTGGCCTCCGGACCGTAGGCGCCTCCTACAGATGCCTGCCCGAACGCAGGCGTGTGCTCGGGCGCAGCCCGGCACTGCGGATGCTCACCGGTCCGTCGTCGGTGACGGCGCGGGCCTGCATGCAGTGATGGATCAGAAGCAGGGGTACCGCGGCCTGCTCCTCCGGGCTGTGGGTGTCGAACCACCCGATGCCCTGTGGCATCGGGCGCAGGCCTTGGGCGAGTTCGTTGAAGATGATGTCTCGCTCGGTCATGATCAGCCCCCCCCCGCAGCCCAGCGAAGGCAAGGCCTCAGCGGTCTCGTCGGCGAAGACACAAAACTGCTGCTCGTTCTGCCGGCGGTTTTGCGGGTCGAGGGCTGCGACGGCCCGGACTTCGAGCCACTGGTCCCAGGGCCTCCCGGGGCAATAAACCGCGATGCGCGCTCAGAGCCGAGCACCTCATCGAGGTACAGGAGCGTCCCGAGGACAGTTGGCTGGTCGTAGTCGAGGTCGGGACGTGACAAGTAGTGATCAACGTAGGCGCTGAGTAGTTCGGCATCCGCTGTAGTGCCGAACTGTACGAGGGCGACGCAGTATCCCCCGCCCGCATACGGCCCCTCGCTGGCTAGGCCTGTCCGGCGGATCTTGTGACCGCCTCGGGTTCGAGTCGTTGGCATGCTCATGGGGCGGGGAGATCTCACGAACGATGAATGGGTGCGGCTGCGGCCACATCTGCCGAAATCCGGTCAGCGGGGCGGGCGTTGGGCGAGCCATCGCAGGGTGATAAACGGGATCCTCTTTCGGCAGCGCACCGGGGTGCCGTGGCGGGATCTGCCTGCGCGGTTCGGCAAGTGGAAGACCGCGTACGAACGGCACAGACGCTGGTCGGCGGACGGCACGTGGGACACGGTCTTCGCGGCCGTCCTGGCCGACGCCGACGCGGAAGGCCGTATCGACTGGTCCATGGTGAGCGTGGACTCCACCTCCTGCCGGGGCCACCAACACGCCGCCGGGGCACGCAAGAAACCCCCACGGATTCCGGGAAAAGACGCATGCCTTGGCAGCACCGCCCCGACGAGGGACTCGGACGCTCCCGGGGCGGCCTCACGTGCAAGATTCACCTCGCGGGGGAAGGCGGCCGCCGCCCCCTGGCCCTGCTGATCACCCCAGGCCAATGGGGCGACGCCCCGCAGCTCATCCCCGTCATGGAACGGATCCGCGTCGGCCGGCCCGGCGGTGGACGCCCCCGCACCCGACCGGACCACCTCAGCGGCGACAAAGCGTATTCCTCCCGGCGCAACCGTCGCTACCTGCGGCGACGGCAGACCAAGCACACCATCCCCGAGCCCCGAAATCAGCGGGCCAACCGCAAGCGCCGCGGGAGCCAGGGCGGCCGCCCCGCCGGTTTCGACAAGACGATCTACAAGCGCAGAAACGAAGTCGAGCGAACGATCAACGCGCTCAAGGGCTCACGCGCCGTAGCGACCCGCTTCGACAAACGGGCGTACGTCTTCTACGGCACCGTCACCCTCGCGGCGATCAGGCTGTGGCTCCGATGACACACCTGCCCGGGTGCCACACCCAAAGACGCAACGGCGTAGGGGGTGCCGGAGCCGTCGTCAGCGGACGACGTCGAAGATGTTCTTCTGCAGGCCGTTGGCGTAGACGTCGTGCTCGACCAGCTTCAGCTTCTGCGTGTCCTTGTCCCTGGTGCTGAACAGGCGCTTGCCCGCGCCGAGCAGGAGCGGGAAGACGAGCAGGTGGTAGCGGTCGATCAGGCCGGCGTCCGAGAGGGCCTGGTTGAGGGCGGCGCTGCCGTGGACGATGATCGGGCCGCCCTCGGTCTCCTTGAGCGCGGCGACCTCGTCGAGCGAGCGCAGGATCGTGGTCTCGCCCCAATTCGACACCAGCTTGTCCTCGGTGAGGGTGGTGGAGACGACGTACTTCGGCATCACCTTGTAGTCGGCGAAGTCCTCCATGTCGGGCCACACCGGGCTGAACGCCTCGTAGCTGGTCCGGCCCATCAGTATCGCGGTGGCTTCCTGCTGCTCTTGGCCCTTGATGTCGAACGCCTCGGGCAGGAACTCGATGTCCTTGAAGGTCCACCCGGAGTTCCGGTAGCCGGGCTCGCCGCCCGGAGCCTCCACGACGCCGTCGAGCGAGATGAAGGCGGTGCTGATCAGGGTGCGCATCAAAGGTTCCTCGGTATCTCGTGTCCGGTTCTCAGCAGATCCGGTCGGTGCGCGATTGGATCACACTCGCGGCTCCAGCGCACCAACTTTGATCTTTGACTGCGGATCACGGAGAAACTCATCGGTCGCCGCCCACCCTCCCCAGAAGCCTCACACCGGAGAGAGCACACACACGCCGGACCACTGCCTGGTCGCCTACGAGATGTTGCCGTCGGACATGATCCGCCGGACAGGCCCTAGTAGGACTTTGTTAGGTGGCTGGTCAGGGTCCGGTTTTGGTAGTTCGCTCGAGGTATG
>NZ_BAAASQ010000078.1:0-6954 GCF_039532965.1 Streptomyces mauvecolor | reverse complement strand
CCCCACCCCCCGAGCCCAGACCCTCACCCCTCAAAGCCCCCCATGAAACGTCCGGTTGATGACATCCAGCTGCTGCTCGCGCGTCAGGCGCACGAAGTTCACCGCGTAACCCGAGACGCGGATGGTGAGCTGGGGGTAGTTCTCCGGGTGGCGCATGGCGTCTTCCAGGGTGGCCTTGTCGAGGACGTTGACGTTCATGTGGAAGCCGTTGCTGGCGACGAAGCCGTCGAGGACTCCTGACAGATTGTCGATGCGCTCGCGCGGGGTGCGGCCCAGCGCGTCCGGCGTGATGGTGTTGGTCAGCGAGATGCCGTCCTCGGCGTCGTCGTAGGGCAGCTTGGCGACCGACAGCGCGGAGGCGATGTAGCCGTGCTCGTCGCGGCCGTTCATGGGGTTGGCGCCGGGCGCGAAGGGCGTGCCGGCGCGGCGGCCGTCGGGGGTGTTGCCGGTCTTCTTGCCGTAGACGACGTTGGAGGTGATGGTCAGGACGGACTGGGTGTGGACGGCGTCGCGGTAGGTGGGGTGCTTGCGGACCTTCTCCATGAAGTCGTGCACGATCCGGGTGGCCAGCGCGTCCGCGCGGTCGTCGTTGTTGCCGTAGGCGGGGTAGTCGCCCTCGATCTCGTAGTCGACGGCGAGGCCGGTCTCATCGCGTACGACCTTGACCTTGGCGTGCTTGATGGCGGACAGCGAGTCGGCGGCGACCGAGAGGCCGGCGATGCCGCAGGCCATGGTGCGCAGGATGCGCTGGTCGTGGAGCGCCATCTCGATGCGCTCGTAGGCGTACTTGTCGTGCATGTAGTGGATGACGTTGAGGGCGTGGACGTACGTCTTGGCGAGCCAGTCCAGCATCGCGTCGTACTGCCGGGCCACGGTCTCGTAGTCGAGGTACTCGCCCTCGATGGGTGCGAAGCCCTCGACGACGAGTTTGCCGCTCTTCTCGTCGCGGCCGCCGTTGATCGCGTACAGCAGGGCCTTCGCCACATTCACCCGGGCGCCGAAGAACTGCATCTGCTTGCCGACGGCCATGGCGGAGACGCAGCAGGCGATGGCGGTGTCGTCGCCGTACTTGGGGCGCATCAGCTCGTCGGACTCGAACTGGATGGCCGAGGTGTCGATGGCGACCTTGGAGGCGAAGTCCTTGAATCCGGAGGGGAGTTCGCGGTCCCAGAAGACGGTGAGGTTGGGCTCGGGGGCGGGGCCGAGGTTGTAGAGGGTCTGCAGGGCGCGGAAGGTGGTGCGGGAGACGAGGGGGCGGCCGTCCTCGCCGATGCCGGCCATGGACCAGGTGACCCAGGTGGGGTCGCCGGAGTAGAGCTCGTTGTATTCGGGGGTGCGCAGGAAGCGCACGATGCGGAGCTTGATGACGAAGTCGTCGATGAATTCCTGGGCCTGCTCCTCGGTGATGAGGCCGGCTTCGATGTCGCGCTGGAGGTAGATGTCGAGGAAGTTGTCGATGCGGCCGATCGACATGGCGGCGCCGTTCTGCTCCTTCACGGCGGCCAGGTAGGCGAAGTACAGCCACTGGACGGCTTCGCGGCCGGTGGTGGCCGGGCCGGAGATGTCGTAGCCGTACGACATCGCCATGTTCTTCAGCTCGTTCAGGGCCTTGATCTGCTCGGAGACTTCCTCGCGGTCGCGGATGACGGTCTCGGTGGCCCAGTCCTGGCCGAGGCGCGCCTTGTCGGCTTCCTTGGCGGCGATGAGGCGGTCGACGCCGTAGAGGGCGACGCGGCGGTAGTCGCCGATGATGCGGCCGCGCCCGTAGGCGTCGGGGAGGCCGGTGATGATGCCGGAGGAGCGGCAGGCGCGGATTTCGGGGGTGTACGCGTCGAAGACGCCTTCGTTGTGGGTCTTGCGGAGGTGGGTGTAGACGTCGCGCACGCCGGGGTCGGCTTGGTAGCCGTAGGCACCCAGGGCGCCTTCGACCATGCGCCAGCCGCCGTTGGGCATGATGGCGCGCTTGAGGGCGCCGTCGGTCTGGAGGCCGACGATGAGGTCCTTGTGGTCCTTGGCGTCGCCGTCGATGTAGCCGGGCTTGAAGGCGTCGATGCGGGACGGGGTCTTCACGTCCACGTCGTAGATGCCCTGCTCGATCTCCTGGGGGAACATCGACAGGAGCTTGTTCCATACGGCGGTGGTGCGCCGGGTGGGGCCGGTGAGGAAGTCGGCGTCGCCTTCGTAGGGCGTGTAGTTCTGCTGGACGAAGTCGCGGACGTCGATGGCGTCGCGCCAGATTCCGCCCTTGAAGCCGTCCCAGGCTCCGCCGTTCTTCGTTGCCTCTGCAGGAGTCGCAGTCATGGCAGGCACCCTTCCGAATCACCGTTGACGTCGTACTTCGTGCCGTCGAGCCGAAGCTCTTCGACCGCTTTCCATTCCACTCCTTCCGATCGATCAAATGCGGCGGCAGAGGTCACCGGATCCGGGCCGAAAGCCCTGCGATTCCGCTCCCCCGCGCCTCGACATGCCATCTGGCCTGCACACCTTCCCGGGACCTTGGCCCCGTGTTCGCTTGTGAAAGCATTCACAAGAATTTCGTGTCGCGGCACCGGAAAAGGCCCGCGCAGCGTGCTGTCGCGGGCCTTTCGTGCGGAATCGGTCGATGGAGACACGGCCTAGCTGGGCGCCTCCGCACCCTTCCGGGCGTAGAACCACCACGCCACCACGATGCAGCTGACGTAGAAGGCCACGAAGCCCCACATCGCGCTGGTCACCGCGAAGTTGGCGAACATCGCCGGGATGAAGAAGAAGCCGTACGCGGCGATGGCGGAGGTGAATCCGGTGACGGCGCCCGCCTCCATCTCGGCCTGCTTGAGCGCCTTGGCGTACTCGGGGGTGCCCGCGGTCAGGCCCTTCAGGTGCTGGTTGCGGAAGATCACCGGGATCTGCCGGAAGGTCGAGCCGTTGCCGACCCCGGAGAAGAAGAACGCGGCCAGGAAGCAGCCGAAGAAGCCGTAGAAATTGCCCGAATCGCCGCCCGCCGGAAGGAAGTTGATGACGCCGATGATCGAGAGGGCCATGCCGACGAAGGAGATGATGGTGACCTTCGCGCCGCCGAGCTTGTCGGCGATCCAGCCGCCGGCCCAGCGGGCCAGTGCGCCGAGCGCCGGGCCCATCCAGGCGTAGGTGGCGACGGAGTAGGCCGGGAAGGTCGTCTTGATCAGCAGCGGCAGGGCGGCGGCGAAGCCGATGAAAGAGCCGAAGGTGCCGACGTAGAGCCAGGTCATCAGCCAGTTGTGCTTGCGCTTGAAGATGACCTTCTGTCGGCTGAAGGGGGTGGAGGCGACCTTCAGGTCGTTCTGGCCGAACCAGGCGATCAGGGCGAGCACGACGAGGACGGGGACCCACAGGAACGCGGCGTTCTGCAGGTAGACCGGGGTGCCGTCCTTCTTGTGCTGGGCGGTGCCGATCGCGATGGTCGAGAAGGTGATGACGATCGGGGTCAGGAGCTGGACGACGGAGACGCCGAGGTTGCCGAGGCCGCCGTTGATGCCGGTGGCGTTGCCCTTCTCCTTCTTCGGGAAGAAGAAGCCGATGTTGGCGAGCGAGGAGGCGAAGTTGGCGCCGCCGATGCCGCAGAGAGCAGCGATGACCACCATGACGCCGTACGGGGTGGAGGTGTCCTGGATGGCGATGCCGAGCCAGATCAGCGGCACGATCAGCACGACCGTCGACAACGCGGTGAAGCGGCGCTGGCCGATCATCGGGCCGAGGAAGGTGTAGAGGATGCGGGCCGTGCCGCCGGTCAGGCCCGGGATGGCGGTGAGCCAGAACAACTGCGAGGTGGAGAAGGAGAAGCCGACGTCCTTCAGGTTCGTCGCGGTGACGGACCACACCTGCCACACCACGAAGGCGACGAGCAGGGCGGGGACGGCGATCCACAGGTTCCGGTTGGCGACCTTCCTGCCGACCGAGCGCCAGAAGACCTCGTTCTCCGGCTCCCACGCGGTGATGGTGCGGCCGGGCCGGTAGTTCTCCGGGTCGTACGTGACTGTGGCGTCGGGGCCGGCGTCTTGCCGGGTGGACGGCTGGAGCGCGGAACTCATGGTGCTTCCCAGGGGGTTGAGACGAGTCCTGACATATCCACGGTGCGCCTGTGGCCGGGCGGGGGTGAGAGGCGAATGCCATGAGTGCGGGCGGCCCTAGGTCCCCGCCCGGGCCTGCCGTACGGCCCCTGCGGCGCCTCGGACAGCGGGGTCTGGAGTGGATCCCCTGCCTCAGGTGCCCACTCGGAGTCAGTTCCCAGGCCTCAACCTGCTGCTTCCGCAACGGAGTTGCAAGGGACCGAGACCGAGGCGGCTTCGGGCGCCTCGTCCCGGGCCGGGTCTCGCGGGGCCCGTACGCGCCACCGCGCGATGACGTACTCAGGGCAGTACTGGCTCGTTCGAGCTGCGCTCAGCCCCAGGTGCGGGAGCACAGCACCAGGTGGTAGCCGTCCGGGTCGGCGACGGTGACTCCGTGCTCGTCCCAGTACGGGTTGTGCGCGGGGACGCGGGTTCCGCCGGCCGCGACGAGGCGGTCGACCAGGGCCTCGTCCACGGGGGCGCCGAGGTAGACCACGAACAGGTCGTCCACGGTTGGCGTCGGCTTCAGGGGGTGCTCGGGGTCGCGGGTCAGCTCGAAGTGCCACGCCCCGCCGGGCGGCCCGACCATCACGAGGTCGTGCTCGCCGGAGACGCGCTCGGTGGTGCGCCACAGGACGTCCAGGCCGAGGCCGTCCACGTAGAAGTGCTCTGCGGCGGCGAGGTCCCGCGAGGGCCGGGCCACCCGGACGTGGGTCGTGGCATCGATCACGCGGACGCCTCCAGGGCGGCGCGCCAGGCGGGGCTGTCGCAGTAGTGGTTGTCGAACCGCTCGGCGGACTCGGCGATCTCCTTCGGGTCGGCCTCGCCGCGCATGACCCGGCCGAGCAGGCGCAGGTAGTCGAAACGGCCCATGCCCGGGGTGAACACGAACAGGACGTCCGCCTCGCAGCCGGGCGCGGCGGCGAAGGCGTGCGGGGTGTGCGGCGGCACGGCCAGGAAGTCGCCGGCCTCCAGGACGGTGACCTCCTCGCCCACCAGCACCTGGAGGGACCCGCTGATCACGAAGAACAGCTCGGTGGCCTTGGTGTGGAAGTGGGCGGGCGCCCCCACGGCTCCCTTGGCGAAGGTGGACCGGTACGTGGTGAAGCCGTCGGCCGTACGGTCCGAGTCGGCGAGCAGCGTCATGACACTGCTGGGGTCCGCGCAGGTCTCGGCGTCGGTGAGGCGAGTGAGGACGGGCGGGAACGGCGGGGTGGTCCGGGAGGCCTGAGGGGTCGATTCCTTGGTCATGGCTTGACCTTACGATCTTGAACGTCCCTATGAACAGGCCAATTTGGCGCGATGAGGCTGGGCCAATCTGGAGGCACCGCTTCCGCTGGGCATGCGGCTCGTGCCGGGCGTATGCGCAGTTCCCCGCGCCCCTGACCCGCTTTCGGCTGCGGGTGGTTGCTCGCGCAGTTCCCCGCGCCCCTATCAGGGTCGCTCCTGGCAGGATCGACCCTGGCAGGGAGCATTCTTAGCCTGTCATGGGGGTCCCCTGGAACACCTTCACCCCCGGAGGGTTCAGGGAAGGGGCGGGGTGGAGGAAGCCCCCTCCGCCCGGCGACGGTTCAGCGTCCAGCCGACCGCGACGGTCACCGCAGCCACCGCCCCGGCCAGCGGCACCCCCGTCCGCCCCGCGAACGTACACCCCAGAATCACCAACGCCGAGGCAGGCAGCGTCAGTTGCTGCGCCAGGCCCCGCTTGAAGTGCCGGGAGTGCAGCCCCCACACCGTCAGCATGAACAACGCCGCCGGCACGGTCACCGCGGAGCCCGCCGCGATGGCGGAGATGTGCGCCTTGCCGACCGCCTGCTCCACCGCCACCTCCATCCCCGCCCCGATCGCCGCCGCCGAAGCGAGCACCACGTAATGCCCGTAACCCCACAGGAATGCCTGCCGGTTGGAGGTGAGGTGGTCGTGGATGGGCACCGCGAAGTAGATCCACCACGCGGCGAACACGATGAGCAGCCCGCCCGCCGCGAGCGGCAGCAGATCGCCGAGCTCGTCGTGCTCGTCGAGGGCCTCCTGTACGGCGATGGTGGCCGCCGACACCGTCTCGCCGAGCACGATCAGCGTGAAGAGCCCGTACCGCTCGGCGATGTGGTGCGGATGCCAGCTGGTGGTGCGGCGGCGTTCCGCGAGCATGGGGACGGACAGTTCGGCCAGGGCGAGCAGCGGGAACACCCAGCTGCGGGCGGAGTCCGGGACGAACAGCATGCCGACCCAGCCGAGCTGGCACAGCACGAGCCCGGCCGCGTACCGCAGGCACACCTGACGTTCGGCCGGGTCCCGGCTGCTCGCGGCGGCCCGCAGCCACTGGCTGGTCAGCGCGAGCCGCATCACGATGTACCCGATGACGCTGATCGTGAAGTCGCCGTCGTCGAACGCGCGCGGCACGCCTGCGGCCAGGATCAGCACGCCGGTGATCTGGACGAGGGTGACGACCCGGTACAGCGCGTCGTCGGTGTCGTACGCCGAGGCGAACCACGTGAAGTTCATCCATGCCCACCAGATCGCGAAGAACACGGCGGCGTATCCCGCGAGCCCCGTGCCCACGTGCCCCTCCGCGAGCGCGTGGACGAGGCGGGCGCCGGCCTGGGCGACGGCGACGACGAAACAGAGGTCGAAGAACAGTTCCAGCGGGGTCGAGGCGCGGTGTGCCTCGTGGCGGCTGCGTGCGGTCATGCGTGGCATCCGCACAGCACACCAGACAGCCGGGGGCACCAGGCGGCCAACACTTCCGGCCGTACGGATTCGTACCGGTTCAGCACAAGGCGGGCGAGGAGTGGGTGCCGGGGTGGTGTCGTGGCACCCCGGCGTTGTCCACGCTAGCTGTATTGACCCGCAGGGTTGTTGACGCGGGTGATGGGCGGGTGTCCGTCGAGTG
>NZ_BAAASQ010000077.1:0-4800 GCF_039532965.1 Streptomyces mauvecolor | reverse complement strand
CCCGCCACCGGGCAGACGCCAAGAGCGCCCTCATCACCCTCGTGGAACACGCCCTCATGGCCCGTCTCAAGTAGGCAGTCGCATACGGCAGTTGTCGTAGGCGAAACGGGGGCGGACTGTGTCCTTTGACACGATCCGCCCCTGTGTTCATAACGTTTCGACAGAGAATTCTCGTGTCACCGCAACCCGCCGCGTTCATCCGGTGTCGCTGCGCTCACAACGGCCCCGTCATTTGGCGGGGCTCGCTCTTTATGCCCGTTTTATCTGAGGCTTTGGCCACTCGGAACCGGAGATTCCAGACGTTTGGATGGCGGCCGTCCCACGTGCTGGAATTCGACGAACTCCCGAGTAGTACGGCCCCGAGAAGTACGGCTCTGAAACACACTGCGGCACGCCCCATGGGTGCCGGCTCCGAGAGGTTGTTGGTCGAGTGAAGCGAAGCAGGACGAGCTCCGCGACGCAGCAGGCGCGGGGCAACTTCACCCCGCCGCAGCGCACGGCGGTGTCACAGCCCGCGCCCGAGACCTCTGCCCCGGATCCCGGCAAGGACGCCGCGGGCAGCAGCAGCCGCTTCTCGCCGCGCAACTGGCGCGTGGCGACCAGGCTGAACGCGATCCTCCTCATCCCCGTGCTGGTCGGCCTCGTCATGGGCGGCTTCGAGGTGAACGGGTCGATAGCCACCTGGCGCGACGCCCGCAACGCCGAGAAGGTCGCGAACATCGTGCGCGCCGCCTCCGACTACGGGCAGGCGCTGCTCAACGAGCGTGACCTCACCGCTCAGCCCCTCCTCGAGAACAAGCGCGACAGCGACATCGTCAGCAAGGCGTACGCGACCTCCGACGCCGCCCGCGCCAAGTTCGACGACGCCGTCAAGGGCATGCCGGACACCCCGAGCCTCAAGCGCCGCCTGGCCAAGGTCCGCGACGCCGAGAAGACCCTCGAAGACCTGCGCAAGACCGCGTACGCCAAGGGCGTCGAGGCCAAGAACCCGGTGCTGACCGAAGAGGGCTACACCGCGATCCCCCACTACCTGAGCACGTTCTCCAACGAGCTCGGTCTGGGCACCGGCAACATCACCAGCTACGGCCGCATGGTGTACGCGGTCGACCTCGCCAAGTCGGCGGAGTCGCTCCAGCGTTCCATCGGCCTGCACCTGCTGCTGCGGCCGAGCGACGACGTCAAGACCTTCCAGATGCAGGTCAAGGCGTTCAACTCGTACAACTACCTGGAGTTCATCGCCCTCGGCGAGTTCGACGCCGGTGGTACGGACGCCGACAGCCAGCACCTCAAAGACGTGATGACGACCAAGGCCGCGAAGGTCGCCCAGGAGTTCCCCGGCGGCAAGCTGCAGGCCGACAACGGCCCGCACATCGGCGCGGCCCCGGCGGCCGACGGCTCGATCTACAACGGAATGGCCGCCGCGATCGGCGCGGGTGAGAACGTCAAGCAGCTCAAGGCCCAGGGCATCACGCCCGAGTCCTGGATGGCCGCCTCCACCTCGAAGTTCGACGGCTACAGCGAGGTCGAGGACGACCTGGTCACCCGGGCCGTGACCGAGGCCGGCCAGATCGCCGACGACGCCAAGACCACCGCGTACATCAACGGCGCGATCGTCGTGGTCTCCCTGCTCGCCGCGTTCATCCTGGCCGGCATGGTGGCCCGCCAGATGAGCCGCTCGATGCGCCGGCTGCGCAACGCCGCCTTCGACGTGGCCGAGCAGCGCCTGCCGATGCTCGTCGACCAGCTCTCGCGCACCGAACCCGGCCGGGTCGACACCCGGGTCGAGGCGATCCCGATCGACTCCACGGACGAGATCGGCGAGGTCGCCCGCGCCTTCGACCAGGTGCACCGCGAGGCCGTCCGGCTCGCCGCCGAGCAGGCCCTGCTGCGGGGCAACGTCAACGCGATCTTCACCAACCTCTCGCGCCGCAACCAGTCCCTGATCGAGGGCCAGCTGACCCTCATCACCGACCTGGAGAACAACGAGGCCGACCCGGACCAGCTGGAGAGCCTGTTCAAGCTGGACCACCTGGCGACCCGTATGCGCCGCAACGGCGAGAACCTCCTGGTCCTCGCCGGCGAGGAGCCGGGCCGCCGCTGGGACCAGCCGGTCCCGCTGGTCGACGTGCTGCGCGCAGCTTCCTCCGAGGTGGAGTCGTACGAGCGCATCGAGCTGTCCGGCGTGCCGGAGGCCGAGATCCACGGCCGGGCCGTGACCGACCTCGTGCACCTGCTCGCCGAGCTCCTGGAGAACGCGACCACGTTCTCCTCGCCGCAGACCAAGGTCCGCGTCACCGCGACCCGCCTTCCCGACGGCCGTGTGATGGTCGAGATCCACGACAAGGGCATCGGCCTGACCGCCGAGGACTTCGCGGACATCAACCACCGCCTGGCCAACCCGCCGACCGTCGACGCGGCCGTCTCGCAGCGCATGGGCCTGTTCGTGGTCGGCCGGCTTTCCGACCGGCACGGCATCCGCGTCCAGCTGCGCCCCTCGGGCGAGCAGGCCGGCACCACGTCCCTGGTCATGCTCCCGGACCCGATCACCCATGGTGGCGGCGGCGAGAGCAACCCGCTGAGCGACGACTTCACGGTCTCCTCGATCATCCCCGAGCAGCACCAGCAGCAGTCGTACGAGTCGGCCCCCGCGCCGATGCGGACGGCGGCCGAGCTCGGCTTCGACGACTCGCGGTACGAGAGTGCCGAGCAGTCCGACCCCCGCGAACTCGACCCGGTCAACCGGTCGCTGATGCGCGAGGAGCGCCGAGCGGCCCTGGAGGCCCAGGCGCAGGGCGGCGAACGCCCGCTGTTCCGGGACGAGTTGGACGCGCAGGAGAGCCCGGCGTACGACGGCTCGTACGAGAGCCCGCAGCAGTACGCGACGCAGGAGCAGTCCTACGAAGGCTCCTACGAGCCTCAGCAGGCCAACGGCTACGACGGCTCGTACCAGGGTCAGCAGTACGCCCCCGAGCACACCGGTGCCTACGCACAGGACTCCTACGCGCCCCGTAACGGCTACCCGGAGTCCGGCTATGCGGAAGGCTCCTACGGGGACTCCACGGCCGACCAGGGCCCTTACGAGGCCCCGTACGCCGCCCAGGCGCCGCAAGGCGATTGGCAGCAGGAGAATGCCTACCAGGAACCGTACGCGGACCCCTTCCGGCCGGAAGCGGAATCCGCCGAGGAGGCCCGGGGCGTTCCCGAGGGCCCCGCGGACCGCGTAGGCTTCGACCGTCCGGGCCCCACCCCGACCACCGCCCACGCGATGACCGACGCCGGTCTGCCACGGCGCGGCGGCCAGCAGAGCTGGCCGGCCGAGTCCGAGCAGGAGCAGACCGCGACGCCGGAACCGGCAGGCGACTGGCGCTCGACCAACGACGAGCGCTGGACGCGGGCCGAGAAGCTCCGTGAGCCCAAGGCCGGCGGGGTCACCCCCTCCGGTCTCCCCAGGCGGGTGCCCAAGGCCAATCTGGTCGAGGGCGCGGCCGAGCAGACCCCGCAGGGCGGCCCACAGGTCTCCCGCGCTCCGGAGGACGTGCGCGGCAGGTTGAGCAACCTGCGCCGCGGCGTCCAGCAGGGCCGTAACGCGGGGTCGGACACAAGTAACACCTACAACCAGGAGCGTTAGTGTGAGCCCGATGAGCCAGGCGGCGCAGAATCTGAACTGGTTGATCACCAACTTCGTGGACAACACCCCCGGGGTGTCCCACACGGTGGTGGTCTCCGCCGACGGACTCCTGCTGGCGATGTCCGAAGGCTTCCCCCGGGACCGGGCCGATCAGCTGGCGGCCGTGGCCTCCGGTCTGACGTCCCTCACCGCGGGCGCCTCCCGGATCTTCGAAGGCGGTGCCGTCAACCAGACGGTGGTGGAGATGGAGCGCGGCTTCCTCTTCATCATGTCGGTCTCCGACGGTTCCTCCCTCGCCGTTCTCGCACACCCCGAGGCCGACATCGGCCTGGTGGGTTACGAGATGGCCCTGCTCGTGGACCGTGCCGGGAGTGTGCTGACTCCCGACCTGCGCGCGGAACTCCAGGGAAGCCTTCTTAACTAGTTACCGATCAGTTCTCAATCAGCAGACAGGCCGTGCGTTTCTCGCCACCGCCCCATAAGGTGCGGTGGCGCGGCCCCAATGGGACGGGCACCGGTAGTCGGAGGAGGAAACGTGACAACACCCCCAGGCGGGCACCCCTACAGCGGTGGACAGCAGTCTCCGGGTGAGCACGGCCAGAACCGCTTCAACTTCCCCTCCACGCCCAGCAGACAAGGTCAGGGACAGGGCGGCCAGTACCAGGGGCCCTACCAGCAGCCGAACCGTCAGCCGAGCCCGTACGACCAGCCGCCGCAGCCCCGGATCGAACCGGTGCAGCCGAGGCAGACCCCCCAGCCAACACCTGCGGGCGGCGCGCACAATCCCCTTGTGCGCCCGTACGCCATGACCGGCGGCCGCACCCGGCCGCGCTACCAGCTCGCCATCGAGGCGCTGGTGCACACCACGGCGGAACCCTCAAGGCTGCAAGGGCAGTTGCCCGAGCACCAGCGGATCTGCCACCTGTGCCGCGAGATCAAGTCGGTCGCCGAGATCTCGGCACTCCTCACCATCCCCCTCGGCGTTGCCCGGATCCTCGTAGCCGACCTGGCCGAGGCCGGACTTGTCGCCATCCACCAGCCCGGCGGCGACGAGTCCGCCGGCGGACAGCCAGACGTGACACTGCTCGAAAGGGTGCTCAGTGGACTTCGCAAGCTCTAGCGGCGGTGCCGCCCGTTCCACCACGTCGGCGAAGATCGTGGTGGCGGGCGGT
>NZ_BAAASQ010000076.1:0-2989 GCF_039532965.1 Streptomyces mauvecolor | reverse complement strand
GACCGTCCGCATCTGCAACCTCCCCACCGCGCCGTGATCACAACAAGCTAAGTGGCATTGGGTTGAGACCGGTCGAGTCGGAGCGTGATCGCATATGGCACGAGCGGAAAACAAGGTGACGGCAGGACCGACAGCGCAGATGGTGGCCAATCTGGCCCGCAAATTGCGCGCACGGAAGGGGTGGACGCAGGAGCAATTGGGGACCGAACTCGGCTTCTCCGGCGCGGCCGTCAGCGCCATGGAGACACTGGCGCAGCCTGCGTCCGACGACATGCTGGTCCAGCTGGAGCGTGTCCTCGGGGACGGGATGGACATCTTTGAGGATGCGCGGGTGCCGGTGCGGCTGGAAAAGTTTCCCGAGCAGTTCAAGGACTTCGCGCCCCTGGAGCAGCACGCGGTGGTGCTCCAGATGTACGAGACGCTGGTCATCAACGGGCTCTTCCAGACGGAGGAGTACGCGCGAGCCCTGATCGGCGGGGGCTACCCACCACTCCCAGAGCAGAGGGTCGAGGAGCTGGTCCAGGCGCGCATGGAACGGCAGGCGATCTTTGACCGGCAACCGGTCGCCACAATCGAGCTGATCCTGGAAGAAGCGGTACTGCGAAGGGTGATCGGCAGCCCCGAGATCATGCGCGCCCAGATGCAACATCTCGCTGCGTGCGCACGCAGGCGCAATGTGAACCTCTACGTGCTCCCCCTCGGCTGTGGTGCAGACGGTGAACACGCAGGCGCTCGTGGCGGAATCACCTTGGTGGAGACACCAGACCACGACCACCTTGGCTACCTGGAAGTCCAAGATGAAGGTCTCCTCATCACCGACCCCGCAAAGGTGAGTACGTATGCCCGGCGCTATGCGAAGATCCGAGCACAGGCCCTGGACCTTCGCGAATCGCTGGGCCTTGTCGAGGAGTTGGCAGGAGAGCAGAGATGAGCAGCACCCTGCGGTGGTTCAAATCCAGCTACAGCAGTGATAGCGGCGGGCAGTGCATCGAAGTGGCCGTCGCCTGGCGCAAGTCGTCGTACAGCGACAGCGATTGTGGGCAGTGCGTAGAGGTGGCCACCTGCCCCCAAGCCGTCCACATACGGGACTCAAAAGTGAGTGACGGCCTCTCCTTCTCCGTCGCTCCCCACGCGTGGACGGCCTTCCTGGACTGGGGAGAGGCGGGGCGGATCAGCGGCTGAAGCGTGCGCGGGCCTCGCTCATTCGCTTCTTGAGGCGGTCGGCCGCCGCCGTGGCGCCGGAACCGACGGCGTCGATGGTGTCGTCGACGAACAGGTCGGCGTTCTTCTTCACTCGCCTGCCCGCGACGAAGCCGCCAACGATGCCGCCGACCAAGCCGAACGCGACGGTGCCGGGACCGGGGGCTACCGCGGTTCCGGCGGCGGCTCCGGTGAAGAACGCCGAGCAGGCGCCGGCCACGGTCAGGGCGAGAGCGGAGCCCGCAGTGGCGCCGCCCGAGCCCCCCAGCGCTCCCGCGCCGACGACGACGGCAACCCTGTACCCGCACCGCGTACCGTGTTCGACCGTCCCCATCTCGGGCCGCTCTTTCTTGTCCCGGTCCCACTGGGCCTTGGAGCACACGCCGACGTTCACCACGTGTCCCAGAACCACCAGGCCCTTACTGGCGGCGCCGAGACGTTTGAATCCAACCTCACGGCCCGGCCGGGCCACCACCTCGCCCAGTTCGTCCAGTTGCCCGTACCTCAGCTTCTGTGTCGCGCCCACGACGTGGTTGGTCCAGCCGACCCCACTATTGAGTTTCTTCCACTTCTTATACACATCTCCCGGCATTATCAACTCCCCCCATATGCCCACTAGTTGAGGATCAGCACGGCCGCCACGCAGTCCCCTCTCTTCGCGCACCTCGGCGATCGGCCCCCTCGCAAGAGGGGGTGAGAGACGGGATCCGCGCAATAGCCGCGCGACATGTCCGCTTTCATCAACTCCCTTACCCTTCACATGGATTGACCATTCCATCCAGGTTGCACACGAAACAGCCTCCCTGCCCCTTTGATGGCGGGGCTGTTCTTCGTCTCCTCGTCTTCGACGGGTGCGGGTCGTCTTCGACCCGTGCGGGGCGGGCGACCGGGAAGTCGACCGGCGGGGCGGCCGAGTTCATAATCGCGGGATGCCGATCCTGACCTACCCCGAGCCGGACACCCCGCCCCCGCTGCGCGCCCAGGTGCTCACCCTCCAGGACGAGGCCTGGCCCCAGGCCGTACCGAGTAGCGGACCGAGCCACGACCCCGCCCTCGCCCCGCTGTCGATGCTGCTCGTCGAGGACGGCGTCGTACTCGCCGCCCTGGACATCCTGCGCAAGGACATCGAGCACGCGGGCGTCACGCTGCGCGCGGGCGGGCTCAGCACGGTGGTCACCCGCCGGGCCGCCCGCGGGCAGGGCCACGGGCACCGTCTGGTGAGCGCGGCCCGCGAGGCGATGCCGTCGTACGGCCTGGACCTCGGCCTGTTCACCTGCGACCGCCCGCTCGCCGGGTTCTACGAGGGCGCGGGCTGGCAGGTGCTGCCGGGGACGGTGCTCGTCGGCGGCACGCCCGAGGACCCCTTCCCCAGCGACCGGCCGGGGTTCGACAAGGTCACCCTGGCCGCGTTCTTCACCACGAAGTCCCGCGCCGCCGAACCCTCGTTGCGGGCCGCACGCATCGCCCTGCACCCGGGCCCCATCGACAAACTGTGGTGACAAACCTGCGACGGAAGCGCGTTGCACCTGCGACACCCGTTCGATAGACATGTAAGTCGTCGCACGAGGCACGTGTGGCGATTCGCGGGTACCGCGAAACCGGCAACCGCGATGGGTTACGACGATGACGACGACTACGGGGGTGTGTGCGTGAAGTTCGACATGGGGTCCACGACTCTGTCCGATCTGGGGAAGAGCACGGACGGTTCGAGTTCTGATCTGGGCGCGCTGATCCGGCAGTTGGTGGCGGCGGCGGAGCCGCTGGAGGGCAAGTTCAACGGGGCGGGGAA
>NZ_BAAASQ010000075.1:0-2350 GCF_039532965.1 Streptomyces mauvecolor | reverse complement strand
CGGAGAGTGCTACCGCGATGCTGGCCGGGGTGGGGATCCGGGCGACCGTCGACACCGACTGTGGTGAGCTGCCCGGCGATGTGGAGACCGTGCTCGCGACCATGCTGCGTGAGGGTCTGACCAACATGCTGCGGCACAGCAAGGCGGCCCATTGCGAGATCACGGCGGAGCGAACCGCCGCCGGCGTGCGGCTCACGCTGGTCAACGACGGCGTGGACGGGTGCGCTGCGCCTGGTCTTGACTCGAAGGTCAACGGCGGCAGCGGGATCGGCAATCTGACCACCCGGGTCAACGCGGTGAACGGCCGCCTGGAGGCGGGGGCTCGGCCGGACGGCCGGTTCGAGCTGAAGGCCGAGGTCGAGCTCCTCGCGGCCGCCTCCTGACGCGCGGGGCACCAGGGCAGCGTTCGCACGCCTCGCCACAGCGACAGCGGGGTCTACGCGCGATGCACCACCCACAACCGAAGAAACGCAAGCTCATGGGGGAGTCTTGGGGACCGATGCGGTCGGCCGCACGGACGGGGAACCGGCGGGTGAGGACGTCGCCGTGCTGCCGCGACGCACGGCGATCGCCATCACCGCGGGGGTGCTGATCGGCTTCTTCGTGATCGATGGCGCTTTCCTGTGGGTCCAGCATCCGCCGGTCTGGGAGCGCGTCGATGCCGTATTCGGCTTCGGCGCGATCCTGGTTCTGCAACTCGGCCATTCCTTCCCGGGGTTCCTTCTGGAGCTGCGTCGGTATCGGTACGCGACGTGGTTGCTACAGGCGTTGCTCAGCTACGTTCCGATGCTGTCGGTCGGGGACGCGTGGGGCGGTATGCAGGCGTTCCTCGCAGCATCCGCTGTGCTGGTGTTCCCGGCGGTGCTCGGCTGGCCCCTCTTCGGCGCCGTGACCGTCGCCACCTTCCTGGGCATGGTGAACAACGGGGACGACGCGGTCACCATTCTCTACAGCATCGTCGACGCCATTTTGATCGCCCTGATCGTGGTCGGTCTTTCGAGGATGTCGGACCTGATCGTGAAGCTGCACCGTTCACGTGCGGAGCTTTCGCGGCTCGCCGTGGCAAGGGAGCGGTTGCGGTTCGCCCGCGACCTGCACGACGTTCTCGGCTTCAGTCTGTCCGCGATCACGCTGAAGTGCGAGCTTGCGTACCGGTTGTTCGCGGATTCTCCGACGAAGGCTCAGGAGGAGCTGGCGCAGATTCTGCGTACCTCGCGCAAGGCGCTTGCCGATGTGCGTTCGGTCAGCCGGGGCTACCGCGAGATGTCGTTGCGGGGCGAGGCGGACGCCGCGGTGTCGATGCTGGAGGCCGCCGGAATCCGGACCACCCTGAGTTTCGACGCGAGGGTGCTGTCGGGACCAGTGGACACCGTTCTTGCCACCGTGCTGCGCGAGGGGCTCACGAACATGCTGCGGCACAGCAAGGCCGAGCAGTGCGAGATCACCGCCACGCGGCGTGACGGTGCCGTGCTGCTGACGCTCACCAACGACGGCGTGGGGCGGTCGGGACGGCAGGCGAAGAACGGCACGGATGGTGGGCTCGCGGCACTCGACGAACGGATCCAGGCGCTCGGCGGCACCCTGGCGCACGGCCCTGGCGAGAACGGCTGCTTCCGGCTCACTGCCTCCGTACCCGTGGGTGAATGTCCCGAGCCGGGCACCACGCCCGCGCCGCCCGCGAACCAGGCTGGGCAGGACCGTCCGTCGGACACGGCACCGCAGGCGCGCGGGTTCGGCCACGCTGCCGTGGCCCCCCGGGTGGCCGGCAGGATCGCCGTGGCCGTCCTGATCGGCTACTTGCTCGCCAACTCCGTGATCGTGCAATCCTTCCGGCTGCCGACCGGCAAGGCGGTCGGTGCGGAACTCTGCATGCTGGCCCTGCTCGGGCTGCAACTCGTGGTGTCGTTTCACCGGCGGTTCGACGAGGTGACCCGGAGTACCCGCGCACTCCGGTACGGGACGCTGGGTGTGATGGCACTGATCCAGTTCGTGCCGTACCTGTTCCTTGGGGATGCCTGGCTCGGTCTGCCCGGCTTCGTGGCAGGCTCGGCCCTGCTGCTTCTCCCCGCTCCGGCCGCCTGGCCCGCCGTCGCCCTGATGACCGCGGTCACCACCGAGGCCTGGTACGCGGCGGGCAACGCGTCCCTGGAAGTGATTTACGAGGCGGCGTACACCCCGATCTGTGCCTTGGTCGTTTTCGGCCTGTCCCGCATGGCCCAGCTGGCTTCCGAACTGCACCGCTCCCGTACGGAGATCGCCCGTCTGGCGGTGACGACGGAGCGGCTCCGTTTTGCTCGTGACTTGCATGATCTGCTCGGGTTCAGTCTGTCGGCGATCACGTTGAAGTGTG
>NZ_BAAASQ010000074.1:0-2098 GCF_039532965.1 Streptomyces mauvecolor | reverse complement strand
CCTCGCTGGCGATGCTCAAGACCAAGCACGCCGACCTGCCGTCCCGCAAACACGGCAACCCCCCTCAGTAAGAGGAGATGAACTTGAACACCTCGAAGTCCAACGCGTCCGAGTCCGAGTCCCTGCTCCGCGTGGAGAAGGGCGATGCCGCTCCCGAGGAGCTCGCCGCGATCACCGCGGTGCTCCTGGCGCGAGCCGCCGCCCAGCCCGCAGTCGCCCCCAAGCGCGGCCGCTCCACCGCCGGCTGGCGTCGCCTGGAGCGCACCCCCGGCTTCCGCGCCCCGCACTCCTGGCAGGGCTGACCCCGCCCAGGACCCCCTCGTAAAGCCCCCGCCTTCGCCGGCGGGGGCTTTTTCGCTGTTCGGGGACGTATGGGCTATGTATATTAGGCCAGAACCTAGAGGCACTAGGTTCTGGGATCTGGAGGTGTACGGATGGCCCGAGCGGGGCTGACGGCCGAGCGGCTCACCGTGGCGGCCGCCGAGCTGGCCGACGAGGCCGGGTTCGACGGCATCACGGTGTCCGCCCTCGCGCGGCGCTTCGGCGTCAAGGACGCGAGCCTGTACTCGCACGTCAAGAACCTCCGCGAACTGCGCCAGCGGGTCGCGCTGTACACGGCGGGCGAGTTCATCGACTCCATCGCGGCAGCCGTCGCGGGCCGGGCCGGCAAGGACGCCCTCATCGCCTTCGCCGACGCCTACCGCGCCTACGCGCTGGCCCACCCCGGCCGGTACGCCGCCACCCAGCACCGGGTCGACCCGGAGCTGCTCGCCGGTTCGACCGTCATGGCGCGCACGGCGGACACGACGTACGGGATGCTCCGTGCCTACGGCCTCTCCGAGCCCGACCTCACCGATGCCGTACGCCTCCTGCGCAGCACCTTCCACGGCTACATCACGCTCGAAGCGGAGGGCGGATTCGGCCACCCCCGCGATGTGCAGAAGTCGTGGGAGCGGGGGGTCGAGGCGCTGCACGTCCTGCTGGAGCACTGGCCCGCGAACGAGGAGAAGTGCGATGGCTGAACCGTCCATAGGCACTTTGAAGGTGCCCGGCGCGACCCTGCGTTACGAGGTGCGCGGGGCCGGGCCCGTCCTGCTGCTGATCGCGGGCGGCGGCGGGGACGCCGGGATCTTCGAACCGGTCGCCGGCGCGCTCGCCGACCGCTTCACCGTGGTGACCTACGATCCGCGCGGCCACTCCCGCAGCCCGCTCGACGGGCCGGACGTGGACCAGCGCGTCGAGGTGCAGGCCGACGACGCGTACCGGCTGCTCGTCCGGGTGGCGCCGGACGGGGCGCCCGCGTACGTCTTCGGCACGAGCTCGGGGGCGATCGTCGCGGTGGAGCTGCTCACGCGGCATCCCGAGCGGCTCGCCCGGGTGGTCGCGCACGAGCCCGTCCTCGTCTCGCTGCTGCCCGACGCCGCCGAGCAGCACGCGTTCTTCGCCTCGGTCGTGGCGACCTTCCACCGCTCGGGGGTGGCCGCGGCCATGGCCGACATGGGGGCGGGGTGCGGTGAGGGGCGGGGGGAGGCGCCGGACTTCTCCCGGCTCTCGCCGGGGGTGCTGTCCGCGCTTCAACGGGCTCAGGGGAACGCGGGGTTCTTCCTCGGGCGGATCCTGCGGCCGTTCAGCGGGCATGTGCCTTCGCTGGCCCAACTCGACCTGCATGCGGGCAAGTTGGTGCCCGCCGCAGGGTGGGGGTCGTACGGATTGCGGCTGTACCGGCCCGCGGCGGCGCTCGCGGGGCGGTATGGGGTCGAGCTTGCGGAGTTCCCCGGCGGGCATGTGGGGGTTGTTACTCACCCTGGTCAATTCGCCCTCAGGGTGGGCGAGTTGTTGAGCTAGGCGCTCCCGACTCTCTTGGGCCGGGTGGGGGCCGTTCGTGGCTGGTCGCGCAGTTCCCCGCGCCCCCGCAGATTGCCCCGCACTGCTGGTGGCTCCCCAGGTTCTCGGCTTCGCTCGAACAGAAGGCCCCGCGTTCCGTTGCTCGGAATGCGGGGCCTTCGTCAGAACCGGATCTGTCGCTACCGCAGTCGCGCCATGAGGGCGTGTTCCACGAGGGTGATGAGGGCGCTCTTGGCGTCTGCCCGGTGGCGGG
>NZ_BAAASQ010000073.1:0-1886 GCF_039532965.1 Streptomyces mauvecolor | reverse complement strand
CTTCCCTTCGGTATTTCGTGTTCCCGACTCTATCAGACTCTTTCGTGTCCGATTTCCTCGGTGCCTTTCCGGTTCTCCCTCTCGGGTTTCCCTTTCCGGCGGTTCCGACTCTATCAGATCCTTTCGGGCCTGATTCCCGGTCGAAATCGGGGTGTCTTCCCGGCTGTTGGGCCTTTCCGACGTCCCGAACTCTAGCGGATCTTTCCGGCGATTCGTAATCGAGTCTTCCGGTCCGACCGGAATGGAATTCGGCATGCCGAAAGCGCTCCCGGTCGGGAGATCGTGCTGAGTTGGGGTTGCCGCAGAATCTGCGGCGGATGGTTGCCTCGGGGCCGTCCCGGCTGCGTGACAACTCGGAGAACACTACACGAGGATCTGCGGGCTCCAGCCCGCCCCCTCCCCTTCTTGGGGCAGTTTCATGGGGCAGTGCCCCTGGCCTCCTTATGAGCCGTCGACCATGTGCCGTCGCCAGACTCAGCGCGGCCCGTGCCGACTCCCACGGCTCGCCCCCGTTTCGGGTTGCGGTTGCCGTTGCGTCAACTCCTAACGTCGTCTCTGTGGCCGGGGACGGACTCCGGCCCGGCGATGGGAGCAACCGTCATGGCCTGGTCGATCGCGGATGTTGCCCGGATGTCCGGGGTGACCTCCCGGACGCTGCGGCACTACGACGAGATCGGGCTGCTGCCCCCGGCGTGGATCGGGAGCAACGGTCACCGCTATTACGAGGAGGCCGATCTGTTGCGGCTGCAGCAGATCCTCCTCATGCGGGAGCTCGACCTGGGGCTCCGTGAGATCCAGGCCGTACTCAACAGCCAGGTCGACCGCGTGGCCGTGCTCCGTGAGCACCGCCAACGGCTGCTCGCGGAGCGGGACCGGCTCAGCACCCTGGCCCGCACCGTCGACCGCACCATCGCCGAACTGGAAGAAGCAGAGGAGAACAACGACATGGCGAAGATCAATCGGCCGGAGAACCTGTTCGAGGGGTTCGAGCCTTCCGCCGAGGAGAACGAGAAGGTGCGCGAGCGCTGGCCGAAGGCTTGGGAGCAGGCCCAGCGGGCCGTCGAGACGATGACCGACGAGGACACCGAGCAGTGGCAGCGTGAGGTGACGGCGCAGATGATCCGCTTCGCGGAGTTCATGGTGGCCGGCACCCCGGTCGACGACCCTCAGGTCCAGGCCGAGATCGACGACCACTACCGGAACGTCTGCCGGTTCTGGACGCCGAACGCGGTCGCGTACAAGGGACTCGCCCAGACCTACGTCGACGAACCCCAGATGCGCGCGAACTACGACAAGATCGCCAACGGTCTGGCCGTCTACCTGCGGGACGCGATGCTCGTCTACGCCGACGCCCGGCTGAGCTGAGCCGTCACTCAATCCGTCGGCCTTTTCGCCGGTGATTCCATCGGCCATGCCGTCGGGCATCCCGTCGGCCGACCGGCTCGACGGCGCGTCACCTGACGTCGGGGGGCTGCAGACCCCCGGCTTCTCCCCCGCACCCCATTTGCACGCTTTGGCAGTACACCGAAGCTATGCCTCGAATGCCCTCCGACCCGCCGTTCCAACTTCGTAACCGTTCACGACGCGGCATCGCCCCGAGTCCACCCGACACCTGGGAAATCAGGGATCGGGGCAGGTCCTGGAGGCTCGACCGCGCGTTGCGCGTGCAATCTGCATTGGGTACACATAGACGGCGCGCCGCGTTGCGCGCGCGGCGTTCGTTATGTCTGTTACGGGGGTGTGTGCGTGAAGTTCGACATGGGGTCCACGACTCTGTCCGATCTGGGGAAGAGCACGGACGGTTCGAGTTCTGATCTGGGCGCGTTGATCCGGCAGTTGGTGGCGGCGGCGGAGCCGCTGGAGGGCAAGTTCAACGGGGCGGGGAA
>NZ_BAAASQ010000072.1:0-1614 GCF_039532965.1 Streptomyces mauvecolor | reverse complement strand
GACCGTCCGCATCTGCAACCTCCCCACCGCGCCGTGATCACAACAAGCTAAGTGGCATTGGAGTTCAACCGGTGGTTGCAACACTGGGCTGTTGTAGCGAGCGTAGCTGTTCCTCGAATACCTCGGTGGGCGTCCGCCAACCGAGGACTTTGCGGGGTCGGTTGTTGATCGCCAGGGCGACGGCTTCGAGGTCGTCGGACGACCACCGGGAGAGATCGGTGCCCTTCGGGAAGTACTGACGCAGCAGCCCGTTCGTGTTCTCGTTTCGTCGGGCGTTGCCAGGGCGAGTGCGGATCGGCGAAGAACACCTTCGTCCCGGTGTCGAGAGCGAGCTGGGCATGGCCGGAGAGTTCCTTCCCGCGGTCCCAGGTGAGGGTCTTGCGCAGCTGCTCGGGTAGCTGCGTCATCGACGTCGTGAGCGCCGCGTTCATCGCGATCGCGCCATAGCCCCCGAGCGAGGTGCCGTTCTTCACCGGCGCAGTCTCGCCCCAGCCTTCGAGCCGAGGCAGGTGCACCAGGAGCGTGGAGCGGCTGCTGCGCTCGACAAGCGTGCCGATCGCGGAGCGCCCCGTCCCGATGATCAAATCGCCTTCCCAGTGTCCGGGGACCGCGCGGTCGGTGGCCTCGGCGGGACGCTCGCTGAGGACGACATCCGCGGTGACATGCCCTTGCGGCTTGTTCTGCGACCGCGCACGGGGAGTGCGCAACGCCCGGCCGGTACGCAGACACGTGACCCGCTCCCGCTTGAGCACGCCACGGCCTTCGATGAACAGCGCCTGGTAGATCGCTTCGTGGCTGATCCGCATGGACTCATCATCGGGGAAGTCGACAGGGAGCCGGTGCGAGATCTGCTCCGGGCTCTATGCCGTCGCCCATCTTCTGTCCTGCCGGTGCGGCTTGTTCAGCCCCTTCCACACGGGCGTCCTGGGCCCGGTGACGATCGTGCCGTCGGGACCCGGACACTGCCGGCGAGCCGTTCCTGTACGTATTCACGCAACCTGTCGTTGCCTGCGAGCTTGGCTGCCTTCGGGCGCTTCGTGGCCTGCTGCGCCTTCCATTGAGCGACCGTGGCCCGGTACTCCTGCTTCCCGCTGCGGGTGGCGGCGTTGCGGCGCAACTCGCGCGAGATCGTCCCCGGGTCACGCCCGATCGCGCGGGCGATTTCCCGCACGCCCTTGTCCTGGGCGCGCAGAATCGCGATCTCCTCGCGCTCCTCAAAGGCCAGGTAGCGGCCGGTGGGCTCAGCCAGAGAGATCGGCGGCATGCCGCCAGCGTGACGGAACCACCGAGCGCCAACCGGCCACGACACTCCGATCGCCAGCGATGCCTCAGCCGTCGTGACGCCCGTGCCGATCAGCCGCCAGAACTGCCGCTGCACCACCCGCGACGGATCAGGCCGGCCAGGCGAGCGCATCGCCGGCCTCAGCGCCCGGTCAGCACGCCACTGCCGCCGAAGTCCCTCCGGCGCATCGCCGGTCTTCCTGCTCCAGTCCTCTGTAGCGATCTTGAACACCTCCGAAATCAAGGTGTTGCGACGACTGATTGAATCCGCCTTCGCTGCCGCGGTCGCTGTGGAAGATCACGCCCTTCACGTCGCCGCCGCGGGTGGCCGCG
>NZ_BAAASQ010000071.1:0-1426 GCF_039532965.1 Streptomyces mauvecolor | reverse complement strand
GGTCACGTCCACTGGAGTGGTGTATCGACGGCCACTCGGTGATCTCGTTTTGAGGCTATGCGGTGAGTTCGGTGGGCAGGGTGGTCTCGTCGGTTTCTGACTCGATCGGGTGGAGGCGGGCCTTGGCGAGCAGGTCGAGTCCCATGTAGCGGCGGGCCTCGGTCCACTCGTCGTTCTGCTCGGCCAGGACGGCACCGACCAGGCGGATCAGGGCGGTGCGGTCGGGGAAGATACCGACCACGTCGGTGCGACGCCGGATCTCTTTGTTCAGTCGTTCCTGCGGATTGTTCGACCAGATCTGCCGCCAGATCTCGCGCGGGAAGGCGGTAAAGGCCAGCAGGTCGTGCTGGGCGGCGTCCAAGTGCGCTGCGGCCTTGGGGAATTTGGCCTCCAACGCATCCAGGACATGCCGCATCTGGGCCCGGACAGCGTCGGTGTCGGGTTGTTCGAAGACGGTCCTCAGCAGGGTGGCCACCCATGGCTGGGCCGTTTTCGGAACCTGGCTCAACAGGTTTCTGGCGTAGTGAGTGCGGCACGCTGCCAGGAAGAACCGGGCAGCACTGCTCCGATGGCGTCGACGAGGCCGGCATGGGCGTCGGAGACGACCAGCTGGACACCGGTCAGGCCGCGGGCGATGAGCGAGCGCAGGAAGGCGAGCCAGCCGGCACCGTCCTCGCAGGTGGCGATGTCGATGCCGAGGATCTCGCGGTGCCCGTCGGCGTTGACCCCGACCGCGATCAGAGCGTGGACGTTGATGATGCGGCCGCCCTCGCGGACCTTCTGGGTCAGCGCGTCCACCCAGACGAACGCATAGGGACCGGCATCCAGGGGCCGGTTGCGGAATGCGGCGACCTGCTCGTCCAGATGCCGGGCCATCGCGCTGACCTGGGACTTCGACAGCTGGGTCACGCCGAGGGATTCGGCGAGCTTCTCGACCCGGCGGGTGGACACTCCCAGCAGGTAGGCGGTCGCGACCACCGAGACGAGAGCCTGCTCGGCCCGGCGACGGCGTTCCAGGAGCCAGTGCGGGAAGTAACTGCCCTGCCTCAGCTTGGGGATGGCCAATTCGACGGTGCCGGCCCGGGTGTCCCACTCGCGCGGGCGGTAGCCGTTGCGGTGGTTGACGCGTTCGTCGCTGACCTGCCCATATTCGGCGCCGCATAGGGTGTCGGCCTCGGCGGACATCAACGCATCGGCGAACGTCTTGACCATCGCGCGCAGCAGATCCGGACTCGCCGCGGCGAGGTTGTCCTCGGCGAGGGCGTGCAGGGGCACACTGTCAGGTGCGGTCATCGTGCTGATCTCCTTCGAGCTTCGACACCTCGAAGATCAGCCGGTGGCCGTTCGTCTATGCGGTCCTCACCCCTACGCCGGAGCAAACCCCCGGATCAGGTCGAACCCGTACACCATCTCCATGGACGCAACC
>NZ_BAAASQ010000070.1:0-1114 GCF_039532965.1 Streptomyces mauvecolor | reverse complement strand
CTAGTAGGACTTTGTTAGGTGGTGTCGTAGGGCTGCCAGGGTGCGGGCTGTCTGCAGGTCGGGCAGTGTCCTGACCAGGTGGCCAGCAGTTGTTGGAGTTCAGCGAGGGCCTGGTAGAGGGTCAGACCCTTGCAAGGGCTTTTGGGTGGGTGCGCCGTTCGGTCAGGAACAGATGAGCCGCTGTCACCAGGGTGACGTGGCGGTGCCAGCCGTCCCAGGAACGGCCCTCGAAGTGGTCGAGTCCGAGGGCGGTCTTCAGTTCACGGTAGTCATGCTCGATGCGCCAGCGTGTCTTGGCGAGCCGGACCAGGACGCGGGACGGGAGGTCGGCGGGCAGGTTGGAGAGCCAGTACCTGACCGGTTCGTCGGCCTTCCCGGGCCACTGCGCGATCAGCCAGCGCAGGGCGATGGTTCCATCGGCGGCGGGCTTGGGGCGGCGCCCGGACGGGCGGACGCGCAGGAACACGAACCGGGCGCGCATGGGTCCTCGCGAGCCCCGGCGCCAGGTGATCGTGACGGCCTGTCCGCGGCCTGCGGCCAGCACGTGGTCGCGCAGGCTGACCGGGCGGGTGCGGTAGCGGGGCAGCGGACGCGGCCCCAGTCCGCCGTAGGGCAGGGTGACCGCCTCGCTGTCCGCCGGGTAGGCCGTCAACTCGCCCTTGACCTGCAGTACGTAGGCCAGGTGCCGGTCCTCCAGCCCGATACGGAAGGACGCGGTGCTGCCGTACCCGGCGTCGGCGGCCACCACTGCAGGCCGCAGACCGATCCCGGCCAGCTCATCGAGCATCTCCAACACCAGCTGCCACTTGGGTTGGTGATGTACGTCGGGAGGGATACGGCAGTGCCGGCGCCGCTCCGTGGCGGCGGCCCCGTCCCAGCACTCGGGCACAAATAGACGCCAGGCCAGCGGGCAGGACGCAACATCGGTCGCCGCGTGCACGCTCACCGCCACCTGGCAGTTGGCGGTCTTGCCCAGCGGCGGGCAGTACTGCGCGGCCACCCCGGGCGACAGGTCACCGTCCTTGGGGAAGCCGGTGTCATCCACCACCCACACCTCCGGCCGCACCGCGGCCACCGCCCGCCTGGCCAGCCGCCGCTGCACCGCGTCGGCCGG
>NZ_BAAASQ010000069.1:0-1040 GCF_039532965.1 Streptomyces mauvecolor | reverse complement strand
GTGATGCCGGCGGATTGAGGTTGGAGGGGCCTGCGAACAGAAAGGTCGTGATGTGGCGGTGGAGGGCTGTTTCCTTCCAGCACCTCCTGTCTCATCCCAACTCGACCCGGCTCCAGGCCCTTTACCCCCTGGTCGAGCCGCTCGTCGCGCAGTACATCGGAAACATGACTCCGCACAACGGGTATCCCAGCGATCTGTCCGACGCGCGCTGGGAGCTGATCGCACCCGTCCTCACCGCCTGGCGGGCCAAGCGTCGCCAGTTCGCCCTGGACATCGGCCGCCCGCCCGAACACGACCTCCGCCAGATCATGAACGCGATTCTCTACGTGGACCGCACCGGAATCCCCTGGCGGTACCTGCCCCACGATTTCCCGCCCCACCCGACCGTCTACGGCTACTTCGCCAAGTGGCAGCAGGACGGCGTGTTCGAGCAACTCACCGGGCTGCTGCGGCGCCTGCTCCGCGAGGCCGAGGGCCGCAACAGCGAGCCGTCGGCCTGCGTGCTGGACTCCCAGACCATCAAGACATCCGCCAACGTGCACCTGGACAACCAGGGCACCGACGCCGGGAAACGGATCATCGGCCGCAAGCGCCACTTCGGCTGCGACACCCTCGGCCTCCTCCTGACCGTCCTGGTCACCGCCGCCAGCGTGTCCGACACCGCGGCCGGCGTGACGCTGCTGACCCGGATCGCCGCCGCCCACCCCCACGTCACCAAAGCCTGGGTGGACGCCGGCTACCGCACCACCGCCATCAACCACGGCGCCCGCCTGGGCATCGACGTGCACCCCGTCCAACGCGACCCCGGCACCAAAGGGTTCAAGATCATCCCAAGACGATGGACCATCGAACGCAGCATCGGCTGGCTCATGCACCACCGCAGACTCGCCCGCGACTACGAGACGCACCCGCACCGCTCCGAAGCCATGATCCACCTCGCCATGATCGACCTCATGGCACGCAGACTCACCGGCGAAGCCACCCTCAACTGGCGCGAAACCTGACCCGGGAGCAAACGCCAATCAACGAACCAAACGCTC
>NZ_BAAASQ010000068.1:0-905 GCF_039532965.1 Streptomyces mauvecolor | reverse complement strand
CGGCGCAAGACGCGGATTCCTGCGGCGGCGGGTCACCGGGAGAAGTGGCTGCTGGCCCTGGACATGCTGGACGAGCTGGCCGGATGGGGTGTGGTGCCGCCACTGGTGGTGGCCGACGCAGGCTACGGCCAGAACGCGGTGTTCCGGGCCGCGCTCCAGGAACGGGGCCTGGCCTATGTGGTGGCGGTCCGTGGGAACATCACCGCCCACCCTGAGGACGCGGTGCCCCTCGCCCCTCCACGCCAGGGCTCAACCGGGAACTGGCCCCAGCCCCGCTACCGGCAGGCACCATCATCGGTGGCGGCCCTGGCCGTCGCAGAAGGCCGTGCGGCCTGCGCGAAGGTCACGTGGCGTGCCGGTTCCCGAGGCGCGTTGTGCTCGTCGTTCGCGGCGCTGAGGGTCCGTCCCGCCGGCCGGGCGGTCGAGCGAGCCTTACGTACCCGGGCCAGCGCGGAACAGGGCTGGTGGGATGGAGTGCTACCCGATCTGTGGCTCTTGGCCGAATGGCCGCCCAACGAGGAAGCGCCGACCGGGTACTGGCTGTCCAACCTCCCGCCCGGCACACCCATCGCGGAACTCGTCCGCCGGGCGAAGATCCGCCGGCGGATTGAACACGACTACCGCGAGCTCAAACACGGCCTGGGCCTGGACCACTTCGAGGGACGCTCATGGCCCGGATGGCACCACCACGTCACCCTCGTGACCGCCGCCCACGCCTTCCTGACCGAGCAGCGGCTCTCCCCAAAAGTGCCCACGCCGGCCTCACCCTCTACCAAGTCCTCGACACCCTCCAGGACGCGCTGAGGTGCTGGGCCGGTACCTGCGCCACCTGCCACCGCCCGCTACCCCGCTCCCACCAGCGGAAAGCCGCAAGATCCCCCGAGACCTAACGGAGTCCTACTAGT
>NZ_BAAASQ010000067.1:0-867 GCF_039532965.1 Streptomyces mauvecolor | reverse complement strand
CACTTAGAGGTCATCTCATTTGGCTAGTCTCCGGTAGCAGATGAGGGTGCAGGCGATGCTGGTGAAGGCGAGGAAGTGGTCGGATTTGCGTTCGTAGCGGCGGTGGAGGCGGCGGCAGCCGGCCAGCCACGACATGGTCCGCTCGATGGTCCAGCGGTGGCGTCCCAGGCGGGTGGAGCTCTCGATTCCCCGGCGGGCGATGCGGTGGGTGATACCGTGGCCGCGTAACCATCGGCGCAGGTGGTCGGAGTCGTAGCCCTTGTCTGCATGCAGCTTCTGGGGCCGCCGCCGTCTGGGGCCACGACGCGAGCGGATGGGCGGGATACCCCGTACCAGGGGCTCGAGCGCCTGACTGTCATGCAGGTTCGCTCCCGAGATCCCGACGGACAGGGGCAGACCCGTCCGCTCCGTAATCAAGTGGATCTTCGAGCCGTACTTGCCCCGGTCCACAGGATTCGGACCCGTCAGGTCCCCCTTTTCAGCGCCCGCATGTTCACCGAGTCGATCGCGCACCTCGACCAGTCCAACTCCCCGCGGGCCCCCAACTCGTCGAGGACCAGGCGGTGCAGCTTCGCCCACACCCGGGCCCGGCTCCACTCGGCAAACCGCCGATGAGCCGTCGCCCCCGACGGCCCGAAGGACGCGGCCGGCAGCTGCTGCCAGGTACAGCCGGACGTTGCCACGAACACAATCGCGGCCAACACCTCACGGTCACCGTGCCGACGCCGCCCGCCGCCCTGAGGACGCATCGGAGCCTCCGGCACCACCCGCTGAAACAACTCCCACAGCTCGTCCGGCACCAGCCGCTCAACAATCCCCACCACAGCCAGCAGTCTACCGAGACAGCCAAATGAGATGACGTCTTAG
>NZ_BAAASQ010000066.1:0-784 GCF_039532965.1 Streptomyces mauvecolor | reverse complement strand
CTTATTCAAAGGCCTTACATTTCAAAAACTCTGCTTACCAGGCGCATTTCGCCCAGGGGATCACCATAATAAAATGCTGAGGCCTGGCCTTTGCGTAGTGCACGCATCACCTCAATACCTTTGATGGTGGCGTAAGCCGTCTTCATGGATTTAAATCCCAGCGTGGCGCCGATTATCCGTTTCAGTTTGCCATGATCGCATTCAATCACGTTGTTCCGGTACTTAATCTGTCGGTGTTCAACGTCAGACGGGCACCGGCCTTCGCGTTTGAGCAGAGCAAGCGCGCGACCATAGGCGGGCGCTTTATCCGTGTTGATGAATCGCGGGATCTGCCACTTCTTCACGTTGTTGAGGATTTTACCCAGAAACCGGTATGCAGCTTTGCTGTTACGACGGGAGGAGAGATAAAAATCGACAGTGCGGCCCCGGCTGTCGACGGCCCGGTACAGATACGCCCAGCGGCCATTGACCTTCACGTAGGTTTCATCCATGTGCCACGGGCAAAGATCGGAAGGGTTACGCCAGTACCAGCGCAGCCGTTTTTCCATTTCAGGCGCATAACGCTGAACCCAGCGGTAAATCGTGGAGTGATCGACATTCACTCCGCGTTCAGCCAGCATCTCCTGCAGCTCACGGTAACTGATGCCGTATTTGCAGTACCAGCGTACGGCCCACAGAATGATGTCACGCTGAAAATGCCGGCCTTTGAATGGGTTCATGTGCAGCTCCATCAGCAAAAGGGGATGATAAGTTTATCACCACCGACTATTTGCAACAGTGCCGT
>NZ_BAAASQ010000065.1:0-760 GCF_039532965.1 Streptomyces mauvecolor | reverse complement strand
GTTTCACGGCGGCCTCCGGCAGGACGACGTTGAGGCCGTCGCTGACCGCGTTGAGCCCGAGGACGTCCGCGTCGTCCTGCGAGACGAGCAGCGCGTCGGGGAAGAGCCGGGCGAGGACCGCGCGGCTGCCCGGGGTGAACGCCTCGGGGTAGTACATGACCTCGTCGCCGTCCAGGACCGCGAGCGCGGTGTCCAGGTGGTAGAAGCGCGGGTCGGTGAGCTCCAGGCTGATCACCGGGCGGCCGAAGAACTCCTGGGCCTCCTGGTGTCCTTCGGGCGTGCAGCGGAAGCCGCGCCCGGCCAGGATCCAGCTGTCGGTGACCGCGAAGTCGCCCTCGCCCTCGTTCACGTACTCGGGTACGTGCACCTCGTAGCCGTGGGCGCGGAACCAGGCGGCGTGGGCGGGGGCCTCGGCGGCCCGCTCGGAGTTGAGGAACCTGGCGCCGAGCACCTTGCCGTCGACGACGGTGGCGCCGTTGGCGGAGAACACCATGTCGGGCAGGCCCGGGACCGGTTCGAGGAGGTCCACGGTGTGGCCCAGCGAGCGGTAGAGGTCGTGGAGCGTCTCCCACTGCAGGACCGCGAGCGCGGTGTCGACCGGCTTGGCCGGGTCCATCCAGGGGTTGATGGCGTAGTTCACGTCGAAGTGCGACGGGCGGCACATCAGGTAGTGGCGGGGGGTGGAGGCACGGTCGCGCACCGATACGGAAGTCATGACATCTCCGGATTAAGGGGGGTGATCAGGGCTGGCGTAGGGGGT
>NZ_BAAASQ010000064.1:0-657 GCF_039532965.1 Streptomyces mauvecolor | reverse complement strand
TGTACCAGGACGGCTGCGCGTAGTAGAGCAGCGCGGTGTGGCAGCGCCAGCAGTGCGGGTAGCTGTGCTCGTACGGGACGTGGCGGAAGAGGAGGCCGCGCTCCTTGAGGTCCTCCGTCAGCTTCTCGTCGGCCTTCTTGAAGAAGACGCCGCCGACCAGCGGAACGTCCTCCTCGAAGGTGCCGTCGGGGCGCACCGGGTTCACGACCGGCAGCCCGTACGCCTTGCAGACCAGGAGGTCGTCGGCGCCGAAGGCGGGGGACTGGTGGACCAGACCCGTACCGTCCTCGGTCGTCACGTACTCGGCGTTGACCACGTAGTGGGCCGGGGCGGGGAACTCGACGAGGGAGAACGGGCGCTGGTACGTCCAGCGCTCCATCTCCTTGCCCGTGAAGCTCTGGCCGGTCACCGACCAGCCCTCGCCGAGCGCCTTCTCCAGGAGCGGCTCGGCCACGACGAGCTTCTCCTCGCCGTTCGTCGCGACGACGTACGTCACCTCGGGGTGGGCCGCGACCGCCGTGTTGGACACCAGGGTCCACGGGGTCGTCGTCCACACCAGGAGGGCCGCCTCGCCCGCGAGGGGGCCGCCGGTGAGCGGGAAGCGGACGAAGACCGAGGGGTCGACGACCGTCTCGTAGCCCTGCGCCAGCTCGTGGT
>NZ_BAAASQ010000063.1:0-654 GCF_039532965.1 Streptomyces mauvecolor | reverse complement strand
TGTACCAGGACGGCTGCGCGTAGTAGAGCAGCGCGGTGTGGCAGCGCCAGCAGTGCGGGTAACTGTGCTCGAAGGCTGCGTGGCGGAAGAGGAGGCCGCGGTCTTCCAGATCCTTCAGTACGGTGGCGTCCGCATCCTTGAAGAACTGACCACCGACCAGGTCGAGTTCGGGGTCGAACGTGCCGTCGGGGCGCACCGGGTTGACCAGGGGCAGGCCGTAGGCCTTGCAGACCTTGTAGTCGTCCTCGCCGAAGGCGGGGTTGGTGTGAACGAGGCCGGTGCCTGCCTCCGTGGTGACGTGATCGCCGTTGAGGACGAAGTGGGCGCCCTCGAGCGGGACGAGCTGGAAGGGCGGCCGGTAGCTCCACCGTTCCATCTCGGCGCCGGTGAAGGTCTCGCCTATCGCCTCCCAGCCTTCACCCAGCGCTGTAGCCATGAGCGCCTCGGCTACGACGACCTTCTCGTTGCCGTCCGTGGCGACGACGTACGTGATGTCTGCTCCCGCCGTGACGGCGGTGTTCGTGATGAGGGTCCACGGTGTGGTGGTCCAGGCAATGAGCGACGCCTCGCCTGCGAGGGGGCCGCTGGTGAGGGGGAAGCGGACGAAGACCGAGGGGTCGACGACCGTCTCGTAGCCCTGCGCCAGCTCGTGGT
>NZ_BAAASQ010000062.1:0-634 GCF_039532965.1 Streptomyces mauvecolor | reverse complement strand
GGGAAGCGGACGAAGACCGAGGGGTCGACGACCGTCTCGTAGCCCTGCGCCAGCTCGTGGTCGGACAGGCCGGTGCCGCAGCGCGGGCACCAGGGGGCGACGCGGTGGTCCTGGGTGAGCAGGCCCTTGTTGAAGATCTCCTTCAGGGACCACCACACGGACTCGACGTACTGCGGGTCCATGGTGCGGTAGGCGTCGTCCAGGTCGACCCAGTAGCCCATCCGGGTCGTG
Organism: Streptomyces mauvecolor; assembly: GCF_039532965.1. Classification (NCBI taxonomy): domain Bacteria; kingdom Bacillati; phylum Actinomycetota; class Actinomycetes; order Kitasatosporales; family Streptomycetaceae; genus Streptomyces; species Streptomyces mauvecolor. Next base: position 403 of record NZ_BAAASQ010000062.1, on the reverse strand, counting down.
AGGTCGGCGAAGGCGTCGGTGTGGCGGGTCACGGACTCGCGGCACTTGGCGTTGAACTCGGCGATGCCGTACGCCTCGATGTCCTTCTTGCCGTTGAAGCCGAGCTCCTTCTCGACCGCCAGCTCGACGGGCAGGCCGTGGCAGTCCCAGCCGGCCTTGCGGGCCACGTGGTAGCCCTGCATCGTGCGGAAGCGGGGGAAGACGTCCTTGAAGACGCGGGCCTCGATGTGGTGGGCGCCCGGCATGCCGTTGGCGGTGGGCGGGCCCTCGTAGAAGACCCACTCGGGGCGGCCCTCGGACTGTTCGAGGCTCTTGGCGAAGACCTTGGACTGCTCCCAGAAGTCGAGCACGGCGTGCTCGAGGGCGGGCAGGTCTACCTGGGCGGGCACCTGGCGGTACTGCG
>NZ_BAAASQ010000061.1:0-589 GCF_039532965.1 Streptomyces mauvecolor | reverse complement strand
CCCTCCCCATATTGGTCTAAACGGGCGCAATTTGTGACGTTTTCAGCCTGCTCCCCGTTCTAGAGGGCGGCAGGTTTCCCACCGGGCGGACCTGCCACCCCCGCCGATCCACCGAATGGGAGCACAACCGTGATCAAGCAGGTTCTCGCCGGGGCGGTCTTCGCCACTGCCGCAACGATGGCCGTCGCCGCCCCCGCCTCGGCACACACCATGGGGACCGAGGCCAAGAGCATCCCCACCAGCGCCCACGAGAGCATCCGCACCGCCCGCACCGCGACCGGCTCCTCCACCGGCGCCACCGGCGCCAAGGACTTCGGCACCCGCAACGGCGACACCGCCATCACCGGCGACTCCGGCGGCATCCTCAACACCTACGGCGCCCCCCTCATCAACATCGACGGACGCTGCCTGGTCCCCCTGCCCGAGGGCGAAGGCATCGGCGGACACGCGCTCGGAGGCCCCAAGGCCTCCTGCAACATCGCCCCCGTCGACCAGTACCAGGCCCCCCAGAAGCTCCTCTGACCCACCACAACCACCAACCCCACCCCACAGCCCCCTGCCCCGCAGGGGGCTGTCCGGCATACCAGAG
>NZ_BAAASQ010000060.1:0-564 GCF_039532965.1 Streptomyces mauvecolor | reverse complement strand
AGGCGGAGCTCTCAGGGCAGGGTGCGCAGCATGGTCGCGTAGACAGGGGAGTCGGGGAACGGCTGCTGGTCTCCGATGTTGTGGTACCCCCAGGATTCGTACAGGGCTTTGACCTTGGCGTGGGTGGGGTCGACCAGGAGCGTGACGCGTTCTTCGGGGCGGCCGTGCAGGAGCTCTTCGTGGATGCGGTGGGCGAGGCCGGTGCCGCGCCAGGGGGAGCGGACCATGATTTCGAAGAGGGCCAGGGTGCGCTGTCCGTTCTCGCGGGTCTGGTCCTCGGGCAGGGGGGTGAGCATGTGGGTCCACCAGCCGGTGCGCTCGGGCAGCGGGGAGGCGTAGGCGTAGCCCGCGGCCTCGCCCCGGTCGTAGGCGACGACGGCTTCCCAGCCGGGGCGGGAGGCGTGTCCGGACAGACGGTCCTCGAATCGCTCGATGGAGAAGAACGGGTCGGCCATCTCCTTCGCATACACCTCGCCGTACAGGGAGACCAGGGTCGGACGGATCGCGTCGAGCTGGTCGCGGTTGTAGCGGATGAGCTCGGCGGTGGTCGGGCTGCTGGTCACG
>NZ_BAAASQ010000059.1:0-521 GCF_039532965.1 Streptomyces mauvecolor | reverse complement strand
GTGGCGGTCGGCGGGGACGCACCCGTCTCGGTGCAGTCCATGACCACGACGAGGACGTCGGACATCGGCGCGACGTTGCAGCAGATCGCCGAGCTGACGGCGTCGGGCTGTCAGATCGTCCGTGTTGCCTGTCCGACGCAGGATGATGCCGATGCGCTGGCGACGATCGCGCGGAAGTCGCAGATCCCGGTGATCGCGGACATTCACTTCCAGCCGAAGTATGTGTTCGCGGCGATCGATGCCGGGTGTGCCGCGGTGCGGGTGAATCCGGGCAATATCAAGCAGTTCGACGACAAGGTCAGGGAGATCGCGCTGGCCGCGAAGGACGCGGGGACGCCGATCCGGATCGGTGTGAACGCGGGCTCGCTGGACGCGCGGCTGCTGAAGAAGTACGGGAAGGCGACGCCGGAGGCGCTGGTCGAGTCGGCTCTGTGGGAGGCCTCGCTCTTCGAGGAGCACGGGTTCCGTGACATCAAGATCTCGGTCAAGCACAACGACCCGGTCGTGATGGTGAACGCCTA
>NZ_BAAASQ010000058.1:0-515 GCF_039532965.1 Streptomyces mauvecolor | reverse complement strand
GTGGGCTTGTCACGCCACTTGTAGAACCAGGACTCCGACACTCCCAGAACTCTGCAGGCCACACGGTGCGGGACGTGGTGCTCGGTCCTCTGGTTACCGATGAATGCGGCCAGGGCGGCCGGGTCGGCCTCGGTCACTTCACCCAGAGGACCATGCATCGTTTGAGGACGTCACGCTCCATCTCCAGCTCGCGTATCCGCTTGTTCTTCTCGCTCATCTCCCGCCGCAGCCGCTCCAGCTCCGCGCGTTCCGCCTCGCGCATCCGTCCGCCCGGCGCGGGCTCGGCCGGTCGGTCCGACGACGCCGACCCGTTGCGGCGCCACCGCGACACCCAGCTGTGCAGCGTGCCGGAGTGCACTCCGAGCTCCTCGGCGACCTCCGGGATCGGCTTCCCCGTCTCGATCACAATGCGTACAGCACCCTCACGAAACTCAGGCGTATACGTCCGTTGCTTGGACCCCATGAACTCCAACTTCCCCTGCAATCACGGACTCCACGCTACGAGGGGAGGGACA
>NZ_BAAASQ010000057.1:0-72564 GCF_039532965.1 Streptomyces mauvecolor | reverse complement strand
ACCCCGCTCCCACCAGCGGAAAGCCGCAAGATCCCCCGAGACCTAACGGAGTCCTACTAGTCCGGCGCACTTCAAGGGACATGTACGGGTGGGAGGGATCGGCCGGCCCCAGGCCCGGGGCCCGCGCCCTCCCCGCCCGGCCGGCCACGGTCCGGCGCATGTCCACGGCCCTACAGTGAACGCATGCCAGACGACCAGCAGCGTGTGGCCGTGGCGGCCGACGTCGAGATCCCGGTCCCTGCCGACGGCGAGGTATGGACGGTTGGGGCAGTCGTCCTCCATGAGGACGGCAAGGCCTTCGCGCAGAAACGCGGCCCCGACCGGCGGCTCTTCCCCGACTGCTGGGACATCGTCGGCGGGCACGTCGAACCCGGCGAATCGCTGCTGGACACGCTCGCCCGCGAGGTCGAAGAGGAGACCGGCTGGCGGCTGCGCAGCGTGCGGCGCCTGCTCGGGGTGACCACCTGGACCGGCGACGACGGCGGCGGAACCCGGCACGAGGCCGACTACCTCGTCGAGGTCGAGGGCGACTTGGACAATCCAGCCCTGGAATGGTCCAAACACACGGCCTACGACTGGTTCGGCCGCGACACCCTGCACCGCCTCAAGGAGAACCGGGCCCCCAGCGAATACCTGATCCACGACCTGATAGCCGAGGCACTGCGAGAACGGCCGGACGGGGCTCAACTCTGAGCCAGGACCGGCCAGTTGGGGCCGACGCGCGCTGCCGCCGGCCTCGGGAAACGAGGCTACCTCCGCCCATCCACTCGACGAGCCCGGCCAAGGCGCGGTCCACATCGTCGAGCACACCGTCTTCGACCCGCAGCATCTGCCAGCCACCCGGCCCGACCACTGACAGCCCACCCGGGTCCTGGGAGCCGGGGCGACGGGATCCCGCAGAGCGCTGCCGGCCCCTCACGCGCGGCGACTTCCAGTGCCCGGGTCAGCCCGCCAGGATGTTGCGGTTGTTCGCGGCGGGTCTGGTCTCGTCTGCCGACGGTGGTGTCACCGTGACCGGCTTGCCCAGCTCGGTGAGGGACATGGTCAACGAGGCGTACGTCGTCTTCGCGTCCTTGAAGGTGAGACGGGCCTGTATCAGGCGTCCTTGGCCGTCGACCCATGCCTCCGCGCCGAACGGAAGGTCCCGGCCGTACGCGTCGCGCGCGGCGTCGAGCGTTCCCCGCACGTCCGCGGCCATGCGCAGGACCACCGTCTCGTAGTCGAGGACACCGGTGTACCGGGTGGCCCGGACTCCGTCGACGGTGTCCTCGCCCTTGGCGTGCACCTCGTGCATCTGCGACACCTGGATCAGCGTGTGCTCCGGGTCGTTGTACGGCGCCCGGAACACGTAGTGCGACTCGGCGGTGTCGCGGTCGGTCCACAGCCAGGTCTCGTCGACCTCTTCGGGCGCGACGTTGCGCATGTAGATCTTGCCGTCGGCGAAGAGGATGTCGCCGCGGTTGGTGCCCGGGACGGGGCGGACATCGAGGCGGCCCCGGTCGGCCGCCATGTCGAAGCTTCCGTTCGTGACGATCTGCGCCTTCGTGCTGCCGCCGTCCGAGAGGTCGAGTGTGGTGCCGACTTGGGCGCTGATCTGCCGGGTGGCGGCCACCGCCTTCTGCACGGCGTTCTGCGCCTCGGGGGCGTTGACTCGGGTGCAGGCGGCACACAGCAGCACGGCTGTCGCGGCCAGCACGAGGGGACGTCGCATCAAGATTCTCCAGGTCGTGGGTCCATCACTTGATCGGGCCCGCGTCGCCTGATGCGTCCTGCCTGCCTCGAACATGACGGACGACTCGCCGGAATCCGGCAAGTCGTCCGAGATGAAACTTTACCGGGCCTTTTCTTCCGGCCGACGCCGGGGACCAGCCGTCGCCGGGGGACTCCGCCGAGCCGGCCGCAAAGCTGCGCGGGAGCGCCGCCGAGGCGCGCGCCGAGCTGTCCGGTACAGCCCGCGCCAACCCCCGGTGATGGCCCTTCAAGTCGCCGCTCCCACCCAGGAATTGCCTCCGGTTTACCCGCACTCCCTTCACAAGCCATGTGACATATGCAATTTTACAGACCGCAGAACCAAGCCGCGTTCATGCCAACTGTTCGGCTCGACCCGTGGGTCACCCGGGTCCGCTTCGCCGTGTCCCGAGGTCAGGGGCGGCCGGGCGGGCCAGGCCCGCGGTACCCCCACCCGCCGCGCGCCGGAGCGCGGCCACACCGCTGGGAGGCGGCACGTGAACACCCGACCGGAACGCCAGAGACGAAGTCTCACCGGTTTCCTGATACTTGCCCTCGCACTCTGTCTCGGCATCGCCATGCTCGCCCAACCGGGCCGCGCCGTCGCCGCGAACGCTCACCCCGAGGCAGCCGCACCGTCCGCCGACAACGGCAGGAGCAGCCGGGCCGTACCGCCGCCCGTCGGCTCGACGGCCGACGTGTCCGACCGCTCCGACGCCCGCCGCAGCCCGATCGACGCCACCCACCTTCCCCCGAACAAGCCGTTGACCTCGCCGGCCCCGCAGAAGCAGAAGGCCGGGAGCGACGCGGCCAAGGGTGCGGCCGCGGCCTCCTGCACGCCGGGCGACTTCGGCAGCCGGACCGGATCCGACCTGGTCGCGTTCGTCCAGGCGTCGACCACCAACTGCGTCAACACCCTGTTCGGCCTCACCGGGACCAACGCCTACAACGCGTTCCGCGAGGCGCAGATGGTCACCATCGCGGGCGCCCTGCAGAACACCGCGCGCACCTACCCCGGTGACAACTCCACCAATGTGTGGCAGCTCGTGCTGTTCCTGCGCGCCGGTTACTACGTGCAGTCCAACAACGCCTCCGACGTGGGCCCCTACGGCCCGACCCTGGCCGCCGCCAGTGAGGCCGCCCTGGACACCTTCACCGCGTCCTCGCACTTCATGGACGTCAGCGCGGCCAACGGCGACATCATGGGCGAGGTCCTGATCCTCACCGACAGCGCCAACGAGCAGGCCCGCTACCTGAGTACGTACAAGAAGGTGCTCAACGCCTACAACAGCTCCTACGACGCGTACTGGAGCATGGAAGCCGCCGTCAACGACGTGTTCACCCCGCTCTTCCGCGGCCACTGGAACCCCGCGTACATCTCGGCGGTGACCGCCGACCCGAGCATCATCGACACGCTGAGCACGTTCACCCTGAACCACCTCTCCAAGCTCAACGACGTCTGGTTCTACCTGGATTCCAACGCGGGTACGGAGATGGCCCGCTTCCTCGACACGCCCGCGCTGCAGGCCAAGGTGCGCCCGCTGGTCAAGGGCCTGCTCGGCTCGTCCGCCATCACCGGCTCGACCGCGCCGCTGTGGGTCGGGGTCGCCGCGATGACCGACGCCTACGACAAGGTGCAGTGCTCGTACTACGGCACCTGTGACTTCACCGGCCAGCTCACCAGCGCCGCGCTGCCGATCACGTACAACTGCGACGCCGACCACACCTTCCGCGCCCAGTCCCTGACCGGCGCGGCCCTCGCCGACGCGTGCAAGAGCCTGCAGGGCCAGGACGCGTACTTCCACAGCATCGTCAAGGACAACGGCCCGGTGGCCGACGACCACAACACCAACATCCAGATCGTGACGTTCGCCAGCCCGAAGGACTACCAGACGTACTCCGGCTGGATCTTCGGCAACAGCACAAACAACGGCGGCGAGTACCTGGAGGGCAACCCCTCCGACCCGGCCAACCAGGCCCGTTTCCTCTCCTACGTGAAGAGCGTGGGCGACGGCTTCCCCGGGGACATCTGGAACCTGAACCACGAGTACACGCACTACCTCGACGGCCGCTACGACATGGCCGGTGACTTCAACGCCGGGCAGGCCGTGCCGGACATCTGGTGGATCGAGGGCTTCGCCGAGTACGTCTCGTACAGCTACCGCGGCCTGCCCGACACCGAGGCGATCGCCGACGCCGCCCAGCACACCTACCCGCTGAGCACGCTGTGGCAGAGCGCGTACTCCAACTCCGACCTGACCCGCACCTATCCGTGGGGCTACCTCGCCACCCGCTACATGGTCGAGAAGCACCCGGCGGACGTCCAGAACATGCTGGCCAAGTTCCGCTCCGGCGACTACACCGGTGCGTACGCGGTGTACAACACCGGCATCGGCACGCGTTACGACGCCGACTTCAACACCTGGCTCGACGCCTGCGCCGCCGGCGCCTGCGGTGTCACGAGCGGCGGCCCGGCCGCGGCCTTCGACGCCGCCGTCTCGGGCCTGACGGTGAACCTGACCGACAAGTCGACCGACACCGGCAGCACCATCACCGCCCGCGTCTGGGACTTCGGCGACGGTACGACCTCCACGGCCGCCAACCCGTCGAAGACCTACAAGGCCCCCGGCACGTACACGATCACCCTGAAGGTCACCGACGCGAAGGGCCTGACCAACACCGCCGGCAAGTCCGTCACGGTGACCGGCGCCCTGCCCACCTGCACGAACCCCGACACCCGGGTCATGGACCGCAACTGCTCCCGCACCGGGCTCGCGGCCAACAAGGGCGACCTCGCCTACCTGTACCTCTACCTCCCCGCCGGAACCGTCACCCTGCACATCACGACCACGGGCGGCACCGGCAACGCCAACCTCTACTACAACCCCAGCACCTGGGCGAGCCCCACGGCCTACACCGCCCGCTCGGTGAACTCCGGCAACACCGAAAGCATCACCGTCACCAACAGGACGGCCGGATACCGCTACATCAGCCTGTACGCGCAGACGGCGTTCAGCGGCGTGACGGTCACGACCACCTACTGATTCCGCCTGCCGATCCCGCCCATCGACCGCGTTCGGTGCCGCCCCGGAGAACCGGGTCGGCACCACGCCGCGCCCTGTCCGCACAAGAGTGCCGGGCAGGGCGCGATGCGTTGCCTTTTGCGCTCTGCCCGTTGCCCAGTCGGGCTCCTTGACGTTGCTCTGTTGTAGCCCTCATATTCAAGGAAGTCCTGACATGCCCCGTCCTGCCCATATCGCCATGATCGGCACGCCTTTGGTCAGCCACGTGCTGCCCAGCCTGGAGATCATCCGTGAGCTGGTGGCCCGCGGCCATCGCGTGACGTACGCCAACGCCGGCCCCACCGCCGAGCTGATCGCCCAGACCGGCGCCGAGCTGATCCCCCTGACCTCGACACTGCCGCTCGCCCACCAGGACTGGCCGCAGGACCCGATCGCCGCCGCCTCCCTCTTCCTCGACGAGGCGACGGCCGTCCTGCCGCAGCTGCACGCGGCGTACGACGACGACCCGGCCGAGCTGTACCTCTACGACATCGGCGCGTACGCGGGCCGCGCGCTGGCCGAGGCGCAGGGCCGCGCCGCCATCCAGCTGTCACCGACGCATGTGGCCTGGGAGGGTGCCCGGGAGGAGATCGGCGCGGCCTTCGCCGAGCTGCCCGGCGGCCCCGCGTACCGTGCGCGGTTCGCCGCCTGGCTGGAGCGGTGCGGCGCCCAGACCACGAACGTGGAGGAGTTCACCGGCCACCCCGAGCGCGTGCTGGCCATGATCCCGCGCGCCCTGCAGCCCCACGCGGACCGGGTCGACACCGAAGCGGTGACGTTCGTCGGCCCCTGCTTCGGCACCGGCGAGGAGGACGGCTGGGTGCGGCCGGCCGGCGCGCAGAAGGTACTGCTCGTGTCGCTGGTCGGCTCCGCCCACCCCCGACCGCAGGAGATCTACCAGCAGTGCGTGGCGGCCTTCGCGGATCTGCCGGGCTGGCATGTGGTGCTCCAGACCGGCGGCGACAGCGACCCGTCCGAGCTGACGGAACGGATCCCGCCCAACTTCGAAGTACGGCCGTGGACCAGCCCGTTGACGATCCTGGAGCACGCGGACGCGTGCGTGACGTACACCGGCATGGCCACCAGCAGCGAGTGCCTGTACGCCGGTGTGCCGGTGATCGCGGTGCCGGACGGCGCCGAGCAGTGCCGCTTCGCCGACCGGCTGGTCGAGCTGGGCGTTGCCCGCCAGGTCAACACCGCGGACCTCACGGCGGCGGCGCTCCGCACGGCTCTGATGGAGCTCATCGGCGATCCACGGATCGCCGCGCGATCGTCCTGGCTGTGGGCCGAGGTACGCGCCGAGGGCGGCACCCGCCGGGCCGCGGACCTGATCGAGAAGCAGCTGACAGAGGAGCGGGTGGGCTGACAACGCGGGGGCCGGCAGCGGCCGTTCGCCATGCGGTCCACCCTGCACCCGAGCCCCGCCCTGTGGCCTCGCAAGCAGACCCCGATTAACTTAGGTTAGGCTAAGCTAATCATCAACGGGTCGGCCACGGGGACGCGCTCACCCGTGGCACCAGGGAACGGAAGAACATGACCGTACGGGTCGCGGTGGCCGGCGCCAGCGGCTACGCGGGCGGGGAACTGCTCCGCCTGCTGGCTTCACACCCCGGCGTGGAGGTCGGCGCGGTGACCGCGCACACCAGCGCGGGCCGCCCGCTCGGGTCCGTGCAGCCGCAGCTGCCACAGCTCGCCGACCGGCTCCTGCTCGACACCTCGGCGGACTCCTTGCGCGGCCACGACGTCGTGTTCCTGGCCCTGCCCCACGGCCAATCGGCCGCGCTGGCCACCGAGTTGGAGACCGGCACGCTCATAGTGGACTGCGGCGCCGACTTCAGACTGCGTGATCCAGCCGCCTGGGAGCGGTTCTACGGTTCCCCCCACGCCGGCTCCTGGCCCTATGGTCTGCCCGAACTGCCGGGCGGCCGCGAGGAGTTGAAGGGCGCGACGCGGATCGCGGTGCCCGGCTGCTACCCCACCGCGGTCACCCTGGCGCTGTTCCCCGCGTACGTCGCCGGCCTCGTCGAGCCCGAGGCCGTCGTCGTCGCCGCCAGCGGAACCTCCGGCGCCGGGCGGTCGCCCGCACCGCACCTCCTCGGCTCGGAAGTGATGGGCTCCATGAGCCCGTACGGGGTCGGCGGCGGGCACCGGCACACCCCGGAGCTCGTCCAGAACCTGTCGCTCGCGGCCGGCGAGCACGTGACGGTGTCCTTCACTCCGACCCTGGCGCCCATGCCCCGGGGCATCCTCGCCACCTGTTCGGCCCGGCTGCGCCCGGGGATCGCGGCGACCGGGCGGGACGACGAGGCGCGTGCCGTGTTCGGGGCCGCCTACGCCGACGAGCCGTTCGTACGGCTGTTGCCGCCCGGCCAGTGGCCGTCCACCGCCGCGGTGCTCGGCTCGAACACCGTCCAGGTACAGATCGCCGTGGACCCACAAGCCCGCAGGCTGATCTGCGTGAGCGCCATCGACAACCTGACGAAGGGCACCGCGGGTGGCGCGGTGCAGAGCATGAACATCGCCCTCGGCCTGCCGGAACGGCTGGGCCTGCCCACGAATGGAGTGGCTCCGTGAGTGTGACCGCCGCCCTTGGATTCCTCGCCGGCGCCATACGCGCCGGCATCAAGGAGTCCGGTGACCCGGACCTCGCTCTGGTCGTGAACCGGGGGCCGTCGCGCGCCGCCGCCGGTGTCTTCACCTCGAACCGCGTACAGGCCGCGCCCGTACGCTGGTCCCGCCGTGTGCTCGCCGACGGGCGCCTCACCGCCGTGGTGCTCAACTCCGGTGGCGCGAACGCCTGCACGGGGCCCGGCGGCGCCGACGACACCCGGCTGATGGCCGAACGGACGGCGTGGGCCGTGGACACCACCCTCGACGAGGTCGCGGTGTGCTCCACGGGCCTGATAGGCGTCCGGCTGCCCATGGAGCAGGTGACGGCCGGCATCACCGCGGTCGCGGACGTCCTTTCGGCCGAGGGCGGTGAGGACGCGGCCGTCGCCATCAAGACGACGGACTCGGTGCACAAGACGGCGGTCGCCGCGCGCGACGGCTGGACGGTGGGCGGCATGGCGAAGGGGGCGGGCATGCTCGCCCCGGGCCTTGCCACCATGCTCGTCGTGCTGACCACGGACGCCGACGTCAGCGCCGACGTGCTCGACTCCGCGCTGCGCGAGGCGGTGCGCACCACCTTCGACCGGGTGGACTCGGACGGCTGCATGTCCACCAACGACACCGTGCTGCTGCTCGCGTCGGGAGCCTCCGGTGTGACGCCCGGGGCCGCGGAGTTCAGCGCGGGCGTGCACGCCGTGTGCCAGGACCTGGCCCGGCAGTTGATCGCGGACGCCGAGGGCGCGTCCAAGGAGATCGAGGTGGCGGTCGTCGGCGCGGCCTCGGAGGCGGACGCCGTCGAGGTGGGCCGCTCGGTGGCCCGCAACAACCTCCTCAAGTGCGCGCTGCACGGCGAAGACCCCAACTGGGGGCGGGTGCTGTCCGCCGTCGGCACCACATCGGCCGTGTTCGACCCCGACCGTCTGGACGTGGCGATCAACGGAGTCCGGGTGTGCCGGGACGGCGCCGAGGGCGAGTCCCGCGACAAGGTGGATCTTTCGGACCGGCGGATCAATGTCACCGTGGACCTGCGCTCCGGCGAGTGTTCGGCCGTCGTCTGGACCAACGACCTGACGGCCGAGTACGTCCACGAGAACAGCGCGTACAGCTCGTGAGCGGGGCAGGCACGGCGGAGCCGAAGACACCCGCCGCGATACCGGCGCCGCTGCCGGACGCACAGGACCTGCCGTGGCTGGAAGAACTCCAGGGCCGCACGGTCGTCGTCAAGTTCGGCGGCAACGCCATGGTCGACCCGTCGCTGCACCGGACATTCGCCCAGGACGTGGTGGAGCTGTGGCACGCTGGGCTGCGGCCCGTCGTGGTGCACGGGGGCGGCCCGCAGATCAGCGCGATGCTCGACCGGCTCGGCCTGGAGGTGCGCTTCGAGGCCGGGCTGCGGGTGACCACGCCGGAGACGATGGACGTGGTGCGCATGGTGCTCACCGGCCGCGTCCAGCGGGAGCTGGTCGGCGCCATCAATGTGCACGGCCCGTTCGCCGTGGGCCTGTCGGGCGAGGACGCGCACACGATGACCGCCGTGCGGCGCACCGCCTCGGTGGACGGACGGCCCGTGGACATCGGGCTGGTCGGCGACGTCGTGGCGGTGGATGCCTCGGCGATCGGCGCGCTCCTGGAGCGCGGCCACATTCCCGTGATCTCGCCCGTCGCACGCGGCGAGGACGGTCAGGTCTACAACGTCAACGCCGATCTCGCGGCCTCGGCCCTTGCCGTCGCGCTCGGCGCGGACCGGCTGATGGTGATGACCGACGTCGAGGGGCTTTACGCGGACTGGCCGCGGAGCAACGACGTCATCGCCCGGCTGAACGCGGCCGAACTGCACGCGCTGCTGCCCCGGCTGGCGAGCGGCATGCTCCCCAAGATGGAGGGCTGCCTGCGGGCGGTCCGGGCCGGTGTCGGCCGTGCGCAGGTCATCGACGGCCGCACGCCACACGCTCTGCTGCGCGGCCTGTTCACCGAGGACGGACCCGGCACCACCGTGGTGCCGGACGAGGCACCCGGCGGCAAGGAGGACGGCGCGTGACCACCGAGAGCGCCACCCCGCTGACCGACCGCTGGCGTGCGGTGATGATGGACAGCTACGGCACGCCTGAGCTCGCCCTCGTCCGGGGTGAGGGCAGCACGGTGTGGGACGAACAGGGGCGCGCGTACACGGACTTCACCGGCGGGATCGCGGTCAACGCCCTGGGGCACGCCCACCCGGCCCTGCTGTCGGCCGTGCGGGACCAGGCCGCCCGGCTCGGGCACGTGTCGAACCTGTTCGTCTCGGAGCCGCCCGTCGCACTGGCCGAGCGGCTGCTCGACCTGACGGGCAGGCCGGGCCGGGTGTTCTTCGCCAACTCGGGCGCCGAGGCCGTCGAGGCCGCCTTCAAGATCGCCCGACGGACCGGGCGCCCCCACCTCGTGGCCGCCGAAGGCGGCTTCCACGGACGCACCATGGGGGCGCTCGCGCTCACCGGCCAACCGTCCAAGCGGGCCCCCTTCGCCCCGCTGCCCCCGGAGGTCACCCACGTTCCGTACGGCGACGCGGAAGCACTCCGCGCTGCCGTCACGGAGCTCACGGCGGCAGTCGTCCTCGAACCGGTCCAGGGCGAAGCGGGGGTCGTCCCGGCCCCCGGGGGATACCTGCGGGCCGCCCGCGAGATCACCCGGGCCAGGGGCAGCCTGCTCGTGCTCGACGAGGTGCAGACCGGGATCGGGCGCACCGGCCGCTGGTTCGCGCACCAGGCCGAGCCGGGCGTGGAGCCGGACGTGATCACCCTCGCCAAGGGCCTGGGCGGCGGTCTGCCGATCGGCGCCACGGTCGCCTTCGGCGAGGCAGCCGATCTGCTGACGCCGGGTCAGCACGGGTCCACCTTCGGCGGTAGTCCGGTCGCGTGCGCGGCCGGGCTCGCCGTCCTGGAGACCATCGAGAAGGAGGGGCTGCTCCCCCACGTCACACGGGTGGGCGTGCGGCTTCGCACCGGCATCCGGGGGCTGGCGCACCCTCTGGTCCGCGAAGTGCGGGGCACGGGGCTGCTCCTGGGCGTGGTGCTGACGCAGCCGGTCGCCGCGCGGGTCAAGGAGGTGGCGCAGGACGCCGGTTTCCTCGTGAACGCCGCCGGACCCGGAGTCGTACGGCTGGCACCGGCGCTCACGCTGCCCGAGGAGCGCGCGGATGCCCTCGTGGCGGCACTGCCCCCGATCCTCGACGCCTCGTACGGCGCGGGCGGAGTGTCCTGAACTCCCTTATGAAGCATGCCCGTTGACACAAAGGGCGGGCCCGACACCGGGCCCGCCCTTTCGGTATCCACCGAGTGCGTCTACAGCGCGCGGGCCAGGACGCGTGCGTTGCGGGCGGGGTCCAGGGTCCGGGCCCAGGCGGCCGGGGCCAGGTCCGGGTGGGACGGGACGAAGCCGTGGCCGAGGAAGAGCCGGCCGCTCCCGGTCGTCGCGGTGAACAGCGTGGTCAGGGCGCGGCTGCGGGCCCGGGCGAACGCCGCCTGCAGGAGGCGGCTCCCCATCCCCGAGCCCTGCCGGTGCGCGGCCACACAGAAGTTGTACAGAACGCCGTCCGCGGCGTGTTCGCTCAGCCCGAGACCGCCTTCGAGGGTGCCGTCGGGAGCCTGGGCGACGAGGAAGTCGCAGGCTCGCGCAGCGTAGAGGGAGAGCGGGCGTTCGCGGAGCGCGCCCGCGTGGACGAACGGCCGGGAGAGGGCGGCCAGCGCGAGAGCGTCCCGCTCGTCCGCCCGGCGGATCTGGAATTCCGCGTCGGCTCGCCGCCGGACAGTGGGGGTTCGAGAGGGTGAGGCGGCGAGGGCGGCGGGGGGCAGCGTGGCCGTGGTCAAGGCGTTCCTTCCTCGGGTCGCACCGTTCGCGGGCGCGGGGCCGCCGGACGAAAGCCCGGTGAGGACAGAGCGCCGGACAGCCCCAACGGAACGGTCAAAGTAAGGCTAGCCTTACCTAAATGAATCGGCCAAGTCGGCCGCGTTGTCCGGGCCGTCAGCCGCAGGGGCGGCCCGGGTAGGCGTCGGTCTCCGGGGCGCCCGCCTCGCGCATCCGGCGTATCACTTCCCCGAGGACGAGGTCGTCCACGTCGCAGGGGATGTTCAACTCCCGGTCGAAGACCAGGGATTCGCCCGTACCCACGTGCCAGATCACCCAGCGCCCCTGGAAGGCGGGACCCTCCCACAGCGGGGAGAGTCGTTCCAGGGTGTCCATGCGGCTGTTCACAGCTTTCCTGCTTTCGTTGCTTCTTGTCCGTCGACGAATGTGGCCACGACCTCGATACCGCCGATGCGCGAGGGAACGACGCGCCGCGGATCGTCTCCCAGGACGGCCAGGTCGGCGCGCCTGCCCGGGGTGAGGCTGCCGGCCGAGTCGTCCCAGCGGCATGCGTAGGCGCCCGCGACCGTGCAGGCGTGGAGCGCCTCCTCGACCGCGACCGCCTCCCGCGGTCCGATCCGGCGGCCGGAGGCGGAGGCACGCTCCACCATGAACTGGACGGCACGCAGCGGCGCACCGTCCGTCACGGGCCGGTCCGAGCTGCCCACGAGGGTCACGCCGTGGTCCAGGAACCCCCGTCCGCGGTACATCCAGCGCGCCCGTTCCGGGCCCATCACGTCCGCGTAGTCGTCCCCGAAGGAGTACAGGAACGTCGGCTGGACGACCGCGCCGACACCGAGGGACGCGAAGCGCGGCAGCTGGTCGGGGCGGATCAGCCCGGCGTGCTCGATCCGGTGGCGCGCGTCCGGCCGGGGCAGCAGGTGCTGCGCCCGCTCCAGCGCGTCGAGCGCGAGGTCCGCGGCCCGGTCGCCGATGGCGTGGACGGCGAGCTGCCAGCCGGCGAGATGGCCGTCCACGATGAGCTGCGTCAGCGCCTCGGGGTCGTCGTGCAATTGACCGGTGTGGTCCATGCCCGCGTACGGGGCCGTGAGTGCGGCGGTGCGGGCCATCATGCCGCCGTCGGTGTAGATCTTGAGCGCGCCCAGCGACAGCCAGTCGTCGCCGAACCCGGTGCGCATGCCCAGGTCCAGGGCGCGGGTAAAGCCGTCGGCCCGGTGCGCGTCGCGCGGGCGCAGCGTGTCGCCGGCCGCCATGAGCTGGACCCGCAGGGGCAGTCTCCCCTGGTCCCGCAGGAGTTGGTAGGCGCCGAGCTCCACCGGGCTGTGGCCGAGCAGCCCGCCCCCGATGCCCGCCTCCGCGACGGCGGTCACGCCTTCGGCGAGACAGGTCCGGGCCGCCCGTTCGACGGCGTCGGCGATGTCGGCCTGGGCGTAGGGCAGCCTCAGGCGCCGCGCCGCGCTCATGGCACTCTCGGCCAGGAAGCCGTCCTGGTGCGGGACTTCGGCGGGGAGCAGGTCCAGGACCGCGCTGCTGACGACACAGCCGTGGCCCGAGTCGTGCATCAGGAACACCTTGCGCCCGTGGCTGACCGCGTCGAGTTCGGCGGCGGTCAGGTGGCGGCCGAGGGCGCGCTGGTCATAGCCCATCACGTCGACCCAGTCACCGGGAGCGCCGGTGCGCGAGGCCGCCTCCGCGACGGCCGCGAGTACCTCCGCCACGCGCTCGCAGGGGGCGACGCTCGGGGTGCTCTGCTTCAGCCCGGCCCAGGCCAGGTGGACATGGCTGTCGATGAACCCGGGCAGCACAGTGGCGCCCTGCAGGTCGATGACCTCGCGGGCGGGGAGCGAGGCCACCGCCTCGTCCAGGCCCACGATCCGGCCCCGCCAGATCCCCAGGTCCCGGGCGGCCGGCCGGTCCGGGTCCATGGTGACGATGTTCGCGTTCGTCAACCTTGAGCACAGCATGGGAAGTCAGTCCCTCACAAGGGGTCTCGGCCGGTGCCGGGACCGGCGGCGCGGGCGTACGAGCGCGGCGGCGCCGGGCCTTCCCGGTCAGGCGTCGACGGCCGCCACGAGGGAGCGGGGGCGCAGGTCGGTCCAGTGGGACTCGATGTACTCCAGGCACGCGTCGCGGGTCGACTCCTCGAACGCGACCGTCCAGCCCCCGGGCACCTCCACGAACGACGGCCAGAGCGAGTGCTGGCCTTCGTCGTTCACAAGGACCAGGAAACGGCCGTCGGCGTCGTCGAACGGGTTGGTGCTCATGTGTGGGTTCCTCCTGGAGCCCGAGGGGACCGGCAGGCCCGGCGCGCAGGCGCGCCTGCGGGCGGCAAGGGCCGCGTCCGTGGGGGTGGTTGATCTGGATGAGGTCGACCGCGAGGCGAGCCAGGCTTAGGTTAGGCTCACCTAATCGAAGAGCTTAACGTTTCCCCCTCTTCCTCACAAGGAGGCACCGATGCCTGGACCCGGACCGTCCCCGGAGCACCTGGGCACGACCGGAGCCGCTTCCGGTTCCCCGGCCGGCCCGGAGAGTCCGTTCGTCCCGTTCGGCCTGTCCGGCGCGCCCGGCACCGACGGGTTCCGGGTGGCGACTCCCGTGTACGTGCCGTCGGGCGACGGCGGTTGGGCCGCCCTGTTCCTGTGGCGCGGTGCCCCGGCGGTCGTCGAGTTCGAAAGCTGGTCGGATCCGGTGCCGCTGGTGCGGTGGCGCGACACGGACTGCTGGTACGCCGAGGTGCGCATGCCCGCGCGGCTCCGGGTGACCTATCGGTTCCGCACGGCTGACGGGTCGTACGCCGATCCGTACAACCCGGTCGGGGCCGGCGGTGAGCGGTCCGTCACCGCCACTCCGGACGCTCCGCCCCAGCCGCACTGGCCGGACCTCGCGGCGGCCGATGTGCTGCCGCTCCCCCGCACCCGAGTCCGCTGGGCCAGTGAGCGCCTCGGCGGACGGCGCACCGTACGGATCCATCCGGTGGGCGGCGGCGGACCGGTGGTGCTGCTGCTCGACGGGGACGACTGGCTCCATCTGCACCCGGCCGTGACCGCGTTCGACGCCGCCCGCGCCGCCGGTGACATGCCGCCGGTCACGCTGGTCTTCGTGCCGGCCAAGGACCGGCCGGCCGAATTCGGGTGCCGGCCGGAGCTGTGGGAGGCGATACGCGACGAGCTGCTTCCGCTCGTGGCGGACAGCGGGGTGCCCGCGGACCTGGACCGCCTGGTGGTCGCCGGGCAGAGCCTGGGCGGCCTGAGCGCGGTGTACGCGGCGCTGGAGTTCCCGGACGTGGTGTCCCGAGTCGCCTGTCAGTCGGGGTCGTTCTGGTGGACGCCGGATGCGGCCGCGTCGCCGGACCCCCTGGGCGGTCCGGTCGGCGGCGCCGTCGCCGCGCGCCTGCGCGAGCACCCCGGCGTGCCCGGACTGCGGATCGCCTTCGACCTGGGCGAGCACGAGACACGCATGCGTCCCCACTGCGAACTGGTCGAGGCCCTCACCGAGAAGGCCGGCGCGACCGTCCGGACGTCGCGGTCGGCCTCCGACCACGACCGGGCGGGCTGGCGCCAGGCCCTGCTCCGGGACGTCGCCTGGGCACTGGCCTGACACACACCAACGGCCCGGGGCCCGGCGATCACGCCGGGCCCCGGGCCGTTGTCACCTGGTCACCGCCAGGCAATACGCCTCGTCGGTGGTCAGCAGCCCGCGGTGGGTGCCCTCGGCCGTGACCACTCCGTCGTCCACGACGAGGACCCGGTCGGCTGCGTCGAGCAGGGCCGGACTGCTGGTGATCACGACGGTCGTACGGCCCCGGCGCAGCTTCGCGATGTTGCGGGCGACGAGCTGCTCGGTGACGGCGTCCACGGCCGTCGTCGGGTCGCGAAGGACCAGGACATCCGTGTCGGCGGCCAACGCCCGTGCCAGGGAAAGCCGTTGGCGCTGGCCTCCGGAGAGGTTCGAGCCCCGGTCGCGGACCTCGTAGTCGAGTCCTTGCCGGTGCAGGGCGACCACATCGGTCAGCATGGACGCCTCGACCGCCTCGGGCAGCATCCGGCTCGTCCCCGACGGGTCGATGTTCGAGCGGAGTGTCCCGGCGAAGATCTCCCCGTCATAGGGGTTCACCAGGATGTGCTCACGGACCGCCTCGACCGAGAGGCCCGCCAGCTCACGCCCGCCGACCCGCACCACCCCCTCATAGGCATCCGGCGGAACCTGCACGGCGAGGATCGACGCGAGCTCCGCCGCCGCACGCGGCTGATAGGCCGCGATCGCCGTGAACTCGCCCGCCGGAACCCGGAACTTCAGCCCCTGCAGGGACCCGTACCGGACGCAGTCGATCTCCAGGGTCTCGCCCGGGGCAGGACGCTCCGTTCCCGGGACCGTCACCGGCGGGGCGGACAGCACGAGGGCCATCCGCTCCGCCGAGGCGCGCGCCATCATCACGTACTTCGGCATGTCCGAGAACTGCCGGAGCGGCTCCATGATGAACTGCGCCAGACCCACCGCCATGACGAGCTGCCCGATGCTGATCTGCCCGTCGAAGGCCAGCCAGCCGGCCGTCAGGGTCACCGAGGCCGCGAGGGTGGCGTTCAGGCCCAACGCGACGCCCGCGTAGGCGCCGTTCACCCGGGCGACGGTGATCGACTGCTCCTTCGCCTGCGTACTGACCCTCCGATAGGACCGGAACGCCGCGTGGTTGCCGCCGAAGCCGTGCAGCGGGCGCAGGCCGGTGATGAGGTCGGCGACCTTCGCCCCCGCCCGCGCCACCCGGGCCTGCTGTTCCTTGGTGCTGGTGCCGATCCGCCTGGACATCACGCCGAGGACGGAGAGGATCGCCACCGTCCCCGCCATGACCAGCAGGCCGAGCGGAAGACTCGCCATGCCCAGCGCGACCGCCGCGATCAGCACCGAGATCATGGAACTGATCAGGATCGGCACCACCTCGACGATGTCGGCGGTCTGGTCGGCGTCCTCGGTGGCGATGGTGAGCACCTCGCCGGACTTCAGGCCGGTGTCCTGGGCCACCGGCTGGAGGCCGCAGGCCGCGACCCGCACCCTCCAGCGGTGCGCCTCGGTCGTGTTGGCCTTCTGCAGCACGCGCATCCCGAACCGCCACGACAGGGACACGATCGTGATGAGCACGGCAAGGACCCCGATCGACACCAGGAGCGATCCCGTGCTCCGCTCCCGCATCGTGTGCTCGACGATCTGGCCGAGCGCGATGGGGAACGCGGTCTCGCCGGCTTGGTAGAGGCCCATGAGGACGGTGCCCCAGACCATGGCGCCGACGTTGCGACGTATGGCCGTCCGGAGGATGTCGGATCCCGGGCGGCGGGATCGCTGGACGTCAGGAGTTGTCATCAAGGTGGCGGGCAATCGCTTCCGGGGTTCGCAGGGTGAACAGATCACGGATGGTGATCACGGGGCCGAACTCGCGGCGCAGGAGTCCGACCAGACGTACGGCCAGCATGGAGTGTCCTCCGAGAGACTGGAAGTCTCCCACCGCGCTCACCTCGTCGTCGTCCAGGTCCAGGGTCTCCGCGAAGTACTCGCAGACCACGGTCTCGGTCTCGGTCTGCGGGCCGCGCTCACCCGAAGTGGTCAGCGCTCCCAGCGGCTTGGGCTCGGGGAGTGCCGAGGTGTCGGCCTTCCCGTTGACCGTGAGCGGGATGCTGTCGACCTGGGCGTAGTGCGTCGGGCGCAGGAAGTCCGGCAGTCCGGAGCCCACCTCGGCGGCGACGTCCGCCAGATCGGCTCCGTCGAGCACGAGGTACGCGGCCAGCCGGTAGGCGCCGCCGTCGACCTGCGGGTCGGGCTGGGCGACGGCGGCGGCGAACCGTACCGCCGGGTGCGCCGCGAACGCGGCCTCGACCTCGCCCGGTTCGACCCGGTGTCCGCGGATCTTGACCTGCTGGTCGGTGCGGCCCAGGTACATCAGGTTGCCGTCGGGCCGCCGGATCACCAGGTCCCCGGTGCGGTACATCCGCTCGCCCGGCGCGCCGAAGGGCGAGGCGACGAACCGGTCCGCGGTCTGGGCCGGCCGGCCGAGGTAGCCCCGGGCGATGCCGATGCCCGAGACGTAGAGCTCGCCGGGCACTCCGTCCGGCAGCGGCCGCAGCCACGGGTCGAGGACGTACACGTCGGTGTTGTCGATCGCCACGCCCACCACCGGGTCCTGGCACTCGAAGGTGCCGACGCCCAGGGTATTGATCGTGTACTCGGTGGGGCCGTACAGGTTGTAGCCCACCGTCCCCTCGGTCGCCGCGAGCCGCTGCCACAGGGCCGGGGTGACCGCCTCGCCGCCGAGGAGCACCAGGGCGGGACGCCGGTCCGGGTTGTCGAGCAGGCCCTCCGCCACCAGTTGCTGCGCGTACGTCGGGGTCACGTTGACGACGTCGATGGCGTGCTCACCGCAGTACTCGACCAGGGCGGGCGCGTCGCGGCGCAGTTCCTCGTCGCAGATGTGCACCTCGTGGCCGTCGGCGAGCCACAGCAGTTCCTCCCACGACATGTCGAAGGCGAACGACACGGTGTGGGCGATCTTGAAGATCCGCTTGCCGTGCTCGGCGAGGACCGGTTCGAAGATGCGCCGCTGATGGTTGATCAGCATGTTGGTGAGCCCGGCGTACTCGGTCACGACGCCCTTGGGCTTTCCGGTCGAGCCGGAGGTGTAGATCGTGTACGCGGGGTGCCGCAGCCGCTGCGGGTCGTCCGGTGCGAAGGTCGTGAACGGCTCGGCCCGCGGCAGCGGGCGGTCCAGTTCGATGGTGTCGCCGGTCAGCCGGTGCGAGACGGAGCTGACGGTGAGGATCACGTCCGGGCGGGCGTCCGCGACGATCGAGGCGATCCGCTCGTCCGGGTGGTCGAGCTCCAGCGGTACGTACGCGGCCCCCGTGCGCAGCACGGCGAACAGCGCCACGATCGAGTCGAGCGAGCGCGGGATCGCGAGGCCGACGGTCCGCTCGGGGCCGAGGCCGCGAGCGGTGAGGACACCCGCCAACTGGCGGCTCCGATCGCGGAGTTGGGCGAACGTCATGCTCCGGCCGTGCGAGACGAGCGCGATCCGCTCCGGGGCCCGGTCGGCCGCCAGGTCGAACCGGTCGACCACGGTGTCCGTGCCGATGTCCGTGCGGACGGCGGGATCGGGCACGGGCCCGAGGCCCGGAAACGCGCCGACCGGCCCGGTCGAACCGACGAGATCGTCGAGGACGCGCACATAGTCGTCGAGGAGGCGGCGGGCGCTGTCGCTGTCGCCGTGGCGGTGCTCCAGCTTGACGGTGAGCCGGTCGCCGGGGGTGACGACCCAGGTGTACGGGTAGTGCGTGGAGTCGTCGGACTTCACCCCCGTGATGCCGTGGCGGGTGTTCATCTCGGCGAACGCGTCCGTGTCCAGGAAGTTCTGGAGCACGAAGAGGTTGTCGAACAGGGCGTCGTGCCCGCCGGCCCGCTGGATCTCGCCGAGCCCGATGTGCTCGTGCTCCATGGCCTCGACCCTGGCCGTCTGCACGGCCGACAGGTAGTCCGCGACGGTGTCGCCGGGCCGCGCCCGCGTCCACATCGGCACGGTGTTGAGCAGCACGCCGACGATGCCGGAGAGGGATGCGCCCTCGCGGCCGGAGACGGTCACGCCGAACACGGCGTCGCTGCGGCCCGTGTGAGCGCCGAGCAGAAGTCCGAACGCGCCGGTCAGGACGGAGTTCAGGGTGACCCCGTGCGTCCTGGCGGCCTCCCGCAGCTGCCGCGACTGCTCGGCGGACAGCGTGTGGACGAGCGCGGGCGGCAGGTCCTGGGAGAGGGACGGCGCCGGCCCGGCGAGCAGCGTCGGACCCGTGAGCCCGGCCAGGTGCCCGGCCCAGAACCGCTCCGAGGCGGCCTGGTCCCTGGCGGCCAGGGTCCGGGCGTAGTCCTCGAAGGAGGGTGTGGCGGGACGGGTGTCCGGCTGCTCTCCGGCGAGGACCGCCTCGTACGCGGCGAAGAGGTCGCGCAGCACGATCTCGCGGGACCAGCCGTCCCACAGCAGCAGGTGGTAGCTGAGGAGCAGGCCGTCGCGGCCGTCCGGCAGCCGGACGACGGTGAGCCGGATCAGCGGGGGTTCGGCCGGGTCGAAGCCGGTGGTGCGGTCGCGGACGCGCAGGGCCTCCACCTCCGCTTCGGTCGACAGCTCGACCGTGCGGACGCCGATCGGCCGTCCTGCCTTGAGGACCTGGACCGGATTCCCGTCGTCGTCGGTGGTGAAGCCCGCGCCGACCACGGGGTGCCGGGCGATCACCGAGGCCATCGCCTGGGCCAGCGCGCCGGTGTCCAGGCGCCGGTCGAAGGAGAAGTAGCTCTGCGCGACGTAGTGTCCGGCCGAGCCCGCCAGCTGGGACTGGAAGTACAGGCCCCGCTGGAGCGGAGTGACCGGCGCCGTGCGCTCGGCCGTCACGGCGGAGTCCACGATGGTCTCCAGGGCGCGCAGCCAGTGCGTGGTGATCTCGTCGGGGATCTCCTCGGCGAGGGTGAAGGCGGCGTGCAGCCTGCCGGTGGCCGCGTCCGTCCAGGCGTTGACCTCCACGGCGTACGGGCTGCCCTGGTCGCCGCCGGTGATGTGCGGGGCCTGCGATTCACTGCCCCGGCCGAGGTAGTTGAACAGCACCTGGGGACGGGCGGTCAGCAGCGGCGCGGTCTGCGGGTTGAGGTACCGCAGCCGGCCGTAGGCGAGGTGTCCGGCCTCGTCGGGCTGCCGCTCGGCGAGTTCGCGGGCGGCGGCGACGGGGTCGGTGTGCGCGGTGAGCCGGACGGGCGCGATGGCGGTGAACCAGCCGACCGTACGCGTGTAGTCGTGGTGTTCGAGGACCGGGAAGCGGCCGTGCCGTTCCAGCTCGATCGCGAGATCGGAGGGAGTTGCCTGGATCTCGGTCAGGGCGGTGCGCAGCGCGCCGCACAGCAGCTCGGTGAGCTGGACGCCGAGCGCGGCGGGAGCGGTGCGCGTGACCCGGTCGCTCGCGTCGGGCCCGAGCACCACGGTGGTGTCGCGCAGCGCGCCCACCGACGGCAGCAGCGCGGGAGCCCGCAGGGTGTCGATCCAGGGCCCGAGGCCGTCGGCGTCACCCGCGGACCGCAGGGTCAGCGCTTGCGCGTACTCGGCGTACGGCGTCGTCTCCGGTGCGAGGGGCTCCCCGCGCAGGGCGGCCGCCAGGTCGTCGAGCAGGATCAGCCAGGACACCGCGTCGACCGCGATGTGGTGCACGGTGATGACCAGGGTGCCGGTCGAGGCGAGCCACGAGAACGCGATGACGTCCCCGGCCTCCGGGTCGAGCAGCCCGGCCGCCTCGTTCGCGGCGGCCTCGGCGTCGGCGGAGACCGCGCGCACGAAGACGGCCTCGCGGGCCGGTTCGGTGCGCAGCGTCCACACCCCGTGCTCGGTGTTCAGCCGCATCCGCAGGGCGGGGTGGGCGGCGAGGACCGCGTTGGCGGCGCGCTCGGCGTCGGCGAGCGTGGTGCCCTCGGCCGGCCGCAGCGTCCGTGCCTGGGCGAACCGGGCCAGGGATCCGCCCAGTTCACGCTGGCGCAGGATGATCGGCGTGGGCGGCACGGGGCCGTCCTCGCGGTGTGCCGGTGCGGAGGCGGCCGCGGGGGTCCCCGGCTCGCGGGTGCCGAGGAGTTCGGCGAGGGCTCGCGGCGTCTTGTGCAGGAACACGTCGCGGGGCGCGATGGCCAGTCCGAGTGCCCTGGCCCGGTTGACCACCGTGATGGCGACGATGCTGTCGCCGCCGGCCCCGAAGAAGTCGGTGTCGGCGTCCGCGTCGGGGTGGTTCAGCGTGTCGGCGTAGATGCCGACCAGCGATCCGACCACGGATCCGGTGGCGGCCACCGGCGTCTCGTCCCGCGCGGCCCGGGCGGTCAGGGCCTTGCGGTCCAGCTTGCCGTTGACGGTCAGCGGCAGCGCGTCCACGTGCAGGATCCGGCCCGGCACCATGTGCACGGGCAGCTTGGCGGCGAGGAGCGCGGAGAGGTCTCCGGGCACCCGGCCCACGACGTGCGCGACCAGGTGGTCGCCGCTGTCCGCGACGGTGACGGCCACATCGACCACCCCCGCGAGGTCCCGGACCGCGGACTCGACCTCACCGAGCTCGATGCGGAAGCCCTTGAGCTGGACCTGGTCGTCGGCACGGCCGGCGAACTCCAGCTCGCCGTCGAGGGTGCGGCGGGCGAGGTCGCCCGTGTGGTACATGCGGGAGCCGTCGTTCGCGAACGGGTTCGCCACGAACCGGCCCGCGGTGAGGCCCGGCCGCCCCAGGTAGCCGAGCGACACCTGGTCGCCGGCCACGTAGATGGCGCCCACCCGGCCCGGCGGCACCGGCCGCAGCCGGTCGTCGAGCAGGTAGGTGGTCAGGCCCGGGACGGCGCCGCCGATGGGGCTGACGTCGCCGCGGGCGAAGTCGTCGGCGGTCAGCACCCGGTGGGTCACATGGACGGTGGTCTCGGTGATGCCGTACATGTTGACCAGTTCGGGCGAGGCGGCGCCGTGGCGCTCGACCCAGCCGTCCAGCCGCCCGAGGTCCAGCGCCTCGCCGCCGAAGATGACGCGGCGCAGGGCGGTCAGCGGTTCGGCGGCGTGCCGGTCGGCCTCGATGAACTGGTAGAAGGCCGACGGGGTCTGGTTGAGCACGGTCACTCCGCACTCCCGGACAAGGCGGTGGAAGTCCACCGGCGAGCGGGTCAGTGCGTAGTCGGGAACGAGCAGTTCGCCGCCGTGCGCCAGCGCGCCCCACAGCTCCCAGACCGCGAAGTCGAAGGAGTACGAGTGGAACTGGACCCACACGTCGTCCGGGCCGAAGTTCATGTCCGGCCGGGTGTTGGCGAGCAGGGTCACCACGCTGGAGTGCGGGACGACGACGCCCTTGGGCCGGCCGGTCGAGCCGGAGGTGTAGATCACGTACGCGGGGTCGTGCCAACTGACGGCGGGTGCCGTCAACTCCCCGTCGTCCTGCGGCAGTTCGTCGCCCTGCACGAGGACGCGGGCCGGGACTCCGGCCTTCGCGAGCAGCGCCGTGAAGCGCTCGCGCTGGTCCGGGTCGACGAGGACGGCCTGGGGGGCGGCGTCCGCCAGGACGTATTCCAGCCGGTCGTCCGGATAGGCCATGTCCAGGGGTACGTAGGCGCCGCCCGCGCTGACGATGGCGACCAGGGCCACGACCTGCTCGATGGTGCGCGGGACCGCGACGGCCACCCGTCGGCCCGGCCGGACTCCGGCCGCGCGCAGGGCGGCGGCCAACTCGTCCTTGGCAGCCGCCAGTTCACCGTAGGTCAGCGACCGGGTGGTGCCGTCGAGAGCGCACTGGGTGACGGCGGTCGCGGCCGGGTCGCGACGGGCCGCGGCGTCGAACAGGTCGCCGAGCGTGGCCGGGGTGATCGGTGACGGGGTCCGGGTCCCCGGCGGGACCAGGTCGCCGACCGGGGTGTCGGGCCGGTCGAGGAGGCCGGTGAGGGTGTGCGTGAACCTGCGCAGGATGTCCTGTGCGCTGCTCTCCCGCAGCAGTTCACCGTCGTAGATCAGGTTGAAGCCCGGGCGTCCGTCGAGGGACCTCTCCACGACCAGCGTCAGCGGGTAGTGCGGGGCTCCCTCGTTGACGAGTTCGGTGACGACGAGCGTGTCGCCGGGGCTGCGCAGGGCGGTGACATCGGTCGCCACGTCGAACACCACGAGGGTGTCGAAGAGGGACCCGACACCGGCCCGACGCCCGATCCGGGCCAGCGAGACGTGCTGGTGCGGCAGGACGGCGCCCTGGTGTTCGCGCACCGCGGCGAGGAGTTCGCGCGCCGTGGTGCCGGCGGCCCAACCGGCGCGCAGCGGGACGGTGTTGATGAACAGGCCGACCATGTCGCCGATGCCGGGCACGTCCGCGTCGCGGCCGGAGACGGTGGAGCCGAACACCACGTCCGTGGAGCCCAGGATGTCGCCGAGGGTCAGCGCCCAGGCGCTGTGCACGGCCACGCTCAGCGTGACACCCGCGGCCCGCACGGCCGCGTCGATGTCGCCCGCCGGCTCCGTCGAGGTGTCGGCGAACCGGTCGGACGGGGTGTGCTCCCCGGCCACCAGCGAGGGGCCGGGCAGCCCGTCGAGCTCGGCGGCCCACACACGGTCGCTCTCGTCGGCGTCGCGGCCGGCGAGCCAGCTCACGTAGTCGGGGAAGCCGCCCCGCGGGTACACGCTGCCCGGTGCGTGGTACTCGGCGAGCAGTGCGCGCAGCATCGGCGGCACCGACCAGCCGTCGGCGATGATGTGGTGCACGGTCTGCACGAGCACGTTGCGGCCCGAATCCGGGTCGCGGAACAGGGTGAACCGCATGAGCGGGCCGGTGGCCAGGTCGAAGCCGGTGCGGCGGTCGCGCTCGGCGTGCTCGCGGATCTCCTCGTCGGTGATGCCGGGCCGGTCGACCGTGGTGAACGGCGCTTCGGCGCCGCCTTCCAGGACGGAGACGACGCGGCCGTCGGCGAGGGCGACGAAGCGGGCGGCGAGGTTGGGGTAGAGGGTGAGCAGCCGGGTCGCGGCCGCCGCGAGCCGGCCGGCGTCGATGCCGCCCTCCAGCGTGAGCAGTTGCTGCTCGACGTAGCTGCCCGCGGAGTCGTCGTCGAAGACCGAGTGGAAGTACAGGCCTTCCTGGAGCGGGGTGAGCGGCAGGACGTCGCCCAGCTCGGGGCCGTCCAGGGCGTCGACGTCGTCCTGGGTCAGCCGCACCAGCGGGAAGTCGCTGGGCGAGTGGCCGCCCCGGTCGAGCGCGGCGAGACCGGCGAGGGCGCTGCGGAAGTGGCCGCCGAGCGTCTCCACGTCCTCGTCGCCGAACATCCCGTCGGGCCAGGAGACGGTGATGACGAGTTCGTACGCGCCATGGGCCGCGGGTTCGGCGATCGCGTTGAACTCCAGGGCGCGCGGCAGACGCATCCTCGGATCGCGCTTCTCCCCCAACTGGCCGGTGGTTCCGGCGAGTTGCCAGTCCTCGGGGGTGCCCGCGTCGAAGCGGCCCAGGTAGTTGAACAGGACCTGGGGCGCGGGGGCGGTGAAGGTGGCGTCCGTCAGGTGGCGCAGGGCGCCGTAGGACACGCCGTTGCTCGGTACGCGGGCCAGGTCCTCCTTGACCGCCTTGAGCGCGGCGGCGAGGTAGGCGGGGGCGGTGAAGTCGCCCGAGGTGCCGGGGTCCACGGTCACCGGGAAGAGCGTGGTGAACCAGCCGACGGTCCGCGACAGGTCCGGCTCGGCACCGGCCGCGACGTGGCGGCCTTCGCGTCCGTGGCCTTCGAGTTCGATGTGCGCGAACGTCTGGTCCTGGCCGCGGTCGCGGCGCCAGCGGGCGAGGGCGACGGCGAGCGCGGTCAGGAGCACGTCGTTGACGCCCGCGTGGAACTTCGCCGGGACCTCGCCGAGGAGCGCGGCCGTGAGGTCGGCGCCGACCGTGAAGGTGCGGTGCCGTTCCCGCTCGACCGTGTCGGCGTCGGACAGCGCCCGCCTGCCCAGCGGTGCGTCCGGCCCGGGCAGGGGACGTTCGAAGTAGGCGCGGTCCTCGTCGAAGGCGGCGCCTTCGAGGAGCTGCGTCCAGCGCCGGAACGACGTGCCCACCGGGGGCAGTTCGATCGTCTCGCCCGCACAGGCCCGGCGCCACGCGGTGGCCAGGTCCTCCATCAGGACGCGCCAGGAGACTCCGTCGATCACTACGTGGTGGATGACGACGACCAGCTGGCGCGCTTCCCGGCGCCAGACGGCGCGCAGCATCACGCCGTTGTCCGGGTCGAGCCCCGCGGTTGCGAGGTCCACGCACGCATCGAGCGGCCGGTCGCTCTCCTGCCAGTGGGCGGTGGCTCCGTCGGCCTCCGGGATGTCGAAGCTCCAGCGCTCGCCGCGTACGAGCCGGGCGCGCAGCATGTCATGCCGGGCGACCACGGAGGTGAGGACGGCGTCGAGGGTACCGGCGGTGAGGTCCGCCGGGGTGTTGAGGACGACCGACTGGACGAACCCGTCGATCGCGTCCGTGGTCTCGCCGAGCCACTGGAGGATGGGCGATCCCGTGACGGGGCCGGTGGCTACGTCGCCGCGGTCCACCGGCGTCACGTCCTCGCGGCTCGCCACGGCCGCCAGCGCGCCCAGGACGCTGTGGGAGAAGATCTGCCGCGCGGAGACGTACAGGCCCGCCTCGCGCAGCGCGCTCAGCAGGGAGATCGCGAGGATGCTGTCGCCGCCGAGCTGGAAGAAGTCCTGGTCGACGCCGACTTCGTCGAGGCGCAGTACGGAGGCGACGGCCGCGCACACGGCGCGCTCGTCGTCGTTGGAGGGCCGCACGAACGAGCCCGTCACGATCCGGGGCTCGGGCAGCGCCCGCCGGTCCAGCTTGCCGTTGGCGGTGAGCGGGAACTCGGCCATCACGACGATGTGGGCGGGCACCATGTACTCGACCATGTGCTCCACGGCCCAGGCCTTGACCTCGTCGGCGCTCAGGTTCTCGCTGCCGGCGGCGGGGATCACGTACCCGACGAGATAGGTGCCGCCCGCGCTGTTCTTCCTGGCGACGACGCAGGTGTGCCGCACCCGGGGGTGTTCGGCGAGGCCCGCCTCGACGTCCTCCAGTTCGAGGCGCATGCCGCGGATCTTCACCTGGTTGTCGGCGCGGCCGAGGAAGTCCAGGGACCCGTCCGGGGCGAACCGGGCGAGGTCGCCGGTCCGGTAGAGGCGCGATCCGTCGTTCGCGAAGGGGTTCGCCACGAACCGGGAGGCGGTCAGGGCGGGCGCGCCCACGTAGCCGCGCCCCAGGAGGAAGCCTCCCACGTAGAGTTCGCCGCCGACCCCGACCGGGACCGGGCGGAGCTCTTCGTCCAGGACGTAGAGCTGGGTGTTGGGGTTGGCCTTGCCGATCGAGGTCGACAGGCGCTCCGCCTCGCCCCGGTAGATGACGTGGGAGACGCCGATCGTGGTCTCGGCGGGCCCGTACCCGTGGTACATCGGGATGCCGAGGCGGGTGCGGAACCGTTCGTACAGCTCCGGGGTGAGCACCTCGCCGCCGCACCACACGTGCCGCAGGCTGTCCAGGCGCCCCGAGTCGCCCGCGATCTCCAGGAGGACGTCGAGCATGGACGACACGAGATAGGTGAACGTGACGCGCTGCTCGGCGATCACACCCAGCATGTGGTGCGGGTCGCGCTCGCCGCCGGGGCGCAGGACCACCAGGCGGGCGCCGCACACCAGCGGCAGGAAGATCTCGTTTATGGATATGTCGAAGGACAGCGGCGCCTTGAAGAGCGAGGCGTCGTCGTGGCCGAAGCCCAGGATCTCCTCGACCTGCCACAGCAGGCGCTCGCTGATCGCCTCGTGCCGGATCATCGCGCCCTTGGGGCGGCCGGTCGAGCCGGACGTGAAGATCACGTAGGCCAGCGAGTCGCCCCGGACGGTGACTTCGGTGCCTTCGACGGGGCAGCTGTCGTACTGCCAGTCGTCGAGGTCGACGGCGACGGCGGCCGGTTCGGCGGGGTCGTGCTCGCCGGAGTCGTTGAGCTGGACCACGACCCGCGCGTCGTCGATGACGACGGCGCGGCGGGCGGCGGGCCACTGCGGGTCGAGCGGCACGAACGCGCAGCCGGCCTGCAGGACTCCGAGCAGGCCGGTCACCATGTCGGCCGAGCGGCCAAGGGAGATGCCGACGACCTGTTCCGCGGCGAGTCCGCGGCCGAGCAGGTGGTGGGCCAACTGAGCTGACTTCTCGGCGACTTGACGGTACGTCATGGTCCGGTGTTCGTCGACGACGGCCACCGCGTCCGGCCTGAGCCGGGCCTGTTCGCGGAACATCTCCACGATGGTCGGCCGGACCCGGTCGGCCGCGGTGTCGTTCCAGCCGGCCAGTGTCCTGAGCCGCTCCGCCACGCCGGAGGGGCCGATGGTGCCGATGGGCCGGTCCGGGAAGTCCGCCAGGTCGTCGAGGGCGAGCTGCGCGTCGGACGGCAGGACGCCCTCGGGGACGGCGATGGGGATGCCCTCCGCGGCGGCTTCGCCGACCGCCCAACCGCTCGGCGCGCCACCGCCGTTGTCGACCCAGCCGAGCACGTCCGCGAACAGCGTGTGGGGTGCGAGCTCAATGCCGTCCGGGCTCTGGCCAGTTGCCCAGTACGCGAGACCGGTGGCTGCCGCCTCGGCGACGGTCCGGTCGGAGTAGCCGGCCAGGCGCCGGCGCACGTCGGCCAGACGCGCGGGAGAGAACAGCACGAGACGAGCGCTCGGTTCCATCATCGAAGACTCAACACCCTTCCAAGGCACATAGGTAACCCTAACCTAAATTAGGGTTACCTAACTACCTTCTCTCCAGGCCCGCCAGAGCCGCGCGTAGCGGCCACCCAGAGCCACCAACTCCTCGTGCGTGCCCTGCTCCACGACCCGTCCCGCGTCCAGCACCGCGATACGGTCGGCGGCCACCGCCTGGGTCAGCCGGTGGGCCACGAACAGCGTGGTGCGGCCCGCGCAGGCGGCCTGAACGGCGCGTTCCAGTTCGGCGGCGCCTTCACTGCCGGCCTCCGCGGTCGACTCGTCGAGCACCACCACCGGCGCCCGGCCCAGCACGAGGCGAGCCAGGGCGACATGGGCGACCTTCATGCCGTCCAGGCGCTCCCCGCCCTCGCCGACCTCTGTGTACAGCCCGTCGGGAAGGGCCTCGACCCAGGTGTCGGCGCCCACGGTGCGCAGCGCGTCGGTCAGTTCGGCGTCGCTCGCCTCCGGTGCGGCCAGCCTCAGATCGTCGGCGAGCGGGCCGGAGAACACGTGCGTCTCCTGGGTCAGGACGCTCACCAACGCCCGCGCATCGACCTCGTCCAGATCGGCGAGATCGGTCGCCCCGACGCGCACCGAGCCGGACTGCGGGGTCTCTATCCCGGCGACGAGCGCGGCCAGCGTCGTCTTGCCTGCGCCCGTGGCTCCCACGAGGGCCAGTGAGCCGCCCGCCGGGATCGTCAGGCTGACGTCCCGCAGGACCGGCTCCTCGGACCCGGGGTATCCGAACGTCAGCCCCTCCACCGCCACCGGGTAGGGGGTGCCGTCCCGCGGCGCGGCGGCCGCATGACCCACCAGGCGCTCCGCCGCGGGCTCCGTCAGCACCCCGACGAGCCGCGTCAGACTGGCGCCCGACTTCTGCGCCTCGTCGAAGGTGAACATGATGGCGCCGAGCGGCGTGAACAGCCGGTGGAACACCAGCGGAGCCGCCGACACGTCGCCGAGGCTGGCACTGCCGGTCTCCAGCAGGACGTAGCCCACCACGAGGATGAGAACCAGGCCGATGAACTCCGCACGGTTCTCCCGGCCGACGAACCGGCCGAAGAAGCGGAACACCTCGATCCCGTAATCCCGTACCCGCTGCGAGTCGTTGGCGACCTTCTCGCGGAACGTCTCCTCCAGGCGGTACGCCCGCACCGTGTCGATGCCGTTCAGACCGCTGATCAGGGCCTGCGCGCGGTCGGCCTGGGCGAGCCGCTGTCTGCGGTAGAGCGGGGCGGACCGGGGCAGGTACCAGCGCAGGGCCAGTGCGTAGGCGGGCAGCGCGCAGGCTCCCGCGAGACCGAGCCGCCAGTCGAGACCGAACATGCCGATCGTGGCGACGGCCACCAGCACACCCGCGGAGAACACCGTGGGAATGGCCGAGCGGATGCCCTTGGACAGGACGGCCACATCGTCGCCGACCCGGGACAACACGTCACCGCGGCCCACCTGTTCGACCCGGGCGATGGGCATCCCGAGCACGGCCCGCACAGCGCCTTCCCGTAGGTGGGCGAGCAGATCCGCACCGAGGCGCCCGATCAGATACGTCGACACCGCGGTGGCCGCCGCGCCGAGCAGCGCGGCGTCCACCATCACCACTCCGGTCGTCAGCAGGGCCGAGCGCGGCTCGCCGCCGACCACTCCGTCGACCACCCGGCCGAGCAGCAGGACCGGGAGCATCTGGAGCGCGGCTCCGGCCACCGTGCTGAACACGGTGGCGGCCGTCAGCCACGGCATCTCGCGGCAGCGGGCCGCGACCCATCCGGCCGCCTCACGGCCACCCGTCGTGCGCAGGGTGGCCGGGGCGGCGTGCGTCTGCGTGGTCACCTAGCCGACCGACTTGACGAGCTGGTCGATGGCGTACGGCAGGGAGAGCAGGGTGGCCTGCGACATCGCCGCGCCGGCCGCCGGGCCCTCGCTGTCGAGCAGGTAGGACACCTTGTTGGCCTTGTAGACCTTCAGGTTGCTGAAGAGCTTGTCCTGCTTCAGGGCGTCCGTGTCGGCCTTGTCGTTGATGACGAAGACGCGGTCGACGTCGACGAGGTCCATGCGCTCGGGCGAGAGCTGGGTGGAGAAGCCGGACCCCGCGATCCTGTCGATCTCGGTCTGGCCCTTGAAGCCCATGCCGGTCAGGAGCTGGCCACGCACGTCGGCGGTGGTGAACGGCGTGACCGAGTTCTTGTACCAGGACAGCGCGACGGCGGTCTGGCCCGCGAACTCGGGGTGCGCCTTCTTCACGCCGGCGAGCTTGTCCTGGATGCCCTGGACCATCTTCTTGCCGTCGTCGGCCCTGCCGAGCGCCGCGGCGATCTGGAGGGCGTTGTCCTGCCAGGGAGCGCTGAACGGCTCCTTCTCGGCCTTCGTGCGGCCGACCGTCGGCGCGATCTTGGAGAGCTTGTCGTACGCGGCCTTGTCGATCTCGGAGTAGACCGCGACGATCAGGTCGGGCCGAAGGG
Source organism: Streptomyces mauvecolor (assembly GCF_039532965.1). NCBI lineage: Bacteria > Bacillati > Actinomycetota > Actinomycetes > Kitasatosporales > Streptomycetaceae > Streptomyces > Streptomyces mauvecolor. Next base: position 42,613 of record NZ_BAAASQ010000057.1, on the reverse strand, counting down.
CGGCGATCTTCTCGAAGTTGGGGCCGGTGTCGCCGTTGTTCATGACGACGTCGGGCTTGGCGCCGCCCCACTTGTCCTTCACCCAGGGCCACTGCGTGTTGATGTCGGGGCTCCGGTCCGACGGGTTCGGGTACTGGTCGACCATGCCGACCGGCTTGACGCCGAACGCGAGCACGGTCTGGTCGTCGGTGTAGCCGACGGTCACGACCCGCTTCGGAGCCTTGTCGATCTTCGTGGATCCGAAGGCGTGCTCGACGGTGACAGGGAAGGCACCGGCGGCGGCCGGGGTGTTGGCGCCGTCGTCCTTGCCCTGGTCCGCCGATTCGGAACCGCATCCCGCGAGGAGTCCTGCGCCGAGGGCCGCGGCGGACACGGTCGCCGCCAGCCGCCGCCAGGGCTTCATGCGTGTCGTTCGGTCGAGGAGCATCCGGAATCCCTTGCTTTCTTGCTGTCCACTGCGGCCCGAATCGGGCAGGCAGACCTTAGCCGCTTCAGTAAGGTAAGCCTAGCCTAAGTCGCAGTGCGGACGGCTCAGCGGACCGGACTCCGGACGTGGGTGCGGCCGATCGGCACGATGAGCGGCCGGTCCCCCACCGGATCGTCAATGACCTGCGCCCGCAGGCCGAATGCCTCGTGCAGCAGCTCGGAGGTCACCACGTCGCGCGGGTGCCCCTGCGCCAGGACCGCACCCGCCTTCATCACGATCAGGTTGTCGCTGTAGCGCGCGGCCAGGTTGAGGTCGTGCAGCACCATCACCACGGTGCAGCCGGACTCGTGCAGGTCGTCGACGAGGTCGAGCACGTCGACCGCGTGCGCCAGATCCAGGTACGTGGTGGGCTCGTCGAGCAGCAGGAGATCGGTGCCCTGAGCGAGCGTCATGGAGATCCAGGCGCGTTGGCGCTGGCCCCCGGAGAGCGAGTCGACGGGGCGGTCGGCCAGGTCGGACACCCCGGTCAGGGCCAGCGCGCGCTCCACCACGGAGACATCGTCCGAGGACCACTGCCGCAGCCAGCTCTGGTGCGGATGACGGCCCCTGGCGACCAGATCGGCCACGGTCAGGCCCTCCGGCGCGACCGGCGACTGCGGCAGCAGGCCGAGCTTCTTCGCCACGTCCCTGGTCCTGAGCCTGCCGATGTCCTCACCGTCCAGGACGACCGATCCCCGGGTGGGCTTGAGCAGCCGCGAGAGGGTCCTCAACAGGGTTGATTTCCCACAGCCGTTGGGGCCGATGATGGTGGTGACCACCCCCGGCGGGATCGTCACGTCCAGCGCGTCGATGACCGTCCGTTCGCCGTAGCCGACCGTGACGCCCTTGGCCGCCAGCCTCGGAACGTCGGCGACTGCGGACTCGATCCCGGTGATGTACTCAACGGCCATGGCTACCCCTCTATTTAGGCTTGCCTAACCTTTCTATCACCTAGCGGCGGTTCGCCCGCACCAGGAGGTGGATGAGGAAGGGCCCGCCGATCGCGGCGGTGACGACGCCGACCGGCAGGGTGATCGGCAGCGCGGTCCGGGCGACCAGGTCCGAGCCGATCAGCAGCAGCGCGCCCACTGTGGCGGAGGCCACCAACGGCGGTGTCGGGTGCTTCGTCAGACGCATCGCCACCTGCGGCGCCACCATGGCGACGAACGGGACAGGACCCGCCGCGCTCACGGCGAACCCGGCAAGCAGCACCGCACACAGCAGCAGCACCGCGCGCACTCGCGCGTGCCGGACGCCGAGGCCCGCGGCCACGTCGTCGCCGAAGTGCAGCGGCTTGAACTGGAAGGCCGCGCCCAGCACGATGGCCATGAGGGCGAGCGTGCCCCAGAGCGCCACCGACACGTCGTCCCACGACCGGTTGTCCAACGAGCCCACCAGCCAGGCCTGAGCCCGCGCCACGTCCTTGATGTCGGCGGTGACGAGCAGCCAGGTCGTGATCGCCTGCATCACCGCGCTCACGGAGATGCCGATGAGGATGAGCCGGAATCCGTCGACGCCGCGCCGCCACGCCATGAAGTACACGAGCAGTCCCGTGGCGAGACCGCCCGCGAGCGCCGCCCCGGACAGGCCGACCGAGCTGGTGACCGCGGCGGCCGCACCGCCCGACACCGTCACCAGGAACACCGCCACCGCGCTCGCGCCTGAGGTGATCCCCAGGATGTCCGGACTGGCCAGCGGATTGCGGGCGATGGACTGGGTCAGCGCCCCGGACACCCCGAGCGCGATGCCCACGACGAGTCCGGCCAGGGCCCGCGGCATGCGCAAGTCCATGATCACGAAGTTGTCGACCCGCTCGCCTCCGCCGAAGAGCGTGGCGATCACCTTCGGCAGGCCGACGGGGAAGTCCCCCACGGCGATGGACAGGCAGAACAGGAAGAAGGCCGCCGCCATCAGCAGCAGCGTGACCAGGACGACCCTGAGCCGCCAGACGAACGACACGCGGCCGAGCCGCACTCCCGGCGCCACGGCCGGCTTCATCACTGTCTCGTTCATGCGCTCTTGAACTTTCCCCGCCACACCAGGACGGCGAAGAACGGGGCGCCGAGGAGGGCGACGAGGACGCCGGCGTCCAGCTCACCCGGGCGCACCACGACGCGTCCGACGATGTCGCAGACCAGAAGGACGACCGCGCCGAGCAGACCCGCGTACGGCACCAGCCAGCGGTAGTCGGGCCCGGCCAGGTACCGGGCCACATGCGCCACCATGAGCCCGAGGAACGCGATGGGACCGCACGCCGCGGTGGCCGCCCCCGCGAGCAGGGTGATCGCGACGATGCCGACGGTCCGGATCAGCGTGATGTTCACGCCGAGTCCCCGCGCCACGTCGTCACCGAGGTTGAGCAGGTTGACGGACGGCAGGAGGACCAGAGCCAGCACGAGCCCGACGACGATGAACGCGGTCATCGGCCAGATGACGCGGAACGGGACACCGGCCACCGAGCCGACGTTCCAGAACCGCAGCGCGTTCAGGGCCGCCTTGTCCGACAGCGCGACCGCCGTGGTCATCGCCGCGAGGAACACCGTGACCCCCTGCCCGGCCAGGGCGAGGGTGAGCGGATTCCCGGCCCCCCGGCCGATGCTCGAAAGCCCGAACACGACGCCACCGGCGAGCGCGGCCCCCAGGAAGGCGAACCAGATGTACTGGAAGGGGTCGGCGAGCCCGAGGACGGAAATGGCCGACACGACGGCGAACGAGGCGCCGGTGTTCACCCCCAACAGGCCGGTGTCCGCGATGGGGTTGCGGGTGAACCCCTGAATCAGCGCACCGCCGACGCCCAGCGCGATGCCCGCCACGATCGCGAGCACCGTACGGGGTACGCGCACGGTCTGCACGATGAGCCGGATGTCCGTGGCCTTCTGGTCGCTGTCCGGCCCCGCGAACAGCCCGTGCCACACCTCGGCCGGGGTCAACGCCCGTGCGCCCACGGCTATGGAGACGACGGCGGCGACCACGAGGATCGCGACGACAGCCGCCAGACCCACGATCCGCCGCTGTCTTGCTCCTACGATTCCGGACGGTGCGGGTCGTTCCACTGTCGTCGTGCCCATGTCGAAAGAGGCTACCCGGGCACCTGCGCCGGGCCGTTGGGGCGTCTCGCCCTCGCCCGAGGGCGGGCCGCCGGCGTGGCGACGAATGCCAGGGAGCACAGGCCTTCCTTTCTCGTGCCTGATGCGTACGCACCGCTGCCGTGCCTGGGCGGCGCGAACGCCACGAGCACGGCAGCGGGCCGAAGGACAGGTCAGCGGGCCGCCTGCCCGACTCCGCCGTCGGCCACTTCCGCGACAGGGCCCGTCGCGTCGGGCACGTCCTTGAGGTCGCGGTCGAGGATCGAGTCCAGGATCTCGCCGACGCGTATGGCGGTGTTGGACAGCAGGGAGGAGGTGATGCCGTGAGTGTGCTCGGTGCCGCCCTGGAGGTAGATGGCGCAGCGCAGTTCGGGGTCGGTCGCCACCCGGTAGTCGCGCTCGACGCGGACGCGCCCCTCGCCGTCACGGTGGCAGCGGTCCGCGACCGAGCCGAGCAGGCCCAGGCCGTCGGCCTGCAGGTACCCGGTGGCGCAGACGACGACGTCGGCGTCCACCAGGCTCTCCTCGCCGGTGACCAGGGACTTGACGGTGGCGCGCACCCCGTCGGCGGTCTCCTCGACGGCGGTCAGGCGCGAGACGTTCAGGAAGCGCAGCCGCTCCTCGCCGAGCACCTTCTCCTGGTACGCCTGCCGGTACAGGTCGTCGATGAGGTCGATGTCCACCACGGAGTAGTTGGTGTTGCCGTGATAGCCCATCAGCTGTCGCTTGACGTCCTCCGGCGCCGTGAAGTACTCGTCGACCGCCTGGGGGTCGAAGATGCGGTTGGCGAAGCTGCTGTCGTCCGCCGGGCTGTAGCCGTAGCGGGAGAAGACCGCGCAGACCTCGGCCTCGGGGAAGCGCCGGTGGAGGTAGGCCACGTTCTCGGCGGCGCTCTGGCCGGCGCCGACGACGACGAAGCGCGTGGGCTCGGTGCCCTCCAGCTCGTCGACCTTCTTCAGCAGATCGGAGTTGTGCCAGACGCGGTCGGTCCGCTCGATGCCCTCGGGCATGACCGGGCGCAGTCCGGTGCCGATGACGAGATTGCGGGCGCGGTGCACGACGACCTCGTCGCCGGAGCGAGCCGTCACGTCGAGGTACTCCACCACGCCGTCACGCACGACGGGTTCGACGGAGACGACCTGGTGGCCGTAGGAGACCATGTCGTCGACCTTGGCCGCCGCCCACTCGAAGTAGTCGTGGAACTCCACCCGGAGCGGGAACAGGTTCTTGTGGTTGACGAAGTCGATCAGCCGCCCCTTGCTCTGCAGGTAACAGAGGAAGCTGTACTCGCTCGACGGGTTCCGCAGCGTCACCAGGTCCTTCATGAAGGACACTTGCATCGTGGCGTCGTCGATGAGCATGCCCCGGTGCCACCCGAAGCTCGGCTGCTGCTCGAAGAAGTGAGCGGTGACCGCCTCATGCCTTCCGACGCGCGCGTTGTGCTCGCTGAGCGCGATCGCCATGGCGACGTTCGACGGCCCGAAGCCGATACCGATCAGATCGTGGACCAGTGGTGCGTCGCCAGGAAGAGCCTGTGACATGTCACTCCCATTCGTGCGGGACAGCCGCCTGTCAGGCGTCGTGTCGGGGGGTGGAAAAAAGGGGGGAGTCCAGGCACACCGTGACCGGCAGCCGATCGGAACTTAGGTGAGGCTAACCTGATTCAGTCGCCGCTGTCGAACAGACAACCCGCACATATCGCCCACCCCCGGGTCAATCAAGCCCAGAATTGGCGTCGTTGCGATGTTAGGTAAGGCTTGCTTTACTTAACCTGATTGTTTCGCTCTTCTGAGGAGGAACCCCGATGCGGGTCGTCATGTTCGGCTATCAGACCTGGGGCCATCGCACCCTGAAGGCGCTCCTGGACTCCGAGCACGACGTCGTGATGGTCGTGACACACCCCCAGAGCGAGCACGCCTACGAGAAGATCTGGAGCGACTCGGTCGCCGAACTCGCCGAGGAGCACGGCGTTCCGGTCGTCATCCGCAACCGCCCGGACGACGACGAGTTGTTCCAGCGGCTGAAGGAGGCCGACCCGGACATCATCGTCGCCAACAACTGGCGCACCTGGATCCCGCCGCACATCTACACCCTGCCCAGGCACGGCACCCTCAACGTCCACGACTCGCTGCTGCCCAAGTACGCCGGCTTCTCGCCGCTGATCTGGGCTCTCATCAACGGCGAGTCCGAAGTCGGCGTCACCGCGCACATGATGGACGAGGTGCTCGACGCCGGCGACATCGTGCGCCAGGAGGCGATCACCGTCGGCCCGACGGACACCGCCACCGACCTCTTCCACAAGACGGTCGACCTCATCGCCCCGGTCACCATCGGCGCCCTCGACCTGATCGCCGCCGGACAGACCGAGTTCGCCAAGCAGGACCGGACGCAGGCCAGCTTCTTCCACAAGCGGGCCGAAGAAGACATCCGGATCAACTGGGACTGGCCCGCCGACGTCCTGGCACGCCTGGTCCGCGCCCAGTCCGCCCCGTATCCGGCCGCCTTCACCTTCCACCGGGGCAAGCGCCTCGAGGTGCTCTCCGCCGTCGTGTCCGAAGGCGTGTACGGCGGCACCCCGGGCCGCATCTTCTACCGCGAGGGCGAGGGTGTCGCGATCGTCGCCGGCGCCGACGCCCGCACGGGCCGCAACCACGGCCTGGCCATCACCCGGGTACGCACCGAGGACGGCCGGGAACTGCCGGCGACGGAGTACTTCAAGTCCATGGGCGGCTACCTCACCGACCGCCCCTGACACCGGCGGCACGCTTGCCGCCCCTGATCACTGGCCCGCCCGGACGGTCCCGGGAGGGCCGGTGCGGGCCGCCGCACGGACCGTCCCTCCGCGCGGCGGCCCGGGTACCCCCGGCCGACGGTGGGTGCTGGTCTGCTCCCGGCCCCGCCCTGACAGCGGCGCCGGCCATCGCCCAGTCATGCATGCATGTCGCAGGACGCTGAGGTCTGGCACGCCGAATTCTCGGCCGTCCCTCCAACCAACTGCGTCCGCCGGTCCACCAGGAGGCGATCGTTCGGCTCCTGCCGGGCCGTCCTCAAAGGCATTCCGGCGAGTTCGGCGACGTCACCACAGAAGTCGAGGTCGCCGGGTCCGACATCGATCCCGCAACCGCATTGCCGGGTGGAGAACCTGACAGGCAGCAGACTCATCGGCCACATCACGCTCGTGGTTGTCAGGTCCTGGCACGCCGCCTCCTCGCCAGGGCGCTCGGCAGGTTTGCCGTGGACGAACACCGCTCCGGTGCGGACGATGCCACGAGGTCGGGCGCGCTCACGGCCCGCCGGCGCTGCCGGACATCAAGTCGCTTGAGAACTCCGAGCCTTGATCGGTGCGGCCGACCTGGCAGCCTGCTCGATCTTCGCGCGGTGGGCCGCACGAGCTTCCTCGTCGATCTGCTTCTCGTGTTCGGGGCGCAACCCGGTCCGGCCGTCGAGGCTCTCGCGCAGGATGTCGGCGTGCCCGGCATGCCGGACGGACTCGCCGAGGACATGGACCATGATGGCGAACAGGTTCGTGTTGCGATAGGGCTCCGGCCACCACGGAACGTGGCCGGGGGCGTCGAGGGGAAGATCGTTGATCGTCGCGTCCGAGTGTTCCCACGTGCGCCGGTAGAAGCCGATGATCTGTTCTCGGGTCTCGTCCTCGGTCGCCCACAGATCGCTGCCGTCGGAGTCCTGCCACCGGGGCAGCGCTTCCGGGGAAGGGCGGTCGAAGACCTCGCCGAAGTACCTGGCCTCGACGGTGGCCACGTGTTTGACCAGGCCGAGAAGACTGGTCCCGGTAGCTGTCAAAGGGCGGCGGGCATCGTATTCGGACAAGCCGTCGAGCTTCCAGAGCAGCGCCTCGCGGTCCCGCCGCAGTCTCCCGTGCAGGTTGTCCTTCGCGAACTCATCGATCATGCGGCATGAGCCTGCCATGGGCTGCTCGTGGCCTCAAGATCCCGTACGTGGTCCACAACGACTCGCGGAGCCGCGGCCTGGCCATGGCCGCCGCCCTGACCTGACGACCTGGAGGACGTGATGGTGCTCGCAGCCTTCAGTCCCAGTGGAATTTGTCCCGGTGAGCGGCCAGCCAGGTGGAGAAGTCCTGGAGGGCCGGGTTGAGGGCGCGAACGGCGTCGAGGTCGCGGGCGCCGGTGAAACGGGCCTCGCAGTCGGCGTAGAACTGGAACATGTTGCCGGCTTCGTCGGCGCCGGGGAACGCGAGCGCGCGGAAGGCGTCCGGTGTCAGGGGCCGGTAGCGCACGGGCCGGCCGAGTGACTCGGAGAGGGCCGCGGCCATGTCGGCGACGGGCAGGTGTTCACCCGCGATGCTGACCGTGGCGGGGATGAAGTCGGTGCCGCGCTTGAAGATGGCAAGCGCCGTCTTGCCGATGTCATCAACGGCGATGCCGGAGAGCCTGCTCTCGCCCATCGGGATGTTCAGTTCGAACGTGCCGTCCTCGCCGCGCTGCGGGGCGAACGCGCCGAAGAGGTTCTCCCAATAGAAGGTGGTGCGCAGGAAAGTGGTCGGTACGCCGTCGTCGGTGAAGTAGTGGTCGGCTTCGGCCTTTCCGTCGAAGTGCGGGACTTTGTAGGAGCCCTGGAGCGTGGGCATCCGGTCGTCGTCCAGCGGAATGCACTCGCGGGTGTCCTCCAGGGTGGACCAGATGGCGTGCTGCACACCCGCATGCCCCGCCGCCCGGGCCAGGGCCGCCGCCTGGGCCTTCTCGTGCGCCGCGTCCATGTCCTCCCAGAAGTTGGTCACCAAGTACGCCCCATACGTGCCGTCGAGTGCCGCGACCAGGCTCTCCTCGTCATCCAGATCGGCCTGGACCACCTCGGCCCCCAGCCGTTGCAGTTCCTTGGCCCGGTCCGAGTCCGGCCGGCGGGTCACCGCGCGGACCGCGAAGCCGCTGTCCCGGTCCGCGAGGATCGCCCGAACGAGTGAGCCTCCCTGATTACCCGTCGCGCCGAAGACGGTGACGGTGCGCTGCTCGGTCATCGCGGGCACTTCCCTTCCTGCTTCCTCTGGCACCTTGCTGTGCCCGGCCAGGCGTATTCCGCTGCGAAACCTATGCCGACGGGGCGGTCCCGGTCGGCGGTAACACGCCGCCCGCAGGTTGAGTCCTTCCTCGTACATGCTCATGGCGTGCCCGTCGGCTGTGTGCGGGACAGACCTGCCCGCGCCTGACCAGGCGCGGACCTTCATGGGAGGCGAGGCTCCCGGGATCGGGGCGGGTCGGCGTGCCGAGGAGGAACGACCGGGCGTTCTGTGGGAAGACTGGGGGCATGAGTAGCACTGCCAGAGCATTCCTCGAAGGTGGGCCGGACGATCTGCCCGAGCGGATCGTGCCGGTCAGTCCGCCCGGGACCGAGCTGAAGATCCCTCACCGTGGCGGGTACGAGCACTTCAAAGTCACGTCACGGCACCAGGAGACCGAGCAGGGTCTCCTGGTCGTCTACGAGTGGTGGGAGCGGACCGAGATCGCGGAGTAGGGGCGGGAACGAGATCGACACCCGCACGCGCTCCCGCCGCTCGATCCGAAAGCTGCCCTCGACGGCCAGCGTCCGGTGCGCACCACAGGCGGACCGGATCGCTCACCTGGGGAGTCCTCCGGCCCCGCCGGAGAGACCCGGCAGGCCGAACGAGCCGACAGCACGCGCCCTCTTGGCCGCGCCCGTCGCTCCGGAACTCCGGCCCTCAAACAGCGGTGCGCACGGTCGGCAGCGGCATCAGGACCGGGCCTGCCGCCGGGTTCTTGCGGCAGGCGTCGCCGCATTCGGCGTCGAGTGAGCAGCACAGCGAGCAGATCGGCCCGGCTTGCACCGGGCAGTCGGCGATGTCCGGGAGTTCGTAGGCCGTCTCGCAGACCGCGCAGGTGTGGGTGGCCGTCACGTCCGCCACAGCCGCCTCCGGTCCGTTCACCGGGTTGGGACGGGCGAGGTAGTACCTGCCTTTGGTGGCCCAGGCGGTCAACGGGCAGAGGACGAGCGCGAGTCCGGCCGCGATGAAGGTCGAGAAGGCTTCGGCGTACCGGCCGAACAGACCGAAGAAGGCCAGGATGGAGACGGCCGAGGCGATCGCCATCGAGCCGAACCCGGCCGGGTTCACCGCGTACAGATAGGCCCTCTTGAACTCGATGTACTTGGGGCTCCAGCCCACCCGCTTGTTGATGACGAGGTCCGCGGCGACCACCGTGATCCAGGCGATGCCCACGTTCGAGTAGAAGCCGAGCAGCTTGTTGAGGGCCGCGAACATGTTCATCTCCATCAGCGTCAGCGCGATGGCGAGGTTGAGGAAGATGTACCAGACCCGGCCCGGGTGGCGGTGGGTGAGCCGGGAGAAGAAGTTCGACCAGGACAGCGAACCGCTGTACGCGTTGGTCACGTTGATCTTCACCTGCGAGACGATCACGAACAGCGCGGCGGCCGGCAGCGCGAACGAACCGAGCCACGGGCGCAGGGCCTCGATCTGCGGGGCGATCGGTTCCAGGGCGTGCGTCTTGCCGACCGCCTCCAGGGCCACGAAGGCGAGGAAGGCGCCGCCGAGCTGCTTGGCCGCACCGATGATCACCCAGCCGGGTCCGGCGGCCAGCACGGCGAGGTTCCACCGGCGCCTGTTCGCCTCGGTCTTGGCGGGCATGAACCGCAGGTAGTCGGCCTGTTCGCCGATCTGCGCGATGAGCGAGAGCGCCACGCCCGTGCCGAGCCCGAAGCCGATCCAGGAGAAGCCGGAGCCCGCGCCCTCGGTGCCGCCGAAGGAGCCGAACGCGCCCCAGGCCTCCGGGGCCTCGAAGGCGAGCACCAGGAACGGCAGGACCATGCCGATGATCCAGAGCGGCTGGGTCCAGGCCTGCACCTTGGCCAGCGCCCCCATTCCGCGGAACACGATCGGGATCACGATGAGCGTCGTCACCAAGTACCCGACCTGGACCGGGAGCCCGATCGCCTGGTGCATGGCCTGGGCCATGATCGAGCCTTCGAGGGCGAAGAAGATGAAGGTGAACGAGGCATAGATGAGGCTGGTGAGCGTGGACCCGAAGTAGCCGAACCCGGCCCCGCGCGTGATCAGGTCCATGTCCAGGCCGTACTTGGCGCAGGCTCGCGCGATCGGTATCCCGGTGACGAAGATGATCGTCGCCGCGGTCAGGATCGAGGCGAGCCCACTGGTGAAGCCGTAGGTGAAGACGATGGACGCACCGATCGCGAAATCGGCGAGGTAGGCGATGCCGCCGAGCGCGGTGGACGCCACCATCGTGGGCGACCAGCGCCGGAAGGAGTGCGGGGCATAGCGCAGCGAGTAGTCCTCGCGGCTCTCGTCGGCGGCCATCCTGGCGTAGCTGCGCCGGGGCCCGCCCTCCGGCGGCGGCTGCGCGCCCGCCTTGGCGGATGGTGCGGCAGCGGTGTCCGTCATCGCGGCTCCCCGTTCGTCGGTCCGGTGTGCGGTACGGACCGGAAGGTAGGAGCCGGACATGACGGCACGCCGCCGCCCGGGATTGCCTGCGCGTTAAGAGAGCCCGCCGCGGGTTAACTCCGCATCACAGGGAGCGGACGCGGGCCGTGGAACACCGGTAGCTGATACGCAAGTTGCGGACCGTCGCTCACTGGTGCCCGCGTGCNCGCCCCGGGCCTGGCCACCATGCTGGTCGTGCTCACCACGGACGCCGACGTGGACGCGGCCGGCCTGGATGCGGCGCTGCGCGATGCGACCCGGCAGACCTTCGACTCCGGGAGGTCCGCCTTTCGGGCTCGCTCCGCCGCCGTCGCCAGGCGGGCGATGGCATCCTTGAACCGGCCGAGGCCGTTGCCCTCGACCAGGGCGGCGATCCGTACGGTTTCGGCGCGTGGCACTTCGCCGTCCTCCCCGCCCTGTTCATAGGCGGTGATGGCGGCCTCCGCCTCGGCCAAGGCCTTCGGGAAGGCTTCGGCTTCCGCCAGGACGCGGGCGCGGCGGTAGTGCACGGCGCCCGTCTCGCACCAGGGGACAAATCCCTCGGTACCGTCCGGCACAGCAGCCTGGACCGCGTCGGCCCGGGCCAGGTGGTCCAGTGCCGTGTCCAGGCCGTCGGCCCCGCGGGCCAGCATGACCAGGCGCGCGAACTCGCACATCATCTGCATGACCAGGGACGGTCTCGGCGCCTCGGCGTGCGAGGCGACGGCACGCTCGTACGCCGCGTCCGCGGCGTCCCAGCGGTCGGCCAGAGCCAGCGTGACGGCCGTCTCCGCGGCCACCATGGTCTGAAGCCCCTGCTCGCCCTCCCAGCCGGCGATGGTGTCCGCGAGCCGCAGGAACTCCTCGGCCGCCGGCAGGAATTCCTCCAGCTCCCGCAGCCCTCGCGCCAGCGTCAACCGCGTCTGGGCGACGAGCCGTTGGTCGAGCGAGGAGGCCTCCCCGTCGGACAGGACGGACTCCAGTACGGCCACCGCGTCGGCCTGCTGCCCTGCGCCCGCCAGGACGTCGGCGAGCTGGAGGCGGGTGCTGGCGGCCTCGTCGTGGTCCCCGTCCTGGTCGAATCGGGCGGCCGCCTCCGAGAGATGGCGTACGGCACTGCCCGCGTCCCCGAGATGCGAAGTGGCGTGGCCGAGCAGCGCGTAGGTGGGAGCCATGGCGAAGTCGCGGTCGTCGTACCGTACGGCGTCGGCGATCGCCTGGTGCAGCAGTTCCACCGCCTCGGCCGGCTCGTTGGAGGCCATCAGGAACTGGGCGAGCAGGGCACGCGGGCGCGAACCGCGCCAGGGCCGTCCGGATGCGTCCACGTCCTTCAGGGCCGCACGCAGCTCGGCCACGGCGCGCTCGACGTCGCCGCGGCGGCCGGCGATGTCGGCCACGAACTGCCGTGCGTTGGCGATGTGGTGAGGGATCGTCAGGCGCTCGGCCTCGGTGTGCAAGGTCCGCGCGAACTCCTCGAACCGGGCCACGGCCGAGTCGGAGGGTTCCGGCAGCTGCCGCAGAACCTCCCGGAAGGCCGCGAAGGTGCAGGAGTACAACACCGTGAGGTACTCCAGCACACGTGCCGCGACCGGGTCCTCTTCGGAGGCCGCTTCTCCCACGCCGAGGGCTCCCCCGCTGAGCGGGGCATCGGTCTTGAGGCGTTCCGCCTCGCGCAGGGCTTCGTCGATGCCGGCTCGGACGGAGTCCGTGTCCACCTCTTCGGTTGAGGCTTCGTTTTCTGCGTCGCCGCCGAAGACAGTCGCCCACGCGAGGACTCGGCTGCGTGCGGAGAGGCCGTGCCAGGGCATGCCCAGCTGGTCGAACAGCGCGGCGGCCCGCTTCAGTTCGCTGATGTTTTCCGGGTGGCGGTCCTCGCGCGAGAGCAGGTAGGCGCGCTGCTCGGCGAGCTCCGCGTGCAGAAGGTCCTGCGGGCCGAGCCGGTCGTCATGGATGGTGGCGCCGTCGGCGAGGCGTTCGGCGATCTCGGCCCACAGCCTGTCGGCCCCCGGGTACCCGGCGGCAGCCAGGCGCCGGGCCTCGCGCACCAGGGAGACGTAGTCCTGGGGCGTGTCCGGTTCGGCGGCGGGCGTGACGGCGGCCGTCGAGCCCGTTGCGGCGGAGGGGCGGGGCAGGGAGGTCCGCAGTCCGAGCGGCAGCGGCTCGTCGAGCAACGGCCTTTGTGCGAGGCGCAGTTGACGGCGCTGTCCGACGGCTGTGGTGCCGTTGCGCTCGTCGAAGGCGTTGGTGAGCCGGTCCGCCTCGGAGCGTACGTGGGTGAGCAGTTCGCCCGTCGTCCAGTTCCTGCCTGGTGGGCCTGCGACGGCGGTGCTGTCGTGCCCTTCCGCGACGAGGCGGCCGAGCAGGACTTCGGCACCGGTGAGGAAGTCGAGGTGGGCCAGCGGAGCGCCCGTCGCCTCGAACAGGGAGCGGTTCTCCGCGAGGATCTCAAGGCCCCGGCCCTCATTGCGGGAGAGCGCGCAGAACTCCATGTGCAGACCGACCTCGTCCTGCATGCCCGTGTTGCCCCGCACCCGCCGGTAGCCGGTGAGGTGGTGGGAGCGGGCCTCGTCGAAGCGGCCCGTACGCAGCAGGGGCAGCAGGGCGCGCGCCTGGCTCATCTGCGGCTCCTCGGTGCAGCCCATGCCGTCGGCGAGGACCGGCCGCCAGGTGTCGAGCGCCCCGGCGTCGTCGCCCGCCAGCACCTGGTGCCGGGCGAAGTGCCGGGTCTCGCACGCCTGGCAGTCGCTCAGCTCGGTGCGGGGACGGGTGGCCCACAGGTCGTAGGCGTCCGCCACGCCCTCACCCGTGTGGGACGCCACGTGGTAGCGCATCGCGGCCACCGGCTGCAGCCCGTGGTCGGCCCCGTCGTAGCGGATACGCATCTGGTCGATCCAGCCGTGGACGGTGGCCAGCGGCACCTCCGGCACCTGGAGCAGGGACGTCGTCACCCACTTGAACCGCCAGAAGACCTGGTGGGCCTCCCACTCGCTGAACGGTGCGGGAGTCGCGTCCCACAGCTTGAGCAGCCTGGCGAAGACGACCGGTGACTTGCGGTGCTCGCCGGTGAACTCGTACGCCGACATCAGTTCAAGGAGGGCCGTGACGAGGACGTCGGGCTCCTCGAAGGGCTCGGCCGCCTCGACGAGTTCTTCGGCGGTGACGGTGCGCTGCCGTCCGTGCGCGCGGTCGTTGTTCTCGCGCAGCGCCTCGACCACGGCCTCGGGGGTGTCCAGCATTTACAGTTCCTTCCTCGGCTCGGAGCCGGGTGCCGCCGTGCCGGGCTGGTGCATGGCGTGGGTGAGCAGGCCGATGAACGCCCGGTTGAGCAGAGCGCTCTCACTCGCGCGCAGCGGGCGCCGGCTGAGCAGCAGGGCCTGCCCGTACAGGGCTTCGGCGGCGGCCACGGCGAGTCCGCGCTCACTGATCGTGAGAGCCTGGCGGACCAGCGGGTTGAGGTGGTTGAGGACGAGCTGGGCGCGCGGGGACTCCTGGCGCAGCGAGCCGAGGATGTCGGCCCACAGCCCGTCGCTTTCGGCCGCGAGGCTCGACCGGGTCCGCTCGTGGCGTGCCTCCCGGTTGTCGAGCAGCAGCGCGGGAGCGGTGACGGGCTGGAAGTCGCGCAGGACGACATCGCAGTCATGGACGCCGATGGTGTCCCGCGCGACGGCGAGGAAGGTGGCCGCGCGCAGTTCGGCGGCCGGGTCCACGGCGTCGAGATGCGCGGTGACGGTGGCCGGGTCGAGGTCGGTGACGGCCGTGCCGGGGCGGATCTCGGGCAGCCGGTGCACGAGGTCGCGGTCGTAGGTGTAGCCGCCGTTCACGACGCCCAGCCCTGCGGCCGCCGCGATGGGAGCGACCTGGCGGAACTCCTCGACGCTGCGGGTGACCAGCAGGGTCGGGTGGGTCCGCGCGAACTCCTCAAGCGTCACGTTGCCGTCGGTGGTCTCGAACGGCAGCCACGGCAGCACGATGCGCAGCAGCTCGTCGTCGTAGCGGGCCAGCGCCTTGACCGCGAGGTGGTGCGTGTCGATGAAGCGGTGCAGCAGGGACGGGTCGCTTGCGGCGAGCCCGGTGAGCCAGTCCCGAATCCGCTCCCCCAGGGCGTCCCGTACGGCCGACAGCGTGCCGTCCTCGTACAGCGCCTCCCGGGAGGCGGTCGGCCGCAGGCTGGTGGTGTCGACCACGCAGCGGACGAAGAAGGCCCATTCCGGCAGCAGTTCGGGGGCCTGGTCCGTGAGCAGCATGCCCTTGAGGTGCACCCGGTGTCCTGCGCGCTGCGCCGGGCTCATGGCCGTGGGCAGCACATACGCGACGCCGCGCAGGCCGGCCGCCGGAAGGTCGAGCTCGATGGTGTCGAGCGGGGTGAAGTCGAACAGGGTGCGGCAGTACGCGGTCATCGCCTCGCGGCGGGCCAGCGGCGAACGGTGGGTCTGTTCCCACGGGGGCGTCTCGTTGGCCTTGTGTGTCTCGCCTCTGGGCCCGACGACGGTGACCTCGTGCCTGAGCAGGCCGCCGTAGTGCCGGGCCAGGGCGACGACCTGCTCCGGGCTCGTCCACTCGGCGGTGTCGGCGCGCGGGACGAGCCGGACGGTGGTGCCGGGCTCCGGGACGGCCGAGGCGGGCAGCGTACGGATGGTGTAGCGGCCGTCGGAGTGGCCGCGCCACTCGACGGCGGGCGCCGACGGGTCCGCGGCGGTGCGGCTGAGCACCGTGATCTCGTCCGCGACGACGAAGCACGCGAGGAGCCCGATGCCGAACTGGCCGATGAACTCCCCACGGGCGGCGTCGAGTCCGGCGCCGTCCAGGGCGCCTTCGGTGGTCCGCTTGGAGCTGCGCCCGATGGTGGCGAGGAACCGGTGGACATCGGCCTCGGTCAGCCCGATGCCGGTGTCCGTGACGGTGAGCGTGTCACCGGTGCGCACCGTGATGGTGCCGCGAGCGCCGGGCTCGATCGCCTGCCGGGCCGTGATGGCGTCGACGGCGTTCTGCAGCAACTCGCGCAGGTAGACGCGGGGGCTTGAATAGAGATGGTGGGAGAGCAGGTCGACCAGGCCGCGCAGGTCGACCTGGAAGGTGTGAGCGGTCTCGGAGTGAGGCACCTGGTGAAGTCTTTCGGTGAGGTGAGCGCGCGCCCGCACCGGGCGGCGGAGCGGGGCGAACGCGGACGGGAGAAGAAGAGAGAGCGGGAGCCGGGCGCCGCGCGTGGTCGGGCGGGGCGCGGCGGCTGACTTGGGCCGTGAACGGACAAGGACCGAAGGCGGGTCGGGCCCGATCCGCGTCGAACCTGCTGTCCGGGCGCATCGCCCGGACCGGAGGGCCGAACGGATGGGTCGCGGTCAACAGCCGCCTTGCTGCGGGACGTTGCCGAGTACGGGCCCGGGTGCGGTGACGACGGGATCGAAATCCGGTCCGGGTGCGGCAAGGGGTATGAACGCACTGGGCCGAACGGGGCGTCTCGGCCGCTTCGGTTCAGCGCTTGGCCGCCGAGCGCCGCTCCCGGTACGCCTCGGCCGGATCGGAGCCGTTGAGGTAGTGCCAGGGGGACTCGGTGACCCGGCCCTCGGTGGCGTCGAAGCACTCCCGTGCACTGCCGTGATCACCGGCGAGCGAGAACGCCATGGCGAAGGTGTTGAGGACCTGGAGCCATCCTCCGGACCGCACGAAGTCCGGGTGCCTGAACGAGTGGTCGGCAGCCTCCCGCAGCGAGGCCGACACCGCGGGCTGTCGGATGTACGAGGCATCCGGCCCTGAATCCAGCGAGAGCCACTGCTCGATGTGCGCCATCGCGACGAGCTGGCCGAGCAACGTGCCCCCGGGCGCGCCGAACGCGGACTCACGCGCGAAGGCGTGCATCTCCTCGTGCGATCCGCTCCACTTGTCGCAGACCTGCTGCAACTGCTGCTGGTGTGCGCCCAGATGGAACCGGTCGCGCCGTACGGCCGCCTCGAACCGCCGCCGCGCGACGTCCTGGCCCACCTGCAGGCCACGTCCGGTCATCTGGAGGCCGAGCCAGGGCGAGGTCCACAGCGGCTCGCGCTCCGCCACCTCGTACAGCTGCCGCTCGGCCGTGCGCAGCCGCGTGTGGAACACCTCGAACTGCTCACGGGAGACGTGCCTGGCCGAGGCACCTGTCCGGGCCTCCCACCCCCAGCTGATGTAGCGGAATCCCGCCACAAGGCGGGGCAGCGCCGCCAGGGGTTCCGCTTCGACGACCCGGTCGATCCATTTCTCCACCCCCGCCGTGTCTCCGGCGGCCCGGACCAGCTCGGTCCGGTCCTCGCTCTCGGGACGCGCTTCGAGCAGGCCCCGCAGCGTGTCCCAGTCCCCCGACGCCGCGGCTTTGCGAACCAGCGCGACATCGGGATCCCCCGAATCCTTCTGTACGCGCGGTACGAGCCGACCGGCCCGTCTCCCCAGCGTGAGCCCCCAGCCACGGAGCACCGCCATGTCCCCACCCCTTGTTGTGTTCGAACGGGGAGGTTCATGGTCACTCCCCCGTGAAGGTAGTGACTATCACGCGTGACTGACAATCGCACACCGATTCCCCTCCGGGGCTGCAGCCTCCGGCCGACCGCGCACGAGGCCGAGGAGCCCTCTCTGCGTCGGCCGTCCCGGCAGGGGCGACTTTGTGGTCGCGGTCAGCAGCCGAGTGGGACGTCATGGAACGTCCTCGTCCGAGGACGAGCCGAAAGTCGCGGAGCCGAAGCAGGTCCGATCGCGGGAAGACCGGGCGGCTCCCGCTCAAGGGCAGAGTTGCAGCGGTGACCTTGCCCACCCGGGACAGGTAGGTACGCTCGCGAACTACCTTGTCGAAGGCCGGGCTTCGACGTCCTTCCCCAAGGCCGTGCTGGAGCGGGCCCTGGAAGCCGAGATGAGCGAACACCTCGGATACGAGCGGGGAGATCCTGGAGGTAACGGGTCGGGGAACTCCCGCAACGGCACCTCACCCAAGACCGTCCTGACCGACGCCGGCGCGGTCACACTGGCGGTTCCGCGGGACCGCAATGGTGACTTCGAACCGCGTCTGGTCCCGAAGAACGCCCGTCGGCTCGCGGGGTTCAACGACCGGATCCTGTCCCTATGCGCGCGTGGGATGAGTGTGCGCGACATCGGCTCCCACCTCGCCCAGACCTACGGCGTCGAGGTCAGTCCCGATGTGGTCAGCAAGGTCACCGACGCCGTGGTCGACGAGCTGGTGACCTGGCAGAACAGGCCCCTCGACACCGTCTGGCCGATCATCTACATCGACGCGCTGTGGGTGAAGATCAGGTCCGGATCCGTGGTCTCCAAGCCGGTCTACCTGGCCGTCGGCGTCGACATGGACGGCCGCAAGGATGTCCATGGTCTGTGGGTCGGAGCCGAGGGCGAGGGAGCCACCACCTGGATGGCAGTCCTGTCCGAACTGCGAAACAGGGGCATCGAGGACGTCTGCATCGTCGCCTGCGACAGCCGGAAAGGCCTGCCCGACGCGGTCACCGCGACCTGGCCCAAGGCCACCGTCCAGACCTGCGTGATCCACCTGACCAGAGCCTCGCTCCGGCTCTCGTCCATGCGGGACCACCCCAAGCTGGTGCCGGCCCTCAAGCCGTCTACACAGCCCCGACCGAGTCGGCCGCAGAACAGGCCCTCGACCTGTTCGAGGCTTCTGACCTGGGTGAACGCTACCCGCGATCGTGCGGACCTGGCGGTCGGCCCGGCCGGAGTTCACGCCCCACCTGGCGTTCCCGTCGGCCATAAGGACGGTGGCCTACTCCACGAACATGGTCGAATCGATCAACTCACGGCTCCGCAAAGCCACCCGCAACCGCGGCCACTTCCCCTCGGAGCAGGCCGCCTTGAAGGTCCTCTACCTCGCGGTCCGAGAACAGATCAACCCCAAAGCGCGCGACACGAACCACGTCGCCGCACACTGGAAAGAGGCGCTGAACCAGTTCTCACTGTTCTTCGAGGACCGGCTCAGCATCCAATGAAACCAGCCGACTTACACAAGATCGCTGACACGTCCCACACTCCCTTTGCCAACTGAGTGTTCGAGCCACTCACAACCCCGGTCGGTCCAGGCTTGCCAGCAGGTGGGCCACGTCGACTGTGCGGTGGGAGAAGCCGGACTCGTTGTCGTACCAGCCGACGACCTTGACCAGGGAGCCCCGCCCTCCGGGGGTGCCCTCGTTGACGACCATCGTGAGTGGGGCGTCGAAGGTGCAGGAGGCGGAGGTGCCGATGATGTCGGAGGAGACCAGGGGGTCCTCGCTGTAGACGAGGAGGTCCTTGAAGGGGCCCCGGGCGGCCTCGGCGAAGGCGGCGTTGACCTCCTCGACGGTGACCGTGCGCTCGACCTCGACGGTCAGGTCGACGATGGAGCCGTCGATGACCGGGACCCGCATCGACAGGCCGTCCAGCCGGCCTGCCAACTCGGGCAGGACGACGCCGATGGCACGGGCGGCGCCGGTGGTGGTGGGGACGATGTTGTGGGCGGCGGCGCGAGCGCGGCGGAAGTCGCGGTGCGGGGCATCGTGCAGGCGCTGATCGCTGGTGTAGGCGTGTGAGGTGTTCATCAGGCCGCGGCGGAGGCCGAAGTGCTGGTGCAGGACGTGGGCGAGGGGGGCGGCGCAATTGGTGGTGCAGGAGGCGTTGGAGACGATCCTGTGGGAGGCATCCAGCTCCCCCTCGTTGATGCCGTAGACCACGGTGTGGTCGACGTTCTTGGCCGGCGCCGAGATCAATACCCGGCGGGCGCCCGCCTCCAGATGGGCCGCGGCCTCGCGTGCGTCGGTGAAGACGCCGGTGGACTCCACGACCACGTCCACGCCCAGCTCGGCCCAGGGCAGGTCGGCCGGGCGCTGCTCGCGGTAGGCCGGAATCGCGCGCTCGCCGATCACTATCCGGCCGTCCTCGACGCCGACCGGTTCAGCCAGTCGACCGTGCACGGAGTCGTAGCGCAGCAGGTTGGCGAGGAGTTCGGGGTCGGTCAGGTCGTTGACGGCCACGAGCTCGATGTCCGGGCGGCCGAGGGCGACCCGGGCGACCATCCGGCCGATGCGGCCGAAACCGTTGATGGCGAGGCGGATTGCCATGGCGAGGTGCTCCTTCGCTCTGTTACCGAGATATGGATTTCGAATGGCGGAGAATTCCTTTTAGAGGCTAATTCCTGGCCCCACTCGTGGGGCGTTCCACACGATGACCGCTTCCGGCCTGACCGCTTGCGGACATTGAATCGCGCAGCCCCACCTGCATAACGTCACTCCGGCGCCACGGAACCGGATGAACGTCCACGGCGTCACTCGCCTGAGCAACTGAGCGCATGGCGGGGGCCGGAGCATGAAGCAGCTCTCAACTGCGGGGGAATGCGCAGTGTCATCAGCAACACCAAAGGCTGTCAAGACGCTTGCCACTGTCATCGAGCAGGTGCGTCGAATAGCCGTCGACAACCCGGAGGCGCCGGCCGCGTCGGACTCCCGGGAATCCCTTTCGTATGCGGAACTTTGGCGGCGCGTAGAAGCGCTCGTTCGGCTGCTGCGGGCCGGCAGGGCCCGGGCCGGAACGCCGGTCGGGGTCTGCATGACGCCGACGGTGACCCGGCTCGCCGCCCTGCTGGGGACGATGGGCATCGGCGCCCCCTATATCCCGCTCGACCCGCACTTCCCGGATGACCGCATCCGGGCCGTCATGGCGGGGGCCGGGGCGGAGCTCGTGGTCGTCGACGGGGCCACCGCGGGTCGATTCGCCGGCCTGCCGTACGGCACCGTTGACGCCTCGGAGCACCCCTCGTACGCCGCCGCACCCGCCGGGGAGCCCGCCCTCGCCGGGCCAGAGTCCTCCGCGCTGGCCTACGTCATCTACACCTCGGGCTCCACCGGCACCCCCAAGGGCGTCGGGGTGGAGCACGGCAGCGTGAGCCATCTGCTGCAGGCCCTGGACGCGGTGCTCCCGCAGATGGCGGACCGTGCCGCGCAGCGCTGGCTGGCCGCCTCGAACTTCTGCTTCGACATGTCGATCGCCGATCTGTACTGGCCGCTGACCCGGGGCATCCCCCTGGTCATCGCCGACATCGACGCGCTGTCCGGACGTTCCGCCCAGGGTGCCGAGTTCCTGCTCGGGACGCTGACCGGCGGCGGTGTCACGCACTTCCAGTCGACGCCCTCCCTCGTTCAGCTGATGCTGCAGGACCCGGCGCCGGCCGCCGCGCTCCGCGGGCTGCACATGGTGCTGATGGGCGGCGAGATCGTGACGCCTGAGCTGGTGGCCCAACTGCGCCCGGTGCCACACGTTCTCAACGGTTACGGGCCCACCGAGGCCACCGTCTACACCACCATCCACGCCTGCTCCGACCGGGACACCGAGCATGTGCCGATCGGCCGACCGCTGCCCGGCGTGCAGCTGCGGGTGGTCGGCGAGGGCGACCGCGAGCAGCCGCCCGGCTCCCCCGGCGAGCTGCTGATCGGCGGCCCGGGGCTGGCCCGCGGCTACCTCAACGACGCGGAGCTCACCGCCCGCAAGTTCCCCGTCCTTGGCGAGGGGGAGCAGCGCGGGCGCTGGTACCGCACCGGCGACCTGGTCACCATGGCCGCGGACGCGACGGTCCGCTACCGAGGGCGGATCGACAGCCAGGTCAAGGTCCGCGGCTACCGGGTCGAGCTCGGCGAGATCGAGGCGGCGATCCGTGCCGTCCCGGGTGTGGAGGAGGCCGCGGTGTTCCCTGTCCGGGACGGGACCGGGCGGGTCACCGGACTGACCGCGGCGGCGAAGTCCGCGGCACACGGGGTGACCGGGGCGACGGTGCGCGCCGGAATCGGCGGGAGGCTCCCGTCGTACGCCGTGCCGGGGACGGTGCGGATCCTGCGCGAGCTGCCGCTCGGCGTCACCGGGAAGCTCGACCGCAAGGCCCTCGAACGACAGCTGACGGAGCCTCCGGCCCGCACCGCCGCCTCCGGCAGCCACGAGCACGTCATCGCCGAGACCTGGGGCGCGGTCCTCGGCGCCGAGGTTGCCCTCGACGCGGACGGCAACTTCTTCGACCTCGGCGGAAATTCCGTCCAGCTCGGCTCGGTCCTCACCCGGCTTCGCGAGAGCTTTCCCGAGGCGAAGCTGCAGTTGGTCGAGATGTACCGGTATCCGACCGTCATTGCGCTGGCCGAACGGATCCGGAGCGGACCACCGTCGGCCCGCAAAGCGCACGGCCTGCCTCGTCCCGCCGGAAATCGACGTACCCCACTCAGTGCGGCAGACCGCAGGCGGCTGGCTCGTCGTACGACATAGCTGTACGCAGCAACCGTACGCAACGGCAGCCGGACGAACAGCAGGCAGGAGAGGGGATCCCACACATGAGCCAGCAGGACTTCAGCGAACTGAGCGGCCTGGACGACTTACAGCCTGAGGCGGCACCGGAGGCGCAGGGTATCGCCATCATCGGCATGGGCTGCCGCTTCCCGGACGCGGACTCCCCGGACCGTTTCTGGCAGAACCTGCTGGACGGCGTCGAGTCGATCAGAGTCGAGGACAGCAACGCTGCCGCGGACGGCGCGGGCTGGGTGGGTGCCCGCTCCACCCTCGACGCCATCGACGCCTTCGATGCCGGCTTCTTCGGTTACAGCCCCCGCGAGGCCGCCCTGCTCGACCCGCAGCACCGGCTGTTCCTGGAGGTGTGCTGGGAGGCCTTGGAAGACGGTGGGGCAGCCGGGCAGCGGAGCACCCCGGAGGTCGGGGTGTACGGCGGCTCCGGCACCAGCCTCTATCTGATGCACCACCTGGGCGGCCAGGCCAGCCGCCCCCGGGCCAACTTCCTGGACACCACCGAGGATCTGCAGCTGCTGATGGCCGCCGACCGCGACTATCTGACCAGCCGGGTCTCGTACAAGCTCGGACTGAACGGGCCCAGCGTCAGCGTGCACGCCGCCTGCGCCACCTCGCTCTACGCGGTGCACCTGGCCTGCCAGGCGCTGCTGGCCGGGGAGTGCGACCTGGCGCTGGCCGGCGGGGCGCACGTGCCGGTCCCGCAGATCGACGGCTACCGGCCGGAGCCCGGCCTGGTGATGTCGCAGGACGGCCACAACCGGACCTTCGACGCGCGGGCCACCGGCACCGTCTTCGGCAGTGGCGTCGGCGTCGTCCTGCTCAAGCCCCTCGATCGGGCCCTCGCCGACAACGACCGGGTGTACGCGGTGATCCGCGGCACCGCGGTCAACAACGACGGCGCGGAGCGGCCCGGCTTCTCCGCCCCGTCCGTCGCCGGACAGGCCGCCGTGATCCGGCAGGCCCTCGCGGCCGCCGACGTCGACCCGGCCACCGTCTCCTACGTCGAGGCGCACGGCACCGCCACCCCGACCGGCGACCCGATCGAGGTCGCGGCGCTGGCCGAGGCCTTCCAGGGCGCGCCGCCGCAGTCCTGCGCACTGGGCTCGGTGAAGACCAACATCGGCCATCTGAGCTGGGCCGCCGGGATCTCCGGGCTGATCAAGACAACACTCTCGCTGTGGCACCGCACGCTGCCCGCCTCGCTGCACTACGCGGAGCCCAACCCGGCGATCGACTTCGCCGGCTCCCCGTTCTACGTGCAGTCCAAGACCTGCGACTGGCCGGTGACCGAGGGACCGCGGCGGGCCGGGGTCAGCGCCTTCGGGCTCGGCGGCACCAACGCCCACGTAGTGCTGGAGGAAGCACCCGCAGCCCCAGCCACAGCAACCCCGGAGACAGCAGCCGATCCCGTGGTGCTGCCGGTCTCCGGACGCTCCGAGACCGCCCTGCGTGAACTGGCCGGCCGGGTCGGCCGCGCGCTGGAGGTCGGCTCGGCGCCGGAGGCCGTCGACGCCGCGTACAGCCTCGGGGTCGGACGGCGGCACTTCGCCCACCGGGCCGCGGTCGTCGCCCCGGACCGCAAGACCCTCGCCGCGGTGCTGGACGCCGTGGCCGACGGCTCAGCGGACGCCGCCGACCGGTTCGAGGGCGAGCTCGGCCTCGCCGTCGGCCGGGCCCCGGCCGTACCGCCCCGTCTGACACTGCTCTTCTCCGGGCAGGGCGCGGAGTATCTGGAGGCCGGCCGGGACCTCTACCGCGCAGAGCCGGTCTTCCGGGACTTCCTCGACGTCGCCGACCCGCTCGTCGAGGGGCACACCGGGGTGCGGATCACCGATCACCTCTATCAGGACCCCGCCCGCCGCGGCATGCCGCTGACCGACATCCGGCTGGCCCAGCCGCTCGTCTACACCCTGCAGTGCGCCCTCGCGCAGCTGTGGCGCAGCTGGGGGCTCACCCCGGACGCCCTGATCGGGCACAGCCTGGGCGAGTACGCCGCCGCGCACTGCGCCGGCGTCTTCGACTTCGCCACCGGGCTGCACCTCGTCAACGAGCGCGCCAAGCTGCTCGACTCGCTCCCCGAAACCGGCGCGATGGCCGCCGTCTTCGCCGACGAGCCGACCGTACGGGAGCTCCTCGACGGCACCTCGACGCAAGATGCCGGCACGGTCGGCATCGCGGCGCTCAACGCGCCAAGGCGCACGGTGATCTCCGGCGACGGGGCCGCGCTGGACCGCGTGGTCGCCGAGGCCGAGCGGCGCGGGCTGACCGTGCGGCCGCTACGGATCAGCCGGGCCGCTCACTCGGCGCACATCGATGCCGTCCTGGACGACTACACGGCTGTCTTGGACTCCGTCGAGCTGCGGGAGCCGACCTTCCCGGTGATCTCGACCGTGACCGGGGCGCCGGCCGGGGCGGAGCTGGCCACCTCCGGCTACTGGCGGCGACAGCTGCGGGAGCCGGTCCGCTTCCTGGACGCGGTACGCAACGCCGCGCAGGGCGACGCCCCGGGGGTGTTCCTGGAGATCGGCCTTTCCAACACCCTCGCCGGGCTGGCCCAGTTGACGCTGGGAGACGAGGGCGGCGAGCGGGAGCCGGCCGTGCTGGAGACGCTGCGCTGGGAGCGCAGCGACCTGGCCTCCACCCGGTTGGCCCTGGCCGGGGCGTACGCGGCCGGGGTCGAGGTGGACTGGGCGGCACTCTGCCCCGGCGGCCGCACGGTCTCGCTGCCGACCTATCCCTTCCAGCGCCGTCGGCACTGGGTGGAGCCCGCCCGTACTGCCACCGCGGCCGACCGCGTCGACAGCGAGGCGATGGGCGCCCTCGACGCGGCGCCCCCGAGGCAGAGCGGCACCGGGCACTACGTCGTCAGCTGGGAGGACCTCCCCCGCTCCGGCGCGGACGCGCGCTCCCTGGCGGACTGCCGGATCCTGCTGCTCGCTCACACGGCAGCACCGGCCGGCCCGGCCCGGGAGTTGGCCCGAGAGCTTGCCGGGCTCGGCGCGCAGGTGCAGGTCCACGACCTCCTCGGGCCCTCGGACCCGGTCGCGGCCGCCGCGCAGGCGCTCGCCGACTACCGGCCGGACACGGTCCTCAACGCCGTCCCGGCGCTGCGCAGGCGGCACGCCGAACTCGGCGGGCCCGTCCCTTCCGAGAACACGGTGGCCGAGGACGTGGCGGCGGCCGGCGGCCTCGCCGCGCTGCGGGCCTATCAGGCGGTGTCCGCAGCAAACCTCCCCGGGGAGCTCACCGTCTGCACGGTCACCGCCGGCGCACACCGCGTGCTCGCCTCCGACGGCGTCGTCCCCGCGCAGGGCGCGGTGACCGGCATCGCCCGGACCGCGCGTACCGAGTTCACCACCGTGCGCCACCTCCACTTCGACCTGGCAGCCGACGCCGTCCGCCAGGGCTGGCCCACCGCGGCGCGCGGGCTGGCGGCGGCGCTCGCCGCGGCTCCGCCCGGCGATGCCGAGTTGGCGCTGCGCGGCGAGCGGATACTGCGGCCCCTCCTGCGCCACGCGCAGCCCCCGGCCGCGGGCGCGGACGGCGGCAAGGGCGGGGGCACTCCGGTACGCGTCCGGCCGGACGGCTGGTACGTCGTCGTCGGCGGGCTGTCCGGGGTCGGCCTGGAGTGCGCGCAGGCGCTGCTGGAGCTGGGCGCCCGCCGACTGGTGCTGTGCGGCCGGCAGGCGCCGGGGCCCGAGCGCGCGGAGCCCGTCGAGCGACTGCGCCGCGCCTTCGGCGCCGACATCCGTACGGAGGCCCTCGACGTCACCCAACGGCCGCAGGTGGACCGGCTGTTCGCCGCGTACGTCGGCGAGGAGGTCCCCCTGCTCGGCGTTGTTCAGGCCGCGGGCCTGATCGACGACGCGATCCTCGACCGCACGGACTGGGAGCGGATGGCGCGGGTGCTTGGCCCCAAGGCGCAGGGCGCCTGGAACCTCCACCGGGCCGCCGCCGCGTACGCCCCCGAGCTGGAGCTCTTCGCCTTGACCTCCTCCTACGGCGGCCTCTTCGGCAACCCCGGCCAGGCCGGGCACGCCGCGGCCTGTGCCTACCTCGACGCCCTCGCCGCCCACCGCCGCTCCCTCGGGCTGCCCGGCCTCTCGCTGGACCTGGGGTCCTGGTCGGACACCGGCATCCTCGCGGGCAACGAGGAGTTCCTCCGCGAGCTGGCCCGGCAGGGCATCGGCACCATCTCCCGCGCGGAGGGGCGCCCCGCCGTGCGGGAGGCCCTGGCCGGCTGGGGATCGGGGCAGGTCGCCGTGCTGCCCAACCGCTGGGACGACCTCCACCCGGAGCACCATCTGGCCACCAACCCGGTGCTCGCCGGGGTCCTCGGCGAGCACTCCGCCGCCGGCGAGGCTCCCGTCCCCGGCGAGCCGGAGGACGTCCTGGCCGCCTGCCAAGAGGTGGTCTCCCGGGTGCTGGGATACGGGCGGGAGGAGCTGGCCGGGCTCGACCTGACGCAGGCCGGGATGGACTCGCTCAACGCGCTCACCATCCGGAACAAGCTGCAGCGCCTCCTGAAAGTGCCGCTGCCGGCCTCGATCTGCTTCGACCGGCCGACCCTGGAGGAGCTGGCCGCCGACATCGACGAGCGGAGGGCACAGGCGCATGACTGACCTGACGCACGTTGCGGAGGAACACCTCACCGGCGTCGTGGCGGCGGAATTCCGGCCGCTGGTGGCCGAGTTTGAGCGGCTGCACCGGGAGGGCGTGGACGGCAACGCCGAGCTGTGCGTCTACCTGGACGGCGAGGAGCGGGCCGTGCTGCGCACCCGTGGGCAGGAGCCGGACCGGTTGCAGCTCGTCCGCTCGGTCGGCAAGGGGCTGCTGTCCGTCCTCGCGCACGCCCTGCACGAGCGGGGCACGATCGATCTGGACCGGCCCATCGCGGAGGTCTGGCCGGCCTTCGCCGCCGCTGGGAAGGACTCCCTCACCCTGGCCACCTTCCTCAGCCACCAGGCCGGACTCGTCGGCGTCGACCGGCGGCTCACCGTCGACGACGTGATCGAGCGTTACCCCGCGATCGAGGCGCTCGCCGCGCAACGCCCGTACTGGGAGCCGGGGGCGGCGCACGGCTACCACGACCTGACCTTCGGCTGGGGAGTGGGCGAGTATCTGCGCCGGGCCACCGGGAAGAGCGTGGACGAACTCCTTGAGGAAGAGTTCCGCAAGCCGCTCGGCGCCGAGGCCCGGATCGGCATCGGCCCGCAGGAGTACGCCCGCTTCGTGCCCTTCGAGGAGGCAGGTACGAGCGGCGCCACCTCCACCGACGTGCTGCATCTGCTCGGGGACAAGACCTCCCTGCTCAGCCGCAGCCAGCTGAACCCGAACCTGCTGCACGCCGAGAAGACCCTGCGCTACCTGGGCGCGGAGATCCCGGGCTGCAACGCCGTCTCCACCGCCCGGCCGCTGGCGCGTATCTTCGCGGCCACGCTCGGCCCGGTGGACGGCGTACGGCTGTGGAACGAGGAGACCCTCAAGCGCGCCTCCCGGCTGCGGCGGCGCGGCCCCGACCGGGTCTTCGCGCGGGAGCGCGCCTACGCCGAGGGCTTCATGCTGCCCGACCCCCATCTGCCGCAGGCCGGCCTGGACGTGGCCTCGTTCGGGCACTACGGGCAGGACTGCGCGCTGGTGATCGCCGTCCCCGAGGACGGGCTGGCCTTCGCCTACACCTCGGCCCGGCTCAACCAGCGGCTCGACCAGTACACCGCGACCGACGAGCGGGCCCACCGGCTCGCCCGGACGGCGGTCGGAGCGGCCCGCCGGGCCCGTTGACACACACCACGAGACACCACACCCACCACTCCACAACCATCCCAGGGGGGACACGTCCATGGCGGACACCCTGATAGCCGAGAACCCGCGGCTGATCGAAATCCTCGACCGGTTGAGCAGCAAGTCGATCGAGGACTACTACAACCCGTACCAGATGTTCGAGTGGCCGGACGCACTGCCGGAAAACATGTGGTGGATGAGCCCCGAGCTGACGACCACATACGGCACGGAGATCGCCGAGGAACTCACCGAGGAAGAGCTCCTGCGGCTCTCCAAGTTCGAGAGCGTGAATTTCTACAGCCTCAACGTGCACGGCATCCGCGAGCTCCTGATCGAGGTCACCCAGCGCATCCACACCGACGACTTCGCCCGGCCCTCGGAGTTCTTCCACCACTTCATCGGTGAGGAGAACGAACACATGTGGTTCTTCGCCGAGTTCTGCCAGCGCTACGGGAAGAAGATCTACAAGCAGCTACGCGGCGGCGCCGAGACCGTACCTCCAGGAAATGCGGCCAGCCTGCTGGTCTTCGCCCGGATCCTGATCTTCGAGGAGCTGGTCGACCACTTCAACCTCCGGATGGCCGACGACGACCGGCTGAACGAGACCATCCGCCACATCAACCGCATCCACCACCAGGACGAATCCCGGCACATCGCCTTCGGCCGGGAGCTGGTCAAGGTGCTCTTCGAGGCCTTCCGTGCGCGGGCCACTCCGCAGGAGCTGACGGCAGTCAGTGACTATCTGAAGCGGTATCTCACCTACAGCTTCGAGACGCTCTACAACCCGCAGGTCTACCGGGACGCCGGCTTGGACAAGCCGCTGGAGATCCGGCGGCGGCTCCTGGAGGGGCCGCGGCGACGCGAGTTCGAGGCGCAGGTCTACCGCAAGACGCTGCCCTATCTGACCCGGACCGGCCTGATCCAGGACGGGCCGGTCGGCGAAGGGGCGGCGAAGTGACCGCCGAGGCGGCCGAGTCCGCAGTCGGCGGCAGCCGCATCGCCGGGGGCCTGGCCCTCCTCGGCCCCAAGGAGACCGCCCTGCTGCGGCTGCTGGACGACGCCTTCCGCGACTGGGGGGCGGCGGAGGGAGCCATGGAGATCTCCGCGCCGCCTCTCTACCCGGTGCAGCAGCTGGCGGATCTGGACGTGTACGTCAACTTCCCGCAGCTCGCGCTGGTCGTCGGGGGGCTCCAGACCCCGGGCAACGGACCGGTTGAGGGCCGCTTCGCGCCGGATCAGCTGGCCGCGCCGAGTCTCGGCCTCTCGCATGCGACCTGCTTCGCCGTCTACCGCTACCTGCAGGACCGGCAGGTAGCCCCGGACACCTTGGTGACCCTGGTCAACCGGTGCTTCCGCCGAGAGGACCACTTCGACGGGCTTCGCCGACTGCTCAGTTTCCAGATGCGGGAGATCGTCGCGGTCGGCACCTTCGAGCACACCCAGGAGGTGATCGCCCGCTACCGGGAGCGGATCGAGGCCCTCCTCGGGCTGCTCGGTCTGGAGGTGGTGGTGGAGGCGGCCACCGACCCGTTCTTCCAGGGCGGGGCGCGCGCCCTGCTGCAGCGGATGGCGCCGGTCAAGTACGAGTTCCAGGTCGACGGCCTCGCGATCGCCTCGGTCAACACCCACCGCAACTTCTTCGGCGAACGCTGCCGGATCAGCTACGGCGAGGAGCGCACGACCGCGTTCACCGGCTGCGTCGCCTTCGGGCTGGAGCGCTGGCTTGCCGTGCTGATCGACCGCCACGGCAGCGCCGACAAGGCCCGTACGACCGTCGAGCAGGTGCTCCATGAGCTCGGCCCCGCTTAGCCCGGCCCCCCGGGTCGCGGTGGACCTCGTGCTGCTCTCGCGGGCCGAGGAACTGCTGGCGCCGCAGCGGCGGCCGGTGCTGGAGCGCATGCTCGGCCCCGGGGAGCTTGCGGGCTGCACCCGGCAGGGCCGCCTGGACGCGAGCGCCGTGGCCGGGGTGCTCGCCGTCAAGGAGGCGGTCTTCAAGCTGTTCCACGTACGCGACCGGCCGGTCCCCTGGCGCTCCATCGAGGTGGCGAGCGGCCCCGGCAGTTGGCCGGAGGTTCATCTTCGGGGGGCGGCCGCGCAGTTGGCCGGGGCCGCCCGGCTGGATTCCGAGATATCCGTCAGCCTGGCCCACGACGGCGGATACGCCGTCGCGGTCGCAGCGGCTGTCCACACCGCAGAAGGGTATTCCCAATGACCGAACAGATCGCACAGGAAACGACCGCACAGGGCATCGGCGTCATCGAGCAGTGGATTCTCGCCAAGCACGAGAACCGCACCGATATCGCCCCGGACGAGGACCTCATAGAGAACCGCCTGGTCGACTCGCTCTCCTTCGTCGAATTCGTCTTCCTCATCGCGGAGACCAGCGGCCAGGAGATCGATATGGACAACCTCGACCTCGCCGACGTCCGAACCCTGGCCGCCATCGAGAAGCGATTTCTTCCCCATTGACCAGCCATTCCCACCGATCCGACCACTGCGCCGAGGAGTGGAGTCTCGCCGAGCACGAGAACCACACCGACTTCACCCCGGACGAGAAAGAGAATTCATGGACGACATTTCCTATACCGCCCAGTGGACCGCGGCCGCCCGTGCGCTGGAGACCGAACGCGCGGACGGCCTGTTCCGCGACCCGTTCGCCCGGGCGCTCGCCGAGCCCCGCGGCTTCGAGCTCCTTGAGCGCTACCAGGGCGCCGCGGTGAGCGACTTCATCGCCGTCCGCACCCGGTACATGGACGACGCCCTCACCCGGCTGTTGGCCGATACCGGCCATCGCCAAGTGGTGCAGCTGGCGGGCGGCATGGACGTGCGCACCCACCGTCTGGAGTGGCCCGCGGACGCCATCGTCTACGAGGTCGACCACGGCGCGCTGATCGACGAGAAGGAGGCCCGACTGGCGGCGCTCGGCGCGGAGCCGAAAGTGCCGACCGTGCCGGTCCGGGCCGACCTGGCCGGAGACTGGCCCACCGCGCTGGCCGCGGCCGGCTTCGACCCCGCACGGCCCACCCTGTGGGTCGCCGAGGGACTGGTCTTCTTCCTCACTGAGCAGCAGGTCGGGGGGCTCTTGGAGACGGTGGCCGGCGCCGCCCCGGCGGGCAGTCGGCTGGTCGTCGACATGACCAGCGCCACCCTGCTGCGGCACCCGCTCACCCAGCCCTTCCTGCGCACGCTGCGCGAGGACGGCACGCCCTGGCAGTTCGGTACCGACGAGCCGGAGAAGTTCCTGGCCGGGCACGGCTGGAGCGTGGAGGACCTGCGGCAGCCCGGCGAGCCGGGAGCCGGGGAGGGCCGCTGGCCGTATCCGGTCACCGCCCGTGAGGTGCGCGGCGTCCCACGCAACTGGCTGCTCAGCGCCGTCACTTGGGCGTAGCCGACCTGCTGGAGGAGGTAGAAATACCTCCAACCACTGCACCCACCACTTTGGAGGTCGTACCGCCGTGGCGGACAACGACACAGCCGCAGACGCCCAGACCCGCTCGGCAGAGGAGCAGAGCGAGACGCCGCCGGCGCTGCCCTGGCGCGCACGGACCGCAATGCTCTCGCTCGGGGCGTTCGTGGTCGGCACCGACGGCTTCATCATCGTCGGCCTGCTCCCCGAGATCCGCAGCACGCTGCACGTCAGCACCGGCGCGGCCGGCCAGCTGGTCAGTGTTTTCTCCCTGGCGTACGCGCTGTTGGGGCCGGTGCTCGCGGCGATCACCGGAAAGTTACCCCGGCGCCGGGTGCTGGTGGCAGGGGTGGCGCTCCTGGCCGTCGGCAACGCGGTGACCGCATCGGCGCACGCCTACGGCCTTGTACTCGGCTCCCGCGTGCTGGCCGGGGCCGGGGCGGCGCTGTACATGGCGAGCGCGGTGGCCACCGCCTCGCATCTGGCAGGGGAGGCACGGCGGGGCCGGGCGATCGCCATGGTGACCGCCGGGGCGACGCTCGCGCTCGTGCTGGGTGCGCCGCTGGGCACCCTGATCGGCGGCGCCTGGGGCTGGCAGGCTGCGATCTGGTTCGTGGCCGCGGTCGGCGCCGCCGTGGCGGCCGTGCTCGCCGTGCTGCTGCCGCCGGTGCAACTGGACGCGGGCGCGACGCTGCGGCAGCGGATCGCGCCGCTGGCCGACGGGCAGGTGCTACGGATCCTGGTGGTCACCCTGGTCGCCTTCGTCGGGGTCTTCCTGCCCTTCACTTACATGAGCGCGGTCTTCGAGCCGGCCCTGGGCGGCGACCCGCAGTCCCGGCTCGCGCTACTGCTGCTGGTCTTCGGTATCGCCGCCACCGGCGGCAACTTGGGCGCCGGGGCCCTGGCGGACCGCTACGACCCGCGACGAGTGGTGATCGGCGCCACGGTCGGCATCGCCGTGGTTTGCGTGCTGATGATGGCCGTCCGGGAGACCTTCCCCCTCGTCGTGGTCGCGATGGCGCTCAGCGGCGTCGTCTCGTACTCGGTCATCGGGCCGCAGCAGCACCGGATCATCGGCCAGGCCCCGCCCGGCGGTGCGCCGCTGGTCGCCTCGCTGAACACGTCCGCCGCCTATCTCGGCAACTTCCTCTCCAGCGCCCTCGGCGCTCTCCTCCTCACCCGCTCCGCGGCCCTGGTGCTGCCGGTTGCCGCAGGCTTCGCCGCAGGGGCAGCGCTCCTCACCTGGCTGCTCCCCACCCGCGGCGCACCCAACGAGTCTTGAAAGAACGGGGAATCACGTGAGCTTGACAAAACGCAGCGTCGACGTCGCCGGGATACCGGTGGGCTACTACGAAGACGGCCCGAGCGCCGGGGCCGTGCCACCGATCGCCCTCGTGCACGGCGGCACCGGGCACCCGGAGACCAGCTTCGCCGGGCTGCTGGAGGCCTTCACTCCGGACCGGCCGGTGCTCGTGCCCGGCTACTCGGGCAGTGACCTGACCCCGCTCCCCGAGGACGGCAAGGTTGACGTGGACCTCCTGGCCGACCAGGTGCTGGGCGTGATCCGGGCCTCCGGAAAGGGCCCGGCGGACCTCTTCGGGATCTCCACCGGCGCCGTGGTGGCCGCGGCCGCAGCCGCCCGGGCGCCAGAGCTGGTCCGCCGAATGGTGCTCCTCGGCGGCTTCCTGCACTACCGCCACCCCTGGCAGCGGCTGCTCGTACGGACCTGGCGCAAGCTCGCCGAGCTGGACGCCAACGCCTTCGCCGAGTACACGCTCCTGCACGTCCTCTCCGACCGTTTCCTGGACTCCATGAGCCCGGTCGAGCGGCTGCGGCTGCGCTCCGGGCTGGCGCCCACCCAGGGCATGGTGGAACTCGTCGACTTCGTCAGCCGGGTGGACATCACCGAGCACGTGACGAAGATCGAGGCGCCCACCCTCGTGCTCGGGATGACCCACGACCAGCTCGTCCCCGTACGGTATGCGCGGGAGTTCCGGGCAGCGATCCCCGGCGCCGACTACGTCGAGCTGGACTCCGGGCACGCGGCAGCGATCGAGGTGCCGGAGGAGTTGCTCAAGACCATCAACGCATTCCTTGCATAGCGCCCGCTGGGCCCGCCGGGCCTGCGTCGGCCCGCTCCGGGAGCGCCGCGGCCCCTTGGGGCGTGCCGAGCCGCCGCGGGCCGGGCAACAGCGAGGGCGGCGGCGTCCGGTGCCCGCCGGGCGCGCCGTGCAGGTCCGGCACCAGCCCGGTCTGTGCCGCCAGCACCCCTGCCTGGAAGCGGCTGCACACCCCGAGTTGGTCCATCAGCGCGGCGACATGGCGTCGGAACGTCCGCTCTGACATACCCAGCCGACGGGCG
The DNA here is from genome assembly GCF_039532965.1 of Streptomyces mauvecolor. Classification (NCBI taxonomy): domain Bacteria; kingdom Bacillati; phylum Actinomycetota; class Actinomycetes; order Kitasatosporales; family Streptomycetaceae; genus Streptomyces; species Streptomyces mauvecolor. Next base: position 8,794 of record NZ_BAAASQ010000057.1, on the reverse strand, counting down.
ATGACCTCGTCCTTCCGGCCGGTCGCGAGGAGCTCCAGGATGGCGTCCTGGACGGCGCCGAAGGCCTCGCCGTAGCCGACCGTGCCGTCCGCCAACTCGACACCGGACTCCCAGGTGCTGTCGTACACCCGGTCCAGGACCGCCACCATCGCGGAGTCCTGGACCAGGGTCGCCGTCGGCTCTCCGGCGGGGGGAAAGACGAAGGCCACGGACCGGTCGAACAGCAGCAGCTTCTCCGGCGGGGCGGGCGCGGTGCGCACAAGCGCCCCGTCGGCCGCGACGCCGCCGAGCTGGGCCCGCGCCCTCGGGTGGGCCCGCAGGGTGTGCGGCGCGACCACCCGCACCGCGGCCCCGCGGCGCAGCAGCGTGCCCAGGACGGGTCCGACCAGTCCCAGCGGGCAAGCCTCCACGACCTCGCCCAGGGCGCCGTCGCCGGAGAGCATCAGCAGCGCCTCGCCCTCGCAGCGCGCTGCGGCCTCGGCCAGCCGGTGGCGCAGCTCATCCCCACCCCGCAGGGTCACCGCGCCGCCGCTGGACTCGTGCCGCAGCCCGGAGCGCTGCACCATGTCGAAGACGTCTCCGAAGTGCTTGAGCCGTGCCTGGAACTCGGAGAGTGCGAGCCGCCGTTCGCAGATCTCCCGCTCCATTGGCTCGATCAGCTCCGCGTGCGCCCGGCTCGGGCCGGTGCCGACGACCGGCCCCTCCTCCGGGTTGGAGACCAGCCGCAGCTCGGCCAGCTGCCACAGGATGCGCTCGGCCTGGTAGCGCGGGACATCGAACTGCTTCTGAACGTCCTCCGCCGTGGCCGAGGGCTGCTGCAGGATCCAGGCGTAGACGTCGGCGGCGAACTTCCCATCGAGGCTCATGGGCGGATCTCACTTCGGTGCTCTGGACGCTGTACGGGGCAGGGTGCGGTAGCGATCACGCCGACATCGCGGGTGCGGACGGCGGGTCGGGCACCAAGGGGCGGCCTGGCGGCCTCCGCAGCATTTTCCGCGCCGTCGGGGAACTCGCTCCCCCATGCCTGATCAACGATCGTCTTCGTCGGCACCAGACGTCGCCCGCTGACCAGGATCGTGGCCGGCAACGCACGTTGAAGGGTTCTTTCGGGGCGGACTGTGCACTCCACGGACTGGATCTCCGTCATTCCAAGAATCTGAAACTTCAGCATCACGGCTCCGAATGGAAGAAGGGCTGTGGGGCGCTCCTCGACTGGGGGAGCTGCTCGGCGGAGAGCGGACGGCACTGTGCGCTCTCACTCAAGAGGACATGACAGTCACTGTGTTGAGGCGGCGGGAGGGCAGGGCCGACGGTGGGGGGACAGCCACTCGGATACTCGGCGGCGGGGGGACTCGCTCTGCTGCGTTCTGCAGCTCACGATGGCTCGTGAAAGAACCTTGTCATCAACCGGACTTGACCAAGGTGACGAGCCGGCGACTTTGGCCGAGAGACTGAGCTCGGCGAGGAGGACAGTGGCCTCGGGGTGCCACCGAGCCTTCCTCGCGGCCCCGGGCCAGCCGCACGCAAGGCGCTCAACACATCGCACACGACGGCATGTCACCGGGCTGTCGGCCGACGGCAGCGAAACGGCGCCTTGAACCCACGACATCCTCGTCGCGCTGGGAAACAGGCACCTGATTTGCCATTTCCCCGTGTGCTGGTGCACAGGATGGCAGATCAGTTCCCTTTCGACGATAGCAGCGCAAAGGTCCCCCGTTTCCGACGCAACGCACACTGCCCGTAAGGCACTGCGACTAAACCGGATCAGCCTGGCGCGACGGCCTCAACTTGACTGAGTCCAAAGGGCTCCGGCGTCTGCCGCACGCCATGACGGACCGCGTTCGACCTGACATTTACTCATCTGACCGAGGAACAGGGACCAGGACCTCTCGCGGTGTGCACGAAGTCATCGGTTCCTGCCTTATCTCACTAGTCAGCTACGAACTGTCTGATATTCAAGGTTCCACCAATCGGCGACGCTAGGTCAGCGGTCGATGTCATGTCAACGCATCAACTTCAGCGGACGGTAGAACTTGTCGTGAAACAGTCGGCCTCCCTTGCTCCACCTCACCTTCTCCACCTGGCGTTTCGGGGACAATGCAGGCACGAGGAGCTCACTCGCACGCCCCGCACATCTGCACCTCGGAGCCGGGACTGGCTTGATCACATCCAGACGTATTCACGCCAGCGGGGGCGAGATCTTGTCATCGTCAGCGAGATCAAATGGCCGCTTGCCAGGTGAGGTTGATCGTGGCAGTAATAGGGAAGCGCTTCCAGATGTTCGATAGCGCCTCAAGTGCACGATTTCTCCAGCTAAGGACGATGCATGAGCAGCAGATCAGCACCCCATGAGCCGAGTCGACGCCTGCTGAACCAGCTCGATGAGCGACTCCAGACGCTGATTGCCACCATCTATCCGGACGAGCGCAAACGCCCTGGCTACGCGAAGCTGGCTGAGGACATACGCGCGACGACGGGAGGCTCGATCTCGGGTACGTACCTGTGGGAGCTTGCTACCGGCAAAAAGCGCAACGTAACTCTGCAGCAGTTGGGAGTGCTCGCCGAGTACTTTGGCGTTCCGCCGGAATACTTCCTCAATGACGAGGTGGCCAAACGCGTCAGTGATCAGCTGGCGCTGGCCGCAGCCTTGCGCGATACGAGGATCCGCAATATCGCACTCCGGGCTGAAGGGCTCTCCCCTGCCAGTCTCGACGCCCTACTTGCCATGGTGAACGCCGCGCGCCAGGTGCAGAACCTGACGGATACGCATGACCGTGAAGGGCGAAGCGGGGCGAATGGTTAGGACATCGAATGTCGCCAACGAATTCCAGGGCTCATGAAATGCAGTCCAGTTGGCATTCGCCTGCACGCCTACCGCCGCTGCCCGAGAAGGAGCGTAACGGAATTAATCATGCCGTACGGACACTTCGCCCTGCGTCGACGCTGCCAATCAAAGCTGAAACAGTTCAGTCTTCCCTACCCATTCTCCATGCCGGCGCTCCTGCACCATCTGGCAGACCTGCGCGGGAGATCCCTGTACCTTCACCCGTTGCCACCAAACGCGGCCATTTCGGGAGCCTGCGGCCTGCTGCTCGAAACTGCGACCGATGACCACATCTTTTACGAACAGCGAACGGCTCGGCTCCATCAAGAGCACATCATCCTGCACGAAGTCGGCCATCTTCTCTTTGGCCATCAGACAGTCAGTATCGAGAACGACGCAGACCGCAACATGCTGCTTCCCGATCTCGATCCGCGATTGATTCAGCGTCTGCTCGCACGCACAAACTACGGTACACGCCAGGAGCGGGAAGCCGAGATGCTGGCCAGCTTGATACGCATGAGCGCGGAACAGCCCGGAGGGACGCAACCAGGCGACACTCTTGGACGGCTGGAAGCGGCATTGGGCGTGAGTGGCCGACATGACGGCTGAGCTCGAATATCTCGGAAAGTGGCTGAGCGAACCCAGCGTCATTGTCCTGTGCGTGGCCGTACTTCTCCGCGCACCCGCCGCAGTCCGCTGTCAACAGCAGCGCGGCATCTGGCTCGCAACTGCCTCCGCAGCATTGGCGATGCTACTGAACCTGCCGTCTCTGACCGCCTTCGCCCTTCACCATGGCATCTTGCCCCACTGCATCCCGTTGGCGAAGAACCTTCTCGGCGTCATATCCGCGGATGCCGTTCTCTACTTCATTGCGTCCTCTACCACCAGCAGCCGTCTGCTGACGGCGGTGTTGTGGCTCACCACTTTCTCCGTGACTCCGACCCTCCTAATGTTGACCATAGTTGCGGACCATGGCCCACAGCCCGGAATCCCTGATACCTCCTCCCCCCTCCCCTCACTTGCCTATTGGCTCATTCTGATATCAACCCACCTCGTCACCAACACGCTGTGTGTCCATGTGTGTTGGCAGTACGGTGGGCGCGCAAAAACTCCGCTGCTCGCTGCGAGTCTGCGGCTGTTCGCCCTGGGCACAGGCTTCGCCGGCCTCTACTGGATCGCACTGCTGATGCATCTCACCATGGGATCCAACTGGCCGCTGCCGTACATGCCACTACTCATGGGTGTGCACGGCCTGTTGCGGGCAGCGGCCATCCTCACTCCCTTATTGCTGGCAGTACAAGGTGCCGTATCGGACATCAAAACTGCCTGGAATCTGTGGCCTCTGTGGCGCGACCTGGTGAAGTCCGTGCCGCACGTTGCTCTGACCAGCCCCCGTACTCGCGTACGCGACCTTCTCTGGCCCGGAGTGCCTCGCAAACTGATCGTGTACCGCAAGGTCATTGAGGCCCGCGATGCGATCCTGGTCCTCAGCGACTACATGACACCCGGTGTCCTCAGCAGGGCACGGAGCCACCTGGCCGAAGCGGGTACTCCGGTCTCGAACGTGGATGCAGCGGTGCTGGCATGCGTTATCAGAGACGCCCAACAAGCAAAGATCAAAGGGACGTTCCCGCGGCCCCACCAAACCAATCTGTTCATCGGTGGCAGCGGGGATCTCGCGAGCGAGAAGGTGTTCCTGCTGGAGCTGGCACGAGCCTACGACTCGACAGCCGTCCACAGCTTCACGACCAGATGAACACAGGCGCCGCTCCCGGCGTGTCTCCGATGTTCAGCAGGCAAGAGCCCGTCCCGGCCCCCGTAGCACAAGGCAGGAATCTCAGCGACTTCCAGCTCGGGGCTCAAGATGAAAGTCGAACGCTGCAGTACCAGGGTCGAGCGCCGTCACCCCACCGTCCACCGTGAGTACCGCCCCATTGACGAACGACGCGGCGGGTGAGAGCAGCCAGGTGATGGCCTCGGCGACCTCGCGGGGCTCGCCCGGGCGTCCCGCTGGAACCAGCAAGGTAGCTTCCTCGTACGCGGCGTCGACTCCCCCACCCTGGCGTCCTGACTCCGCGGCGAAGCGCGCCATGCGACGGTCGGCCATCTCGGTGCGTACCCAGCTGGGACACACGGTGTTGGCTCGCAGACCTGCACGGCCGTAGTCGACCGCCAGCGACCGGCACAACTGGAGCAGGGCGGCCTTGGATGTGGCATAGGCGGCGTTGCCGGGCCCGTTGCGGAGCGCGGACACCGAGGCCACCGCGACAACCGCGCCACGGACCTTGAGCAAGTGCGGGAGTGCGGCCCGCAGCAGTCGGAAGGGACCCGTCAGGTTGGTCTCAAGTACCAGCTCCCATGTCTCGTCCGACAGGTCCCCCACTGCCCCGCCACGTCCGACGCCCGCGTTCAGGACCAGGCCGTCCAGCCGGCCGTAGGTGGCCACCGTGGTTTCGACCAAGTGCTGGACAGCGTCAGGGTCTGTGACATCGCTGGGGTGGGCCAAGGCCCCGGTCTCGGAGGCGACTTGGTGCAGCGGCTCCGGCCTCCGTCCGGAGATGACGACATGGTTCCCGCCGGCACGCAGCAACCGGGCGGTCTCAGCACCGATACCGGATCCCCCGCCGGTAACGATGAAAACTCGCTCACCTTCCATGGACTTATCTCCTCGCAACTCGGAAAACATGGGACAAGATCCTACGCAAGGCCGTCGAATTCGGCTGACCGGCGCGCATGTTGGTGCAGGTGGATGGCTGGTTGTGCTACTGACTGGAATTGACGATGGCTTGAACACTCCCGAGGCGCGACCGATGAAGACAGGGGCGAGCGGCCATGGCCGCCTGTGAGCGGCTCGGCCAAACGCTGTCCTGAACTTCGCGGTCATGGGGCCTGTCAGGCTGTGCCTCCTGTGGGTCCGTTCAATTCCGGCGTCGGCCCTCCTCGTCAGCACAGATCCAACCCAGGCCTCACCCTGTGCCGTTCGGAAACTCATCGATGCTGCTCGGAGTGGGTCTGGCGCGCCGTCGCGGCCTGCTGGAACCCTGTCCGGGTGATCGTCTCACTGCTGTATCAGGTGGCGCGGAAACTGCTCTCGGTCCCGGCGATGCTGCTGCGCCGGGACTCGGCCAAAGACGCCGAACTGCTGGTGCTGCGGCATGAGAACGCGGTGCTGCGCAGGCAACTCACCGCGCCGGTACGGTACGAACCGGCGGACCGGCCGTGGTTCGCGGCACTGTCCTCGCTGATCCCCCGGAGCCGGTGGGCGAAGGTATTTCCGGTGACGCCCGGGACCCTGCTCGCGTGGCACCGCAGGCTGATCGCCCGGAAGTGGGACTACAGCAAGCGACGGGGCAGGCCCGGCAGGCCGCGGACCGCGCGCGCTGAAGAGGCTGGTGCTGCGGCTGGCCAAGGAGAATCCGCGCTGGGGCTGCCGTCGGCTCCAGGGTGAACTGGTCCGCCTCGGGCATCCGATGGGCACGACGACGGTCTGGGAGATCCTGACGGCGGCGGTCATCGATCCGGCCCCGCGCCGCGGCGGGCCGACGTGGCGTGAGTTCCTGACCGCGCAGGCCGAGGGCGTCATCGCCTGCGACTTCGTGCACATCGATCTGGCCGACCTGCGCCGGGTATACGCGCTGGTGTTCCTCGAGCACGGCACACGCCGACTGCACATCGCCGGGGTGACCGCCCATCCGACGGGTCCCTGGGCGGTACAACAGGCGAGAAACCTCGCCGCCGAGTTGGGCGTCCGGCTCGATTCACTGCGCTTCCTGCTCCGCGACCGGGACGCGAAGTACACCGCGTCCTTCGACGCGGTCTTCGAGGCCGAGGACACGGAAGTCATCAAAACGCCACCCCGTGCTCCGCGGGCGAACGCCCACTGCGAACGGGTCATCGCAACCCTGCGGCGCGAAGTCCTCGACCACCTGCTGATCTGGAACGAGACCCACACCCGGCAGGTCCTCGACGCCTACGCCCGCCACTACAACCGTCATCGCCCACACCAGTCCCGGAAACAGCTACCTCCCCTCGCCCAGGAGCACCCAGTGCCCGTCACCAACCCGACCGCTCACCGGCTCCTGCACACCCGAGTTCTGGGCGGCGTAATCAACGAGTACAGATACGCGGCCTGACCAGCAGCGACCAGTTTCCGAACGGCACAGGCATGAGCAAAGGTGAGCGCAACCGCATCAAGATCCGGGTGCGCACCGCCATGGCCTCCCAGGCCCAGCTCGAAGGCCGCTTCCTCGGCGGACGCCCGCCCTACGGCTACACACTGGAGGACGCGGGCCCGCACCCCAACCCCGCCAAAGCCGCCGACGGCAAACGCCTGCACCGACTCGTACCCGACCACCCCGTCGCGGCAGCCGTCGTACAGCGGATCTTCGCCGAGTACCTGCACGGCATGGGCTACCTGGCCATCGCCACCGGGCTCACCCACGACGCCATCCCCTGCCCATCCGCCCACGACCGCGCCCGCAACCCCCACCGCACCGGCCCCGCCTGGTCCAAGAGCGCCGTCGCCGCCATCCTCGCCAACCCCCGCTACACCGGCCATGAGGTGTGGAACAAACAGCGCAAGGACGAGGTCCTGCTCGACATCGACGACATCACCCTCGGCCACCGCACCAAACAGTCCTGGAACAAGCCCGACCAGTGGATCTGGTCCGCGCAACCCGTCCATGAACCACTCGTCAGCCTGGACGACTTCAAGGCCGCCCAGGCCCAGCGCACCTCACGGCACCAGCAGCGCGACCACCCGCGGCCACCGCGCACCACCACGCACCCCTACGTGCTGCGCGGGCGCATGCTCTGTTCCATCTGCCGCCGCAAGATGCAGGGCAGCTTCAACAACGGCCACCCCCACTACCGCTGCCGCTACGCAGCCGAGTACGCCCACACCACGGCCCTCGATCACCCGCGGACCATCTACGTCCGCGAGGACGCCGTACTCCCCCGGCTCGACGCATGGATCGCCCAGTCCTTCGATCCTGCCCGGCTCGACCGGGCCCTCCGCGAGCTCCAACGCAGTCAGGAAACCACCCTCACCACCGCCCCGCACTTGAAGTCGCCCGCATCACCATCGCCGACTGCGACCGCCGCATCGCCCACTACCGCGCAGCCCTCGACCGCGGCACCGACCCCGAACTCATCACCGGATGGATCACCCAGACCCAAACCGAGAAAGCAGCCGCACAACGACAGCTCAACGAAACCGACCAGGCCCAGCGCACCGTGCTCACCGAGGACCAGATCCACGAGCTGATCGAACAGCTCGGCGCCATCCACTCCGCCCTCGCAACCGCCGCCCCCGAGGACAAACAGCAGCTCTACCTAGCCCTCGGCCTCAAGCTGACCTACTACGCAAAAGAGCGGATCGTGACCGTTGAGTCACAACCCGCTCTTCTATGTGCGTATAGCCAGTGTCCGAGGGGGAACACGGGCCATAGGCACACGCCGCTGGTCAGCGGCGAAATCACGCTCGCGCGATGAGCCAAGGTCTTCATGCGGCGCCCGATACCCCACGGGCAGTAACGCCGCTCACTCTACTCAAGCTGGGCGGCGACCGGCATCCCCCAATCCAGTGAGGCTCTAGGCCGACACCCACATGCTGGCCTTCAAAACCCAGTCAGCTTTGAAGGCCGGATCACGACGCCACTCAGCCCCGAGAGCACAGCAGCGTCCGTGTAACACGACATGCACAGCCTCAAGAACGGGGCTGTTACGTCTTGCGGAGGTGGAATGTCAGGGACAGGGGTTCGTCTGTGAAAGGCTCGCCGTATGCCGCGTCGGCCTCGCCGGTTGCGTAGTCGGTGGCCAGGACTTCGTCCGCGATCAGGTCCGCGTGGGTTGTCAGGGCTGAGGTGACTTCGGGGTTTGTGGACTGCCAGCGGACCGCGATGCGGTCGGCCACATCGAGCCCGCTGTTCTTGCGGGCCTCCTGGATCAGCCGGATCGCGTCACGGGCCA
>NZ_BAAASQ010000056.1:0-108585 GCF_039532965.1 Streptomyces mauvecolor | reverse complement strand
GATCGTGGAGACGCTGATCGACGAGGCGATGAAGATCGCGGAGCAGATGGAGAAGGACGGCGTGACCTCGGGGCGGCCCGATGTCGCCGTGCGGTGAACATGAGCGTACTGGTGGGCTGAACAGGATCCGAAAGAGGGGGCCCGAGCGTGACGATCTTGGAAAACATCCGGGGGCCGCAAGACCTGCAAACGTTGGACCAGGCCGAACTCGATGAACTCGCCCAGGAGATAAGGGAGTTCCTGATCCAGGCGGTGGCGCGCACCGGAGGTCATCTCGGACCCAATCTGGGGGTGGTCGAGCTGTCCATCGCCCTGCACCGGGCCTTTGAATCGCCGGTCGACCGCATCCTGTGGGACACCGGGCACCAGAGCTACGTACACAAACTGCTCACCGGCCGGCAGGACTTCTCGAAGCTGCGCACCAAGGGCGGCCTTTCCGGATATCCCTCGCGTGCCGAGTCCGAGCACGACGTCATAGAGAACAGCCACGCCTCCACAGTCCTCGGCTGGGCCGACGGGCTGGCCAAGGCCAATGAGGTGCTCGGCCGGGACGGCCATGTCGTCGCCGTCATCGGGGACGGCGCGCTCACCGGCGGCATGGCCTGGGAGGCGCTCAACAACATCGCGGCCGCCCGGGACCGCCCGCTGATCATCGTCGTCAACGACAACGAGCGCTCGTACGGGCCGACCATCGGCGGGCTCGCCAACCATCTGGCCACCTTGCGCACCACCGACGGCTACGAGCGGATCCTGGCCTGGGGCAAGGACGTGCTCCAGCACACCCCCGTCGTGGGGCAGCCCCTGTACGAGTCGCTGCACGGCGCGAAGAAGGGCTTCAAGGACGCGTTCGCCCCGCAGGGCATGTTCGAGGACCTCGGTCTGAAGTACGTCGGCCCGATCGACGGGCACAGCACCGAGGCCGTCGAATCGGCGCTGCGGCGGGCCAAGCGCTTCCACGGGCCGGTGCTCGTGCACTGCCTGACCGAGAAGGGCCGCGGCTATCAGCCCGCCCTCGACGACGAGGCGGACCGGTTCCACACGGTCAACGCGATGGACCCGTTGACCTGCGAGCCGCTGACTCCCTCCAACGGGCCCTCCTGGACCGCCGTGTTCGGGGACGAGCTCGTCCGACTGGGCGCCGAGCGGCCGGACATCGTCGCCATCACCGCCGCCATGCTCCACCCGACGGGCCTCAGCGGGTTCGCCGAGCGCTTCCCGGACCGGGTGTGGGACGTCGGCATCGCCGAGCAGCACGCGGCGGTCTCCGCGGCCGGGCTCGCCACGGGCGGCCTGCACCCGGTCGTCGCCGTGTACGCGACCTTCCTCAACCGGGCCTTCGACCAGGTCCTGATGGACGTCGCGCTGCACAGGTGCGGGGTGACGTTCGTCCTCGACCGGGCGGGGGTGACCGGCGTCGACGGGCCCTCCCACAACGGGATGTGGGACCTGTCGGTGCTCCAGGTCGTGCCGGGGCTCAGGATCGCCGCGCCGCGCGACGCGGGCCAGTTGCGGGCCCAGCTGCGCGAGGCCGTGGACGTCGACGACGCGCCGACGGTGCTGCGTTTCCCCAAGGAGTCCGTCGGGCCCGACATCCCGGCCGTGGCCCGGATCGGCGGCATGGATGTGCTGCGTCAGGACGATGACGCCGATGTGCTGCTCGTCGCGGTCGGGGTGCTCGCGCCCGTCTGCCTCCAGGCCGCCGAGCTGCTCGCCGGGCGCGGCATCCGCTGCACGGTCCTCGACCCGCGCTGGGTCAAACCCGTCGACGAACAGCTCGCCCCGCTGGCCGCGCGGCACCGCCTGGTCGCCGTCGTGGAGGACAACATCCGTACGGGCGGTGTCGGTTGGGCCGTGGGGCAGGCTCTGCGGGACGCCGGAGTGGATGTGCCGCTGCGCGGCTTCGGCATCCCCGAACAGTTCCTCGCGCATGCCAGGCGCGCCGAGGTGCTCGCCGACATCGGGCTCACCCCGGTCGAGGTGGCGGGAAGGATCGGCGCCGCCCTCGCGGCCACGGAGGAAGCCGCCGCGGCGGCCGAGAAGGAGAACGAGGCATGACCGACGGCGAGCCGAAGGGCTTCGCAGTACCCGATCCCGAGGCCGACGGCTTCGCGGTACCGACCCCTCAGGGCAAGGGCTTCGACCTGACGCGGCTCCTCGCCGAGCGCGGGGCCGAACGCTACGAACTGCACACCAAGTACCTCAACCACCAGCTGCCGCGGATGCTGCACACCATCGGCTTCGACAAGGTCTACGAGCGGGCCGAGGGCGCCTACTTCTGGGACTCCGAGGGCAACGACTACCTCGACATGCTCGCGGGCTTCGGCGTGATGGGCCTCGGCCGCCACCACCCCGTCGTCCGCAAGGCCCTGCACGACGTGCTCGACGCCTCGCTCGCGGACCTGACCCGCTTCGACTGCCAGCCGCTGCCCGGCCTGCTCGCCGAGAAGCTCCTCGCGCACAGCCCCCATCTGGACCGGGTGTTCTTCGGCAACAGCGGCACCGAGGCCGTCGAGACCGCGCTCAAATTCGCCCGGTACGCCACCGGAAAGCCCCGCGTCCTGTACTGCTCGCACGCCTTCCACGGCCTCACGACAGGATCGCTGTCCGTCAACGGCGAGTCCGGCTTCCGCGACGGCTTCGCGCCGCTGCTGCCCGACACGGCGCTGCCGCTCGGCGATCTGGCGGCCCTGGAAAGGGAGTTGAAGCGCGGAGATGTGGCCGCCCTCATCGTCGAGCCCATCCAGGGCAAGGGCGTCCACGAGGCGCCGCCCGGCTATCTGCTCGCCGCGCAGGAACTCCTGCACCGCCACAAGGCGCTCCTCATCGCCGACGAGGTGCAGACGGGCCTCGGCCGCACCGGCGACTTCTACGCCTACCAGCACGAGGAGGGCGTCGAACCGGACCTCGTGTGCGTCGCGAAGGCGCTCTCGGGCGGTTATGTGCCGGTCGGCGCCACCCTCGGCAAGGAGTGGATCTTCAAAAAGGTCTACTCGTCGATGGACCGGGTCCTGGTCCACTCGGCCAGCTTCGGTTCCAACGCCCAGGCGATGGCCGCCGGGCTCGCGGTCCTGTCCGTCATGGAGGACGAGGGGGTCGTCGAGAACGCGCGCACCGTCGGCGATCTCCTGCGCACCCGCCTCGCCGCCCTGACCGGCCGCTACGAGCTCCTCGCGGACGTACGCGGCCGCGGGCTCATGGTCGGCATCGAGTTCGGAAGGCCCAATTCGCTGAAGCTGCGCGGCCGTTGGACCATGCTCCAGGCCGCCCGCAAGGGCCTCTTCGCGCAGATGGTCGTCGTGCCGCTGCTCCAGAAGCACCGGATCCTCACCCAGGTCTCCGGCGACCACCTGGAAGTGATCAAGCTGATCCCGCCGCTGACCATCACGGAACGCGAGGTCGACCGGTTCGTCGAGGCGTTCACCGCCGTCATGGACGACGCCCACGGCGGGGGCGGGCTCATGTGGGACTTCGGCCGGACGTTGGTGAAGCAGGCGGTCGCCAACCGGTAGGAGCTGAGTTTTCGATGGTTTTGCCTCAGAGGCAAAAAGTTTGCCTCTGAGGCAATGACCTGCCTGAATGGAGTGCATGAGCACTCCTGCCGACGATGTCGCGGCGCTCCCGCTCCCGGGCGTCGCCACCCGGCTGCGCGAACTGCGCCGCCGCCGCGGTCTCACCCTGGAGGCCGCCGCCCAGCGGGCCGGCCTCTCGCCCGCGCACCTCTCCCGGCTGGAGACGGGCGCCCGCCAGCCCTCGCTGCCGATGCTGCTCGGGCTCGCCCGCATCTACGGTACGACGGTCTCCGAGCTGCTCGGCGAGATGCCGCCGGAGCGCGAGCCCGTCATCCGGGCCGGCCGGGCCGCACCCCGCGAGGCCGACGGCTGGACGTACCACGAGACCGGCGGGCCGGGCCGCGCCATGCAGGCGCTGCGCGTCGAGGTCCCGTACGGCACCCAGCGCGAGCTCGTCCGGGTGCACCCCGGCGAGGAGTGGCTCTACGTCCTGACCGGGCGGCTGAGGCTCAGCCTCGGGGACGCCACCCACGAACTCGACCCGGGCGACAGCGCGCACTTCGACTCGCTCACCCCGCACCGGATCTCCGCCGCCTCGCACGGCGGAGCCGAGTTCCTCTTCGTGCACACCCTGCTGCAGAGCCCCGATCCGCATCCGTACCACCCGCACAGCTGAGAGGACGGACCAGCCATGTCCGAGCACGAGAGCGCGCCCGCCGCGGCGGCGCCCCGCAAGAACATCGAGGAGACCGCGGAGACCAAGTTCCCCCGGGGCCTGGTCGTGCGGCTCTTCGCCTACCTCATCGCGGGCCACATCTTCGCGGGCTTCCTCTATCTGCTCTTCGAGGTGGGCGGGAAGTAGCGCCCGGCCCGGCGGCTCAGACCGCGCCGTCCAGGAGCTGTTCGCGCAGCCGCTCGCGGGTCTCCGGGGCCAGCTTCAGGCCCTCGGAGAAGTAGCGGTCGGTGGAGCCCCAGGTCTCCTCGATGGTGTCGAAGGCCGCGTGCAGATAGCTCACCCGGGCGTCGAAGAGGGGGCTCAGGAGTTCCATCACTTCGGGGGACATCGCGTCCGCGGACGTGCTGGAGCGGCGCACCTTGTAGCGGCGGTGCGGGTCGTTGGACTTGAGGTAGTCGGCCTCGATGGCGTCCCGCTCCACGCCGACCGCGAGCAGCGCGACCGCGATGGCCAGACCTGCCCGGTCCTTGCCCGCGGCGCAGTGCAGCAGCGCGGGCACGCTGTCCTCGGCGAGCGCGTGCAGCACCCGGCTGTGCTCGGCGGTGCGCTCGGTGATGACCTCGCGGTACACGGAGATCATCCGGTCCGCGCCCTGGGTCCCCGAGAGGGCGGAGCGCAGCTCGTCGAGGCCGCCGTCGCGGACCATCTTCCAGAACTCCGCCCCGTCGGCCGGATCCGTCATCGGGATGTTGACATTGCGCACGCCCGGCAGCGCGACGTCGGGCCCCTCCAGCTTCTGGTCCCCGGCGTTGCGGAAGTCGAAGACCGTGTGCAGGCCGAGCGTGGCCAGGTAGGCCGCGTCCGCCTCGGTGGCGTGCGCCAGGTGCCCGCTGCGGAAGAGCCGCCCGTCGCGCACCCGCAGCCCGTCCACGGTCGGCAACCCGCCCACGTCACGGAAGTTGCGCACCCCCGAAAGCTCGGGCTCTGTCGCGGGGACCTGCGGAATCTGCTGGGTCACGGGGACTCCTGACGTCGATCCTGGGTGGCGCGTCCTGCGCGTCTGTCGACGATACGACATGCGTTCCTGGGGCAACCATCTCCCTGCCTGCCGCACAGGCGTTGCCCTGGGAGCCCTGCCACCCCGATCCTGTGCGTACGTGTGCGGATCTGGGGGTCAAGATGATGGAGATCGGTGACAACGGACGCCTTTGGGTGCTCGCCGGGCGGACCAGCAGTTACGCGCTGCACCTCACGGACCAGGACGAGCTGCTGCACCTCCACTGGGGCCCGCGCATCTCGCTGGAGGCCGCGGCAGCGCTGGCCCGGGAGCCGCTCGCACCCCACTGGCCCTTCGAGTCCCGCACGGACGGACTGGAGGAGTACCCGGTGGAGGGCGGCCCCCGCTTCGTGCGCCCCGCGCTGTCCGTACGGGCAGGTGAGGCGCGCGGCACCGCCTGGGACTTCACGGGCTCGGACGTCGAAGGCGACGAACTGAAGCTGCGCTTCACCGACCCTGCGATCGGGCTCGCTCTCACCCTGCACTACCGGATGCGGGACGACTTCGACGTGGTCGAACGCTGGGTTACCGTATCCAGTCAACTGGCCGACGGGTCACTGGAGTTGCTGCGCGCTGACGCCGCCACCTGGACGCTGCCCGAGCGCGACGGCTGGCGCCTCTCCCAGCTGCACGGCCGCTGGGCCGCCGAATCCCGTCTCGTACGCTCCGCACTCACCCCCGGCGAGAAGGTGCTCGGCAGCCGCCGCGGGCACACCGGCCACCAGCACCTGCCCTGGGTCGCCCTCGACGCCGGCGCGGAAGCCACCGAGGAGAGCGGCGAGGTGTACGGCTGCGCGCTCGGCTGGTCGGGGTCCTGGCGCATCGCCGTCCACCACCTGCCCGATGGCCGGGTGCAGATCAACGGCGGTGCGGGGTACGACGATTCGGGCCTGATGCGGCTCGCGCCCGGCGAGTCGTACACCTCGCCCGTGTTCGCCGGGCTGTGGAGCGGCGCAGGGTTCGGGGGAGCGAGCCGGCAGTGGCACGCCTGGCAGCTGGCCCATGTGATCCCGCGCGCCGGGAAGCCCCGTCCGGTGCTCTACAACTCCTGGGAGGCCACCCTCTTCGACATCTCGGAGGACCAGCAGCGCGCCCTCGCCCAGCGGGCGGCCGACATGGGGGTCGAACTGTTCGTGGTCGACGACGGCTGGTTCGGCGCCCGCACCCACGACGCCGCCGGGCTCGGCGACTGGACCCCCAACCCCACCCGCTTTCCCGGTGGGTTGAAGCCGCTGGCCGACGAGGTGCACGCCCTGGGCATGCAGTTCGGGATCTGGGTCGAGCCCGAGATGGTCAACCCCGACAGCGACCTCTACCGCGCCCACCCCGACTGGGTGCAGTTCCAGCCCGGCCGCACCCGCACCGAGTTCCGCAACCAGCTCGTCCTGAACCTCGCCCGCAAGGACGTACAGGAGTACCTGTGGGAGCAGCTGGACGGGCTGCTCTCCAGCGCGCCCGTCGACTACGTCAAGTGGGACTTCAACCGCTGCTTCACCGACGCCGGATGGCCCGGGGAGCCGTATCCGCAGAAGCTGTGGGTCGAGCATGTGCACGCGTTCTACGCCCTCGTGGACCGCCTGCGCGCCGCCCACCCCCACGTCGCCTTCGAATCCTGTTCGGGCGGCGGCGGGCGCATCGACCTCGGGGTGCTCTCGCGCACCGACCAGGTGTGGACCTCCGACAACACCGACCCCCTGGACCGGCTCGCCATCCAGCACGGCTTCAGCCAGCTGCACCCCGCCCGGGTCATGGCCGCCTGGGTGACCGACAGCCCCAATACCCAGCTCAACGGGCGGGTCAGCAGCCTGCGCTTCCGCTTCGTGAGCGCGATGGCCGGGGTGCTCGGCGTGGGCGGCGACCTGACCCGCTGGAGCCCGGCCGAACTCGCCGAGGCCCGCGACTGGGTGGCGCTGTACAAGGAGATCAGACCGGTCGTGCAGCTCGGCGCCCAGTACCGGCTGCGGCCGCCCGACGGCGGGCTCGGCGCCGTCCAGTACACCCGGGGCGACGACACCGTCGTCCTGGCCTGGCTCCAGGCTCAGCACTACGGGGAGCCGCCGCCCGCCGTCCGGCTGCACGGGCTCGATCCCGCCGCCTCCTATGCGTGCCCGGACACCGGGACCGTATACAGCGGGGCCGTGCTGCACCACCGGGGGCTCGTCACCGGGCTTCGCGGGGACCTGGACGCGGCCGTGTTCCGGCTGCGCAGGACATGAGAGCGCTCTCGTACGCCCCGTATGACCGGACTCGGCCATGAACAGCCTGTATCTGTGGGGCAGTTGAGGCATGGAGGCACGGCGCCCGGCGGCCCGGCGGCGCCGCCGGAGCCCATCGGGCCCCGGCCGCCAGCACCGGTCCCGGTTGTTGTACGCCGGTCCACATGGCCGCCGGAGATCGAACAACAGGCCCGAAACCGGCATACCCCGCCCACCCGGTGCCGAGTAGCGTCGCTGCTCCCCGCCCACGGTTGGGAGGAGCCGGACCATGTCCGATCCCCGGCAGCACGAGAAGTACGAACAGTACGAGGGAGGGAGCCCGGAGGCCGAGCGCAAGGTCTTCGAGGAACTCGCCCAGCGCATCGTACGGATCCAGCGCATCAACCAGGAGACCGGGCAACTACCCGGCCCCGACCGGGCGTTCCACGCCAAGACGACCATCGCGGTCGACAACGCCCGGGTGCGCTTCCACACCGATCTTCCCCTGAGCCTGCGTGAGGGCTTCGTCCAGCCGGGCGCCGAATACCCGGCCCTCGTGCGGTACTCCAACGCGGCCGGGGTCCCCGCCGCCGACTCCGCGCAGGACCTGCGGGGCATCGCCGTGCGCATCGTCGTCGGCGACGACGAACGGCACGACCTCCTCATGCTCAACCTTCCTGCCTCGCACGCCGCCAACGCCCGCGAGTTCGTCGAGTTCGCCGAGGTCATGGCGGGCGCGAGCGGCACCGCGCAGGTCGCCTACCGCTTCCTGGTGAAGCTGCCGCGCGCGGTGGGCAGGCCGGCCGCGACCCGCATGCGCAAGACCCTCCAGAAGGCCGTCGCGCGCAAGATCGGCAGCCTCTCCCAGGAGCGGTACTGGAGCCAGGCCCCGATCCTGTGGGGCGACGCCGGACCCGTCCAGTACCAGCTCCGGCCAAGCCCCGGCGGGCTCCCGGCTCCCAAGCCCGACCGCGCCGACCGGGACCGGCTGCGCACCGAACTCGCGGCCCGGCTGCGCGAACGGGACGTCGTGTACGAGCTGTGCCTGCAGCGCTTCGCGGACGAGGCCACCACCCCGGTCGAGAACGCCTCCGTGGAGTGGCCCGAGGACGTGGCTCCGCCCGTGCCCGTCGCCACGCTCACCATTCCGCGCCAGGACCTCGACTCCAACGAGGCGGTGGCCGTCACGCGCCGCATCGAGCAGCTCGTCTTCACGCCGTGGCGCACCACGGACGCCTTCCGGCCGCTCGGCAACCTCAACCGCTCGCGCGACGCCGCCTACGGGGCGAGCAGCGCCCGCAGGCTCGGCCAGGAGTAGGAGCCGCGGCCCGCCGCCGGGCCGCCCCGCCAACGACCCGTACCGTCCCGATGGGAGTGGACCATGCCGAAGAAACGCGCATCGGCCGCAGCGACCAGCACCCCCCGGCCCGCGGCCCTGTACGGCCTCGCCGGGATCCGACTCCTGAACGGGGTGGCCGGCCTCGTCGCGCCGGCCCTGCTCATCGACCGGCTCGACCGCGCATCCGAACCCAACCCCGCGGCCGTCTACGCCTTCCGGCTCTTCGGGATCCGCACCATCCTGCTCGGTCTCGACCTGCTCACCAACCGCGGCGAACGCCTGGAACAGGACCTCCGCGAGGGCGTCCTCATCCACGCCTCGGACACCCTGACCGCCGCCATGCTCGGCATCAAGGGCCTGCTGCCGCCCCGCACCGCGGCGATGACCACGCTGATCTCCGCGACCAACACCGCGCTCGCGGTGAGCGCGCTCGGCAACGGGGCCAAGGGGAAGAAGTGACGGGCGCGGACTACGACTACATCGTGGTCGGCGCGGGCGCGGGCGGCGGCCCGCTCGCCGCGAACCTTGCCGAGGCCGGCATGAAGGTGCTGCTCATCGACGCGGGCGGCGAGCACGAGAACGACAACTACCTGGTGCCCGCCTTCCACGGGGACGCCTCCGAGGACCCCGTCCAGTGCTGGAACTACTTCGTGCGCCACTACGCGAACGAGGAGCAGCAGCAGCGCGACACCAAGGTCGTCGCGGGAAAGGGCATCCTCTATCCGCGGGCCGGATCCGTCGGCGGCTGCACCGCGCACCACGCGATGATCACGGTCTATCCCTACAACCGGGACTGGGACGCCATCGCGGAGGCGACCGGCGACCAGTCCTGGCGGGCCGATGCCATGCGCGGCTACTTCGAGCGCATCGAGCGCTGCGGCTACCGCCCGAGGCCCAAGCGCCTGCCCGCCAACCCGCTCCTGGCCGCCGTCCTCAAGGCGCTCCCGTTCGTCTCCGACCGCTATCTGAACCGTTCCCGGCACGGCTTCGACGGCTGGCTGCCCACCCATCTCGCCGACCCCGCCCTGATCATCCAGGACAAGCAGCTCCTCAAGGTCATCCTCACCGCCGCCGAGGGTGAGCTCGCCGACTTCCTGGGCCGCCCCCTCTCGCCCCTCGAAGGCCTGGGCGCGGTCGTCGACCCCAACGACTGGCGGGTGCAGACCCTCGGGCTCGAAGGGCTGTGGCAGATCCCGCTGTCGACCGACCGGGGCCGGCGCAGCGCGGCCCGCGACCGCATCCGGGCGGCTCGCACCACCCACCCCGACAACCTGACCGTCCGCACCGACGTCCTCGTCACCCGCGTGCTCCTCGACGACGCGGGAGCGGCCGCCGGAGTGGAGTTCATCGACGCCGCCCGCGCCTACCGCGCCGACCCCACGGCCTCGTACGAACCCCAACTCCCGCCCCTGGTAAGGCTGGCGGCCCGCCGCGAGGTGATCCTGTGCGCGGGCGCCTTCAACACTCCGCAGCTGCTCATGCTCTCCGGCATCGGGCCGCGCCAGGAGCTGGAGCGGCACGGCATCCCCGTACGCCTCGACCTCCAGGGCGTCGGCGGCAACCTCCAGGACCGCTACGAGGTCGGCGTCGTCAGCCGCATGGCGAAGGAATTCCCGATCGTCAAGGACTGCTCCTTCCACGCACCCGAGCCCGGCGCGACCCCCGACCGCTGCTACCGCGCCTGGCAGCGCGGCGAGGGGCTCTACACCACCAACGGCTCGGTCGTCGGAATCACCCGCAAGTCCCGGCCCGGTCTGGACGCGCCCGACCTGTTCCTGTTCGGGTTCCCCGCCGACTTCCGCGGCTACTACCCCGGTTACTCGCAGGAGAACCTGCGCCACAAGGACCGGTTCACCTGGGCGATCCTCAAGGCGCACACCCACAACAGCGGGGGAGCGGTGCGGCTTCGCTCGGCCGATCCGCGCGACACCCCCGCGGTGAACTTCCACTACTTCGCCGAAGGAACCGACAAGGACGGCGTCGACCTGGAGGCGATGACGGACGCCGTGGAGTTCGTGCGCGGCATGAACCGCCGCGCCGGCGACGCCATCAGCGAGGAACTCTGGCCCGGCAAGGACGTCGACTCCCGTGAACAGGTGCGGAGTTGGGTGCAGGACGAGGCATGGGGGCACCATGCCTCGTGCAGCTGCCCGATGGGCGCGGACGGCGACCCCGCGGCCGTCGTCGACAGCCGGTTCCGGGTGCGCGGCGTCAACCGGCTGCGCATCGTGGACGCCTCCGTCTTCCCGCGCATCCCCGGCTTCTTCATCGCCACCCCGATCTACATGATCAGCGAGAAGGCGAGCGACGTGATCCTCGCCGACGCGCCACCACCACTGCCCCAAGGACAGCCCCAAGGGGGGATCCGATGAGCTCGTACCGCACCTCGTTGCCGTGGCGGATCGTCGTAGGCATCGCGGACTACCTGGACGCCAGGATCGGCTGGGACAAGCTGCCGCTGCCGCTCGGCCTCGGCACCCTCCTGGGACTGCGCGTCCGCTACCGCCAGGAGAACCTGCACGACACCAACAAGATCCCCGCGGTCAACGTGCCGGAACCGGTGCCGCCGAAGGACTCGTTCAAGGTCAACCGCACCGCCGACGGCAGCTACAACGACCTCGGTCAGCCCCGGATGGGCATGGCGGGCACCCGCTTCGGCCGCAACATCCCGCTCGACAAGATCGCCTCGGCGACCCCCGCCGAGGTCCTCTCCGAACCCAACCCGCGCAAGGTCAGTCGCGAACTGCTCACCCGCGACACGTTCATCTCGGCCGACTCGGTCAACTCGCTGGTCGCCGCCTGGCTCCAGTTCATGGTCCGCGACTGGTTCAGCCACGGCCCGAGCCCCACCGACCGGCCGTGGACCGTGCCGCTCATGGACGACGACCCGTGGCCCGAGCAGCCCATGCAGATCATGCGCACCCCGGACGACCCCACCCGCGACCCGCACGCCCCGGCCGGCACCCCCGACACCCGCGTCAACGTCTTCTCGCACTGGTGGGACGCCTCCCAGATCTACGGCAGTACCGAGGACGAGCAGCGCGCCATGCGCACCGGCGAGCTCGGCAAGCTCCACCTGTGGGACGACGAGCGCATGCCCTTCCCGTCCGACCCCGCCAAGGACCCCTCCCGCGTGCCCGGCTTCTGGCTCGGACTGGCCCTGATGCAGGGCCTGTTCACCCGCGAGCACAACGCGATCTGCGACCACCTGCACGCCGCCTACCCCGAGTGGGACGACGAGGAGCTCTTCGAGCGGGGCCGGCTGATCAACGCCGCCCTCCTCGCCAAGATCCACACCGTGGAGTGGACGCCGGCCGTCATCAGCCACCCGACCACCGTCACCGCGCTGCACACCAACTGGTGGGGCCTGGCCGGGGAACGCGTCCACGACCTGTTCGGCCGGATCAGCAAGTCCGAGGTCGTCAGCGGCATCCCGGGCGGCGAGACGGACCACTACGGCGTGCCGTACGCGCTCACCGAGGAGTTCGTCGCGGTCTACCGGATGCACCCGCTGATCCGCGACGACTGGGAACTGCGCGCCGCCAACGACAACACCACCCTGCGCAACGCCTCGTTCCGCGACATCGCGGGCCCCGAAGCCCTCAAGGTCCTCGGCTCCATCTCCACCACCGACCTCCTCTACAGCTTCGGCACGCTCCACCCGGGCCTCGTCACCCTGCACAACTTCCCGAAGTTCCTCCAGGAATACGAGCGCCCCGACGGCCACCTCCAGGACCTCGCCGCCACCGACATCCTGCGCTCCCGCGAACTCGGCGTCCCCCGCTACAACGAGTTCCGCCGGCTCCTTCGCCTGAAGCCCGCCGAGCGCTTCGACGACCTGACGGACAACCCGCAGTGGGCGAAACAGATCATGAAGGTGTACGAGGGCGACATCGAGAAGGTCGACCTGTCGGTCGGCATGTTCGCCGAGAAGCTCCCCAAGGGATTCGCCTTCAGCGACACGGCGTTCCGCATCTTCATCCTGATGGCGTCCCGGCGCCTCAACAGCGACCGCTTCTTCACCGAGTACTACACCCCCGAGGTGTACTCGAAGGCGGGCCTGCAGTGGATCGACGACAACAGCATGATGAGCGTGCTGCTGCGTCACCACCCCGAACTGCGTACCGCGCTGGCCGGCCTCAAGAACGCGTTCGCGCCGTGGAACGTCGCCGGTCAGGAGTGAAGGGGGCGCCGCGATGACCAACGGCAACGGTGAACGCAAGGCCGACGTCGTCCTCGAAGGCGGCGGCGTACGGGGCCTGGGCTCGGCGGGCGCCGTCATCCGCCTCCTGGAGGACGGTTACACCTTCCCGCGCGCGGCCGGCACCTCGGTCGGCGCCATCGCGGCGGCCCTGGTCGCGGCCGGGGTGGGCGCCAAGGAGCTGCGCGGCATCATGGACCGGCTCGACCTGAGCCGCATCCCGGACCGTCAGCCGCCCGGGGTGCCGTTGGTGAGCGAGGGCGTGGGCCTGTTCGGCACGCGGGGCGCCTACCGCGGGGACTGGATCAGGGAGTGGATCGAGGAGGAGCTCGCCGAGCTCGGCGTCTCCACCTTCGCCGATCTGCGCACCGACGACCCGGGCGCCGACGCCGACCTGGCCGACGACCAGAAGTACAAGCTGGTGGTGCTCGCCACCGACGTCACACGCGGCCGGCTGCTCCGACTGCCCTGGGACTACCACCTGTTCGGGCTGAAGGCCGAGGAGCAGAAGGTCGCGGACGCCGTCCGCTGCTCGCTGTCGATCCCGTTCTACTTCCGGCCGTGCGCCCTGACCAATCCGGTTACCCGGGAGACCTCGGTGATCGTGGACGGCGGCATCCTGTCCAACTTCGCGGTCGACATCTTCAACCGCACCGATGGCAAGAAGTCGCGCTGGCCGACCTTCGGGGTGCGGATCATCCCCGATCTGCCGGCCGGGATCGCCAACCTCGCGCCGCTCGCCGCGCGCGTCATGTGGCCGCCGCTGACGCTGCTCGAACAGGTCGTCACGACGGCCCTGGTCGGCCGCGACCAGACGTCCCTCGAGCGGCCCGGCGTTCGCGACCGCACCATCACGGTCGACTGCGCCGGCGTCGGCATCACCGACTTCCGCATCGACGCGGAGGCCCGGGACTCGGTCGTCGAACAGGGGCGAAAAGCGGCCGGGGAATTCCTGGGGCGCTGGAAAGGCTGACGCGAGCCCGATTTGAGTGCCATAGTGGGAAGCGACCCCTCATCTCCCGTAAAGAGATGGGGGGTTCGTCCATGAGCGGGACACGGTGTGACCGCCGGACCTGATCTCTTCACTCCTCCCTCACGCTGAGCACACTTGCGCACATAGGCAATAGACAGCCTTTGCCTTGGGGTGCCTGTCAACTGGTGTTGTCCGTAGGTACGTTCATGACTGCCCCCACTTTCCGTGGTGGCAGTCTCCGAACGTCACTTTGTCATGCACTCGACGTTTCTTCGCGTCCCGTCCGTCCCAGGGCGGGGCGATCCCCCCATGGAGGAAGAACCGTGCAACACATACGAACCTCCAGGTTCGGACAACGAGCCGGCGGCGCCCCGGCGCTCCTCTCCCTGGTCGCGCTCGTCACCGGCGGCCTGCTCGCCGCGGCCCCCACAGCCGCCGCCCAGCAGGCCGGCGACCCCGCGTCCAACGTCAAGCAGCTGTGCGCGACGGCCAAGCCGGGCCAGATGCACTGCCTCGCCCTCGAACGTACGGACGTCAAGCAGCACAGAGGTATCACCGCCGACGCCGCCCCCTCCGGTCTCGGCCCCGCCGACCTCCAGAAGGCCTACAACCTCCCGGCGAGCGGGGGTTCCGGCCAGACGGTGGCCATCGTCGACGCGCAGGACGACCCGAACGCCGAGTCGGACCTGGCCGCCTACCGCTCGCAGTACGGGCTCCCCGCCTGCACCACCGCCAACGGCTGCTTCAAGAAGGTCGACCAGGACGGCGGCTCCAACTACCCGACGGCGGACGCCGGTTGGGCCGGTGAAATCTCGCTCGACGTCGACATGGTCAGCGCTGCCTGCCCGCAGTGCCACATCCTGCTCGTCGAGGCCAAGTCCGCGAACATGGACGACCTGGGTGCCGCGGTGAACCGCGCGGTCACCCTGGGCGCCAAGTTCGTCTCCAACAGCTACGGCGGCAGCGAGGACGCCTCCGACACCACCGCCGACAGCAAGTACTTCAACCACCCCGGCGTCGCCATCACCGTCTCCTCCGGTGACAGCGGCTACGGCGTCGAGTACCCGGCCGCCTCCCAGTACGTCACCGCCGTCGGTGGCACCTCGCTGAAGAAGGACAGCAGCACGCGCGGCTGGTCCGAGTCGGTCTGGGGCTCCGGCTCCGGCGGCGACGGCGCCGGTTCCGGCTGCTCGGCGTACGACCCGAAGCCGTCCTGGCAGAAGGACACCGCCTGCGCCAAGCGGGCCGTCGCGGACGTCGCCGCGGTCGCCGACCCGGCCACCGGACTCGCGGTGTACGACACGTACCAGGCGAGCGGCTGGAACGTGTACGGCGGCACCAGCGCCTCGTCGCCGATCATCGCGAGCGTGTACGCCCTGGCCGGCGCACCCGCCGCGAGCTCGACTCCCTCGTCCTTCCCCTACGCCCACACCGGCTCGCTGAACGACGTCACCTCCGGCGCCAACGGCAGCTGCGGCAACTACCTGTGCAAGGCGGGTACGGGATACGACGGCCCGACCGGCCTCGGCACCCCGAACGGCACGGCGGCCTTCACCGGCTGACTCGTCCAGTGAGGGGGGCCGTCGCATCGCGGCGGCCCCTTCTCCCGTCCCCGGTCTCACGGCAGCCACCGGAGGGGCGACACCTGGCGCACGTGAACGAGCACGTCGAAGGCGTCGGCCAGCGAATCGACCGCGAGGTACCCGGTGGCGTCGCGGGCCGGGTCGTACACGCCGCTGATGACACGGGCCTTCGCCGGACCGTCCCACTGACCGCGGACGTCGTCGAGGCGCAGGTCCAGCCAGTGCGCGGGCAGATCCACCGCGCCGAGCCGCGCGTCGATCAGGTCGCCGGCCGGTTCCGGGACGGTGACGGAACCGAGGTCCCCGTGGTGGAAGCCGATCGCCACGGACACGTACCGGTCGCCGTAGTGCTTGCGCAACACGCTGCCGACCGTGGCCTGCGGGCCGCGCTCCGGTGCCATGCCCAGGACGGTCTCGGCCGCCGACGTGTGCGCGATGCCGTCCCAGTAGACCGTGCGCAGCCCGGTCCGGCGCTGGAAGCCACCGACGACCTCGGCCCATTCCCCGGCCTCGCCCGCGTAGTTGCCCCGCCCGGCGACGCTGTGTTCGTGGAAGTCCACGATCAGCCGCATCCGCGCCAGGATGTCGTCGTGCCTTCCGGCGCCGGGCAGCGACCGGAGCAGCGCGAGCGCGTCACGGGCGTGCTCGGCGAAGGGGCGCCCCGGGTGGATGCCCCGCGCGCGCTGGACGTGCTCGTCGATCTGATGCGCGGTCCGGATCGGGTCCAGATGGGACGCGAGCTCCGCGAGCCGCTCGGGGGCCGACTTCCGGACGTGGTCCAGGACGGCGTCGTAATCCTCCGGCCCCGCCTGCGCGGGCTTCACACCGAAGACCCGCACGGGGTCGTGGGGGTGCTCCCGGTTGAACTCCCGGATCCAGTCGAGTGATGCGGCGAGCTCGACGGTGCGCTGGGGACGCCAGGCATGGTCGAGCGCGGCCGCGGCCGAGCCGTCGCCGCCGCGTACGTAGCGGTCGAGCTCGGCGCCGACGGCGGCACTGTCCTGCACGGCGAGCGCCCGGAAGCCGTGGTGCCGGACAAGTCTGCGGAAGAGCTGGTCCCGTATGCCGTAGGTCTCCCGGGAGAACCGCGTGGACTCCCCGATGCCGACGACAGCCGCGTCACCGGCGAGCCTGCCGGCCAGTTCGTCGAGCGAGCCGTCGGAGAGGGGAAGGGAAAGGGGGGAGGACTCGGAAACCGCGCTGTTGTTGATCATGTCGCCCAGTCTTCAACCTGAAGCCCGCTTGAGGTCAAGGACCTTCTGTCCGGGGCCTCGTACGGCGTGAACGTCCGAGCGGCGATGGGCAGTTGTGGATGTGCCTCCGGCCTATTCCCGGACCTGGGAAACTGACCGGGTGGTCTATATCACCCACCGTCAACCCCTCCCTACGGTGGCGTAGGTCACTTGCGTGGGTGAAGGATAAGCACTCGTGGCAGACGATTCGAGATCATTCAGCAGCGGCACGTTCGGGTCGTACACGGCGATCGGCGACAGCTTCACGGAAGGCGTCGGCGACCCCGGCCCGGACGGGACGTTCGTCGGCTGGGCGGACCGGTTCGCAGTGCTGCTCGCAGACCAGCGGCCGGAGGGGTCCTTCCGCTACGCCAACCTCGCGGTCCGGGGCAAGCTCCTCGACCAGATCGTCGAGGACCAGGTGCCCAGGGCCAAGGAACTCGCCCCCGACCTGGTGAGCTTCTGCGCGGGCGGCAACGACATCATCCGGCCCGGCACGGACCCCGACGAGGTGGCCGAACGCTTCGAGCGGGCCCTCGCCGACCTGAAGTCGGCCGTGGGCACCGTCATGGTGACCACGGGCTTCGACACCCGGGGCGTCACGCTGCTCCGCCATCTGCGGGGCAAGATCGCGACGTACAACGGGCATGTGCGGGCCATCGCGGACCGCTACGACTGCCCGGTGCTCGACCTCTGGTCGCTCAAGTCCGTCCAGGACCGGCGAGCCTGGGACGACGACCGGCTGCACCTCTCCGCCGAGGGGCACACCCGGGTCGCGCTGCGCGCCGCCCAGGTGCTCGGCCTCGACGTCCCGGCCGACCCGGACCAGCCGTGGCCCCCACTGCCGCCGCGGGGCACGCTCGAAGTGCGGCGCGACGACATCCACTGGGCGCGCGAGTACCTGGTGCCGTGGATCGGCCGACGGCTGCGCGGCGAGTCGTCGGGCGACGAGGTCTCGGCCAAGCGCCCCGATCTGCTGCCCCTTTGACGACCCATCAGGCCTGACGGAGCGTCACCATGCGGTGCCGTCGGGCCCGATGGTCCGGACGGGCCGGTCAGCCGCCCAGCACCTTCGCCTCGGTTTCCGGGGCGAGGCCGACCTGGGGCCGGTCCGGGCGCTGGGGCGCGGTCCCGCCGATCGAGCGGAGCCAGGCCCAGGTGTCGGCGGCCGTCTCCTCGACGGGGCGGCAGCGCAGCCCGGCCGCGGCCGCCTTCGCCACCGCCGAGTTGTGGATCTTGTCGCGCATTGCGCCCGGCGGAAGCCAGACCGGCAGGTGCACCCACGGCTCGATCCCGGCGGCGAGGATCGGCTCGGGGCCGGTCCACCGCAGGACGGCCCGGTCGCCGGTGACCCGCACACAGGCTTCGAGGAGCGAGCCCATCGTCGCGTGCCCCGGCGGGCTCACGACGTTGTACGGGCCGCTGAGGCCGGCCTCGGCCGCGTCCAGGGTCCACTCGGCGAGGTCGCGGCAGTCGATGTACTGGATGCCCAGATCGCGCGGGCCCGGCGCGAGCACGTCGCCGCCGCGCGCGGCGCGGTTCAGCCACCACGGCAGCCGGCCGATGTTCTCCCACGGGCCGAGGATCAGGCCCGCCCGCACCAACAGGGTCCGTCCCGCGCCGAATTCACGGATCGCGGCCAGTTCGCCGCCGCGCTTGGCCTGCGGATAGGCCGCCTCGCCCGCCTCGTCGGCGGAACCGTCCACCAGCGGCGCGTCCTCGCCGGTGTCGAGCGAGGCCGTCTCGGCGTACACCGAACGGCTCGACACGTACACATAGTGGCCGGCCCGTCCGGCGAGCAGCCGGGCCGCGTCGCGGACGGCGGCCGGGGCGTGCGACCAGGTGTCGACCACCACGTCCCACTCGCCGTCCGCGAGCGCCGCGAGGCCTTCGGGGGAGGTGCGGTCGCCGTGCAGCGAGACCACCCCGGCGGGTGGTTCGTGCCGCCCCCGGTGGAAGACCGTCACCTCGTGCCCGCGGGCGAGGGCCGCCTCGGTGACGGCCCGGCCGACGAATTCCGTTCCACCCAGCATCAGCAGTCTCATGATCGCCACTCTGCCCGCTGGGGGAGGGGCGGGGAACGGTTGCTTGCTCTCGGCGTAATCCTGTCGGGCGGGAACCTTCACCGTGCGCCCGGCACGGTGAAGGTCTTCGCCCGCACACGTTCAGCTTCCCGTCCCCTGGCGGTAAGCGCTCGGCCCACCGCCCGCTCCAGGATGACTCAGACGAGTTCGGGTTGCAGTTCCGGTTGCCGGGCCGGTGCGACCCGCGGCTCCCACAGCCGGGTCGTCCGGACGAAGCTGTAGATCACCGAGACCATCGCCAGTACGAGAAGGGGGCCGAACACCCACGGATGATCGGCCATCTGTACCGGGAGATAGCGATAAGCCACCAGGAGCGCGGCGAAGACGGCGGTGCCGTAGGCGACGAGCTGGATTCCGGACCGGTCCCAGCCGCGGGCGAGCGCGCGCAGAGCCGCCTCGATCGTGAGCGCGAACACCACGCCTGCGATGATGTCGGTGCCGTAGTGATAACCGAATCCCAGTGTCGCGCCGAGCGTGGCGATCAGCCAGAAAGCACCCGCTATGCGCAGGGCCAGCGGACCCTTGCGGGAATGGATGAAGATGGTGGTGGCCCACGCCGTATGCAGGCTGGGCATGCAGTTGCGCGGAGTGAATTCGTTGAACCCCATGTGATGCGGAGCGCCACCGCCGGGCGGGGTGTTCGGCCACACGTCGGCCACCGCGAAGTGCCCGCCGTCGGCGCCGTACGCGAAGATCGGTCCGACCACCGGGAAGATCATGTAGATGGCGGGTCCGAGCAGGCCGATCACCAGGAAGGTGCGCACCAGGTGATGGGCCGGGAAGCGGCGCTCGGCCGCCACGTTGCGCAGCTGGTAGAGCGCGACGACGACCGCCATCACGGCGAGCTGGATGTAGACGTAGTCGAGGACGTGCGCGCCGATCGAGCCCGTGGCGTTGACGATCCGGCCCGCCACCCAGGACGGGTCGCCCAGCGCGTGATCGGCCGTCGCCAGGTACTGGTCGAGGACCGTCGGGCGCGTCTTCGACGTGATGAGCAGCCAGGTGTCGCCGGTCTTGCGGCCGGCCACCAGCAGGAGGCCGAGGCCGACGCCCTTCAGGAGCAGCATGCGTTCCTGGCCGGTGCGACGCGTGATCGCGATGACCGCGCAGGCCAGCATCACCCACAGTGCGCCGTTCCCGAACATCATCTTGGCGTCGACTGCCCACCGCACCAGAAAGAAGACGACGTCGATGCCGATGGCGGCACCGATCGCGATAAAGCGCTCCCGCCAGGTGAGCACCACCATCATCAACGCCATACTGGCGTACAACAGCGGCCCCGACTTGGGTGCGAGTATCACCTCTTTCGCCTGGTTGATCATCGGCCCGGGCAGGCCATAATGATGGGCGGCAATCTCCAACGCGATGAGGAATCCGAGGGTCACCACACCTGCGGCGGCCCACAGCATCACCCGGGGTTGACGCCATGCAACTGTAATTCTGCTATTTATTCGCGATATCAATTGTTTGGCCGTTTTGTTTAGACGCCGATGTGTGAGACGTTGATTAAGCGAGTCACTCTTCGTGGTCGATTGCATGGTTTCCGTGAAGGGTGGAACGCTATGGGCGATCATCTGGGTCGGATCATGTTATCGGAGTCGGTGTGGGTGGTTTTCGCCGGTCATGAGCGGAGTGCCGGCCCGGGTGATTCCGCGCCGCATCGCCGCAGGACACAGCGCCGCCGCGTGACGGGCGAGGGGGTATCCGGAGGCGGAAGTCGGTCTTCGGGGGCCGGTCTTCGGGAGCCCGGCCCTCACCGGGTCGTGACCAACGCCGCGCGGTCCACGCCCAGTTCGCGGGCCAGCGCGTCGTCCGCCCACTCCAGCATGGCCGCCCGGGACAGTGAGCCCGGGTACGAGATCATCTGCACGGCCAGTCCGTCGAGCAGGGCGGTGAGCCGCCAGGCCGCGCCCACCGGGTCCGCGCAGCCGAACTCCCCGGCCGCCGCTCCCTGTGCGATCACCTCGCTCAGCGCGGCCTTCCATCGCTGGTCGAGGCCGTGCGTCACCTCGCGCAGCGCGGGCTCGCGGAGCGCAGCCGCCCAGCCCTCGATCCACAGCCGCCAGCCCTTGGCCGGCCCGGTCGGCGCGTACCAGCGCACGGCCGCCCGCAGCCTGCGCAGCGCGCTGGTGCGGCGCCCGAGAATCTTGTGCAGCTGGGCCAGATCGTCCTCGGCGGCATGGGCGAAGGCCGCCGCGACCAACTTCTCCTTCGTCGAGAAGTGGTACAGGACAAGCGCGTTGCTGACGCCGAGCGAAGCGGCGACGTCGGCGATCCGTACCGCTGCGACACCGCGCGACTCGATCTGCCCGACCGCGGCCCGCAGCAGTTCCTCGCGCCGTTCCGCCACGCCCAACCGCACTCTGGCCATGGGCCGACCCTACACACGGGCGTATGCGGCCGATGGTCACGGCCGGTAGACCGTGCCCGGCTGTGCGGTGCCCGGCGCGAGCAGCTGCGGGACGGTCACGAAGGTGTAGCCGCGCTTCCTGAGCTCGTCGATGATGCCGGGGACGGCGGGCACCGTGCCGCCGTAGATGTCGTGCAGCAGGACGATGCCGTCGCGGCCCGCCTGGTCGAGTATCCGCTGCTGGATGAGGGCGCTGTCGGTGGTCGCGTAGTCCTTGGCGGTCGCGCTCCACAGCACCTGCGCGAGGCCGAGTTCCTTGGTGACGTCCTTGACCTCGCTGTCGGTGCGGCCCTGTGGCGGGCGCATCAGCGTCGGTTCGCGGCCGGTCAGCGCCTTGATCGCCTGCTGGGTGCGGCCGAGTTCGGAACGGATCTCGGCGGGCTTCAGCTGATCCAGGCGGCGGTGCGTCCATGTGTGGTTGGCGATCTCGTGGCCCTCGGCGGCGGTCCTGCGCACGGTGTCCGGGTAGGTGTCCACGTGGTTCCTGCCGAGCAGGAAGAAGGTGGCGTGCACCTTCTTCTCCTGGAGGATGTCGAGGAGCCGGGGCGTGTGCGGGCCCGGCCCGGCGTCGAAGGTCAGGGCGATGCACTTGGCCTTGGCGCAGTCCACGGAATCCGAGGGTTCGGCCGCATCGAGGCGGGCCTTGGCGTCGGAGGCGTTGGCGCCGGCCTGCTCGCGCGCATCCTCGGGAGAGGTGGAGTCCTGGCCGCAGCCGGCCAGGGTCAAGGCCAGTGCGGTGGCCGTGACCAGGCATGCGGCGGCCCGGGACCGTTTGGAACGTGAGCTGTTTCCGAGCATGGCGGTGCTCTCCCCGGCGGTGAGATGTCCCCTTGACGACCCTCGGGCGAGGATCTCCGGCGTGACTATACGCGAGGTGTATACATCGAGTGCATAGTGGACCACGGGGTGGCCCCAATGGGGTGGGTGGCTTGTTGGTGGGGTCTCTGCGGGGATGCGCGGAAGGCGCTGCCGGGGCGGTTCCGGTCAGCGATACGTGCCGAAGCGCTCGGTGATCACGGGAAGCGTCTCGGCCGCGAGGGCATGGGCGGCCGCGCGCGGAGTCGTCCCGTCGGCCCCGGCGCGCGTCAGCATCCGCTCGACGAGGCCCCGCAGGGCGCGCCGGGTGTGTGCGAAGGCCTCGTCCGCGTCCGCGCCCAGGTCGCCGAACAGCGTCCACCACCACCAGGCGTTGGTGGCGGAGTTGACCACGACGTCCGGCAGCACGGTGACGCCGCGCCCGGCGAGCAGCCGCTCGGCCTCGGCGAGCACCGGCATGTTCGCCGCCTCGACGACCCAACGGGCCGTGATCCGGGCCTGGTTGACCCCGTCGATCGCGTACGAGACCGCGGCCGGGACGAGGACCTCCGCCTCGGCGGCCAGCCATTCCTCGCCGGGCAGTTCACGGTCCGAGGGCCGCAGGACCGAGCGGTCGACGGCCCCGTGCGCGTCGCGCGCGGCGAGCAGCGCTTCCACGTCGAGGCCCTCGGGGTTGGCGACCGTGCCCTTGATGTCGGCGACCGCGACGACCTTCAGCCCGGCCCGGGACAGGAAGCGGGCGGTGGCGCCGCCCATGGTGCCGAACCCCTGCACCGCGACGCGCGTCCCCTCGTACGCTGTGCCTGCACGGTCCAGGGCGGTCAGGACCGACTCGGCCACCCCGCAGCCGCCGACCAGTTCGTCAAGGCCGATCCCGTCGACTTCCACGGCGAAGGCTTCGGAGAGACGTCGCCTCGCTGCCGCTTCGTCGTCGAGCAGCGGATAAACCGCCTGAACGGTGGAGATCAGGCCCGCCTCCGCGGCCGCCCGGTCGACGAGGTCCTGGCTGAGCCCGAGATCCTCGCCCGTCGTCCAGAAGCTCTCGACGTACGGCCGCATGGCGCGCAGGTAGCGGACAAGCACGCCGTACGCCTCCGGGTCCCGCGGATCGCAGTCGATGCCGCCCTTCGCGCCGCCGAGCGGGATGTAGCGGGCTTGCGGGTCGTAGTGCAGGGCCTCCTTCATCGTCATCCCGCGCGCGAGCCCGGCGACCTCCTCCTGGGTGCACCCCGGCCGCATGCGCAGCCCGCCGCTGGACACGCCTCGAACCAGCCGGTCGATGACCAGGTGGCCGCGGCGGCCGGTGACGTGATCGGTCCAGGAGAGCGCGATGAGAGGAGGAGTCATGCGGCGCACCCTAACTGAACCATGAGTCAGTACGGGAGCCCGTTGAGGTCGGCCCCGTCCGGCCAGGGGTCGCCCGCCACCCGGGCGTGCAGATGCTCGTCGTGCCACCCGTCGGCGTGCAGCAGCGCGCTGCGCATCGTGCCCTCCAGGGCGAACCCGGCGCGCTGCGCCACCCGGCACGAGGCCGGGTTGCCCACCGAGTGCGAGATCCGCAGCCGGTGCAGCCCGAGTTCCTCAAGGGCCCACCGGCTGACCCGCAACGTGGCGTCGAGCACGGCGCCCCCGCCGCGCCCGGACGGAAGCAGCCAGTACAGGAACTCCGCGCTGCCGCCCCGCAGATCGAGATCGCCGAGCCCGATCAGGCCCACCGCCTGGTCGTCCTCGCGCCGCGATATCGCCCAGATCGCCGAGGCCTCCTCGGTCCAGCGCTGCCCCCAGCGGGCGATCTTGGCGCGGGCGGTGTCCGGCGTCAGCGCCTCGGGGCGGTTCCACTGAACGATGTCCGGATCCAGGCACGAGGCCACCAGGACGTTCGCGTCGGACTCCCGCCAGGGGCGCAGCTCACGCCCGCCGGGCAGGACGAACGAGGGCTGCTGCTGCCGGGCCATCCGGCCGGCGGGCACCACGGGAGGTATCGGAGTGATCATCCCCGCATCATGGCAGGCGCCGCCGGGCGGCTCCGGGGAATCCGGCCGCCCGGATGCGCGTTGCACAGCCATGACGGCATTCGAGGCACCTCAGGAAGCGCTGCTGAAACTGGTCGCCGAGCAGGACGGCGGCGTCCTGGTCACTCTCAAGCGGGACGGGCGGCCCCAGCTTTCCAATGTGAACCACGCCTACTACCCGGACGAGCACGTCATCAAGGTGTCGCTCACCGACGACCGGGCCAAGACGAAGAACCTGCGCCGCGACCCCCGCGCCGGCTACCACGTGACCAGCGACGACCGCTGGGCGTGGACGGTGGCCGAGGGGACCGCCGACCTCACCCCGGTCGCCGCCGACCCGTACGACAAGACGGTCGAGGAGCTGGTCGCCCTCTACCGGGACGTACGCGGCGAGCACCCCGACTGGGACGAGTACCGCAAGGTCATGGTCCGCGACCGGCGCCTGGTGCTGCGGCTGCGCGTGGAGCGGGCGTACGGCCAGCCGCGCCAGGGCGGGGCCTGACCGGGCCGCCCGTCGTCGCGACGGTCCCAGCACGGTGCGACGGCAACGGACGCACATAATGTAATTACCCCGAGCCCCAGGAGGTGCCGTGACCGGCGCTGGTTCTCTGCTTCCACTCCGCTCCAGACTCCGCGAACTGCGGCCCGACGCGTTCGGGGCCGATCCGTCGGGGGAGCGGATGGCCCGCATCCGCCGCTCGCCGAACTTCGCGGACGGCGTGTTCCAGAACCCCGAGGGCGCGCGGACCCGGCCGTCGGGCTCGACCCTGGAGTTCGCGAAGCAGTTCTTCGCCAAGGAGCAGCGCGTACGCCGCGCACCCACCGGCACCGTCCCGGTCCACCCGACGACCCTCGCCGACATCGCGAAGCCGCCCGCCACCGGGCTGCGGCTCACCTGGATGGGGCATTCGAGCGTCCTCGCCGAGATCGACGGGCGCCGGGTCCTGTTCGACCCGGTGTGGGGCGAGCGCTGCTCCCCCTTCGCCTTCGCCGGGCCCAAGCGGCTGCACCCCGTCCCGCTGCCGCTGGCCTCGCTCGGCCCGGTCGACGTCGTCGTCATCTCCCACGACCATTACGACCACCTCGACCTGCCCACCATCCGCTCCCTCGCCGGAACCGGCACGGTGTTCGCGGTGCCGCTCGGCGTCGGCGCCCACCTGGAGCACTGGGGCGTGCCCGCCGACCGGATCCACGAGCTGGACTGGAACGAGTCCGTCAAGGTCGCGGGACTCACCCTCACGGCGACCCCGGCACGCCACTTCTGCGGCCGGGGCCTGCGCAACCAGCAGCACACCCTCTGGGCGTCCTGGGTGGTGACCGGACCCGAGCACCGGATCTACCACAGCGGCGACACGGGCTACTTCGGCGGCTTCAAGGACATCGGAGCGGAGCACGGCCCGTTCGACGCGACGATGATCCAGATCGGGGCGTACTCGGAGTTCTGGCCTGACATTCACATGACCCCCGCCGAAGGCCTGCGCGCCCACCTCGACCTCCAGGGCGGCAGTCCGCACGGCGTGATCATGCCGATCCACTGGGGCACCTTCAACCTGGCGCCGCACGCCTGGGCCGAGCCCGGCGAGTGGACGAAGGACGCCGCCGAGGAGGCCGAGCAGCCGGCCGCGTTCCCCCGCCCGGGCGAGCCGTTCGAGCCGGCGGGGAGGCTGCCCGTAAGGCCTTGGTGGCAGCCGCTGTCCGCGCCCCTCGCCCACCCGTGGCGCACCCCCGAGTCCCCGGCTGTCGCGCCGGTTTCCGTGGGGGAGCTGGATCTGGCGGGCGAGCGGTGAGAGGCGGGCCCCCGGGCGTCCGACGCGCTACAGGATGACCTGGTCCGGCCCGGCCTCCAGCCTGGCGGTCGCCGCGCGGCAGGCCGCGGTGAACGACCAGAACGTCTGATTGGTGCTGGCGGCGCACCCGGTCCGGGTGAAGGTCCCGAACATGCTCCTGCGCAGCTCCGTCGTCAGCTCCAGCTGGCCGCCCTTGCCGAGCATGGTGCGGTTGCAGATGTTGTCGGGGCTGTCACCGTCGAGCTCCGGGTTGGACGCTCCGTCGATGGTCTGGAAGCCCGCGCCCTTCAACTCCTCGGTGAGGTACCGCTTGAAGGTTTCGTTGCGCCCGCCGATCACGACCGCCTCGGGCCGGGAGGCGGGGGCGCCGGCGGTGGCGGCCGTACAGCCGTGCAGGCTCAGGACGTTGAAGCTGCCGGCGGCCATGGACAGGGCGACATGGTCGTCGCAGTGCTCCGCCGTGACGTGCAGTTCGGCGTTGTCCGACGACCGGATGGCCTCGAACATCCAGTAGTCGTAGGCGGGCCCGTCGGCCGGTGTGGCGGCCAGGGTGGCGGGGTGGTAACCGGCGACGCCCAGACACAGCTCGGACGTTCCCACTTCAATGCCGCCGCCGTGCATGGCCATGATCATCGTGCGGTTGTAGGGGTACTTCTGCGCCGCGCTGTTGTCGGCCATCGCATGCCGCTTGTACCGACGGGCGTAGTCGGTGCCCTCGCCGCCCGGCAGCCGGGTGTAGAGGTCGGTGCTGGAGCTGTAGGTGTCGCCGCTCGCAGTGGCATGGGCCACTCCGGCGCCCCAGGAGGCGGAGAGCAGCGGCGCGGCCGAGGCGGCGGCGAGGACGGACAGCACGCTGCGTCTGCTGGCGTACGGAGTTTCCACGGCGGCTTCCCTTCGTTGGAGGCGAGGACCTTGGCGTCCGGGATTCCGGGAGCAGAGACGCACCCCCCGGCCGCGGCATCAACGCCCGGGATCATAACCGGCATGCATCCGGACGACCTGCACGTACGGGTTCGCGGGTCCAACTCGCCTGCAGTCGCGGCCAGATGGCGGCGCGTGGGGTCCCGGTGCCCCCCCGGGGCCCCGGCCGGGCGGCGCGGCATGATGGGGGCATGCGAACCCGATCTGTGCTCGTCTACGACGGAGACTGCGCGTTCTGCACTTCCTCCGTGTCCTTCGCCGAACGGCGCCTCGCGCCCCGCTGCGAGACCATGCCGTGGCAGTTCGCGGACCTGGACTCCCTGGGCGTCACTCAACAGCGGGCCGAGTACGAGCTGTTGTGGGTCCTCCCGAGCGGCACCGTACGCGGGGGCGCGCAAGCCGTCGCCAAACTGCTGATGAGCGCGGGCGGCGGATGGCGCGTCCTCGGGGCGCTGCTCACCCTGCCTCCCCTGCGCTGGGCCGCCCACGGCGTCTACCGGCTCGTCGCCGACAACCGCGAACGCATGCCGGGCGGCACCCCCGCCTGCGCCCTGCCCCGCCGTTGAATCCCCGCGCCGGGCCTGGGCAGGAAGGTGTCGATGCCGTGCGTCCCGTCGCCTCTTCCCGCCCTCGTCCCGCGATCACACCAATCTCGCGCTGGCCCTCGTGGTGGGCGTGGTGGCGGTGGCCGCGGGCGGGCACCGGCGCGCGGGGTCAGCCGACGCCGTCGTCGACCACGTCCGCGGTGAGCTCACCGAGCTGCTCGGGCTGGGCGGCTGCCGTTTCGCGTACGGCTCGCTCCTGGGCCATCCGCCGCGGCTCGGGCACGACGGCGAGGTGACCTTGGCGCGCGGGGGCTGGAGCCTGGAGCGGCGCGGCCGGCCGCAGGGCGAGACCGAGCCGCGCGTGTTCGGCAACGGGCACTACTACGGCCGGTTCATGCTGCGGCCGGTGCCCACCGCTGTCGTACCCCTGCAAGCCAGTCCAGTGGCTGTGACCTTGGCCGACCAGGTGGGTGCGGCGCCGGGCGGACGTGGGAACGGGCGCGGGCAAGGAGAGTTGAGCCCCTCTCGGCGCGGCTGGAAGTCGCCGCCGTCAAGAGTGCGTCAATGAGGGGCTGTTGGACGTCAGGGGACTGTCAACGCAGGCGATCGGTCGAACTTCTGCCCTCCATGCTGATCTCCGCACGGGTTCGTACGAGCGGCCCGTGGCGTGAGGTTGGAGGGCGAGTGGCGATTACCGCCGGTGCCGGGCAGCGTCAGGGAGCGGGGGCCCCGACAACGACTGCCGAACCAGACCCCGCGTCGGCCGTTCGTCACGGGGGGATCCCGTCGTCCCAGGCCAGAGGGGGTCCGGGACAAGGACGGCCGAGGCGACGGCCACCCGTCGCCGTCGCCCGGCTCGTCCGCCTGCTGCGGCACGCCATGGAGCGCCACTGGGACACCACGCCCGGCCGGCTCCGGCTGGCCCGCACGGTGTGCCTGCTGCTGGGCGCCGGACTGCTCGCGGTCCTTGTGGTCACCGCCGCCTGCCTGTCCAGCACCTGGGATGCGGTCCAGCATCGCGACGCGCCCCGCACGGTGGCCGCCACCCAGCTGAACCTGGCGCTCAACGACATGGACGCGCAGGCCGCCAACATCCTTCTCTCCAGCGGCGATTCGGGCACCGGCAAGGGGCGTCTCGACGAGTCGTACATCAACGCCAACCACATGTACCAAGACGCGCAGGAAACCATCAGCAGCTCCCTGCGCACCCTGGGCGCGGCGGCCGAGGGCGACAGGGCCACCGAGGACACCGTCGTCGCGCTCACCGACGACTTCGCCCAGTACCAGGAACTCGTCGGCCGCGCGCTGGAGAACGACGAGCACCCCGGCGGCAAGGAAGCGGCTCGCGCCGACTACCGCCGCGCCACCGACCTGCTCTCCCAGCGTCTCCTGCCCCAGGCCCGCACCCTGGTCGGCGCCAACAACGCCGTGTACGAGAGCGAGTACGCCTCTGCCCGCTCGGACCTCACCATCCAGCTCACCGCCGAAGCGGTGCTCGGCGGCCTGCTGCTCGCCGTCCTCATCGCGCTGCACATCCACCTCACCCGCCGCTTCGGCCGCATCGTCAACCCGGCGCTGCTCGCGGCCACCCTGTGCGCGCTGGTGGCCGTGGCCTGCGGGGGACAGCTCCTGACCGCCTCCGGCGACCAGTTGACGATCGCCCGGCACGACTCGTTCGACTCGGTGGTGGCGCTGTCCCGCTCCAAGGCGATCGGCTACGACGCCAACGCCGACGAGAGCCGGTTCCTCCTGGACGAGACGCGCCGGGACACGTACGAGAAGTCCTTCCTCGACAAGTCGCAGGAGCTGTACGGGATCGCGGGCGCGAGCCTGTCCACCTATGACACCCAGCTGGCCGAGACCTGGGCTGCGTACGAACACGACCACGGCGACGAGCAGTTCACCGGCGAGTACCGGCGCGAGCTCGACAACATCACCTTCCCCGGCGAGCGCGAGGCCGCCGAGAAGACCGTCGAGGCATACGCCGTCTACCAGAAGGACGACCGCACCTTCCGGCAGCTCATCGCCCAGGGCAAGCTCCAGGAGGCCACGGTCTTCTGCATCGGCTGGGGCTCAGACACCTCCAACGCCCACTTCGGGCAGTGGGTGAAGGCCCTCGACCAGGTGACCGCCATCAACGCCACCCACCACGACCAGGCCATCACCACCGGCCGGCACACCATCCGCGTCCAGACCCCCATCGCCGTCGGCGCCCTCCTCCTGGCGGCCCTGCTCCTTGTGCTGGGCCTGCGGCCGAGGCTCGCGGAGTTCCGCTGAGGCAGCATCAACCACCTTGTGTGCTGCCATAGTTGACGTACTCCCACTCGATGTCCTGAAGGGGCGGACCGGCCGCCGGGGCCGTCCGCCCCTTCAGGGCATTCGGTTCAACTAGCAGGAAGCCTTGCTGCCGTGGTTGGCCTTCTTCTTGCGGCGGTCCCTCTTCTTGCGGGCGCGCTTCGACATACGGCGGTGCTCCTTCAGATGCTGTTGTTGTGGCAGGTGGTGCTGTTCTTCAGGCGGTGTGGCCGGTGAGCTGGGCGGCGAGCTTGTTGAGGCGCTGCACGGAGCGGTGCTCGGCGGCTGCGGGTGCCGGGTCGACGCGCTGGTCGCGGTCGTAGTAGGCGCCGTTGACGATCTCGACGGCCGGGTCGCACAGGCGTGCCACGTAGGCGGCGCCTTCGGCGGGGACGGCGCCCTCGTGCGAGTACAGCGGGAGGAGGGCGGTGTCGCAGATGCCGGGGTGGATGGAGACGGCGGTGACGCGCGGGTCGGCGGCGAACACGGTCAGCGCGAGCTGGGACTGGGCGTAGGCGGCGAGGCGGGAGTAGCGGCGGACGCGGTTGGGGTCGCTCCACTGGATGTTGCCGGTGCGGTGCAGCGATGACGACACGTTGACGACGCGGCCACCAGGATCGCTGGTCAGCGCCGGTTCCAGGAGGCAGGTGAGCAGGTAGTGGGCGAGGAAGTTGACCTGGAAGGCGACCTCGTTGCCGTCGGCGGTGATGGTGTGCCGTTCGGGGGCGGCCATGCCGGCGTTGTTGACGAGGACGTCGAGGTGCGGGTGGGTCTCGACGACCCGGTGGGCCATGGCCTCGACCTCGTCGAGGTGGGTGAAGTCGGCGTACAGCGCGCAGAGTTGGGCCGTTGTGATGTCGGTGGTGGTGGCGATGAGCGCGTCGACCGCGGCCTGGGCCTCTTCGGCGGTGCGGCCGTGGACGAGGACCGTCGCACCCTGCTGGGCGAGCGTGCGGGCGGTCTCGAAACCGATCCCCGCGGTGGCTCCGGTGACGAGGACGGTGCTGCCGGAAAGCGATGTGGAAGGCAAGATGAAATCCCGGGTGAAGGCATGACACGGCTGCCCCAGGGGCAGCCGGACATGCGGGAACGAGAGCGCGCGTACGCCGTCGCGGCGTGGGACCGGCGACGGCGTACGGCGTCAGGGAAGCACGGCTCGCAGAGCCGGCATGGGAACAGCGCGCAGTACCGGGCTACACCGGATTCGGTGGCCGGTCGTCGTGACGCAGACCGCTGTTCATGCCCTCCATCCAACTGGCCCCCGGGCGGTGGCTCAAGAGGACTTGCCCGTCCCTAACGAGGTTCTGATGCGGCTCGGTTCCTCCCGGGGACCATGGAGATCCGTACGTCGACGGGTGGCCCGGGCGTGGCTGTCGCAACCCAGCAGTTCCGGTCAGATGACGGAGACCGCCTCGGGCTCCCCCTCCTCCTCGGCGGACCGGGGCGCAGTCGGCCGGGCCCCCGTGCCCGACGCCACCACGAGCGAGGGCTTGCGGCGGGGCCGCAGAGTCAGGTGGCGCTCCACGTGCTGCTCCTCGTGCAGGTCGACGCGGCGGGCGTGCAGGAGCTGACGCAGCGTCACCAGGCCCTCCAGGCGCGGGTGTTCGTCGCGGCTGACGATGAGGATGCGAGTGATGTCGTGCTCGGCCATGCGGTTGGCCAGGGTGCGCAGGGTCTCGTCGTCGTGGGCAGTCACGGCGGGGACGGCGAGGCGCGACAGGGGGGTGTCGTCGGGCGTGCCGTGGACCAGCTGGTGGCGGGTCACGACACCGGTCAGGGTCTCGCCGTCGAGGACGGGGTAGAGGCGCTGGGCCAGCAGCCGGTCCGGGTCGCCCGCCTCGTACGCCGCACGCAGCACCTCGGCCGCCTCGGCCGTCGTCTGCCCGGCGCGCAGGGTGAGCCGGACGGGAGTCTCCAGCTGCCGTACGAGATGGACCTCCAGCGGGTCGACCGAGTACTCGCGGGTCAGGTGCATGCCGCGCCGGGCGAGCTTCTCCGTGAGCACCGAACGCTTGAGGACGATGACCGACAGCAGGTACGCGGCCGAGGCGGTGATGACCATGGGGATGAGGGCGTTCATCTCATGGGTCAGTTCCAGGCAGAAGACGATGCCGGTGAGCGGCGAGCGCATGACGCCGCCGAGCACGCCCGCGAGTGAGACCAGTGCCCAGAAGCCGGGGCTGACCTGCGGGAAGATGAGCCCTTCGGCAGCGCCGAGCGCCCCGCCGATCATGAACATGGGGGCGAGCACACCGCCCGAGGTGCCCGAGCCGAGCGACAGGCCCCAGATGAGGGTCTTGACGACGAGGATGCCGATGATCAGGCCGGTGGTGGCGCGGCCGGTGAGCAGCTGGTCGATGACGTCGTAGCCGACACCGAGCGCGCGGGGCTCGAAGAGGCCGCCGACGCCGATGATCGCGCCGCCGATCGCGGGCCACCACATCCAGTGGAAGGGCAGCTTCGCGAAGAGGTCCTCGGAGAAGTAGACGAGCCAGGTCGCGCCGAGGGCGAGCAGTCCGGCGGTCACGCCCGCGACGACGCACAGCCCGTACGCGGACGTCGGGAGGTGCGCGGGGACGTGGGCGCCGCCGAAGAGGGGCTCGGTGCCGAGCAGGGGGCCGCGTACGAGGGTGGCGGTGGCGGCGGCCGCGGCGACCGGAAGGTAGGAGCGCGGGCGCCACTCGAAGAGCAGCAGCTCCACGGCCAGCAGGATCGCGGCCAGCGGCGCGTTGAACGTGGCGGCCATGCCGGCCGCCGAGCCCGCGACGAGCAGGGCCTTGCGTTCGTCGGTGGTGACGCGCAGGTGCTGCGAGATGAGCGAGCCGACCGCGCCGCCGGTCATGATGATCGGGCCTTCGGCGCCGAAGGGCCCGCCGGTGCCTATGGATATCGCCGCCGACAGGGGCTTGAGCGCGGCGACGCGGGGCTGGACGCGGCTGCCGCCGATCAGGATCGACTCGATGGCCTCCGGCATGCCGTGACCTCGGATCTTCTCCGAGCCGTAGCGCGCCATGACGCCGATGACCAGGCCGCCCACAACGGGCATGACCACCAGGAGCCAGTGGTGCGGGGTGCCGTGCGGCGCCGTCGTCGAGAAGGCGAACCTGCCGTAGAAGCACAGGTTGGTGAACAGCGCGATCAGTTTGAGCAGCGCGACCGCGACCAGCGCGGCCGCGGCCCCGATCGGGATGGCGAGCGCGGTGATGGCGGCGACACGCGGCGGCACGTGGAAGTCCCCGAGGTGCGGGATCTTCACGCCGTGCTTCTGCGCGGGTGGATGGGGGTGGGCGGCGCGGGAGAAGGGCATGGCAGGTCTCCGTATCCGGGCAGGAGCGGGCAGGCGGGGGCTGGAAGGAGCGGGCAGGGGTCGCCGGCCCCGGCACGGTGACGCGCACGCACGCATGGGGCAGCGGGGAGGGAACGGGCGGCGCTGCCCGTCAGGAGGGGAAGAGCAGGGGTGAGGTCCGGCAGGTACCCGGAGGCGCGGCGTGCTTCGTCGAACGCCGCGCCCCCGGGTACGGCCCGGTCAGTCGAGGACCGGGCGGGCCGAGGCGACGCGGCCGGGGCGCAGGATGCGGATCGTCGTTCTGTGGCAGATCCGGCAGGTGTTCTGGGTCAGCGGAGAGGGCTGCTTGACGCCGCGGACGTAGTAGTCCGTGCGCGGGGTGCCGTTCGCGTCGATCGCGTGCTGAATCTCGTACGAGCCTTCCCAGGCGTGCCCGCAGTGCAGACACACGAACGAATAGGCTTCGCGTATCGGCTCCACCGTCATCGTCAATCACTCCTTGCTGACCGGTCCCCGTCGCGCCCGCGCAGGTCCGGTCGATCCGAACACAGGCTAACATTGCAGACTGCAATGATTACAAGGGCCGCCTGCCCGTCTTGGGACAGCCTTGAATAATTGGGGTGTATCGATCTCCATGACGCACGACATGGCGCATGACTCGGCGCACGACCTGGCGAACGGCGAAGCCGCGTCGCGCAAGCCGCGGAAACCTTCCGGCCGTGCTGCCGAAGGAGCCGGGCGAGACAGAGGGGCCCCCGCCGAGCAGCAGGGCCCCGATCGGCAGGCCCCTGGTCGGCAGGCCCGTGACCGGCGGGCCTCCGGTCGGCCGACGCTCGACCATGAGGCCGAGGAAGTGGCCGTGGCCGTCATGGCGGCCTCACGGCTCCTCGTCGCGATCTCCGCCCGCGCGCTCTCGTCGATCGACGACTCCATGACGCTCCCGCAGCTGCGCGCCCTGGTGGTGCTCGAAAGCTGTGAGCCGCTGAAGCTGGCTGCCATGGCGGCGACGCTCGGCGTGAATCCGTCCACCGCCATGCGGATGGTCGACCGCCTGGAGGCCGTGGGTCTGGTGGACCGCAGGACCAACCCCGCCAGCCGGCGCGAGGTCGTCCTGAACCTGACGGACGCGGGCCGTGACCTGGTCGGCCGGGTGATGGCGCACCGGCAGGCCGAGGTCGGCGCGCTCGTCGCCCGGCTGCCCGCCGAGGAGCGGGCCGGCCTGGTGCCGGCCCTGCGCGCCCTGACCCGGGCCGCGGGCGAACTGGCCGTCGACCCGTTCGACGAGGTGCGCCGCACCGGCGGCCTCGTCGCCGACCCGCTCGCCCCCGGCCGGTAGACCGCGGCCGCCTAGGAAGGGTGGGCGAGATGAAGGTGTTGGTGGCCGGCGCGACCGGCTACTTGGGCAGTCGGGTCGTGCGTGAACTCGCGCTGCGCGGCCACGGGGTGCGGGCGCTCGCCCGCACCCCCGACAAGCTGGCGCCGATCCGTGAGTGGGTGGACGAGGTACACATCGCCGATGCCGTCAACTCCCTTGCGCTGAAGGGATGTTGCGACGGCGTCGACGCCGTGGTGAGTTCCGTCGGGCTCGTCGGGAAGCACGGTCGGCTCACGTGCTGGGACGTGGACTACGGTGCGAACCGCCGGCTCCTGGCGGAAGCGCGGCGGGCCGGGGTCGGCAAGTTCGTCTACGTCTCGGTGGTGCGCTCGCCCGGCCTGGAACACGTCCAGCTCGTCCGCGCCAAGCGGGCGTTCGAGGCGGAGCTGAGGGCTTCCGGACTCGCCTACGCCGTCCTGTACCCGAACGGGTTCTTCTCCGACATGGACGAGTACCTGGCGATGGCGCGCAAAGGGCGTGCCGTCGTCTTCGGCACGGGGCGGTTCCGCATCAACCCCGTCGACGGGGCCGATGTGGCGAGCGCGGCGGCCGATGCCGTCACCGGGGCCGGGAGCGCC
This sequence comes from Streptomyces mauvecolor, assembly GCF_039532965.1. Taxonomy (NCBI): domain Bacteria; kingdom Bacillati; phylum Actinomycetota; class Actinomycetes; order Kitasatosporales; family Streptomycetaceae; genus Streptomyces; species Streptomyces mauvecolor. The sequence goes on along the minus strand of NZ_BAAASQ010000056.1, from coordinate 73,711 downwards.
GAGGAGATCGACCTCGGCGGGCCCGACGTGCTCACCCACGAACACATCGCACGCGAGGCCTTCCGGGCCGTGGGCCGACCGGCGCGCATCACGCGCATTCCCGTCCGGGTGCTCAGGGTGTCGCTGGCGGTACTGCGGCGGGTCACCCCGCTGCGGGTCCACGGGGTGGTCGAGTTCCCGCTGACCGTCCTCACCCAGGACGTCATCGCCCCCGCCATCGGCCGCCGCCGCCTCGCGGACCACTTCCGCGAGGCGGCGACGGACGACTGAACGCGGGTCAACGCGAGACGGGCCTCTTCTCCGCGGGGCGAACTCCTGCCGCCGGATGGCGATACGGGGTGGAGCGGGCCCGCGAGCGGTAGACGACGTACGGGCGGACCAGATAGCCCACCGGCGCGGTGAACGCGTGGATGAGGCGGCTGAACGGCCAGGCGGCGAACAGGGTCATCGCGAGCAGCGCGTGCAGCCGGTACACGAGGGGCGCGTCGGCCATGGCGGCCACGTCGGGGTCCAGAGCGAACAGGCTGCGGAACCAGACGGACACACCGAGGCGGTAGTCGTACGGGTTGGTGGCGCTGGTCGCGGTGGCGGTGAGCCCGGCGAGCAGCACCAGGACCAGCAGAGGATAGACGGCCCGGTCGCTGCGGCTGGTGGCCCGGCGTACGGCCGGGGTGCGAAGCCGCCGCACGAGCAGGATGCCCAGGCCGACGGCGGCCGCGACGCCCGCCGCGCCGCCCATGGCCAGGGCCGACGCGTGGTACATCTCCTCGCTCACGTGCAGGCGCTGGGTGAGTGCCTCGGGGACGAGCAGGCCGGTCACGTGCCCGCCGATGACGAGGAGCAGCGCGTAGTGGAAGAGCGGGCCGCCCACCCGCAGCAGTCGGGACTCGTGGAGCTGGCTGGAGCGGGTCGTGAAGCCGAACCGGTCGTAGCGGTAGCGCCAGGCGGTGCCGGCGATGAGGACGGTGAGGGCGAGGTAGGGCAGGACGCCCCACAGGGCGATGTCCAGGTGCGTCACCGGCGGGCTCCTTCGGTGGGCCGGGAAGGCGGGAAGGGGGCCAGTCCGACGGTCTCGGTGGGCGGGCCGTTGCGGGCGAGCCGGAGGGCGGCCGCGTGATCGGCGGGCGCGGGTCCCGGCAGCGTCCGGCACACCGCGCGTACGACATCGGCGTACGGGCTGCGGTACTTCTCCAGCGCGTGGCCGAGCAGTTCCAGGGCGGCCCGGTGCTCGACGAGCACGCTCAGGCCGGGTTCCGGGCACCGGGCGGCGAACTCCAGGACGGCGGGCAGGAAGTCGGGCAGCTCCCCGTCGTCCAGCTCCCAGCCGTGCTTGCGGAAGAGCCCCTTGAGCCGGGCCAGCGACGCGCCCCGGCGCCGGGTGTCGCCGTCCGTGTAGTACGTCAGGTGCAGGGCGCGGCGCCTGCTGCGGTCGAAGGTGGCCACGTAGCGGGCGGCGAGCTCCAGCGGGGCCACGTCTGCAACGGCGTCACAGAACCGACGCAGCAGCAACTGGCTGTCGGACAACGGCAGTTGGGCCACCACCGTGCGGACGATGTGCAGGTGGGTGGGCCAGCCGGAGTCCGGGTAGGTGAGGAGCAGTGACGCTGCCTGGTGAACTGCGGGACGGCTCAGCGGGCTCATCGGTCCTCCTCCTTCCCGCGGCGCGGGAAGAGGCCGCCGGGAGTGCCGCGGCCGTCCCAGTTGAGGAGGTTGACCCGGCCTCGCAGCCCCGTGCTCGCGGAGACACCGGCGGGTACGGGCGGCGCGTGGAAGGCCTCCATGCCGGGCAGCCCGGCCTCGTACATGCCCGGCCCGCCGTCGCCGTCCAGGCTGCACCCGCCGTCACCCGGATCGCTCGGAACGGAGCCGGTGTAGCTGGTGGGGATGACGTAGCGGTCCTCGTACTTGGCCACGGCGAGCAGGCGGTACATCTCCTCGATGCGCCGCTCGTCCAGACCGACGCCGCGGGCGATCGCCGGGTCGCGCTCCTCGCCGAGGTTGATGCGCCGCATGTGGGCGCGCATCGCGGCCAGGCGGCACAGCGCGGCCTCCACCGGCCCGGTGTCCCCGGCCGTGAAGAGACCGGCCAGGTATTCCAGCGGAATGCGCAACGAGTCAATGGCGCCGAAGAGCTGGGCCGGATCCTCCCCGTCGTGGCCGCTGCGGGTCAGCGAGTCCACGACCGGGGAGAGCGGCGGCACGTACCAGACCATCGGCATGGTGCGGTACTCCGGATGCAGCGGCAGCGCCACCCGGTAGTCGGTGATCAGCTTGCGGACGGGGGAGCGGCGCGCTGCCGTGATCCAGTCGTGCGGGATGCCCGACTCCTCGGCGGCGCGGGCGACTCGGGGATCGTCCGGGTCGAGGAAACAGCCCAGCTGGGCCTCGTACAGGTCCTTCTCGTCGGTGACCGAGGCCGCCTCGCCGACCTTGTCGGCGTCGTACAGCATCACGCCGAGGTAGCGCAGCCGGCCGACACACGTCTCCGAGCAGACGGTGGGCTCACCCGCTTCGATGCGCGGATAGCAGAACGTGCACTTCTCGGCCTTGCCGCTCTGGTGGTTGAAGTAGATCTTCTTGTAGGGGCAGCCCGACACGCACATCCGCCAGCCCCGGCAGCGGTCCTGGTCGACCAGGACGATGCCGTCCTCGATGCGCTTGTACAGCGCCCCCGAGGGGCACACCGCGACGCACGACGGGTTGAGGCAGTGCTCGCAGATGCGCGGCAGGTAGAACATGAACGCCTGCTCGTACTCCAGGCGCACCGACTCGTTCATCTGCCGCAGGACCGGGTCCCCCGCGAGGTGAGCGGGGCCGCCGCCCAGGTCGTCGTCCCAGTTCGGCCCCCAGGTCACCTCGGCCGGCCGGCCGTCGATCAGGGAGCGGGGCCGGGCGGTGGGGACGTCGTCGCCGAGCGGCGCGCTGGTGAGCGTCTCGTAGTCGTACGTCCAGGGTTCGTAGTAGTGGGCGAGGGAGGGGAGTTCGGGGTTGGCGAACAGGGTCGCCAGGCGACGTGCCCGGCCCCCGCTGCGCGGCACGAGGCGGCCGCTCCTGAGCCGCCAGCCGCCCTTCCACCTCTCCTGGTCCTCGTAGCCGCGGGGGTAGCCCTGGCCGGGGCGGGTCTCGACGTTGTTGAACCAGGCGTACTCGGTTCCGGTGCGGTTGGTCCACGTCTGCTTGCAGGTGACCGAGCAGGTGTGACAGCCGATGCACTTGTCGAGGTTCATGACCATGGCGACCTGCGCCATGACACGTCCGATGGTCGCTTGACGACGGGGCATGGTTCAGTACTCCACGTTCTGCGCACGGCGGCGGATCACGGTGACGGCGTCGCGCTGGTTGCCGGTGGGCCCGTAGTAGTTGGGCGCGAACGACAACTGGCCGTATCCGCCGATGAGATGGGTCGGCTTGATGAGGACCTTGGTGAGCGCGTTGTGGACGCCGCCGCGCCGCCCGGTGGTCTCGGACTTGGGGACGTTCACCAGGCGCTCCTGCACGTGGTACATGAAGACGGTGCCGGCCGGCATGCGGTGCGAGACGATGGCGCGGGCGACGACCACGCCGTTGGCGTTGACCGCCTCGATCCAGTCGTTGTCGGCGACCTCGATGGCCTCGGCGTCCTCGACGCTCATCCAGATGACGGGCCCGCCGCGCGCCAGGGTCTGCATCAGCAGGTTCTCCTGGTACTCCGAGTGGATCGACCACTTCGAGTGCGGAGTGACATAGCGGACCGCCACCGAGCGGGCGCCCGATTCGTCGGTACGGGCGTACTCGCCGAGCGCCGCCAGGTCCAACGGCGGTCGGTACAGCGGGAGTTGCTCGCCGAACTCGGCCATCCAGTCGTGGTCGAGGTAGAAATGCTGGCGGCCGGTGAGGGTGTGCCAGGGCTTGCGGTGCTCGGTGTTGATGGTGAACGGCGAGTACCGGCGGTCGGGAGCCTCCTTGCCCGACCATTCGAAGCTCGCGCCGACCTGAACCGGACCCCGCTGGGTGTCGGAGAACACCACGCGCCGCTCGGCGACCGTCTCCGACAGGGAGGCGAGACGGCTCTCCGGGCCGCAGCGCAGCGCGAGCTGCTCGAATCCCTCGGCGGCCAGGCGGCCGTTGGTCGTGCCGGACAGGGCGAGGATCGCCTCGCAGAGCTTGACGTCCGTGTCGAGCAGCGGCCTGCCGCTCGCCGGACCCTCGGGCGCCACACCGCACCGGCTGGCCAGCCAGCGCGCCTCGGGCCCCGGGTGGACGGTGACGCCCTTCACCGTCATGCCGTGCTGCTCGGCCAGCGGACCGAGCGCCGCGAGGCGGTCGGCGACGGCGGTGTAGTCGCGCTCCACGAGCGTGAGGTCCGGCATGTTGAACCCGGGGACGGGGGAGGGGCCGCCCTGCCACTCGGGGGTGCTGCCGCCGGGCTGGGCCACTTCGCCCGGGGTGTCGTGGTGCAGGGCCGTCGCCACCAGGTCGTACGCGGTGTCCAGGTGTCTCGCGGCGAGCTCGCTGAGCTTGGCCGCGAGCCCGTGGAAGATCTCGAAGTCGGTACGGGCCTGCCACGGCGGGTCGATCGCGGGGGAGAAGGCGTGCACATAGGGGTGCATGTCCGTACTGGACAGGTCGTGCTTCTCGTACCAGGTGGCGGCGGGCAGGACCAGGTCCGCCATCAGCGTCGTCGACGTCATCCGGAAGTCGAGCGCGAGCAGCAGGTCGAGCTTGCCGCGCGGGGCCTCCTCGTGCCAGACGACCTCGCGGGGCCGCTCTTCGGGAGCGGCCTCCTCGGCGGACGCGTTGTCGCTCGTGCCGAGCAGATGGCGCAGGAAGAACTCGTTGCCCTTGGCCGACGAACCGATGAGATTCGCCCGCCACACGGTGAGCACCCGGGGCCAGTTGGCCGGTGCGTCCGGGTCGGCGCACGCGAACCGGAGCCGCCCCGCGGCGAGTTCGGCCGCCGTCCACTCCCCGGGTTCGTGCCCGCTGGCGCGGACCCGGGCCCCCAGGTCGAGCGGGTTGGCCGCGAAGGTGGGATACGACGGCATCCAGCCCAGGCGGGCGGACTGGGCCACCAGGTCGGCGGTGTGCCGCCCGGCGAACAGGCCCTGCCCGACCGGCGAGGCCAGCGCGTCGGCACCGTACCGCTCGTAACGCCACTGGTCGGTGTGCAGATACCAGAACGGTGTGCCCGCCATCTGCCGCGACGGGCGCACCCAGTCCGCGGCGGACTGGAGCTGCTGCCAGCCCGCGTACGGGCGGACCTTCTCCTGACCGACGTAGTGCGCCCAGCCGCCGCCGTTGACTCCCTGACATCCCGTCAGCAACAACAGCGACAGGAAGGAGCGGTAGATGGTGTCGGAGTGGAACCAGTGGTTCGTGCCCGCCCCCATCACGATCATGCAGCGGCCCCGGGTCTTCTCCGCGGTGTGCGCGAACTCCCGTGCCGCCCGCACCACCGCCCCCGCGGGCACCGAGGTGATGGTCTCCTGCCAGGCGGGGGTGCACGGCTTCGAGGCGTCCTCGTACCCCACCGGCCAGTCTCCCGTGAGCCCCTCGCGCCACACGCCGTACTGGGCGAGCAGCAGGTCGAAGACCGTGGTCACCCGGCGCCCGCCGACCTCCCGCACCGGCACCGAGCGCCGCACCGTGCCGCCCCGGTCGAAGCGAGGGAGCCTGATCTCGGCGCTCTGGAGGCCCGTCGCCCGGTGGAAGGTCAGCTCGGGCACGACATTGCCGAGGTCCAGGTTCCAGCGGCCCTCGCCCTCCTTGGACCAGCGGTCGCCGAGGGTGCCGTTGGGCACGACCGGCCGGCCGGAGACCTCGTCGATCAGGACCGGCCGGAACCGGTCCGCCTCCGCGCCGGACTCGTCCCCGAGCCCGAGGTCGGCGGCGGTCACGAACTTGCCCGCCACGCAGCTGCCGTCCTCGCGCGTCGCCACCTCGACCAGGAAGGGCAGATCGGTGAACTGCCGTACGTAGTCCAGGAAATAGGGCACCTGGCGCTTGACGAAGAACTCGCTCAGGATGACGTGCCCCATCGCCATCGCGAGGGCGCCGTCGGTCCCCGGATGCGGGTGCAGCCACTCGTCCGCGAACTTCGTCGCGTCCGCGTAGTCGGGGGAGACCACCACCACCTTCTGCCCCCGGTAGCGGGCCTCGGCCATCCAGTGCGCGTCGGGCGTCCGGGTCACCGGCACATTGGAGCCCCACAGCATCAGATACGCCGCGTCCCACCAGTCGCCCGACTCCGGCACGTCCGTCTGGTCGCCGAAGACCTGCGGGGATGCGATCGGAAGGTCCGCGTACCAGTCGTAGAACGACAGCATCGGCGCGCCGATGAGCGAGTGGTAGCGGGCGCCGACCGCGTGCGAGGCCATCGACATCGCGGGGATCGGCGAGAACCCGGCGACCCGGTCGGGGCCGTACTCCTTGATGGTGTGCACCTGGGCGGCGGCCGCGATCTCCAGCGCCTCGTCCCAGCCGACGCGCACCAGACCGCCCTTGCCGCGCGCGGCCTGGTAGCGCCGGCGCCGCTCGGGGTCCCCGGTGAGCTCGGCCCAGGCGGCCACCGGATCCCCCAGCCGCGCCTTCGCCTCCCGGTACATCTCCACCAGGACGCCCCGGGCCAGCGGGTGGCGCACCCGCGTCGGCGAGTACGTGTACCAGGAGAAGGACGCCCCTCGGGGGCAGCCGCGGGGCTCGTACTCCGGCCGGTCGGGGCCCACCGAGGGATAGTCCGTCTCCTGGGTCTCCCAGGTGATCAGCCCGTCCTTGACGTACACCTTCCAGGAACACGACCCGGTGCAGTTCACCCCGTGCGTGGAGCGCACCACCTTGTCGTGCGCCCAACGCTCCCTGTACGGCTCGTCGTTGACCGTCTGGTCCGCGCGGTAGACGGCTCGCAGATCCGGTGTCGTCGTGGTCCGCCGCAGTATCCGCCCGGCCCGCAGAAGCTGCTCCGTGGCGTTCGCCGCCACCCGTTCCGCTTCCTCGCGTGCACCACGCCGTACCGACACCGTCGCTCCTTTCACGGCTGCCACAGAGCACACCGGCCTTACGATCTGACGTGCATGACCGGCGTTCCGCTTCAGCTTCAGACTGCATCCGCGACGCGATGGGTGACGGAGCAACTCCGCAGAGTTGATGCGACCTATACGCTTTTTGTCTTGCTCTTTGCAATACTTGCAATACGCATGCGTATGGGTGACGGGTGACGCGGTCGGAACGAAACGTGCAGGTAGGGGAGGGTGGCGTAGTAATGGAACAGGAAAGTGCCCGGGTGGTGGCCGACCTCGGCCGGGAGCTCGCGGCGGCGTCGCCGGACACCGGCGGCGCACTGTGGCGGCTCGCCGAACGGGCACGCGGCCTGGACGCGAACCTGCTGCGGCTGCCGCCGGGCCGCACCATCGACGAGCACACGGATCTTCAGCTGGACGTCCTGCTGATCGTCCTCGAAGGCGGCGGCGAACTCCGTACGGAGACCGGCACCCAGGATCTGCGCCCGGTATGTGCGCTCTGGCTGCCCAAGGGATCGCGCCGCTCCCTGGCGGCCGGGGCCGACGGGATGGGGTACCTCTCCGTACATGCGCGAAGGCCGGGGCTCACCATCGCGGGCCCGCCTCGTGACGAGGGCGGCGAGGCGGCCTGCCTGCTCGGGCAGGTGTGCCCGGAATGCGGCCGCCTCGCGACGGAACGCGCGGCCCGGTGCTGCTGGAGCTGCGGGGCGGCGCTGGAGGCGTGAGCCCCTTGGCCCCTTGAGGGCACCTCTTCGGCTCAGTTTGTTCCAACGCCCATCTGCCGCGAGCTCGCATCGTTCCCAGACCCTTGTGGAGCCCGGCTCGGCGACCGCGACCGGGCCGCGGAACTGCCCGTTCCATCCCGTCGCGGCCCGGGCGCCCGCGCTGGTCTGCGGGATGAACCACGCCTTTGCCGAGGGCTGCCTCACCGGGCTCGGCGCCACGACGGCAACGGCGGTGCTCAACCCGCGCCCGGGCTCCTGCTGCGTGGAACTGCGTACGAACGAGGAGGGCGCGGCACCGGCCGCTCGGCCTCCTCGGTCGGCGTGCGACGGGGAGTCCACCTGAGTTTCACGCCGCCGTGCGCGCGGGCGCCATGCACAGTAGGCGGGCGCTGCGTGCGGGACTTGCGCTTCTCTTCACGCCAACGGGTGAATCAGGGAATGGACGTCCGGGCCGCTTCCGCTTCATGCGGTGTCCTTGAAGGGCACGACATGCCGTGACGGGACATTGGGGGAGTGCATGGGCGTCTTCGTGCTGTGCGCATGGCTGTTGACCGCCGCGCTGGGCGGCTACCTCGGCACCGTATGGATCCGCCACGGCGGCCTCAGGCAACGGGCCCCCGGCGTGACACGCCTCCCGCTGTGGCTGATCGGCGGGCATGTGGTGTTCGCCGTGGCCGGGCTGGCCGCTTGGAGCGGATACCTCATGGGCGACCTGAGAAGCCTGGCCTGGGCGGCGTGCGCGGGCGTCCTGGTCGTGGCCGCGTTCGGCTTCACGATGCTGCTGCGCTGGCTGCCCAGCTCCGGCCGCCACTCCCAGGGCAGCACGACGGCCGAGCGCCACTTCCCTTTCGCGGCGGTCGCGGCCCATGGGATGAGCGCGGGGGCGACCGTACTGCTGGTGGTGCTTGTGGTGATTCGGCAGTTGTGAGGCGTCGCGTTGCTACAACTGACGTGCCGCATACGAGAGTTCATCGGGCAGGGCGATTGTTCACGGCGGACTGATCGAGGATGCGACGCAGCCAGCGCGTACGCGCGTCCCGGGCATCCCGGCTGAGGGTCGCCTGGGGCGCGTAGGTGTCGAAGCCGTGGCAGGCGCCCGGCCATACGTGCAGTTCGGCCCGGCCGCCGGCCTGCCAGAGCGCGTTGGCGTAGGCCACGTCCTCGTCGCGGAAGGTCTCGGCCGACCCGACCTCGATGTACGCCGGGGGCAGCCCGGACAGATCCGTGGCGCGGGCGGGCGCAGCGTAGGGGGACACGTCGTCGGCCCCGTACCGATCGCCCAACAGGGCTTGCCAGGCGGTGGAGTTGGAGGTTCGGTCCCAGGTGTCGATGCCCGCCATCTGATGACTGGAGCAGGTGTTGTTGCGGTCGTCGAGCATCGGGGACAGGAGCAGCTGGCCGAGCGGCACCGGTCCGCCCCGGTCGCGGGCGAGCAGGGCGAGAGCCGCCGCGAGGCCGCCGCCGGCACTCTTGCCTGCGACGATGATGCGGGCCGCGTCGATGCCCAGTGCCGACGCGTGCGCGGCCGCCCATGCGAAACCGGAGTAGCAGGCCTCGATCGGGCCGGGATGCCGCGTCCGCGGGGCCAGCGGGTACTCGACGGAGATGACGGCCAACTCCAGCGGGAGGGCCAACTCGCGCAGCAGGCGCGGGAGTACGGACCAGGCGTTACCCATGATCATTCCGCCGCCGTGCAGGTAGAAGAGCAGCGGCAGCGGGCCGCCGGCCCCGGCGGGCCGGGCGCTCACCAGCGTGACGTCCTGCCCGCCCGACGGCACCCGCAGTTCCTCCACTTCGAAGCGGCCGTCGGCTCGCAGGTCCTTCAGGGCCGGCCGGGGCCGAGTCGCCGCATCGCGCTCCTGCCGAGCCACAAGGTTCTCCGGGGTGAAGGGCTCAGCCTTCAACGTCCCCAGAGCCGCGCGTAGTTCGGTGTCGATCGGGGGCGCGCCCCAAGCCGTCGAGGGGAGGTGGGGGTCCGACGGCACTCCGAACCCTGATGCGAGATCCATACGGTGCAGTCAATCACCCGCCGGGTGACGGCCCTTGGCGGCCCCGAACTCTGTTTATGGCCGATTTCCCGTGCGCGGACGGAGGGTTCTCCCGGATCCCGAATGGCTGATTGATTTCGGAAAGAATGGCTGGTTCAGGTGAGTTGGGTCGCGGCCCATAGCCTCATCCGGAAGATTTCATTCAGATCTCGCCATGGGAGTGACCGTGAGGTACGCTCGCCGTGAGCCCGACACCGGGCCGAGGGGGTACGCCCTGGGTGCGCAGGAGACGTTCGCGCGCATGGCTGATTTTCCCCGCCGGTCACGGTGGAGCTGGAGCGACCCCGTGTCACGGGATTCGGACAAAGCCATACCTCAGTAAGGGCGGCAAGTCGGACAACCCGTACTTGAGCCTTCTGGTACAGAGATCCGCCCGCACCACCATTTTTTCCATGGGGCCGTGACAAATACGGCTCAATGGCGGCCCGGAATTCAGGCCTTATTCGATCTTTTGGCCGCACTGACGCCCGGCCTCCACAGAGGTCCCGCAGGCGGTCGCACGGGGGAAGGGACGCCGTACATGGCTCAGATCCAGGTGCTGATCGCCGACGACCAGGTCGTGACCCGATCCGGTCTCGTGGCCATGAGCAGAGAGGCGCCCGGCCTCGACGTGGTCGGCGTCGCGCAGGACGTGGCCGGTGTTCTGGCCGCCGTCGACTGCGGAAAGCCCGACATCGTCCTGCTCAACCTCCGCAAATTAAAGGGTGACAGCCTTCGTCACCTTGTCCAGCTGATCGGCGCGCACGTTTCGATCATCGTCCTGTGGTGCCACGACTCCGCCGTCACCATTCAGGACGCGTTACGGGCCAAGGTAGCCGGATTCATGGACCTGGAGATCCTGCAGGAGGAATTCGCAGGCGTGATCGCTTTGGTCGGCCGTGGCTGTGCCGCCTATCTGCTTCCGCGAGAACGGCTTTCCGATATCGGTGAAGGGTGCCCGATGTCTTCGACGTCGGGGGCGATGTCGAATCTCACCTCACGCGAGAACGACGTTCTGCGGCTGCTCGCCGACGGGATGACGAACAAACAGATCGGATCCTCTCTCCATATCGCCGAGAACACCGTCAAGAAGCACGTCCACCGCGTCATGATCAAGTTATCGGCCTCAAGCCGCGTGGAAGCGGCGCTGCTGGTTTCCCGGCTCGGTCCGATGGCGTGAGTCATGTGCCGTCGGCCACGTCCGGTCAGGCGAAGAGCGAGTTGAGCAGCACCTCATAGGTCCGCCCCGCGCCGGCGACTGTCGGGCTGCCCTTCATCGCCACCTCGTGGCCGAGGTACGTCAACGCGCCCAGGAGGGCGAGCGCGAGTCGGCGGGAACTCCCGGCGTCCGCGCCGGTGCCCTCGACGCCGAGGCCGGTTCCGGCCGTCGTGGCGCGCGCCCGCTCCACCAGCCGGATCGTCGTCGACAGCCACCACTGCTCGTCGATCTGCCGCCATCGCTCGTAGCCCAGCACCGCGGGAGCGTCCAGCAGGAGCAGCCGGGCGACGGCCGGATCGGCACAGAACGCCAGGAACTCCCGTCCTGAGCGCAGGAGTTGTGTGACGGGTTCGTCCTGGATGCTCCCCAGGGACCGGATGCGTACGGCGAGTTCGCGGTGGATGTCGTGCACGACATCCACGAGCAGCGCCTCCTTGCCTGCCCAGTGGTGGTACAGCGCACCCGTCGTGAGCCCGGCGCGCTCCGCGATCTCCGCGATGGTCGTCGAGGCGTACCCGCACTCGCTGAACAACTCCCTTGCGGAGCGTGTCAGTTGGGCTCGGGTGGTCTCGGTTCGTTCCGCGTTGGTTCTGCGTGGCGACATACCGAACGATGCTATGTTTCTTCGATGATGGATGTCGATGCAGCGCAGGCCGTTCTCGATAACAGTCCCTTCGGACCCTGGTGGGGATTCAGGGTCGAAGCCGTCAAGGAAGGGCGAGCCAGAGTCTCGCTCCCGCAGCGCCCCGAACTCTTCCGCCCGGGCGGCGTACTCCAGGGCGGGTGCGCGATGACGCTCGCCGACGTGACCTGCTGGATCGCGATCATGTCGCTGTTCGGCGAGGACGATCCTTCGGTGACCCAGCAGATGACGACCAGCTTTCTCGGGCCGGCCCGTACGGATCTGGTCTGCGAGTCGACCATCGTCCGGCCGGGGCGGTTGATCGTGTACGGGACGGCTGAGACGACCGACACGGCGGGGAAGCTTGTGTCCCATCACACGCTTACGTACATCCGGCCTCCGGCGCGGAGCGGGGTTTGACGCTTCCGCGTCGTGAATATCGGCCGCGGGCTGTCCGTGGCTGATCGTTCCCTCAAGTTCTCGGTTCCGCTCGAACCGGGGGACCCCTATCGCGGCGGAGCCGCACAATTTCTCGGCCCTGCGCCCCAACAGGATTCCCCCAAGCCCCCTGCGCCGCATGAGCTCAACGTGTGGTGCAGGGGGTTATGCGTGTGGCTCAAGGGGTCGGGAAGGTACCTCCGAAGTACCCCCAAAGAGCCACCGGGTTACCCCCATCGTTCGGGGACGGGATGGGTCCATCGTGGACTACCGACGGCGCGAACCGGCCGGATAGGCTCAATTTCCTCGGCTACCGGAGGAGATTCGTATGGCGACTGTCTATTCAGAGAATGTCAGCCTGGAGAGTGTCGGTGAACTCCCGGAGGAATACCGGGAGGTGCTGACCCATCAGATGCTCGCCAATGGCGAGGGCGAGCTGAGCGCCGGTGACACCTACGTCGACTCGTTCTATCCGCTCGCTCCCAATGCCGACGAGCGCTACATGTGCCTCAAGTTCGGCATGGAGGAAGTGGACCACTTCCGGCGCTTCGCCAAACTGCTCACACCGCTCGGCATCGACACCTCGCACATGGTGAACCAGGCTGTGGCGGACCGGCGTTACTTCCCCGCCGAGAGCATGACGACGCAATTCACGGTCTGGGAAGAGCGTGCCGCGTTCAGCTTCCTGTGCGAGCTCGAAGGGCATTTCCAGATCAAGGAAATGACCACGAGCACGTACGCGCCCCTGCGTGTCGAGGCCGACGCGATCCTCAAGGAGGAGGCCCGGCACTTCGGTTACGGCAAGCGCCTCATGCAGGAGGCGTACGACGCCGGCGGGCAGTCCCGCGACCGGGCCCAGCGGGCGCTGGACCGGTTCTATCCGATGGCGCTCGACATGTTCGGGCGGCCCGACTCCCGGCGCGGCCGGCTCGCCGTCCGGTGGGGCCTGCGCAAGCACGACAACGGCGAACTGCGCGAGCTCTACAAGACCGCGATCGCCCAGCACATCGAGAAGATCGGCTTCTCCGTCCCCAAGGTCGACCCCTCGCAGCTCCAGTTCGCCTGAGCGACACCGGCCCACCCTCCCCGGAACGATCCGCTTCCCTCGGAACCCCCAGCCACCTCACCGGAGTAGGAATCGATGACGACGACCGACATGCTGATCGACCGGATCAAGACGCACCGCGTGTTCGCGCACCCGCTCTACGACCACTGGGCCGCGGGGCCCCCGTCCGCCGAAGTCTCGGGCGCGCTCTTCCACCAGGTGCAGTCGTTCTGCGCCTCCACCCGCCCCGGCGGCGAGTTCCCGACCGCGCTGCGCGGCCTCGGCTGGGACGAGCAGGCCGTCCTCATAGAAGAGATCGTCGACAGCGAGTCCGGCCACGGCCCCGAGCTCGCGACCATGGCCGGCCACATCGTGAACCGCACCGGCTCCCAGGTCTTCGACGACGTCTACGACACCGAGCGCGTCGAGGCGTGGCTGAAGACCTCCTCGGACCGGCTGCTCGCAAACCTCCCCGGCTACGACCGCCAGACCGGTCTGACGGCGCAGGCGACGGCCGCGATCGGGGTGTTCCGGCGCCGGTTCTCCACCGATGCCGAGACCACCGTCCGCAACCTCGGCACCGCGCTCGCGCTGGAGATCATCTCCAATCAGTCCCTGATCCCCGGCGAGAAGCGCGCGCTGATCGACTCCGGTCACTACAAGACGGAACTCGACGAGCCGGAAATGCATTACATGGCGGAGCACTGGGGTGACGCCGGTGCCGAGCAGCAGCACGAAGCGAATGTGATCCGTGCCGTCTCCACCGTCATGGACGCGTCGAACAGTGAGCAGATAGAGCAGGGCGTCGAGGACTTCCTCGAATCGCTGTGCGCGCTGTGGGACGTCCTGGACGCGGCGCTGCTCTCGTCCGGATTGCAGCCGGCCGAATAATTCTCTGCCGGACGGGCCGACGGTTCGCGCCTTCATGCGGGCCGTCGGCCCGGCTGTCACCGGACACAATCCTGGGGTGGGTTATGAGCGTGTTCAACGAAATGGACGGTCACGAGCAGGTTCTGTTCAGCTCCGGGCCCGGCGGGCTCCGCTGTGTCATCGCCATCCATTCGACTCTGCTGGGCCCCGCACTCGGCGGGGTGCGTTTCCTTCCGTACGCCGATGACGACCAGGCGGTCGGTGACGCGTTACGGCTCTCCCGCGCGATGACATACAAAGCGGCCTGCGCGGGACTGGACATCGGGGGAGGAAAGGCCGTCATATTCGGCGGCCCGGGCGTGGAGAAGTCCGAAACACTGCTCCGCGCTTTCGGCCAGGCGGTCGAGAGTCTGTCGGGACGGTTCATCGCGGCCTGCGACATGGGCATCACCACCGCCGACCTGCGGATCATGAGCAAGGAGTCCCGGTGGATCCGCGGCCTGGACGTCGAGGAGGGCGGCTCCGGCGAATCCGGCGCGATGACGGCGTACGGAGTGAATCTGGGCATTCGCGCCTGCCTGCAGCACCTCGACGGCAGCGACAGTGTGGAGGGGCGCCACATCGCCATCGACGGTGTGGGGAAGGTGGGCGGGCGGCTCGCGGCCCACCTCGCCGAAGGCGGCGCACGGCTGACCCTGGCGGACATCGACCAGGAGAAGGCCGAGCGGGTGGCCGAGGCCTGCGGGGCCGAGGTCGTCAGCCGCGAGAAGCTCTACCTGCTGGACACGGACGTCCTCAGCCCGAACGCGGTCGGCAATGTCATCGACGCCGATCTCGTGGACAAGCTGCGCTGCCGCGTCGTCGCGGGCGGCGCCAACAACCAGCTCGCCGCGCCCACGATCGCGGAACGGCTCGCGGCCCGCGGCATCCTCTACGCGCCGGACTTCGTGATCAACGCGCTCGGTCTGATCCAGGTCGTCGACGAGCTGCATCCCGCCGGCCACGACATGAACCGGGTGCGGCAGCGCGCCGAGCTCATCCCCGAACGGCTCGTCGAGATCTTCATCCGGGCGAAGCACCTGAACATCAGCACCGCCGCGGCCGCGACCAGCATGGCCCGCGACCGCCTCGCTGCAGTACGCGGCGTCCGGTCGTTCTGGCTGCCGCCACGGTGTGGATGAGGCGGCAGCACATGGTGCGGGGGTCCATGGGGCGCCCGCACATGTTGTGCCGCGCCATGTGTCGATCCCACATGGTGCGGCCCCACACGGTTCGAGGCTACGAAGAGGAGCATGCACCGATGGAGTTGGAGGCCGCCATCCGCACCCGCCGCAGTGCGCACCGGCTGATCGAACCCGCCCCCAGCGACAAGGAGTTCACCGAACTGCTCGGCTGGGCGGCCACCGCTCCCGATCACGGCCATCTCCGCCCCTGGCGGTGGATCCTCGTACGCGGTGACAGCCGGACGGCGCTGGGAGAGGCCTTCGCATCCGGCGCCACCGACGCGGAGGCCGTCCGGCGCGAGGGCCGCAAACCGCAGCGCGCCCCGCTCCTCGCGACCCTGGTCTTCGCGCCCCGGCGCAACCATCGCGTGCCGGACTGGGAGCAGCTCGCCGCGAGCAGCGCGATGGTCAACTCGTTGATGCTGCTCCTGCACGACAGGGGCTTCGGCAGCATGTGGCGTACGGGCTCCTCCGTCGACTCCGCCGGCACCCGGAGCCTGCTGGAGCTCGCACCCCACGAGCGGCTCATCGGCTGGCTCTACATCGGCAGCCCCGACCCCACCCGGCGTTCCGTCCCGCGCTCCCCGGTACCGGTCGACAACCGGGTCTCCCTGTTCACGTCCCCGCCAGAACCGGCGGGGCCGCCCGGCCACCCGCCGAAATGATCAGATCGTGCCCCTGAGGAACACCGCTGAGGCCGGCCTCAGTCCCACGCGGCCGGAATTACCGTTCATAGACGATTATTTGACGTGATTCATAGGTCGGCTGCGTATGTTTCGCCCTATGTCCACCACGCGCTCCCGCCCGCCCGGCTCCCTGCTCACCCGCACCCTTCGGTTTCTAGGGGTGAGTGTTCTGGCGGGCGCGATGGCCGCCGGGATCGCGTTGCCCGCGGTGGGCCTGCTGGGACTCGGCGCGAAGAACGCCGCGGAGAGCTTCAACAGTCTGCCCGACGTGTTCAAGACGCCTCCGCTGTCCCAGGCGTCCCAGATCTACGACGCCGACGGCGGCCTCATCGCCACCGTCTACGACCGCGACCGCACCGTCATACCCGG
This sequence comes from Streptomyces mauvecolor, assembly GCF_039532965.1. NCBI lineage: Bacteria > Bacillati > Actinomycetota > Actinomycetes > Kitasatosporales > Streptomycetaceae > Streptomyces > Streptomyces mauvecolor. Next base: position 57,492 of record NZ_BAAASQ010000056.1, on the reverse strand, counting down.
TGACCAGATCGCCCCGGTCATGCGCAAGGCGCTGGTCGACATCGAGGACAACCGGTTCTACCAGCACGGAGCCGTCGACCTGCAGGGCGTACTGCGCGCCCTGAACAAGAACGCGGCCAGCGGCACCGTGGCCCAGGGCGGCTCCACCCTCACCCAGCAGTATGTGAAGAACGTATTCGTCGAGCAGGCGGGCAGCGACCAGAAGGCGGTCCTCGAAGCCCAGCGCCAGACCCTCGGCCGCAAGATCCAGGAGCTGCGCTACGCGATCGAGCTGGAGCAGACCCTGCCCAAGGACCAGATCCTCACCAACTACCTGAACATCACGTTCTTCGGCGAGCAGGCGTACGGGGTCGAGGCCGCCGCCGAGCGCTACTTCAGTGTGCATGCCAAGGACCTCTCGCTGCCCCAGGCCGCCCTGCTTGCCGGAATCGTCCAGTCGCCGTCCATGTACGACCCGGTCACCAACACCCGCCTGGCCAAGCAGCGCCGCGACACCGTCCTGACCAAGATGGCCCAGTACGGTTCGATCACCGCCGCCCAGGCCCAGCAGGCGATCAGTACCCCGATCAAGCTCCAGATCAGCAAGCCGCGCCAGGGCTGCATCACCGCCCAGCAGGGCGAGGGCTTCTTCTGCGACTACGTACACCACGTGGTGGTCACCGATCCGGCGTTCGGCAAGACGGCCACCGACCGGCAGGCCCTGTGGAGCAGGGGCGGTCTGCAGATTCATACGACGCTGGCACCCAAGGCGCAGAAGGCCCTGCAGCAGTCGGTCACCTCGCACGCGTACACCACCGACGACGCGGCCGCCGTGATGAGCCTCGTCCAGCCCGGCACCGGCAAGATCGTCGCGATGGGGCAGAGCCGCGACTACGGCCTCGGCGCGAACCAGACGGAGATCAACCTCAACGTCGGTACGGACATGGGGGGCGGGCTTGGCTTCCCGACCGGCTCCACGTTCAAGCCGATCGTGGCGGCCGCCGCCCTGGAGAAGGGCACGACCCCGGACCAGTCGTACCCGGCGCCGTACTCCATGCCGTGGCCCGCCATGTCCGACTGCTCGGGCAACACCTACCCGGAGAACGGCGAGGTCCACAACGACAGCCCGTCCCTGACCGGACCGTTCGCCATGCCGGACGCCATGGCGCAGTCCGTCAACACCTACTTCGCCCAGCTGGAGGCCGACACCGGGCTGTGCGACGTGTCGAAGATGGCCAACGCGCTCGGCATCACGCAGCAGGCCGGCGGCACCAAGCTGCAGGTGGTCCCCTCGCTCACCCTGGGCAGCAACGACCTGACCCCGCTGGAAATGGCCAACGTGTACGCCACCTTCGCCAACCACGGCACGTACTGCACCCCGGTCGCCATCACCTCGGTGACCAAGCCGGACGGGGCCGACGTCCAGGTGCCGCAGGCCAATTGCCACCAGGTGATGTCCACGGAGACCGCCGACACCGTCACCACCATGCTCCTGGGCGTCGTCCAGGACGGCACCGGCAAGCCCGCCGGGCTCACCGATCGCGACAGCGCGGGCAAGACCGGCACCACCGACGAGAGCAAGCAGGTGTGGTTCGCCGGATACACGCCCGAACTGGCCGGCGCTGCCGTCGTCAGCGACACCAGGAGCCCGCGGGACCTCGACGGCCAGAGCATCGGCGGCGAAACCGTCGGCCAGGCCTTCGGCGGCACCCTCGCGGGACCTGTGTGGCGAGACTCCATAGAGGGAGCCCTCGCGGGACAGCCCGCCGGAACGCTCACCACGACCACACTGCCAGGCGAGTCACGGTCCGACGGCTGAGGTCACGGGTTGTTGAGATAGGTGAGAACGGCGAGGACGCGGCGATTGCTGCTGTCGTCGTCCGTGATGCCGAGCTTGCCGAACATCGACGTCGTGTACTTGCTGATCGCGCTCTCGCTGAGGAAGAGCCGCCGGCCGATGGCCTGATTGGAGAGGCCTTCGGCCATCAGGCCGAGGACGGAGTGCTCGCGTTCGGTGAGCCCTTCGAGCAGCCGGTTCGAAGAGCCGCTGGAGAGCAGCTTGGCGATGACGGCCGGGTCCATCGCGGTGCCGCCGGCGGCGACGCGTTCCAGCGCGTCGATGAACTGGTCCGCGTCGAACACGCTCTCCTTGAGGAAGTAGCCGATGCCGCCGGTACCGTCGGCCAACAGCTCGCGGGCATAGAGCTGTTCCACATGCTGGGAGAGGATCAGGACCGGCAGGGCGGGCACTGCGCGGCGGGCGGCGAGCGCAGCGCGCAGCCCCTCGTCCGACTGACCCGGTGGCATGCGCACATCGACGACGGCCACGTCCGGCCGCCACTCCAGGAGCGCGTCGAGCGTCTCGGGACCGGTGGCGGCCGTCGCCACCACCTCATGTCCGTACGCCTCGATGAGACGGACCATCCCGTCCCGCAGCAGATAGAGGTCTTCGGCTACAACGATTCGCATGGCACCATCATCCTCACCCGCGTCGGACCGCCCTCCGGGCTGGTGATCTCCAGGGTGCCGTCGAAGACCGTGAGGCGGCGGCGCAGCCCCGCGAGTCCGCCGTCGGTGCGTACGTCGGCCCCGCCCCGGCCGTCGTCCTCGACCTCCACCACGATGTCGGTGCCGTCCACGGCGATGGTGATCCTGCCCCGGCTCGCCCGGGCGTGCTTGACGGCGTTGGTCACCAGTTCGGCGATGCCGAAGTACAGGGCGGACTCGATGGGCGGGTCGAGACGCAGCTCGACGTCGGCGTCGACCGTCACTTCCAGCGGGCTGTCCAGGGCGAAGGCGCGTACGGCATCGATGAGCCCGCGCTCGTTCAGGACGGGCGGATTGATGCCCTGGACCAGCTCGCGCAGCTCGGTCAGGGAGGTGGCGGCGCCGACCCGGGCCTCGCGCATCAGCGCCCTTGCCCGGTCGGGGTCGGTGTCCATCAGCTTCTCGGCGGTCGCCAGCGACAGGCCGAGCGCGACCAGACGCGCCTGCGCCCCGTCGTGCAGGTCCCGCTCGATCCGCCGGATCTCGGCGGCCTGCGCGACCGTGGTGTCCGCCCGCTGAGCGGTCAGCTCGTCCACCCGGTCGGCCAGGGCCATCGCCGCCGAGGCCCGCAGGAACCGTACGGCCACGGGCTTGAGGGGCCGCCAGGCGTACGGGGCGGCAGCGACGGCGACGACCACACCGAGCACCCCGACGAGGCGCGGGGCGAGCCCCGACCCGCTGAACCCGAGGGCCGCCGCGGCCACCCCGGCCAGGGGTACGGCCGCCGCCACGCCCGCGCCGACCGCCACGATCGCCGTGAACCGGAGGTCGCGCCAGTTGGCCGGGTCGCTCCACCGCAGCCGCATCTTCTGGTCCATGACGGCATCGCGGCTGCTCCGCTCGTAGCTGAAGCCGTTCCACCAGTACCCGGTGGACAGCCGTGTCACCGGCCCGGGCTGCCGGTATCCGGAGGGGATGACCGTGCCGGTCCACCGCGCGACGAGACGGCGGACCAGCCGGCACACCGGGCGGGACAGGCCGAGCGTGCCTCCACACACCAGCACGACCGGAGCGACCCACGACCAGGGGTTCGCCGCTCCCCACCAGATCCCCAGCGCCATGGCGCCAGCCCACACAGCCGGGATCACCATGGTGGCCGCCACCACTAGGCAGGCGCGCCAGAAACCCACACAGACATCCGCGACCCACGCCCCCAGCTGACGCATGACCATCGTTCTCCCTCACAACCCCGACCGCGACACGGGCAGTTCCCGTACCGCACCCATCAGTCGGGCATGGCTTCGTGACCCCCACTCTGCACCGCCCGCAGCCCGCAACGCCCCAGGTCGGCCCAGGAGTGGGGCTGGACCCACCCTCCCCGGCGCCCAGGCCCATACCGGCGGACCGACGCGCTCCCTAACGTCGAGACCAAGCCGAACGCAGACATCACGAAGGAAGCCGAAGACCATGGAAACCACCGCCCACACCACATCCGCCGCCGCCCACATCGCGCACCCCCGCCACCAACTCACGTTTCGCAAGGCAAAGTTGATCGTCGCGGCCTATGGTGCGCTGAGCTCGGTGGTCCTGCTCACCGTCGCCATCCGCGCACTCACCGGCCACACAGTGAGCTCGTTCATGTGGGGCCGGTCGGGTGGAGTGCTGGCGAGCGCCGCGGTGACCTACTGGCTGACCGTCATCGCCGCACAGGGAAAGCGATGGGCCTATGTGCGTGTGCGAGTCGTCTCGGTCGTCGTGCCGATCGCGATCGTCGCCGTCGACATCATCGGGGGCCTGCCGGGGTGGTTCGTCGCGATGCAGGTCGTGTGCGCCCTCACCATTGGCGCGACGGCTTTCGTGGTCAACGGATCCGACGTGCGAGCCGCGTTCCCCAAGCAGCGGTGACGCGCAACCTTCCGGCCGCACATGACCCGGGCGCGCACATGGTGTCGATGCCCCCTGCCGCGGGAGTCGCACACGGTGTGAAGAGCGCCGCTCCGTGTACGAGGGGGGCCGCGGTCAGGCGGCGGGCGTCGCGTATCCGCCGCAGTACGACACCTTCCTGCCCGGTGGCAACACCGGTGCGGCGGACGTGGCCGAAACGGCACGGGAGCGCGATGAGCCGGTCCGCAGCCCGCTGTTCGTCGCGATGACTCACGCACGTGATGTGCTGTGGCCGGGCAGTGTGGCCGGATGACGGTGGCGTGACCGTCGCCCGGCCGTTCCCGCGGCCGCCCTTCGAACCCACATCGGAGGCATCCGGCCGTCCATCCACCCATGCCGGGAAGCGGAACCCGGGGGAGCGGCAAATGACATCGGCCGTTCCGCAGAAGGGAGTTGAAGATCCCGCACGTTATCGGTCTGTCGTACGATGCGTCATACCAGAGCGGGACGCTGTGCGTGGAACTTTGCCAACTGCGCACCGAGGGTGATGTATTGACGACTACGGTGAGTGGTCGACGATCAAAGTGGGCCTTACATCAGCCGAGTTGGGCCTGCCAGAATGATCCATGGGACCCCACGCACCGAGGACACCGATGTCTCATCTCCGCGCACCCGCCGCGCGGCCGGACCGCCGCGAGGGCGGGCGGCACGGCCGCAACGCCACCCGGCCGCAGCAGCCCACCGCCGACGCCGGGCATCCGGCCCCGGCGGGCCGGGCGCCGATGCCCCCCGGGCCGCGCCCGTCACCCGAGTCCCGCATACGCCCGCAGCTGCTGCGCGCCGCCGTGCTGCCCGCCACCGTGGCGGTGCTGTGCGGCGCGGCCGCCGTCGCCTTCACCCTGCACTCCACCGGCCGGCACCCCACCGTGGGGCTCTGGGCCGTGCTCGCGGGCCTCGCCGTGCTCGCCATCGCCGCGCTGATCGCGGCCGGGATCGGCGCCGACCGGGCGGCCAAGACCGTGCTCGGCCGCGCCAACGCACTGCGCCGGAGCAGCGCCCGCTCGGCGGCCGACCTCCGTACGGTCGTCGAGGCGCTGCGCCGCGGCGAAGGACCTCCGGCGCGTCACGCACCAGCCCAACTGCCCGCAGGGGCGGATGAGTTCGAGCTGCTCGCCCACGAGCTGACCCGCTCGCACGACGCGGCCGTGGTCGCCGTCGTGCAGGCCTCCCAGCTCTCCAGCAGCGTCGGCAACGAACAGAAGGTCGAGGTCTTCGTCAACCTCGCCCGCAGGCTCCAGTCCCTCGTGCACCGCGAGATCCAGCTCCTGGACGAGCTGGAGAACGAGGTCGAGGACCCCGAGCTGCTCAAGGGCCTCTTCCACGTCGACCACCTGGCCACCCGTATCCGCCGCCACGCCGAGAACCTCGCCGTGCTCGGCGGTGCCATCTCGCGGCGCCAGTGGTCCCACCCCGTCACCATGACCGAGGTCCTGCGCTCCTCGATCGCCGAGGTCGAGCAGTACCCCCGGGTCAAGCTGGTGCCGCCGATCGACGGGACACTGCGCGGCCACGCCGTCGCCGACGTCATCCACCTCCTCGCCGAACTCGTCGAGAACGCCACGGTGTTCTCGGCCCCGCACACCCAAGTCCTGCTGCGGGCCCAGTTCGTGACGGCCGGTCTGGCCGTCGAGGTCGAGGACCGCGGCCTCGGCATGCCGGTCACCGAGCAGAACAAGATGAACGCGCTGCTCTCCGACCCCGACCAGGTCAACGTCGCCCACCTCCTCCAGGACGGCCGCATCGGTCTGTTCGTGGTCTCCGCGCTGGCCCGCAGGCACGGCATCGCCGTCCGCCTCCAGACCAACATCTACGGCGGAGTCCAGGCCGTACTGGTGCTGCCGCAGGGCCTGTTGGGTGCCGAGCCCGAGGGCCTCAACCAGCAGGGGCGGCCCCAGCCGCAGGCGGCGCAGACCCCGGAGCGGGACACCACCGGCCGGATCCCCGTCGTGCCGTCACCCCCTCAGGTGACCCGGCCCGCCGAGGTGAGTGCGCCACTGCCGCCGGCCGTCCCCGCGCCCGCCATCGCTCCCGTACAGCCGGAGCCCGCACATCAGGCCCGGCCCGCCATCGACCAGCTGCCCCCGCCGCACCGGCATCTGCCGGAGCCCACCACCGCCGGCCACGGCAGCGGCCCGCTGCCCGTGCGCGGGGCGCACGACGAGCGGCCCAACCCGGCCGCCGCACCCCCCGGCATCCACCACGGCGCGGCCCCCGAGCCCGTCGAAACCCGGGTGCCCGTCACCCCGAGAGCCCAGAACGGAGCCGTGCGCGGCACCATGGGCCGCCCCGATCTGCCCCGGCGCCGCAGCCAGGAACACCTCGTACCCCAGCTGCGGGACGCACCCGCACCCCGCAAGGACGATGAACACGCCCTGCACGACCCGGGGTTGATGGCCGCCTTCCAGCGCGGCATCGGCCTCGCGGAGGCACAGCAGAGTCACCCCGCACAGCCGACCCACCAGTCCCCCCAGGCGCTCCAGTCGGAAACTGACGCCGAACACTCCAAGGAGTAGATGCACCATGGCGAGCGATGCGCCGACCGGACACGTCTCGGACCTCGACTGGCTGCTGAGCGGACTGGTCCAGCGGGTGCCCTACACCCGCAATGCGGTTCTGCTCTCCTCGGACGGCCTGGTCAAATCCGTTCACGGCCTGGACACCGACAGCGCCGACCACATGGCGGCCCTCGCTTCCGGCCTGTACTCGCTCGGCCGGAGCGCGGGGGCCCGCTTCGGCGACGGGGGCGAGGTCAGGCAGGTCGTGGTGGAGCTCGACTCCACCCTGCTGTTCGTGTCCACGGCCGGATCGGGCACCTGTCTCGCCGTGCTCGCCGGCCGGGAGGCCGACGCCGCGGTCCTCGGCTACGAGATGGCCATGCTCGTCAAGAGCGTACGGCCCTACCTCGTGACGCCGGCCAGGCAAGGCGCCGGGACCCCGAGCGGCCTGAGGAATTGACCGTGGCGGCCCCTCAGGACGGGCCGTGGCTCGACGACGCGGCCGGGCGGCTGATCCGCCCCTACACGGTGAGCAACGGCCGCACCCGGCCGACCGCGACCCTGGACCTGCTCTCGCAGGTGATGGCCACCGGCACGATCCCCCAGACGCTCCTGGGCCCCGAGCACTCGCAGGCCCTCGGCCTGTGCAAGGGGCCCACCTCGGTGGCGGAGATCTCGGCGCACTTACGGCTGCCGGCCGTCGTCACCAAGGTGCTCCTTTCCGACCTGGTGGACTGCGGGGCGGTGACCGCGCGAGCCCCCCGCTTCCATCACACACCCACCGACCGATCTCTGCTGGAGGCAGTGCTCGATGGCCTACGACGACGGCTTTGACGCCCTGGCCGACGGGGACGCCGTCGACCAGTTCCCGACCGCGCTGAAGATCCTCGTCGCGGGCGGGTTCGGGGTCGGCAAGACGACCTTCGTCGGCGCGGTCAGCGAGATCGAACCGCTCTCCACCGAGGAGCTCCTCACCACGGTCAGCGTGCCCCACGACAGCCTCGAAGGAGTCGAGTCCAAGACCACCACCACGGTCGCCATGGACTTCGGGCGCATCACCCTGGACGACCACCACGTGCTGTACCTGTTCGGCACACCGGGGCAGGAGCGCTTCTGGTTCATGTGGGACGAGCTGTCCGAAGGAGCCCTGGGGGCGGTGATCATCGCCGACACCCGGCGGCTCGACGAATGCTTCTCCGCCGTCGACTTCTTCGAGCGGCGGGGCATCGGATTCCTCGTCGCCGTCAACGAGTTCGACGGTTCGTACCGCTACGAGCCGGAGGAGGTGCGGGCCGCCATAGACCTCAAGCCCGAGGTCCCCGTCGTGCTGTGCGACGCCCGCATCGGCAGCTCCGGCATCCGGACGCTGGTCACCCTGGTCCAGCATCTGCTCGCCACCATCCCGGCAGCCACCAGCCATGGAGCTTGACATGACGTACGATCCGACCGGACACCTCCTGCTCACCCCCGTCGACCGGGAGGCGCCGGTCCGCGTCCAGCGGCTGCGGCAGCTGGGCATGGGGGAGTGGCCCGACCCGGCCTTCGACGAGTTCGCGCGCAAGCTCGCCGAGGTGACCGAGGCGCCCTTCTCGATGGTCAACTTCATCGACGAGAACCAGCAGTTCTTCGCCGGTCTGCACACCCCGAACGGTGCGCACACCGGCTCGGACCTGGCCGCCGCGTCAGGCGGGGTCAGCCGGATCATGGCCCGCGACCACGGGTACTGCCCGCACGTGGTCGTCCGGCGCAAGGCGCTGGTCCTGGAGGACGTGTGCGACTACCCGCGCTTCGCGGGCAACCCGGTGGTGGACGAGATCGGCATCCGCTCCTACCTCGGGGCGCCGCTCATCGACCGTACGGGCATCGCGCTCGGCACGATCTGCGTGGTGGACACCGAGCCGCGGCCCTGGGGCCGAGCCGGCCTGGAGACCATCAAGTCCATGGCGGCGGAACTCGTCGAGCAGATCCACCGGCGCGAGGACGGCCGTATCTGAGCCGCCCTCGCGGTGCACGTACGGTCAGTGGGCCGCGGCCAGCTCCTCCATGCGCACCAGCTCGGAGAGCCGCTGCGACCACTGGCCCTTCGCCGTGCCCAGGGCCACCTCGGCCAGCCTCAGCAGCTGGACGTCCGAGGTGCCGGCCGGGGCGAAGATGTGGTGGGCGTCGCGCAGATAGCGCTCGATGGGGCGGTCGGTGAACAGGCCGGCCGCCGCGTGGATCTCCATGGCGTTGCGCGCGGAGTCCAGCGTCGACTCGACGTTGACGACCTTCGCGTTCATGAGCTCCGCGTCGCACGGCAGCCCCTGGTCGAGCAGATGGACCGCGTGGTAGGCGACGAGCCGGGCCGTCATCAGGCGGGACTTCAACTGCCCCAACTTGATTTTGATGTTGGGGAGTTCATACAGCGGCCGGCCGTAGCGAATCCGCTCCGTGCAGAACCGGGTGGTTTCGTCGAGGATCGCCTGGTGGATGCCGAGCGACACGGCGGTGAGATTGGCTCGCCCGTAGAGCACGCTGGAGGAGTACGCGACGGCGAGCCCGTCGCCCTCATCGCCGAGCCGATTGGCCGCGGGGACCCGGCAGTTGTGGAAGTGGACCTCGCCGAAGCTGAAACCGTGCAGGCCCATCGCCTCGCGGTGCTCGCCGAGCGAGAATCCCGGCCGGTCCGACTCCACGAGGAAGGCCGATAACCCCTTCGAACCCGGTCCGGTACGCAGGATCACTCCGTGGAGATCGCCGACGTGGCTGTTGCCGACGTACACTTTTCGGCCATTGAGTACATAGTCGTCGCCGTCGCGGACCGCGCTCGCCGCCATCCCCAGGACGTGACCGCCCGACTCCGGCTCGGTGACCGCGATCGTCGGCAGGCAGTCACCCGAGGAAACGGCCGGGAGCCAGCACTTCTTCTGCTCCTCGCTGCCGAAGTGCACGATCTTGGCGACGCCGAGCTGGGAGGCCTGCACCATGGCGCCCATCGCGCCGCTCACCCGGGACAGCTCCTCGATGATGATGGTCTTGCCGAGGTGCCCCACCCCCATACCGCCGTACGCGGGGCTCACGGTGGCTCCTATCCAGCCCTGCCGGGCGATGAGCCGCGACAGCTCGTGCTGGACGGTGCGGGCCGTCTCCATCTCGGCGATCCGCGGCCGGACCTCGCGTTCCGCGAAGTGCCGTACGTCTTCCCTGAGTTGTTGGTGCAGTCGGCTGTTGAAGTATCCGTCCATCCGCGAGCCCTCCTCCGCGAAACGCCCGCCAGGCGAAGGCCCGGCAGGTGGTGCATCGGCAGTGGTCCCGTCCCGAAGAGGCCGACCTCCTCAATGCTGTGGATCACCTTCGGTTCGTACAACATTCGCCGTCAACTTTGGCCAGAATCAGGCGTGTTGACGTTTGAATGGCGATGTGTTGTGTGCGGGCCGGCCCGTTCGGTCCCAGTCGATTGCATCCCCTTCACACAACTTTCTGCCACATGCCAACGGCAAAGGTTTCGTGGGCATGTGGCACTGAGGGCCAGGAAGCGGAATCGGATGGGCACGGTCGTGACATCCGGGGACACGTGCAGAACCGATTCGGCTTCGACATCGACGAAAGCGACCTTCCCTTGATGCATGTGGGTGAATGAAGGAGGCCCGCAGTGCCGCACCGGCCTGCGCCGTCGCTTCGCCGGGGTGGCGTCGGGTGGCGAACAGGTCGTCCGTGTACGGGAGTTGTGCCCGCGGTGGCCGGGTCGCGCGACCCGTCGGGAAGGCTGGGCGATTCGCCCCATCGCAGCGCTGACCTGCCTGTCTCCTGTGGGACGTGCGACATGGCGGATCTCGGACCGGCGGCAGCGAAGAGGGGCGGCGATCTCGCCTTGCCGCGCGGCGCTTCACGCCGACCGCCCGGCAGGAATTCGCGAGGGCATCTCCGGCTGACTGTCTTGATCCGTAACCCCCTTTCCTTGAACGAGAGTTGATCGGTTCTGAAAGAGGCACCGATACCTCTCCGTCACGCTTGCGGTTGCGCTCGGGGGCGGCGCGTTGGGGTGCGGTCCGGCGCGCACCGTGCGCGGAAGTGGTCCGGGGTGCGTGTCGGAGCATCCGATACGGAATCGGAGGCCGCCCTGGTCGGCGTCGTGCGGCACCGGCACGGTCAGGCCAGTGGGCGTCCGCATCCGGACACCGGTCGCCGACGCGAAACGGGGGTTGACCGAGCGGCCCACGCTGCCGTACGGGCGCTCGCGGTCCCTGAGGTGTGGGGAAGTGGTGAGGATTCCGGCCACCCCGTGGGCCGTACGGGCGCCCGCCCGGCCGACGCCGGCGGGTGGCTGCCGGGATGTACCTGCCGTGGGCACCGGCATCGAGAACAATGCGCAGCGTGCCCCTGGACGAGATTGTGCCCGCCGGTCGGTACGTCCCGCGCCCCGGCGCGGCCCGGCCGTCCCGCGGCACTCCCGCCCGTCCCACCACAACACCGCCCGACGTGAAGGAAGTTGACATGACCGACCTCCGTATCGGCGTCATCGGATACGGCATGCGCGGCACCATCGCGCGCACCGCACACCGGCCCGGTCGCGGCGCCGTGGTCGCCGCCGTCGCGGACCCCGACCCCCGGGCCCGCGAGGCGGCCGCCGCGGCCTTCCCCGGCGCGCTCGTCACGACCGACCACCGCAAGGTGATCGAGGCCCCCGACCTCGACGCCGTGCTCGTCCTCACCCCTGACCACACGCACGCCGACGTCGCCTGCGCGGCCCTGCTCGCCGGGAAGCCGGCCTTCGTCGAGAAGCCCCTGGACATCACGGTCGAGCGCTGCGACGAGATCCTCCAGACCGCGCGCCGGACCGGCACCCGGCTGTACGTGGGCCACAACATGCGCCACATGCCCGTCGTCCGGATGATGCGCGACCTCATCGGCCGCGGCGCCATCGGCACCGTGAAGACGGTGTGGGTGCGCCACTTCGTGGGCTACGGCGGCGACTGGTACTTCAAGGACTGGCACGCCGAGCGCCAGTACACCACCGGCCTCCTCCTGCAGAAGGCCGCGCACGACATCGACGTACTGCACTGGCTGTCCGGTGGCTACACGCGCGACGTCCAGGCCATGGGCGATCTGATGGTGTACGGCGACAACCCGCACCGCCGGGCTCCCGGCGAGCCCAAGACCGAGGACTGGTACACCGAGGACGGCCACTGGCCGCCGCACACCCAGCGTGCGCTCAACCCGGTCATCGACATCGAGGACGTCTCGCTGCTCAACATGCGCCTCGACAACGGTGTCCTCGCCTCCTACCAGCAGTGTCATTTCACCCCCGACTACTGGCGCAACTACACGGTCATCGGAGACGCGGGCCGCCTGGAGAACTTCGGCGACGGCCCGGGCGGCCAGGTGAAGGTCTGGAACTCCCGGCGCTCCGAGTACCGCGCCGAGCCCGACGAGACGTACGACATCCCCAAGCCCGAGGACGACCAGGGGCACGCCGGCGCGGACCCGTTGATCATCGACGAGTTCCTGCGCTTCGTGCGTGACGGGGGCGTCACCGACACCTCGCCGGTCGCCGCCCGGATGGCGGTCGCCGCGGGCTACCAGGCCACGGCTTCGCTGCGGGCCGGCGGCACCCCGCACGAGGTGCCGCGGCTGGACCCCGGGCTCGTGGCCTACTTCGAGCGGGGGCAGCGGCCCGAGGCCGACTGAGGCGGCAGGCCGAGCCGGAGCGCCGAGCGGCTGCGCGGGGCCGCTGTCAGTGGTGCGGCGTACGGTCGTCCCATGGCCACCGCCGACGACGTACGTCGCATCGCGCTCTCCGAGGCGACGGAGGAGCTCGCCTGGGGCATGCCCGCCTTCCGCGTCGGGGGGAGATCTTCGCCCCGCTCGGCGACGACACCTCGATGGGCGTCAGATGTCCGAAGGAGGGCCGGGCTGATCGCCGCCGAGCCCGGCAAGTTCTTCCCGCGTGAGGGGCACGACGGCCATTTCGGCCGGCTGAGGGTGCGGCTCGCGGCCCTCGACGGCGCGCGGGAGCTGTCCGCGATCCTGGCCGACTCCTGGCGCCAGGTCGCCCCGCGCAAGATCCAGGACGCGCATCCGGCGCCCGGTGGCTGACGGGCGCCGCTCAGGGCCGCCGTGCGGCATCCGGGGAAAGGGGTTCGTGACCACCCGGGGAAGTGCGGTATTGTTCTCATGCACGAACGACCGGGGGAAACCCCAGGTCAGACGGGCATCGGGACGTGGCGCAGCTTGGTAGCGCACTTGACTGGGGGTCAAGGGGTCGCAGGTTCAAATCCTGTCGTCCCGACCATGCTTTTAGCAGGTCGGAGGCCGTTCTCTCACTCGTGGGAGGGCGGCCTTTCGCGTATCCGGAGCCAGGGTGGTCGCATCCCGGTCGCACGTCCAGCAGGTGCCACTCCACCCTGTCGACCACCGCCGAAATCTACGGGTACCTCATTGACCGGAGTGCGCACCGCCTCACGTGGCGGGCTGGGCGCCGTCCGCCTGGAGGGCGCTGCGGATGCTGGTGATGACCGCGGTGACCAGGCAGAGGGCGATGATGGTCTCGGCCCACAGGAAGGCGAACCAGTCCAGCACGCAGCCGATCGGGGGTGTGCCGGGGGCCGAGTTGCGGAACGCCGAGAGGGCGAACAGGGTGGCTGCCATCCAGGCGAGGGCGGGCCAGACCAGGCTCTTGGCGCGGGTCGTCAGGTACCACGTCCCGAGGAGCACGGACGACGCCAGTGCCCACATGACGACCATCATGAAGACCGCGAAGACGAGGAGGCTGCCCGATCGGGCCAGCCGCAGCCCCGCGGCGGCCTCCTGCCGGGAGGCCACGGGTTCGGCGGAGACCGAGAAGAGCGTGTCGTTGTTGGAGAACAGCAGGCGCACCGGCACCTGCCTGCCACCCAGCTGAGCCCGGAACCCGATGCCGGTCTCGTAGGTGTCGAACGGGTAGTCGCTGATCGACCCGCCTTTGAACGTGACGGACACGTCCCTGGTCTCGATCCGCTCGTGCGCCCTGAACGCCAGGTTACCGAGCGTAGCCCCGGAGGTCTGGAGGCTGAGCCCGGCCACAGGGGCGGATCCCTCCGCCTCGCCGAGGGTTCCGCGCGGGACGACCTGGACGTGGAGTTCCAGCTCCCTGGCCGTGGCATCGACGCGCTGGACGACAGCCTCCACGTCGACCCGGTCGGCGGCCGAGGATCCGGAGGTGTGGACCGTGTCGACGGCCTGCCGCTCGGTGAACTGCACCCACGAGCCCATGGCGACCGCCACCACGATCAGGACCGCGATGGACAGCAGGACCCGCAGGATCGACCCCCCGGCGCTGCGAGGGCGAGGCGGGTCCGACGGTGCGGCCATGGTGACTCCGGCGAGGTGGGAAGGGTGAACCGGCGCGCGCCCCATCGTGTCGGACGGCCGGGGGTTACGCGTCGTGACCGCAGCGCGTGCACCCGAACGCGTCACCCGGTAGCGTCGAAAGCGAGCGTTCCGCCTCAAACGCGTTGCGGCCGGGCCCCGTCGGCGGCCGTCGGCGATGTCGGCAGAGGAACGAGATCACATGCCAAAGCACAGCATCCGAGCGGTGACTGCGGCGGCAGCCCTGGCAGGCCTGGCCGTATGCGGCCCCGCACCGGGCAGCGCCGCATCGGCATCAGCCCAGGCTCCCGAGTCCGGCCCGACAGCCCCCCGGTTCGTGCCGGGCACCTGTCCGAAGCCACCGGAGCCCGTCCAAGAGCTCAACAGGGCCCGGTGCGGTTTCCTGGAGGTCTCCGAGAACCGCTCCCTCCGCGGAAGCCGGACCATCAAGCTGGCCGTGGCGAGAATCCCGACCGCCGCGGGGACGCCGGCCGCGGACCCGGTGGTGTTCATGGCGGGCGGTCCCGGTGCCGACACGTTCGACGACATTCCCTTCCTCGTCGGCTCCGGCCTGAACAAGGACCGCGAGCTGATCGTCATGGCCCAGCGCGGCAACCTCTACGATCAGCCGAACCTCGCCTGCCCGGAGGTCGACCGGTTCAACGCCCGGGCCGTGGGACTGGGCTATGACTCGCAGCAGGCGCAGCAGCTCATGCTGAAGGCGGTGCAGGACTGCCGGGCCCGCCTGACCGCTGACGGTGTCGACCTCGGCGCGTACAACTCCACCGAGAACGCGGCGGACTTCGCCGACCTGCGCACGGCTCTGCACATCCCCGAGTGGAATGTGTACGGATACTCCTACGGCAGCGATCTGGCCCTCACCTACCTGCGCCTTCACCCCGAGGGAATCCGCGCCGTGGCGATCGACTCGATCGCGCCTCCCCGGTTCCTGACCCTGCCGTGGGGATGGGGCAGCGCCGCGGAGGGAATCCACAACATCTTCGACGCGTGCGCGGCGCAGCCCGCCTGCAAGGACCGGTACCCCGACCTCCCCGGCCTGCTGACGGAGCAGGTGCACAAGCTGGAAGCCCACCCCCTGACGCTGAACGTCACGCCGCGGAGCGGGGGCAAGCAGGTCAAGACCGTCCTCGACGGGGGCGCCCTGCTGAACCTGATCGTTGCCTTCACCCCACGGCCCAAGGACATCCCGGCGGCGCTCGACGAGCTCAGCCGGGGCAACCCGGAGCGCTTCGCGCAGGCCCGGGCGGCCGGCTCGGTCCAGAAGACCGGCCAATTCGCGCACGGCCTGACCAACTCGATCGCGTGCGGGGAGTGGGCCCCGGGCCATTCGGAATCCGACGTGCTGAAGGCGGGGCGCAAGGCCTTCCCCGGATGGCCGGACACGGTCCTGGCCCAAGTGCCGCAGCTGCCCTTCCAGTACCCGGTGTGCGGTCTCTGGAACGTTCCGGACCGGGCGAAGATCCAGCGGGTGGCCACGGTCAGCTCCGTGCCGGCGCTCGTCGTCTCCGGCACGTTCGACGCCAAGACCGGGGCGAGCTGGGCCAAGGGCGTGGCAGCCGGCCTGTCCCGTTCGACCGCCGTCCTGGTACCCGGGATCGGCCACTGGGTGGTCCCGCAGTCGCCCTGCGCGCAACGCGTGCTGGCGTCGTTCCTCGCTCGCCCGACCGCTCCCGACACCTCTTGCGTGGCCGGACTCGCACCCGAACCGTTCACGATTGTCCCGAAGTAACCGGGAGGTCCAGATGGCCCGCCAGCGAGCACCTCGTCGTCGCCGCACCGTACGTCGACTCCAGGCCGCGTCGGCCGGCATGGCGGCCGGTCTCCTCGTCACCGGACTGCTCGCGGCACCGGTGCAGGCACAGTCCCGCACCCCCGCCGGCGCCAGTCCCGGGGCGCCGATCGGCACGGCCGCCCGGACGGTGGGCGACGCCCGCTACGAACCGGGCGCCTGCCCCAGGACGCCGGAACCGATCGAGGCGCTCAAGGGCGCCCGCTGCGGAACCCTCACCGTGCCCGAGAACCGCGCCAAACCGACCGGCAGGACGATCAGGCTCGGTGTCGCGATCGTGGCCGCCGCGTCCGCCACGCCGAAACCCGACCCCATCGTGTGGCTCGCGGGCGGACCCGGGGACGACGCGGTCGGTGAGGCGAAAATGGCGATCGACGGCGGCCTGAACCGCGACCGCGACGTGATCTTCATGTCGCAGCGCGGTACGTACTCGGCCGAGCCGAACGTCCTGTGTCCCAACATCGACGAGTTCAACGCACGTGCCGTCGGTCTCGTCTCCGACGCTCCGTCCACCGAACGCCTGCACGTCGAGGCCACGAGGGCCTGCCGCGACAAGCTGGCGGCCCGCGGCATCGACCTCAGCGCCTACAACGACACGGAGAGCGCCGCCGACTACAACGACCTGCGTACCGTGCTCGGCATCAAGCAGTGGAACCTGTACGGCATTTCCTACGGCACCCACCTGGCCCTGGTCGCTATGCGCCTGCACCCCGACGGGCTCCGCTCGGTGGGCCTCGACGGCATACTGCCGCCGTCCAAGGCCGGTTCGGTCATGACCTGGAACAGCTTCCGGCAGGGCATCGACGGCCTGTTCAACGCCTGCGCCGACCAGCCCGCGTGCAACAAGCGCTATCCCAACCTGTCGGCCACCTTCGACAAGCTCGTGCGCGACCTCGAAGCCAAGCCGGTCACCACCACCGTCACGCTGCCCGGCGGCGGCAAGCCGGTGAAGGTCGTGCTGGACGGCGGAGCCCTGGTGAACTGGTTGACCTCCGCCACCCATGTGGCCCCCCAAGTACCCGCCGCCCTCGACGAGCTGGCCCACGGCAAGCCCCAGCGGATCGCCCGGCAGTACGCGGGCGGCAAGCTCAGCCCGGCGGCGATCGGCAAGGTCGCCCACGGTCTCGTCTACGGCGTCTTCTGCAGCGAGTGGACACCGTACGAAAGCCAGGCCCAGGCGCTCGAAGGCGGCCGGAAAGCCTTTCCGACGTTTCCCCGCCCGGTCCAGGCCCAGGCGCCGCAACTCACCTTCCTCCGCCCGGACTGCGACACCTGGAACGTCCCCGCCGCCGCCCCCTCGATCCGGGACGCCACGCGCAGCGACATCCCCACGCTCGCTCTGTCGGGCGGCTTCGACTCCCAGACCGGAGCGGACAACGGACCGTACGTCGCCCGTACGCTGAGCAAGGCCAAGGTCGTCACGGTCCCCTACGAGCCGCACGTGGTGTTCGCCACCTCGAAGTGCGCTCAGGAGATGGCCGTGTCCTTCTTCGACACTCCGGCCGCACCGAGGACCGCATGCCTGAACAGCCTTGAACCGCCCGCATTCGAGATCGGTCGCTGAACCGGCGATCACCCCACCGAACACCCCTGACCTCCGGCGTTCCGGGTTTTTGGGCCGGAAGAAGTCCGGAACGCCGTGCGCGGCTCGGGCCCGTCACGGGGCGAGTACTGGGAGGGCGTGCGGGTCCACGTCCAGGGTGTAGCGGGCGGCAGCGCCCGGGAGCAGATCGCCGTCGTACTCGAAGACGAGTGGCTCCCCGTCGGTGCGCTCCACCACCACGCGACGGCCCCGCGCGTACACGACTCCGGGGCCGCCCACATGGCTGCCGTCGCGGCACAGCCGCAGGAGCTCGGGGAGAGGCAGAGCCGTGCCCGCGACGCAGACGTCGAGCAGTCCGTCGTCCATGACGGACCGCGGAAGCAGCATGAACCGGCCGCCGCGATGGCGGCCGCCCCCCACGCCGACCGAGACCGTCGGGCCCGCGTGGACGACCTCGCCGTCGACGGTGACCCGGCCAGGGTAAGGGCGGAACGCCTCGACGGTGCGGGCCAGGGCCTCCTCGTAGCGGGCCCGGCCCGTGTCGGCGACGGAGCGCGCGGTGACCAGCGTCTGGGCGGCGAGGCCGGACGAGGCGCCGAGCAGCGCCAGGCCGTCCGTCTCGGCGACGCGGGCCAGGTCGACCCGGCGCACGCGCGGCCGCGAGAGCGCGCTCTCCAGGGCCTCCTGCCAGGGCCGGTCGGACCAGATCTCGCGGTAGAAGGAATTCCCCGTGCCGAAGGGCAGCACGAGGAGCGGCACGCGCCGCTCCGCCGGTGCGCCCTCGTACAGGCCGGTCATGACGTCATGGGCGGTGCCGTCGCCTCCGATGGACACCACGAGGGCCGGGCCGCCCCGCTCGCCCACCGCAAAGGCGAGCTTGTGGGCATGGCCCGGCCGCTCGGTCACAGCCAGCTCGACTGCCGCGCCGACCCCCGCGATCCGCCGGACGACTGCCTCCGACATCTCCGGTGTGTACGTTCCCGCGGCCGGGTTGGCCACTACCAGAACGGACATGAGAGATGGAGTCATCGGCGGGCACCTCGTCGCGACAGGCGGCTCCTGGGCTGTGGCGGAGAGGGCAGGATTCGAACCTGCGAGGGCTTTCACACCCGGACCGGAAAGCACCGGAACCCCGTTGGGCCGCTTCGGGTACCTCTCCCCGTACGCCTCTTTCCGCGTACGTTCCGATCCTGCGGGCGTGGGCTGAGATTTCGCTGAGACGGCACTGAGACCGTGGGCCGGGTGGTCTCAGGCGGTCGGCTCGGGCGCGCCCAGGCCGCGGTGGGCCAGTTCGAGGACTGCGGCCGTGACCGCCTCGACGTCGATGGGCTCCGCGCTGCTGATCAGGTCGTCCAGCAGACCGTGCGCGCCGTGGAACAGCATGCGGCAGGCGAGCCCGACGTCCCCGGCCCGGAAGGCGCCCGCGAGCGCGCCCCGGCCGATGAACTCCGCCATCAGGTCGATGACCCGCTGGTTCGAACTCCGGCACAGATCGAGGGACTTGGCGTTCGCCGAGCGGTAGACGATGCGGTGCAGCTCTGCGTTCTCGACGGCGTGCGCCACCAGCGCCCGCACCAGCCGGTCGAGCGTCGGCCACCAGGCCCCGCCCTCGTCGAGGAGCGCCCGGGTGGTCACCAGGAACCGGTCGACGTACTCCTCCCACATCGCGCCGAGCAGATGGTCCTTGGAGTCGAAGTACAGGTAGAACGTGCCCTTCGCGACCTCGCCCGCCTCGGCGAGCTCGGCGACGGTGGAGTCCGCGAAGCCCTTCTCGCGGAACACCTCGGCGGCGCCGCTCAGCAGCGCCGCGCGGCGGTCCTCGGGGCTCCTGGTGACCCGCTTGCGGCGCGGACGGCTCGGGGGACTGGTGGTGGCCATGAACTCGCCTCCGGTTGCGGGGAGTTGGTCATGGCCCAATCTACCCTTCTGGTGACTGACCGCCAGTCATTGCGCATTGACTGACTGACCGCCGGTCATTATGTTGCGAAAGCCAGACCGTCCCCGGACCCCCTCACGTGAGGATCCGCAATGAGCGAGACCATCGGCGCCGGCTCAGCACATGCCCCAAGGAAGGGGCTGCTGCTGGCCTTCCTCTGCTTCGGCGTGTTCATGGTGTACCTCGACGCCACGATCGTGAACGTGGCGCTGCCGAACATCCAGCACGAACTCACCGCCGGAATAACCCAGTTGCAGTGGATCGTGGACGCCTACGCGCTCGCGTTCGCCTGCCTGCTGCTCACCTCGGGCACCCTCGGGGACGTCCTCGGCCGCAAGAAGCTCTTCCTCGGCGGCCTCATCGGCTTCACCCTCAGCTCGGTGATGTGCGCGCTCGCCGGATCCATCGGCGTGCTGCTCGTGGGCCGGGCCCTCCAGGGCATCTGCGGCTCCGTCATGATCCCGGTGTCGCTCGCCCTGGTCTCCGCCGCCTACACCGAACCCGCCGCCCGGGCCAAGGCCATCGGCATCTGGGCGGGCATCGGCGGTGTCGCGCTCTCCGCCGGCCCCGTGGCCGGCGGAGTGCTCGTCGACCACGTCGGCTGGCAGAGCATCTTCTGGATCAACGTTCCCATCGGCGTGCTCGCCGCGCTCGTCCTCGCCCGGCTGCTCACCGAAAACCGGTCCCCGCGCGCCCGCCAACTCGACCTGACGGGGCAGGCGTTGTTCATCGTCGCGATCGCCACGCTCGCCTACGCGCTCATCGAGGGCAACAGCAGGGGCTGGGCCTCGGCGCTCATCGTCGGATCGTTCGTGCTCTCCGCGGTGACCCTCGTGCTGTTCGTGTTCTGGGAACTGCGCCGGCCCGACCCGATGCTTCCGCTGAAGCTCTTCCGCAGCCCGGTCGTCGCGGTCGCCGGAGCCGTCAACTTCCTCAGCCTCTTCGGCCTGTTCGCCGCGATCTTCCTGCTGACGCTCGTCCTGCAGAGCCTTCAGGGGCTGAGCAGTGTGGAGACCGGCGTCCGCTTCCTCGCGCTGACCGTACCCATCATGATCGCCTCGTTCGCGGCGAGCGTCGTCGCCGCCAAGGCGGGCCCACGCCGGCCGATCGTCGTCGGATCCGTCCTGTCCGCTGCCGGGCTCTACGGCCTGACCGCCCTTGACGTGGACACCGGCTTCGGCGGCTACTGGTGGGCCCTGGCGCTGCTCGGCGTCGGCGTCTCCTTCACCGGCGCCCCGGCCACGGTCGCCCTGCTCGGCTCGGTCCCGCCCGAGCAGGCGGGCACGGCCTCCGGTATCTCCAACACCTTCCGGCAGGTCGGCGCGGTGTTCGGGGTCGCGCTCGCCGGCGCCCTGCTGCTCCGCCACCTGCGGGACGGGCTCCCGGGAGCGCTTTCGGCGGCCCCCCTCCCGCAGCAGGTCCGCGACCGCGCCTACGACCAGCTCAGCGGCGGCGACCTGTCGCAGGCCGGGACGCTGCCACCCGGCATGCGCGGCACCGTCATGGACGCGGTCGGCCCCGTCTTCATCGACGGCATGCACCTGGTGATGGAGGTCGCCGCCGCAGGCACCCTGGTGGGAGGCCTGTGCGCCCTGGTCTTCCTGCGCCGACGAGGAGACGGCGCCGCACCGAAGCAGGCCGAGGCGGCGCAGCCCGAGGCCGCCATGGGCCGGAGGCAGGGATGAGTGAGCCTTCACTGCTGGCCCAACTAGCTTCCTGGACAAGCCAGTTGGACGTCGAGGACGCCCCGGAACGAGTCCTCGCCCACCTCAGGAGCCAACTGCTCAGCCAGCTCGCCGCCGCCCGGGCCGGATACGGCCACCCGCTCGGTGCCAGGATCAGCCAGGCGTACGGGAGCCCTCTCCAGGCCGACCCCGAGCGCGCCGCGCACTCCCTGGCCATGGCCACCATCTGCCTGGACTTCGACGACACCGCGTTCGCGGGGCACCTCTCCCACTCCTGCGTCAACGTCCCCCTGGTGTATGCCGGGCCGCTCGGCCTCGACGGGCGGCGGCTCGCCACCGCGATCCTGGCGGCCAACGAATGCGCGGCCCGCATCACGGCCGCCGCCACGCTCGGCCCGTTCCGGGGCCAGACCGCCGGGCACACCCATCTCGCCGGTGCGGTGGCGGGCAGGCTGCGCGCCGAGAGCGCTCTCACGGACACCTGGGTGAACGCCCTTGGCCTGGCCTTCACCACCCCCACCTGGACGCTCCCGCGCGGCTTCTTCACCACCGACGCCAAGCTGTACACGGCCGCCGTTCCGGTACGCATCGGGCTCAGCGCCTGCGACGGTGCCCGCGCGGGACTCGGCGGACCGGCCGACGTCCTCGAACACCCCCAGGGCTTCCTCCACCGGTTCGCCGCGCTGCCGCTCCCCGAGGAAGCCGTCGGCGGGCTCGGCACGCTCTGGTACACCGAGACGCTCTCGTACAAGGTCCACCCCGGCAGCGCCTATCTCAGCGCGGCCATCGATTGCGCGTCCGAACTTCACGCGGTGGTAAGGGAGTTGGGGGACGAAGGCATCGCCGAGGTCGTGGTCGAGGGCTCGTTGTTCACCAGCGGCCTCGACCGGCTCACCCGTTCCGAGTCCGTCGGTCCCCACTCCAGCGTGGCCGCCCTGAACTTCTCCGTGCCCTACAACGTGGCGACCGCCCTGCTGACCGGATCCCTGGAGCCCGCCGACCTCGCACCGCCCGACGTCGCCCGGCCGGAACGCTGGGCGCTCGCCGCGAAGGTACGGACCGTCCACGACCCGGCGCTGAGCCGGGCGGCGCTGCTCGCCACGGCCCCGCTGGGACAGGC
This sequence comes from Streptomyces mauvecolor, assembly GCF_039532965.1. Lineage (NCBI taxonomy): Bacteria > Bacillati > Actinomycetota > Actinomycetes > Kitasatosporales > Streptomycetaceae > Streptomyces > Streptomyces mauvecolor. The sequence continues at coordinate 35,167 of NZ_BAAASQ010000056.1, read as the reverse complement.
GCTGCGGCGCGCGGGGCAGCGGGCCGCGGGCTGGGCCGGGGCGGCCGGCCGGGAAGCCGCGGACGCACTGCCGCCGGACTGGCTGGCCCCGGCGGACGATTTCCGCTGGGCGACGAAGGATCTGGGCGCCCGGGTCACCGTGAGGCTGCACGACGGCCGTGAGCTGCGGGCCGAGCGCCGCACCGCCGTGGGAGCGGCGGGCAGCACGGACGGGCCGGGCCACGAGGAACTGGCCCGCCGCAAGTTCCTGCGCTGCGGCGGCGAGCCGGAAGTCGTCGAACTGGTCGAAAATCTGGCGGAGTTGGATCCGGCGGGGGTTTCGCGACTCGTCGAGCTGGCGCTGGGTGATCTGGGGGAGGGGGCTCTGAGCAGGCGGGTTCAGACCGAGCGGCCCGCGCCCGCGGGCTTCGATGGCGGGGCGGCGGACCTCGGGTCGACCCCGCTTCGCACATCCGAGGTCATGTGGGACACCGCCGGACTTGAGTCGGCGTACGACGGGCTGTTCCGTGCCGCGGCCTCCCGGGTCGGCGTCGGCTCCGAAGCCGACGGCGGGGCTGGGGGCGATGTCGACCGTACGCTCGCTCATCTCGCACTCGGCGACCGCCTGTTGGCGGACACCGCGCGGCAGGTGCTCGACGGGGCGGCGCCGCTGCTCGACAACGCCGCGGCCACCGACCCCGCGGCGATCGATGCGCTCGTCGCGGCGGCGGACCGGGCCGTCCTGGTCGAGCTCGTCCGGCGGAACGCGGCCGAGCTGGTCGGGCTGCTCGCCCGCACCCCGGACCGGCACCGGGCCGCCGACGTGAGGGTGCGGCTCGTGAACGGGGCTGGAGAGGAGTTGTTCAGCGGGACCGTTCCGTGGGGAGAGATCGTTCGCCTGCGGGCCGAGGAGCAGCTGCCGGGACACACGGACCGGATCAACTGCTGTGAGGAGAAAGCCGGTTGAGTGTCGAGCGAGGCAACGCCATGGAGGATCACGATCCGCCGGGTCCCGATCCGTACAACCCCGATCAGTACAGTCCCGATCCGCAGGGCCCCGATCCGTATGTCCTACGGCCGGGCGAGCCCGAGGAACTGCTGGCGGGCCTTCCGTGGCGGCGGGCCGTGGTGTTCGGCGGCTGCGAGGCGGGCCCGGTGCCGGTGGCCGCGGTGCGCGACCGGCGGGCGAAAGCCTGGCCCGAGCGGGTGGCCTGCCTGCTCAGGCAGGCCGGGCCGCCCGAACTCGCCTGCCTGTCCCTGCGCCCCCGGCGTGACCTGGTCCTGTCCGAGGTGCGGTCCCGGCAGCTGGCGCAGGCGCTGGCCTTCGAGGCCGACCTCGCGGTACTGGCCTGCGGCGGCCCCGATCTGCGGGCGCGCAGCTTCGACCCCGATGTGGTGGAGTCCGAACTCAGCCGGATTCTGACGTCGTTGAAGGGTGCGACCTGCCGGGACGCCGCCGTGGTCAGCCCCTTCGACTGGTCGGGATCCGGCCAGGTGGCCGACGCCCAGCGCGATCGCATCCGCACCCGGCAGCGCCTCCTCGTCGAGCGCGTCACCGTCGTGACGCTGCGTCATGGCGCCGTGCACATCGACCTGATGGCGTATGAGAAGGGTCTCGACTCCAAGCTGCTGTGGAGTTCGCAGCCCGGACGGCTGGGCGGCCGAGGGCACGCCGTGGCCGCCGCGGCGGTCGTGCGCGCCCTGGCCGGACAGGCCCGGACCCGATGAAGCCCACAGGCCTATGGTGGTGCGGAGGTCGCCGTCCCCTCCGACTCGGCGACCTCCGCGCTGATGCCGCCCAGGTATCCGGAGACCTCCCGGTACGACGCGATGAGCGACACCTCGGCGTACGGCAGGCCGCCGCGCAGACAGAACTCCTTCACCAGAGGCTGGGCGCGGTGCAGGCTCGTACGCGGCATCGACGGGAACAGATGGTGCTCGATCTGGTAGTTCAGGCCGCCGTAGAAGAAGTCGGTGACCCGGCCCGGGCGCAGGTTCCGCGAGGTGACCACCTGGCGGGTGAGCCAGTCCAACTCCTCGGTCTCGCCGTCGCGCACCGGCAGACCCTTGTGGTTCGGAGCGAAGAGCAGCCCCATGTAGAAGCCGAACAGGAGCTGGTGCACCAGGATGAACGCGACCGCCTTCGCGGGCGGCAGAACGTAGAAGACGCCGGCGAGGTACGCCGCCAAGTGCAGGGTGAGCACAGCCAGTTCGGTCCCACGGTACTTCTTCAGGGCGCCCCGCCGCGCGGCCACATAGCCGGACATGTGCAGCCGTACGCCCTCAAGTGTGATCAGGACGAAGAACATCCACGACTGGTGGCGGACGATGAAGCGGGCCGCCCGGCTCGTCCGCTGCTCGCGCTGGCTCGCGTCGAAGATGACCTGGCGGCGCAGGATGTCGGGATCCAGTGTCAGATGGTTGGGATAGTTGTGGTGGGCGGTGTGGTGGCCCACCCACCAGCCGAAGCTCACCCCGGTCAGCAGGTTGCCGTGGAAGTGGCCGAGCAGATCGGTGCCGCGGCGGGTGCGCACGATCTGCCGGTGGCCCGCGTCGTGACCGATCAGGCCCGTCTGCCCGAAGCAGAACGCCAGATACGCGGCGACCACGAGCTGCCACCAGCTGTCGCCCACGACCGCGAAGAGCACCCAGCCGACCGACAGGAGAAGGAAGTTGAGCGGTATCTTCCAGGCATAGTAGCCGGGACGGGTGTCCATCAGGCCGGCGTTCCGCACGATCCGGGTGACCTCGTCCAGCGTGCCGGACGAGGTGGGGACGGTGGTCGTCACAGTGCCTCCTCCAGACCCATGTACTCCAGGCGGCGGCGCTGCATGGCGTCCGCCCAGCCGAGCGCGGTCGTCATGCGCTCCTCGACATCGGTGTCCACCAGGCGTCGGCCCGGCCAGATCTCGTAGTCACCAGCCAGCTCGGCGTGCTTGCGCAGCCCCTCCTGGAAGAGGGACTCGCGGCGGAAAATCATGTCCGTGGCGGGCAGTGAGCCCCACAACTCCCGTCCTCGTGCGATCAGTTCGAGGATGCGGGTCTTGTCCTCGGGGTGCGCGAGAAGGTGTTCACGGGCGATTGAGCTGCCCACCGTGAGATGCCGGATCTCGTCGATGGCGGCGCCCCGCTCGATGTCGGCGGCCGCAGGGTCGAAGATCCGCCACTTGCGCTCGCTGAGCTCCGCCGCGGGCGCGAGCACCCCTTCGACCAGGATGGTCAGGACGACCACGCCCCCGATGAAGTCGCCCTCGTCGCGCAGCACCCGGAGGCCGAGCTCCTCCAACGGCGCCAGAACCGCCTCGCGGTCCGCTCCGGCCAGCCGTTCCACGGTCGGCCACAGCTCGCTCTCGGCCACGCCGAGCGACGTCAGGTGCGAGCGGAACACCATCGAATGGCGTGCCTCGTCCAGGAGTTGGGTGGCGTAGAACTCCATGCTGTCGATGTCGGGTGCGAGCGCCACCAGATAGGAGATCGCCCGGGTCGCCTTCTCCTCCGCGATCGAGCGGAACGCCAGCTCCTGGGTGAGGGCGTCGTTCAGCGGGCCCGGCTCGCTGGTCACCGCCAGCGGGCGGACGTCGTCGGCGTGGCCCAGTTCCTGGCCGCGCAGGGTGCCCTGCGGGACGGCCCGCAGCCAGTACCGCAGATCGCAGTCGGCGGCCGTCAGCTCAAGGCGCATCGCCCCGTCCACGAGGGACGGCGCCTGCTCCCGGTCGGCCTCGGCGGGTATCGCGCCGAGAACGCTCTTGGTGTCGGTCATCGGATTCAGCTCCTGGTGTCGGTGTTGAGCAGGGGAGTGCCGCTGCCGAGGTATGAGCCGAGCACGCGGGCGATGAGCAGCTCGTGGTCGCCGACGGGCACGGTCCGCTCGATCCGGCACTCAAGACGCCCGACCGTTCCGGCGAGCAGCGGCACCCCGTCGGCGGTGTACGGCTCCCACGCCGACTCGGCCTCCGGGCCGAACAGGGCCAGCCCGTCGCTGCGGTCCTTGCGCGCGAAGTACCGGGCCAGCGGGGCCTGTTGGACCGTGAGGCCGTTGACCACGAAGCGGCCCGCCGTGAGCAGCGCGCCGAGCCCCCGGCTGCCCCGGCGCAGCGCGACCGAGACCATCGGCGGGTGGACCGAGGCCACGGACAGCGTGCTGACCGTGACCCCGTGCGCCCGGTCCGCCGCCCCGCAGGTCAGCACGGACACCCCCGACGCGAACCGCCAGCCCGTACGGGTGGACACGCTCCCCGGCGCCGTCATGACGGCCTCGCACCGAGGCGTACCGCGTGGTGCTCCCGGCCCGTGGTTCCGGCCGCGTACTCGCCGCTGAAGCGCTGGTACGCGGGGTGCGCCACGGGTTCGAAGCCCACGCCGAACGGCTTCAGGAAGTTCCCGAAGACCGCCCGGTCGCCGAACAGGTGGATGGGCAGCGCGAGCAGCGCCCACTCGGCGCCGAACAGCCAGATCCACGCCAGCGCCACCAGTGTCTGGGTGGCGAGGCTGTGCATCACGTTGTAGAGCACGTAATACGTCTGCGGGATCCGGCCGTCCGGGCTTCGGTGATGGGCGATCGCCCCCGGGATGTAGCCGATCAGGTCGATGTACACGAAGAGGCCGGCTGCCACGCCCCACCGCACCTCGCCGAGATGGGCGAGGAGCAGCCCGGCGGCGACCGCGAGCCCGACCGCGTACTCAAGGCGGACGAGGCGGTACGTCACCGGCGTCTCGAAGAGGTTCTTCGCGTCCATCAGGCGGCCGCTCCGGGGCGGTTCCGGTGGGGCGCGGCCGCGGCGGCCAGGGCGACCGAGCGTGCCACCGGGTCGTCGCCGACCACATGGGCCCGCTCGAAGAGGCTGGTGACCACTACGCCGATGGTCTCCTTCAGGACCCGCGCCGCGACCGGGTCGAGAATGCCCGCGAGGCTCGGGATGCCGAAGTCGAACTCGGCGGCGAAGTCCACCAGGCACCCCTCGCCGTCCGGCGTCACCGACCACGTGCCGGTGAACTCGGCGAAGTCGCCTTCGAGTTGGCGGAAGGAGATCCGCAGCTTCGCCTCGTCGAACCGGTCGGTCTCCGTCCAGCGCAGGATGCCGTTGCGGAAGTACACCTCCCAGTCGCTGCGCTCCTCTCCCTCACCCACCTCGTGGACCGTCACAGACCGTACGACGGGGGCGAGTTCCGGATAGCGCGCGTAGTCCTTGATGCGGTGGTAGGCCGTGCTGGGGCAGACCGCCTCGACACGGACGGTCAGTTGAGTGCTGCGCATGGTTGTCTCAGCCACTTTCACGGGTCGGTGTGTAGCGGGCGGCCTGGGCCCGGCAGGCCCGGTCCACCGCCTCGTACAGGAAGTCCAGGTCGCCGCGGGTCAGGACCGCGGGCGGGGTGAGCCGCAGGACCAGATGGGAGTTGAGCGAGTGGTTGGCGATGACGCCGTGCTGGATCAGCTCGATCAGCAGGTCGCCCGCCGGGCCGGGTTCGGCGAACTCGATGCCCAGCATCAGTCCGCGCCCGCGCACCTCGCGCACGGCCGTTGCGTAGTGGCCGCGCACGATCCGGCCGACGACCCGCAGGATCTCCTCGCCGAGTACCCGCGCCCGCCCCACCAGGTTGTCCTCGCGAAGCGCCGCGATCGCGCCGCGCGCGGCGGCCATCGCGAGCGGCGCACCGGAGAACGTCGAGGTGTGCAGATACGGATCACGGTCGAAGGCGCCGAACACCTCGGGCGTCGCGAGCACCGCGGACACCGGGACCACGCCGCCGCTGAGCCCCTTGCCGACGAGCAGCAGATCGGGGCGCACTCCCTCGGGACCGCAGCCCCACCAGGTGCCGAGCCGGCCGAGGCCGGTCTGGATCTCGTCGACGGCGAGCAGGGCCCCGTACTCGCGGCAGGCGTTCTCGACCGCGCCCAGATAGCCGGGCGGCGGAATGACGACCCCCGCCTCGCCCTGCACGGGTTCGACGAAGACACAGCCCTCGCCCGGGCAGGCGGCGAGCTCCTTGCGCAGGGCCTCCACATCGCCGTACGGCACATGCGTGACCGAAGGCAGCAGCGGGCGGAAGGGGTCCTGGAAGACGTCCTTGCCGGTGAGGCTGAGGGCGCCCATCGTCTTGCCGTGGTAGCCGTCCGCCATCGCGACGAGCCGGGTCCTGCCGCGCGTGCGGGCCACCTTGATCGCGGCCTCCACCGCCTCGGCGCCCGAGCCCGCGAAGTGCACCCGCTCCAGGCCGGGCGGGGCGACGGAGACCAGGGCGTCGGCGGCGAGGGCGATCTGCGGCTCCATGAAGAGGCGGGTCGCCACCGGGTGCTGCTCCAGCTGCTCCCGTACGTGGCGCATCACCGTGGGGTGCTTCGCGCCGGTGATGAAGACGCCGTAGCCTCCGCAGTTGAGGAACTTGCGCCCCTCGGCCGTGGTGACCCACGCCCCCTCGGACGCCACCTCCACATGGCCGCCGAACATCTCGCCGAGCGTCGCCCGGCCCTTGCTGAGCCGGGCCCGGTACAGGCGGCCGAGGGCGTCCCGGTCGGGCAGTTCCCTGACCGGTGTTGTCGTGACCGTCATGGTGTCCACCCCTTCAGGCCAGCCGCAGCGGGTGGCCGTCGACGTGGTCGAGGAAGGGCGCCGCGAAGCTCGCCCGCGAAGGCGGGTGGAAGGCGAGCCCGTGCGAGACGGCGGCGAGGTAGGCCACGTCGGACGAGCCGATGAACGCCATGCCGCCGAGCAGTTCCACCGCCCGCCGCACCGCCACGCCGAGCGCGTCCTGCGCCGCGTACCGGGCCACCAGCGTCTTGGCGAGCGCCTCGTTGCCGTGCTCGCCGTCCCCCAGCATTCGGGCCACGCCCTCCAGGAGCAGGCCCGCGCTCTCGTAGGTCATGAAGAGCTCGGCCCGGTCGGAGACGCTGCCCCGGCCCGCTGCGTGCGCCCGCTCCACCAGGGCGCCGGCCATGCCCAGGTACGACGCCGAGATCAGCAGCTCGAACCAGATGAAGCCGACCGTCTGGAGCTCGTCCAGCTCACCGGCTCCGCCCAACTCCGGCCGCACGACGAGCTGTTCGTCGACGAAGGCGTCCGTGAGCCGCACCTCGTCGCTCTCCGCGCCGGCCAGCGCCCAGCTCTTCCAGAACGGGTGGACGGTGATGCCCGGAGTGCCGCGCGGAACCAGGAGCACCGCCATCTCGGAGCCGGAGTCGGTGGGCAGCGCCACGGACGCGGTGAGCAGATCCATGGAGTGCGCCAGGCTGCACGGCTTCTTCGAGCCGTTGATGAGATAGCCGCCCTCGGCCTTCGCCGCGGTCATGGTCGGCGACAGGATGCCCTGTCCGGGCCGCCCCTCGGCGAAGCCCGACGAGACCAGGAGGCCCTGTTCGGCGATGCCTTCGAGCAGCGCCCACTCCATGCCGCTGCTCTTGATGCTGTCGGCGAGCGTGAACAGGGTCGCCACAGAGAAGTGGTGCATGGTGGTGCCCACGGCCAGCGACGGCGAGGCCGCCGCGATGGCCCCCACCACGGCGAGCGCCTCCAGCGGTGTGGCGCCGCTGCCCTGGTACGCCTCCGGGATCACCAGACCCGGGCCCTTGCACGCCTTGAAGTGGGCGAGGGCCGGGCTGCCCGGCGCCTCAAGCTCCCTCAGCGGGATGTCGGCGAGCTTGCCGAGCAGCCCGGGCAGGAAACCCTCACAGACCTCCGCGGCCCGTTCCGTCGAACGCATCGGATCCTCCTCAGGCCGCACTGCTGCCGGTGCCGAACACGGCGTCGCGCGGGCGGATCCCGCCGGGTGCCACGCTCACGCCCTGCACATGGGTGGTGCGCAGCATCGGATAGTTGGCCTCGCCGAACACGCCGCCGGTCAGGCCGGTACCGCCGTGCGAGGGCAGATAGGGCAGGAAGCCGATGTGCGAGTCGTTGACCTTGAGCAGCCCGCCCTCGGTGACCCGGGCCACGAACCGGTCGACGACCGCGCGGTCCTTCGCCCACAGCGAGTTGCGCAGGCCGTACCAGTTGGTGTTCACGAAGTCGATGAACGACGTCAACAGCTCGTCGTCCTCGGCCTGTTCGGCCACGACGACCGGGAGCAGCGGGAAGAACGTCTCGTGCCGCACTGCCTGCACCCGCCGCGCCTGGGTGAGCCCGTTCACGCGGACCACGGTCGGCTCCAGGAAGATGCCGTTCGCGTCCCGCGTTCCGTCGAGCTGCATGGCATGGCCGCCGCAGACCAGCTCGGCGCCGTGCGCCAGAGCGTCGTCGAGGCACTCGAAGAACTTCTCGTTGCGCAGCACCGGGGTGAGCAGCACCCCCTCGTCCCCCGCTCGGCCGGGCCTGATCCGCCGGGCCTGACGGGCCAGTTCGGCCACCAGGCGGTCGGCGACGTCGGGGTGGGCCACCACCTGGTTGGGAATCATGCAGAGCTGGCCGGAACCGTAGAAACCCTCGGTGAGGGCTTCGGCGGCGAGTTCGACATCGGCGTCCTTCCAGACCGTCACGATGTCATTGCCGGCGAGTTCGAGAATCGGCTTCTTTCCGGCGGCGATGCACCGCTCCTGGAACCGGATACCGCTCTCGCTGCTGCCGAAATACATGATGTCGTCGACATGCTCACTGGCGAGCCAGGAGTTCAGCATCGGCCCCGGGTCCCCGCAGACCACGCCGAGCGTGCCGGGCGGGGCGCCCACCTCGTCGAGGACGGGGGCGACCAGCTCCTGCAGGGCGTACATCACGCCGAGCGGGCCGCTGCGCGGTGCCCGTACCACCAGGGCGTTGCCCGCGAAGATCGAGTACACGCCGAGCAGGGCGCTGGCCATCGGCGCGTTCTGCGGCGGGTTGAGGCACACCACTCCGTCCGGCCTGCGCCGCACGGAGATCTCGCGCACCCCGTGCCGGAACTCCTGGATCATCTGCGAGTGGTAGAAGCCGATCGACTCCGGGCTCCAGCACTGCAGCATCCCGGACACCTCCCAGCGGGCGAGTGCCAGCGGGTGGCCCTCCTGGACGAGCACCTCGATGATCTCGCCGGTGCGCTCGGCGATGCGCTCGCGCAGCAGGGAGCAGACCTGGTCGAGGCGTACGTCCAGAGGCGTCGCACCCCACTCGGCGGCGGCGCCCGCGGCCGCTTCGAGGGCCTCCTCGACCGTGTCGGCGGAGGCCTTGGCCACGCGGGCGACGATCGAGCCGGGCAGTGGCCCGATCGGTGTCCAGCCCTTCTCCAGCTTGCGTTTGAGCGTGAGACTCGTGAACGCGTCGTCGAGGAGAGCCGCCGAGTCGACGACGTACACCCACTCCTCACCCGGCACGCTCTTCCCCGCCACGTACGAGCCGTAGGAGCGCGCCCCCTGGGCGAGCAGCACGTCGTCGGGATGCAGCAGTGCACGCGATTTCGCTGATATTCCGGTCACGCAAGGCCCCCGTTTACGTCCGCCCCGCACTGCGCGACGGAATTGCTTGAATGTTTCGCCGTAAATTTTTCAGCCCTGGCTGAGAAGCGCCTGAGACGGTGCTGAGACGGCGGCTTCAGGGAATTCGACACGGCCCGGTGGGACGATTCGCCGGACGACCAGCGGAGGAGCTTCGATGACCGGTCATGTCCTTGCCATTGACAGCGTTCTGCATCAACTACGGGACTACGCGGACAATCCCAGCGCGTTTCTGGCGATGAACACGGGAAACGAGTACTTCACCGTGCCCGGCAGTGCGGGTGTGATCGCCTATCGGAGTGCGGGGAAGTATCTGATGCAGTTCGGCGGGGTTTTCGCGCCGGAGCATGCGCGGGATGAACTCCTGCGCGGATTCCTCGATTTCGCGTGGGCGCGCCGGAGCACGGTGGCAGCCGTCCAGTTGCAGAGCGAGGACGTCGCTCTCTACGCGCGGTGCGGATTCACCGTGAATCAGGTCGGCTCCTCCTACTCCCTGCACCTGCCCGAATTCGGGCTCAAGGGCTCGCGGTTCGTGAAACTGCGCAACAAGGTGTCGCGGGCACGCCGCAGCGGACTCGACGTGGCTGAAGTGCCCTACGAGCACGTCGCGGAGGACGCGCGGAACATCGACCGGCAGTGGCTGCGCGGCAAGGGGCGCCACGTCAAGGAGATCGAGTTCCTCGTGGGTCAGCTCGGCGGTCCCGGCCAGGTGCACCGCCGGCTGTTCGCCGGCCGGATCGGCGGCGAACTCGTCGCCTACATCTCGTACTCGCCTGCCTTCGGCAAGCGCGCCGGCCTGCTGCACGACCTCAGCCGTCGGCTGCCGGGAACCGCGCCGGGCGTCCTGGAGGCGATCAACCTGACGGCCGTCGAGGCCTTCCGTGCGGAGGGCGCGGAGTGGCTGCACCTCGGCTTCACTCCGTTCACCGGACTCGCGCCCGAACACGAGGCGCCCTCCGCCAGCCGGCCCACTGCCTGGTTCCTGCGGCAGCTCGCCGCGCACGGCGAGAAGGTGTACCCCGCCGCGAGCCAGCTGGCGTACAAGGAGAAATGGGCGCCGCACCTGGTCCTGCCCGAATACCTGGCCTTCCAGGGAAGGGCCAGGGCGGGCGCCGTCTGGCAGCTCCTTCGGGTCACCAACTCCCTCTGAGATATGGCGTGTTCAGCGTCCGGCGGGCACCGGCTCCTGGCGCAGGATGCCCTGGAACCTGGCCCGCAGCGCCTCGCCGGGCTCCAGACCCAGGTGGTGCGAGAGCCGCTGCCGGGTGCGGTGGTAGGCGTCAAGAGCCTCGGCCTGGCGGCCCGAGCGGTACAGCGCGGTGATCAGCTGCTCGCAGAACCGCTCCCGCAGCGGGTACTGGGCGTGCAACTGCTGGAGTTCCGTGATGATTTCACGGTGCAGCCCCCGGGCGAGCTCGGCGTCGAAGAGGTGCTCGTACGCGGTGAGCCTGATCTCGGTGAGCCGGGTGTACGCCATGCGGCTGATCAGGCCCTGCCCGGCGTCGAGCAGCGCGGGCCCGCGCCACAGCGCGAGCGCCTCGGTGAGCAGCCGAACCGAGCGGTCCGGGTCGCTCCGGCCGAGCGCGGTCGCCTCGCGGACCAGTGACTCGAACAGCGAGGCGTCCACGTCGCTCTCCGGGAGTGCGAGGGCGTAGCCGAAACCGGACGTGCGGATCAGTTCCCGCAGGCCGTCGTGGCCCGTACGGGATTCGATGACACGGCGGAGCCGGGCCACATGGCCCTGCAGGGAGTTCTCGGCGTTGCGCGGGAGTTCCTCTCCCCACAGTTCGTCGATGAGGTCGTTTCGGGATACCGGACGGTTGGGCGAAAGGGCGAGTGCCGCCACGATCGCCCTGAGTTTTTCGCCGGGAATCTTGAACGTGATGTGTCCGTCGGTCAATTCAAGGGATCCGAGCAGGCGAACTTTCAACGTGCTTCCCCCGTGCTGCGTGCAAAAAACGGAATCCACGGCGCCGGGCCGTGCGGGCCCGGCGAGTGGATCAGGTGTGCCCGGCGAATCGACCGGGCCGCGGATCGGCGGAATGATCGGCGTTCTTCGCCGTCGATCTCTCGCCCATCGCTCCCAAGAGCAGTGCTCTACCCCCGTAGAGAACATGGAGGAAGAGTATTTCGCCCTGCTATTAGGGTCAACGTCCCAGAAGATAACGGTGGGTTGACAGCGCGCTGTCCGCTGTCGCGCGGTGATCCGCGCCCGGCGGGAGCGCCGCAGGTGGCGGGGTCCCGTGCGCAACCCGCAGGTGACGGCTTGTGAGTGGACTCACGTCGAGGTGTGGCGCGGCCGTGACCTGGATGGAACACCGTAACGGGGGAAGCGATTACGATCCGGGCTCATGAGCACCTCGGATCAGGAACAAGCGGTGGACGCGACCCCGAAGGCGCGGAGTGCGTCCCGCGCGACGGAAGCGTCGGTACCGAACCAGGCCCCCAGCCGGCCCCCGGCCGAGCGGGCTCCGCAGGAGCAGGGTGCCGAAGCCGCCGAAGCCGCCGAGGGCGCGAAGGTCGGCGGGGCCGCCGGGGACGATGCCCCCTCCACGCCCGCCGAGCTGCCTAAGAGCCAGCAACTGCTGGATTCCGCCAAGAACTTGGACGACCCAGAGCCTTCCGGCGAACCCGCCGAGGAGCCCGTCGACGACTCCGCCGACGACTCCGAGCGGCACGGCATGGCCCCGCGGCAGGCGCGCCGTATCCGCATGGTCGCCGCCGGGGTGCTCATGGCGGCGATGGGGGTGATCCTCGTCGTGCGGCTTGCGACGCGGTCCTCCGTGCTCGTCGTCGGGGTGTACGGGCTCGCGCTGATCCTGTGCGGCGTGGTCATCGAGCTGAGCCGCAACGGGCGCACCCGCCTTGGTTCCTGGCTGCTCGTGGTGGGCCTCGCCGCGGCGCTCGGGATGGACTGGTTCGTCCTGCCGTGACGGCCGCCGCCGGCCCCTGCCCGCCGCTTCCGCAGCGGAGGAAGGGGCCGGCGACGTACGACCGCTACCCCCTTGGGCGTCTGCGGAATCGGCGGACGACCGGCGCTTCGACCAGTTGGTGCGAGGCCCAGCCCGCGGCGACCGAGAGCAGCAGGACGAACGGCAGCAGTACGAAGAACGCGCCCGTCCCCGGCTGGGCGTAGTGCATCCCCAGCACGTCGCGCACGGTCACCTGCAGCACGATCAGGTGCCACAGGAAGATCCCGTACGAGATGCCCCCGAGCCAGGCGAGCACCGGGTGGGACAGCAGTCGCGCCGGTCCGCTCGCGCGGGCGAACACCAGCGGTGCCGCGAGGCCGACGACCACGGTGAGGTCGGCGACGTAACGGAAGGCGGCCTCCAGTTGGTCGGCGGGGGCGCTGAGGCCGCCCGCCAGCGGGGTGTTGAGCAGCGCGAACGCGACGGCCGCCGCCACCCAGCACACCCACGGGTGGCGGATGACGAAGCGTACGGGCGAGGGCAGTTGCCCGGAGTGGTCGATGTGGGCGACGAGCACGGCCAGCGCCATGCCGACCGCGAAGAACCCCACATAGCCGCACAGCCACCACAGACCCGTGGGGCCCTGGAGGCTCGCGGGGCTGCTGTCGACGAGCCACGCCAGGTCGAGCGCCACCACACCGGCCAGCAGTGCGAGGGCGAGGCGTACTCCGTGCCGCGAGGACAGTGCGCGGTGCAGCACGAACGCGATGAGCGGCAGCGCGAGATAGAAGTGCACCTCGGTGGCGAGGCTCCAGGTCTGCGCCCAGTCGCTCACACTGCCCGGATCCACCCGCAGATCCGTCCAGTGCTCGACGTGCTGCACGGTGAGCAGCCGCACGATGCGCCAGCCGTCACCCAGGCGCTCGCGGTCGAAGACCAGGAGCGAGGTGATGATGAGCAGCCAGTACGCGGGCATGATCCGGATTAATCGGTGCCAGTAGTAGTCCGCCGCCCGCGGAGCCCTGCGACCCGTCAGGGCCGCGGCGGCCCACGGCCGGTAGAGCAGGTAGCCGCTGATGACGAAGAAGAGCGGAACCGAAACGTCGAAGCCGTTGAGCACCCGGGCGAGCGGCCCGGGCCTGCCCTTGTCGTCGATCAGGCTTCCGGTCCACTGGCCCAGGTGCAGGCAGACCACCATCAGCATGGCGAGCGCGCGCAGGCCGTCCATCGCGGGTTCGTGTGCGCGGCGCCGGCCGTTCGACGGTCCTGGCTTCTGTTGTGAACTCGGCTCGTGAGCCGGGTGGTTGGCGGCTGGGAGAGGTCTGGAAAGGGAAACGGACATGGCGGTTTTACCCCCGTCGGTGGATGGGTGCGCACGGTGTTGGTGGTGGCGCACAGCGACCCGATCAAGCTAACAAACCGCGATGGCGGTTTCCTTTGCCCCTCCGTCATTCAAGCCGCCCGGATCTGTCTCTTTCTGAACGTTTTTGATCATCCGGAAAGCTGGAACCGGAATCCGGACAGTGCGTGATCGCCGCAACGGGCCCTGGGTCCGGGGTGGATGAAGCGGAAGCCTGTGGGCCGGAGTGCGGCGAGCCGTGGATGCCTGGTCGGGGGCCGGTTGTGATCGGCCGGTTCTGCGCCATCCTGGCGTCGCCCGTGTCGTGAAACCGCCATTTCTGTCGAGGCCTCCAGTACCTCAAGCGCCCCAGGCGTTGACATGTACCCGGCCCACAGTGAATCTTGATGCTCGAAACTCCACTGTTCCAAGCATGAACGCGCACGCCGCGCCCGGCTGTTGCTCGGTACGAACGGAGAACGAACCCTTGCGGACCCCCTGGCATCGCTCCCACCCGCCCCGAAGGCCCGCCGTCGCCGTGTTCTCGGCGCTCGCGCTCGGTCTCACCGCCCTGGCCGTCCCCGCCGCACACGCCGAGGCCGCGACGCCGCCCGGCGGCGTCCTGGACAGCGGCACCAAGTCCCTGACCTGGCAGAGCCCGGTCTATGAGAAGGGCACGGTCGACTCGCCCGACAAGTGCCCGCCGCCCGCGCAGGACCCGGACGGCGCCGTCTGCGCCCGCTTCGACCTGACCGTGAAGCCGCCGGCCGGCCAGTGGGACGACAACCCGGAGGGCGGTGTGCCCGTTTCCGTCCAATGGGCCACCCCCACCGACGACTTCGACCTGTACATCTACGACGACGCGGGCAAGCAGGTCGCCTCCAGCGCGGGCACCGCGGACCCCGAGGCGACCGTCATCCCGAAGGCGTCGGGCACGTACCACGTGGTCGTCGTCCCGTACGACGTGCACCACAACTCGTTCACGGGCAAGGCCTATCTGCCCGAGCCGACCGACGCCGGGAGCCTCACCTCCTTCGGAGGCAAGGACGGCACCTACGACATCGCCGCGGGGGCGCTCAAGGCCCGCGCCGACTTCCTCGCCGACGACACGCTGAGGCTGCGCGCCGCCCCGGACGGGACGTTCACCGACCCGCCCGGCAGCCACATGATCCAGACTCAGCCAAAGCCGCAGAAGGACACCAAGTCCTTCGACACGGGCGCCTATTACGGTATCCGCAGCAAGGACGTCGTCCTGCGCGTGTACAAGAAGCCGCTCCGCTTCGCGCTCTACAAGGGCGACAACAAGACCGTGGTCTGGTCGGAGGCCGACCCGCTGCGCTGGACCTCCGGCGGCATGCGCCAGAGCCTGACGCGCGGCGCCGACGAGCAGTTCTTCGGCGGCGGCGAGCAGAACGGCAGCTTCTCGCACCGCGACCAGGTCATGAACGTAGGCAACAACACCAACTGGAACGAGGGCGGCTGGAACAACTCCCAGCCCTTCTACATCTCCTCCGCCGGATACGCCGTCTTCCGCAACACCTTCGCGCCCGGCGTGTACGACTTCGGGCCCCGGGTGCGCACCGGGCAGCAGGAACGGCGCCTGGACGCCTACTACTTCACCGGTGACGTGAAGTCCGTGATCGGCAAGTACACCTCCCTGGTCGGCAAGCCGTTCATGCCGCCGGTGTACGGACTCGAACCGGGCGACTCCGACTGCTATCTGCACAACGCCAACCGGGGCGAGCGGCACACCCTGGACGCGCTCAAGGTCGCCGACGGCTACACGCAGAACCAGATGCCGCTCGGCTGGATGCTCGTCAACGACGGGTACGGCTGCGGCTACGAGAACCTCCCCGAGACGGGCAAGGGCCTCCAGGCGCACAACGCCCAGCTCGGCCTGTGGACGCAGGACGGCCTCGACAAGCTCGCCGACCAGGTCAAGGCGGGCCAGCGCGTCGCGAAACTGGACGTCGCCTGGGTCGGCAACGGCTACGGCTTCGCCCTGAACGCCTGCGACCAGGCGAAGGCCGGCATCGAGGACAACAGCGACGCGCGCGGCTTCGTGTGGCTGCCCGTCTCCTGGTCCGGCGCGCAGCGCTGCGGCGTCCTGTGGAGCGGCGACCAGAAGCTCAGCTGGGACTACCTGCGCTGGCAGATCCCCACCTACGCGGGCGCCACGCTCTCCGGCATCGCGTACAACACGGGCGACGTCGGCAGCATCTTCGGCCACGACCCGAAGATGTACACCCGCGACCTCCAGTGGAAGGCGTTCCTGCCCGCCATCATGACGATGGACGGCTGGGCCAAGGACCTCACCACCGGCAAGGCCGCCGACCAGCAGCCCTGGCTCGACGGCGAGCCGTACGCCTCCATCAACCGCAAGTACCTCCAGCTGAAGGAGCGGCTCATCCCGTACATGTACGGGCTCTCCAAGGACGCCACCAAGACCGGCGTCGGCGCGGTCCGCCCGCTCTCCCTGGAGTACCCGGACGACCCGGGCACCCTGGGCGCGAACGCCAAGTACGAGTTCCTGGCCGGGCCCGACTTCCTGGTCGCCCCCGTCTACAGCGACACCAGTGTCCGCAGCGGCATCTATCTGCCCAAGGGCACCTGGACCGACTACTGGACGGGCAAGACCTACCAGGGCCCGACGACCATCGACAACTACGCGGCTCCGCTCGACACGCTCCCGCTGTTCGTGAAGGGCGGCTCGATCGTGCCGATGTGGCCCAAGGGCACCACGTCCTGGCAAACCAGGGACAAGGGCGAGCTGGACTACGACATCTACCCGCAGCTCGGCACGTCCTCCTACACCCTGTACGAGGACGACGGCGTCACCCGTCAGTTCGCCCAGGGCGCCTCGGCCACCCAGCGGGTGCAGGTCACCTCGGCCGGACGTGCCTCGGTCGTCGACGTCGGTGCCAGCGTGGGGAGTTACCAGGGCAAGCCGGCCACCCGCTCGTACCGCTTCACCGTCCACACCAAGGCGGCTCCCGCGCGCGTCGCCCTCGGCGGGAACCGGCTGCACCGGTACGGCTCCGCGGCGGAGCTCGCCGCGGCCGGCTCGGGCTGGTACGTCGATGCCGCGACCGGAGTGACGGAGGTGAAGACGCCGTCGCAGCCCACCGGGCACGGCTTCTCCGTCGAGATCGCGTGACCTGACCGTCCGCCACCGGATCGGGGGCCGTGCCGTGAGCCGTCCGGTGCGGCCCCTCCGCACGCGCGCAGCGGAGGCTGAGGCAAGATCGACTCACTGCCGCACAGGCCCCCGACCGCCAGGAGATCGATTCGATGTCATTCCGCGCCATCCGTGTGACCAAGGACGAGCAGGGCCACCGGGCCGAGACCGTCACCCTGGAGGAGAGCGAACTCCACGAGGGCGATGTGACCGTCGTCGTGGACTACTCGACCGTGAACTACAAGGACGGCCTCGCGCTCGCCGACAAGGGCATCGTGAAGTCGTATCCGCTGGTGCCCGGCATCGACTTCGCGGGCACCGTCGAGTCGTCCACCCACGCCTCGTTCGCACCCGGCGACAAGGTGGTGCTCAACGGCTACGGCGTCGGTGAGCGGCACGACGGCGGCTTCGCGCAGAAGGCCAGGGTCAGCGGCGACTGGCTGGTCCCGCTGCCCGCCGGGCTCACCACCCCCAGGCGGCGGCGATCGGCACCGCCGGATACACCGCGATGCTCAGCGTGCTCGCCCTCGAAGACGCGGGCCTCACCCCGGCGAGCGGCGACGTGCTCGTCACCGGCGCCGCGGGCGGTGTCGGATCGGTCGCCGTGGCACTCCTGGCCCGGCTCGGCTACCGGGTGCTCGCCTCCACCGGGCGGCCCGCCGAGGCCGGCTACCTGCACGAACTCGGCGCCGCCGAGATCATCGACCGCGCCGAACTCTCCGAGCCCGGCCGCCCGCTCGGCAAGGAGCGCTGGGCCGGGGCCGTCGACTCGGTGGGCAGCCACACCCTGGTCAACGTCCTCGCGGGCACCTGCTACGGCGGCACCGTCACCTGCTGCGGCCTCGCCCAGGGCCTCGACCTGCCGGGCTCCGTGATGCCGTTCATCCTGCGCGGGGTGACGCTGGCCGGCATCGACTCCGTACAGGCACCCATGGAGCGCCGGATCAGGGCGTACGAACGCCTCGCCCGCGATCTGGATCTGGCGAGCCTGGAGAGGATGACCACGGTCGTCGGTCTCGACGAGGTGCCCTCCGTGGCGCAGCGCATCCTGGCCGGTCAGGTGCGCGGCCGCACGGTCGTGGACGTCAACGCCTGACGGGCGTCGTGAGGGCGGCCGGCCCGGGTCGGCCGCCCTCGATCACGGCCGCGAAGCCGTCGAGCAGCGGGCCGAGCCCGAACTCGAAGAGCTCGTCGAAGCGCAGCTCGTACCCGTCCGCCAGCGCCGCCGTGACGCGGCTGAACACCGGGTATCTCCCGGACACCACAAGGGAGTTGAGCGCGGCGGCCTGCTGCTCCATCCACCCGTCCTCGCTCACCCCGGTGGTGGCCGCCGCCTGCGCCTCCTGCTCCAGGCCGACCGCGAGCCCCTGCACATAGCCGTACAGGAGCACGTGCACGTCCATCATGGTGACCGGGTCGAGCCCGTGCCCGTCGAGCGCGGCCAGCGCCCACTCGGCGTGCGTCATGAGGTGGGGAAGCAGCAACGGGCGGGTGAGCGGGGCGAGTTGGGCGAGCCATGGGTGCTTGCGGAACAGGGACCAGAGTGTCCGGCCGCCGAGTTCGAGCCGGGCCCTCCAGCCGTCCGGCGGCACGGCCGGATAGCGGGCCTCACCGAACGCCGCGTCGGCCATCAGGAGCACCAGGTCGTCCTTGCTGCCGACATGCCGGTACGGCGACATCGCGGCGACCCCGAGCCGGGCCGCCACCCCGCGCATGGACAGCGCGGCCAGGCCCTCGGTGTCGGCGATGTCCATGGCTGCGCGCACGATCCGCTCGCGCGTCAGATCGTGCTCGGGTTGCGTGCGCGCCTTCACCGGCGGCGCCGGGGCGCGGTCGCTCACCACGGTGCCGACCCGGGGGAGCGTCTCCACGAACCCTTCGAGCCGCAGGGTGGTGAGCGCCTTGGTGGCCGTCGCGAGGGCGACACCCCACTCCTTGACGATCCCTCGCGTCGAGGGCACCCGGTCGCCCGGCGCGAGCTCGCCGCTCGTGATGCGCCGCCGGATCTCGGCGGCGATCCGCAGATAGGGCGGTTCGCTCTGCACGGCCATGCCTGTACGTCCTTCCCCTCGGCGGCCGCGAAGTTTTTTGGGCGGCCATGCTGCCTGTACTAGTGCAGAGGCTAGCAGCGGGGAGGCGGTCCGGGGCGCCTTCTGTCCTAGTTCAGCCGTGATAAAAGGCCAGTTGGCAGGCGTGTGAGTACGCCGTACATTCACGACGCGTACGTCGTATTCGTAGTCCCATCTCCCTCATCGCGCCCATCAAGGAGTCCGCCATGAAGACCGTCCTCATCTCCGGTGCCGGAGTCGCCGGCTGCTCGCTCGCCCACTGGCTGCGTCGGGGCGGGTTCGCGCCGACCGTCGTGGAGCGCGCCCCGGCGCTGCGGCCGGGCGGCCAGGCCGTGGACATCAGGGGAGTGGCGCTCGACGTCGTGGAGCGGATGGGGCTGCTCGGCCCGGTGCGCGCGGCGGCCACCCGCATGCGGGGCATGTCCATGCTCGACGCCGACGGCCATGAGCTCCACCGGTCCACCGAGGCCACCTTCAGCAGTGGCCGCCTCGACAGCGGTGACGTCGAGCTGCTGCGTGAGGACCTCGTCGGCATGCTGGAGCAACTCGCCCAGGAACAGGCCGAGTTCATCTATGGGGACCGCGTCACCGCACTGGACCAGGACAAGCACGGCGTGGGCGTCGAGTTCGAGCACGGCGCGTCCCGCACGTTCGACCTCGTGGTGGGGGCCGACGGGCTCCACTCGGCTGTGCGCGGGCTCGTCTTCGGGCCCGAGGCGGACTTCCTGCACCACCTCGGCACGCATCTCGCGATCTTCAGCGCGGAGAACTTCCTCGGCCTGGACAACTGGCAGCTCTGGCAGCGCGACGGCGACGCCGGGTACGGGATCTACCCGGTGCGCGACAACAGCGAGCTGAGGGTCACCTTCGGCTTCGCGTCCGGCCCGTTCGACCCCGCGAACCGGGATCCCGAAGCGCTGAGGCGGGAGGTCGCCGAGCGGATGGGCGCGCTGCGCTGGGAGACGCCGCGGCTCCTGAAGGCGCTCCGGGAGGCGCCCGACTTCTACTCCGACGCCATGGCCCAGATCCGGCTCGACCACTGGTCGCGCGGGCGGGCCGTGCTGCTCGGCGACGCCGGGTACTGCGCCTCGCCGCTCTCCGGCCAGGGCACCAGCCTCGCGCTGGTCGGCGCGTACGTCCTCGCGGACGCGCTGGGCCGCACGGGCGGTGAGCACCGTGCGGCCTTCGCGGAGTACGAGGCGCGCCTGCGGCCCTTCGTCGAGGCCAACCAGGCACTGGCCACGGAGAACCCGGGAGGTCCGGCCGCCGAGGAATCCGTCGAGCGCGCCAAGAACGCGATCACGCTGGATGTCTGAGGCGCGTGCCTCAGGCGGTGATGCGGACGGCCGGCTCGGGGGCCGACAGGTCGGTGGGCAGGGGCGCGGGCACAGGCGCGGGGAGGTCCTCGGGCGTGGCGCCGGTCAGCATGATCACGCCGCGGGCCGCGACGCCCGCCGATGCGGCGGCGATCAGCCAGCCGAGCGGCCCGCCGTGGAAGCTCTCGCCGAGCAGCGCGACCCCGATCACCGCGGCCGCCGCCGGGTTGGCGAGGTTCACCACGGCGAGCGGGGCGGCGAGGCCACCGCGATAGGCCGCCTGCGAGAGCAGAAGCCCGCCGACCGCGAAGGTCGCGACGAGCACCGCGAGCAGGGTGGTCTGCCACCAGTTGAGCGGGCCCCCGGGCAGTTCGCGGGCCAGCGACGCGGTGACGGTCTGGGTCAGCGCGGACGCGACACCCGAGGCGACGCCGGACGCGGTGGCATGGCCGAGGCCGCCGCCGCGTGCGGAGTGCGCCCCGGCCCGTACGAGGAAGGCGAGCAGCAGCGCGGTGGCCGCGGCGATCGCGAGCGCCTCGCGCAGGCTGAGTGCGTCGCCGGGGCTCGCGGGGCCGGTGACCGCGATCAGACCGGTGAGCCCGGCCAGCGTCCAGGCCGCGCCGCGCCACTCGCGCCGGGTGACGCGGCGCCGCTCGTAGTACGCGGAGAGCGGCAGCGCGGCCACCAGGGTGAGCGCGCCCAGCGGCTGGACGAGGGTGAGCGGGCCGTAGTGGAGCGCGGCCACGTGCATGAGGGCGCCGGCCGCGTTGAGGCCGACCGCCCACCACCACAGCGGGCGGGTGAGCAACTGGCCGATACCGCCGCCGCCTTGAGCGGCGAGCCGGGACTGGCCGACGGCGGCCAGCGCGTAGCCGGCGGCCGAGGCGAGCGAGAGCAGGATGGCGAGCAGCGCGGATTCGTTCATCGCACGGCCTCGGAGAGCTGGGGCGCGGGTGCCTGCTGGGAGGCGAGCGCGGGTTCGGGGACGGCCGTCTGCTGCGGGGCGGGTGCCTGCCGGGCCGCCTTGGATGCCGCAGGCAACCTTGTGAGCCGCTTCGGCGCCGGTACGAAGTAGAGGACCGCCGCCAGGAGCGCGGTGGCCACGACCGCGTCCAGCCAGTAGTGGTTCGCGGTGCCGACGACCACGAGCAGGGTGAGCGCCGGGTGCAGCAGCCACAGCCAGCGCCAGTGGCTCCGGGTCGCCATGATCAGGCCGATCGCGACCATCAGTGCCCAGCCGAAGTGCAGCGAGGGCATCGCGGCGAACTGGTTCGCCATGGCGTCGTTGTCCGGCGTCGCCGCGTACACGGAGGGCCCGTAGACCTGTGCGGTGTCGACGAGTCCGGCCGTGGTGAGCATGCGCGGCGGGGCGAGCGGGACCGTGATGTGCAGCACAAGGGCGGCGGCGGTGAGCCCCGCGAGCACCCGGCGCGACCGCAGGTAGTGCCCCGGGCGGCGCAGGTACAGATAGACCAGGAAGGCCACCGTGGCCGGGAAGTGCACCGTCGCGTAGAAGGTGTTGGCCGCCTTGACGAGGGTGTCGCCGTGCAGCAGCAGATGCTGAACGGAGCCCTCGCCGGGCAGGTGCAGCGCGCGCTCCCAGCTCCATACGCGGTCGGCGTTGTCGAACGCCCTCGCCTCGTGCCCGTTCGCCAGCTGACGGCCGAACTTGTAGACGAGGAAGAGCGCGGTCACGAGCAGCAGCTCGCGCACCAGGGGCGGCCGGGAAGCGGTCGTCTCCGGTCCGGCGGGACGGGTCTGGCGACGCGTCCCCGTGGTTATACCGGCAAACATTCTCCGGCCCCTTTGAACCTGGATCGATACATGGAAAAAAGACAAGCAAACGTAGGAAGGCTAGATCGAAACTCATCGAGACGCAAACGTCTCGATACGTTTGCGTCTCGATTGAGCGGAGCCTACTCTCGTACGTGCAGGAGCACCCCTTGTTTTTCTCCGGAGGGAACGATGTCGACGCAGGCCGCCACGGCCGCTGCCCGCCGCAGCAAGATCAGCCCCGAGCGTGAGCTGGAGCTGTACGACGCGGTGCTCGACATGCTCAGAGAGGGCGGCTACGACTCCGTGACCATGGAGGGGGTGGCCGCGCGCACCAAGTGCGGCAAGGCCACGCTGTACCGGCAGTGGAAGAGCAAGCCGGTGCTCGTGACGGCGGCGCTGGGCGCGAAGCGCTGCTCGTTCTTCACCGGCATCGACACCGGCACCCTCGTCGGGGATCTGCGTGCGGCGGCGCGCGTGGCCGGCCGGCGCGAGGGCCCCGACACGGCGCTGATGGAAGCCGTCGGCCAGGCCTACATCAAGCACCCCGACCTGCGCGAAGCCCTGCGCGAGACCGTTCTGAACCCGGAGATCGCCGCGCTGGACGCGATGCTGCGGCGGGGGGTCGAGCGGGGCGAGGTGGCCGCGGACAACCCGGCGATCGGGTACGTCGCGCCCATGATCATGGGCATGCTGCGCGTCGAGCGGCTCTTCGAGGACCGCTTCCAGGGGGAGGACGCGCTGCTCGGGCTGCTGGACTCGGTCATCTTCCCCGCGCTGAGGATCGGCTGACGCGCCCGCCCCCGACGGGTCCATGCCGCACGTCCGGCGGCGCGTTCCTCACGCACTTCGGCCGCGGACCGTGCGTGGCTGGACCGCAGTTCCCCGCGCCCCCTGGGGTGCTCATCCCTGCCCGTGCTCAGAGCCCGGGCTGGTTCCAACTCGTAGCGCGAGCGCCTCAGTTGATGGGGCGTCATGGCCGTGGGTGCTCAGACCGCCAGCACCGTCACCCCCGCCTCCGTGAACGCGGCCACCATTTCCTCGGGCACCGCCGTGTCCGTCACAAGCGTGCCCACCTGGCTCGTCGCGCAGATCCGGGCGAACGTCCGCTTGCCCAGTTTCGTGGAGTCCGCGGCCACCACGACCCGTTCGGCTCGCTCGCACAGGAGCCGGTTGATGCCGGCCTCGTCCTCGTCGTGGGCCGAGGCCCCGTGTGTCACGTCGAAGGCGCCGACGCCGAGCACCGCCACGTCCATCGTGATCTGGTTCAGCACCCCGCCCGCGAGCGGCCCCGTGAGCTCGTACGACTGGGGGCGGGCCACCCCGCCCGTCACCACGATCTTGAACTGCGGCCGTACCGCGAGCTCGTTCGCGATGTTGAGCGCGTTGGTGACAATCGTCAACGCCGGTGAACCGGTGGCCAGTTCGGGCCGCACGGCCAGTGCGCGTGCGACCTCTGTCGTCGTGGTGCCGCCCGTCAGGCCGACCGCCTCGCCCGGGGCGACCAGATCCGCCACCGCCTTCGCGATGCGCTGCTTCTCCGAGGCCTGGCGCGCCGTCTTGTAGCGCAGCGGCAGCTCGTAGGAGACGCCGTGGACGAGCGCGCCGCCCCGGGTGCGCACCAGCATCTGCTGCTCGGCGAGCTGGTCGAAGTCGCGGCGGATCGTCGCGGCCGAGACCCCGAGGGCGGTCGCCGCCTCGTCGACGTCCAGGCGGCCCTGCTCCACGAGCAGTTCGAGGAGCGCCTGCCAGCGGGCATCGCGAGACATCCGCGCCCTCCATTCTTCGTACCGGTAACCGTCCGTAATGACCTTAGCGCACGGCTAGATGCTTGATTGTGCTCGAAAGCGAGCTATATTTTGCAGAAACAAGCATGTGGCGCGTCAGATCCAGAGAGTGTCAGATTTCAGAGGGTGGGAGCCCGGCATGAGCCATGTCGCGAACGAACTGAGCAGTCAGCCCGAATGCTGGAAGCGGGCGGCCGAACTGGCCGTCCAGCACAAGGACGCCCTGCCGGCCCCCGGCGAGCGCGTCGCCGTCGTCGGCTGCGGCACCTCCTTCTTCATGGCGCAGGCCGTCGCCGCGCTCCGCGAGAGCGCGGGCCTGGGTGAGACCGACGCCTTCGCCGCCTCCGAATTCCCCGCCGCGCGCAGCTACGACCGAGTCGTCGCCCTGACCCGCTCCGGCACCACCACCGAGGTGCTCGACCTCCTCGCGGCGGTGCGCGGCCGAACCCGCACCACCGCCGTCACGGCCGACCCCGACACGCCGGTGATGCGGGCCGCCGACGACATCGTGGTGCTCGACTTCGCGGACGAGGAGTCGGTCGTCCAGACCCGCTTCGCCACCACCGCGTTCACGCTGCTCCGCGCCCACCTCGGGCTGCACACCGAGCAGGCCGTCGCCGACGCCCGCACCGCGCTCGCCGAGCCGCTGCCCGAAGGCCTCGTGGCATCGACCCAGTTCAGCTTCCTCGGCCGCGGCTGGACCAACGGCCTCGCCCAGGAAGCCGCCCTCAAGATGCGCGAGGCGTCACTGTCCTGGACCGAGGCCTACCCGGCCATGGAGTACCGCCACGGCCCCATCAGCATCTCCACCACCACGACCGCCACCTGGATGTTCGGCGAAGCCCCCGAGGGCCTGGCCGAGCAGGTGGCCGCCACCGGCGCCCTGTGGATCGAGGGCCGCCTCGACCCGCTCGCTGAACTCGTCCGCGCCCAGCGCCTCGCCGTCGCCGTCGCGGCCGCCCGCGGACTCGACCCGGACCGGCCGCGCCACCTCACCCGCTCCGTCATCCTCGACGGCGCGTGAGCGGGCGCGACCGCGTGACAGCGAACTACGTGACACAGGCGCAGGACTACGTGACACAGGTGAAGGGGAAGCACTGATGCCACTCGCCCGGACCGGCACACTCGTCGCCGATGCCGCCGCCAAACGCCGCGCCGTCGCGGCCTTCAACATCATCACGCTGGAACACGCCGAGGCCGTCATCGCGGGCGCCGAGGCCGCCAAATCGCCGGTCGTCCTCCAGGTCAGCGAGAACGTGGTCAAGTTCCGCTACGGCCGGGTCCTGCCGCTCGCCCGCGCCGCCGCGGCGGCCGCCGAAGCCGCCTCCGTACCGGTCGCGCTCCACCTCGACCACGTCAAGCAGGACGAACTCCTGCGCCAGGCCGCCGACGCCGGGTTCAGCTCCGCGATGTACGACGCGGCCCATCTGCCGTACGAGGAGAACCTGGCCGCGACGAGGGCCGCCGCCGATTGGGCGCACACCCAAGGGCTCTGGATCGAGGCCGAGTTGGGGGAGGTCGGCGGCAAGGACGGCAAGGCGCCGCTCGACGCGCACGCGCCCGGTGCGCGCACCGACCCCGACGAGGCGCGGCAGTTCGTCGCCGAGTCGGGTGTCGACGCGCTCGCCGTCGCCATCGGCAGCGTCCACGCCATGACCTCGCGCACCGCCGAACTGGACCACGCCCTCCTCGCCAGGCTCGACGACGCGCTGCGGGTGCCGCTGGTCCTGCACGGTTCGTCCGGCGTTCCGGACGACGCCCTGTCGGCCGCGGTGGCCGGCGGCATCGCCAAGGTCAACATCGGCACCGCGCTGAACATCGCCATGACCGACGCGATCCGCGCCTATCTCGCCGCCCACCCCGAGGCGGTGGACGCCCGCACCTATCTGACGGTGGGCCGCCAGGCGATGGCCGCGACCGTCACCCGCCTCATCGGGGTGCTCGACCGGACCGCCTGAGGTGTACGCGCCCGCCGCCGGGCCCCCGGCAGGGTCCCGGCGGCGAAAGCGCCACGTTCTGCCCCTACGGCGCTCTTCCGATGTGGCCGGACGTCGTAGACGATGGGCCTGTGGACAGGCATGAGCACGCTCGGCTCGACGCGCTGCAGCGCGACCCCTATCCGCACTATGCGCGGGCCCGGCACGCCGAAGGGCTGACCTTCGTGCCGGAGCTCGACGCCTGGCTGGTGGCCCGGGACGCGGACGTACGCGAAGTCCTGCGCCGCCCAGAGGCGTTCTCCTCCGCCAACGTGCTGCGCCCCGACGTCCTGCCGGGGCCGACGGTGCTCGCCGAGATGGGCCGCGGATTCGGCGGCCGTCCCGTCGTGGTCAGCTCGGACGGGGCCCTGCACCAGCGGCTGCGCGCCCCGGTCGTGCACGGCCTCTCGCCCGCGCGCGTCGCCGCGGTCGTGCCGTACGCGGTGGAGCGCGCCACCGCGCTGATCGACGCCTTCGCGGACCGTGGCTCGGCCGACCTCATGGCGGAGTTCGCGCTCAGACTGCCCGGCCAGGTCATCGGCCGCCTGGTCGGCCTCGACGAGGCGGACGTCCCGCTCGTCGTGCACGGCGGCTACCGCGCCGAGCAGCTCCTTTTCCGGCCGATGTCCGAGAAGGACCAGCTCGCGGCGGCCCGCGACGTCGTCGAGATGCAGCACCTCCTCGACACCTACGTAAGGGCACGGCACGCCCGGCCCCAGGACGACCTGTGCACGTCGCTGACCAGCGCACTCGCGCCGGGCGGCGAGTCGCCCGCCAGCGAGCTCACGCTGGACGAGCGCCACGAGATGGTCGCCCATCTGCAGAACTTCCTGCTCGCCGGGCACCTCACCACGAGCGCCCTGATCGGCTCGACGCTGCTGCACCTGATGCACCACCCCACACAGTGGGAACTCCTCTGCCAGAAGCCCGAGTTGATCCCGGCCGCCGTCGAGGAGGCCGCCCGCTACGACAGCCCGATCCAGGGCTTCCGCCGCATCACCACCCGCCCGGTCGTCCTGTCCGGCACCGAACTCCCCGTCGGAGCCGTGGTGTTCGTGGCGTACGGTTCCGCCAACCGCGACCCGAGCCGCCATGAACGCCCCGACGTCTTCGACATCACCCGCCCGCCCGCGCGCCACCTCGCTTTCGGGTACGGCGTGCACGGCTGCCCGGGCTCCGGCCTGGCCCGCGAACAGCTCCGGGTCGCCCTGGAACTCCTGACGACGCGGCTGCCAGGACTGCGCCTGGCCGAGGAGAGACCCGTCGTCATGCGCCCCACGATGATCCACCGCTCGCCGGAGGAACTTCCGCTGGTGTGGTGAGTCCAGTATCAACTGGCCCTGAACACAAGGGAGTTGTCCGATGTCTGCGGACCGGCTTCCGGAACACATGCCCCGATTCGCCCGCAATGTCAGCTGATCACGGTCCTACCCTGAACCACTCGCGCGGCATATCCTCCGACCATGCGAGTCGCACTCTTCGTCACCTGCGTCAATGACGCGGTGTACCCGGCCACCGGCATCGCGACGGTGAAGCTGCTCGAACGGCTCGGGGTCGAGGTCGACTTCCCGGCCGGGCAGACGTGCTGCGGGCAACCGCAGTTCAACACGGGCTACCGGCGCGAGACCGAGCCCCTGGTGCGCCGGATGGGCCGGGTCTTCAAGGGCTACGACCACATCGTCACCCCCTCCGGCTCGTGTGCGGCGATGGTCCGCGACAACTACCCCCGCATCGCCCGCAGGGCCGCCGCGCAGCGGCGGGGCGCCGACCTGGCCGAGGCCGCGGAATCCCTCGTGCCGCGTATGTATGAGCTGACCGAGTTCCTCGTCGACGTACTCGGCGTGACCGACGTCGGCGCGTACTTCCCGCACACCGTCACCTACCACCCCTCCTGCCACGGCCTGCGCCTGCTCGGTCTGGGCGACCGGCCGCGCAGGCTCCTTGACGCGGTCAAGGGCCTGGAGCTGCGCGAACTGCCCGGCGCCGAGGAGTGCTGCGGTTTCGGCGGCACCTTCGCCGTCAAGAACCCGGACGTCTCGGCGGCGATGGGCACCGACAAGGTGCGCAACGCCGCCGCCACCGGAGCCGAGGTGCTGTGCGGTGCCGACAACTCCTGCCTGATGCACATCGGTGGCATCCTCCACCGCCAGGACGCCCCGCTGCGGGTCCTGCACATCGCCGAGATCCTGGGCAGCACGGAAGCGGAGCCCCACGTATGAGCGGCACCTTCGTCGGCATGCCGGCGTTCCCCCGGGCGGCCCGCGACGCCGTACGCGACACCACCCTGCGCGGCAATCTGCGCCACGCCACCCACACCATCCGCGACAAGCGCGCCAAAGCGGTCGCCGAGCTCGCCGACTGGCAGCAACTGCGCGAGGCGGGCAAACGCATCAAGGACGACACCCTCCGCCACCTCGACCGCTACCTCGTACAACTGGAGGAATCGGTCACCGCGGCCGGAGGCGTCGTCCACTGGGCCGCCGATGCGGACGAGGCCAACCGGATCGTCGCCGGCCTGGTCAAGGCCACCGGTGAGAGCGAGGTGGTCAAGGTGAAATCCATGGCCACCCAGGAGATCGGCCTCAACGAGGCGCTCGCCGTGGAAGGCATCCGCGCCTACGAGACCGACCTCGCCGAGCTCATCGTCCAGCTCGGCGACGACAGGCCCTCGCACATCCTCGTCCCGGCCATTCACCGCAACCGGGGCGAGATCCGCGACATCTTCCTTGAAAAGATGGGCGGTTGGGGCAGGCCCGCCCCCGACGGGCTGACCGACACGCCCGCCGACCTCGCCGAGGCGGCCCGACTGCATCTGCGCGAGAAGTTCCTGCGCGCCAAGGTGGGCATCTCGGGCGCCAACTTCATGGTCGCCGAGACGGGCACCCTGGTCGTCTTCGAGTCCGAGGGCAACGGCCGCATGTGTCTGACCCTCCCCGAGACCCTGATCTCGGTCGTCGGCATCGAAAAGGTGGTCCCCACCTGGCAGGACCTGGAGGTGTTCCTCCAGACCCTGCCGCGCTCCTCGACGGCCGAGCGGATGAACCCGTACACCAGCATGTGGACCGGCACCGCCGACGGCGACGGCCCCCGGACCTTCCACCTCGTACTCCTCGACAACGGCCGCACCGCCGCCCTTGCCGACGACATCGGCCGCCAGGCGCTGCGCTGCATCCGCTGCTCGGCCTGCCTCAACGTGTGCCCGGTGTACGAACGCGCCGGCGGCCACGCGTACGGCTCGGTCTACCCGGGCCCCATCGGCGCCATCCTCACACCTCAACTCCGGGGCACGACAAGCGAGATCGACGCCTCGCTGCCCTACGCCTCCTCGCTGTGCGGCGCCTGCTACGAGGTGTGCCCGGTGGCGATCGACATCCCGGAGGTCCTGGTCCACCTCCGCGAGAAGGTCGCGGGCCAGGGCGGGCGGGGGCACCGCCTGGAGAAGGCGGCGATGAAGGCCGCCAGTTGGGCCATGGACCGTCCCGCCGTCATGGCGGCGGGGGAGCGGGCGGCCGCGAGGACCCGGGCGCTGCATCCGGAGCGGCCGCCCGGCGCGAGGGCCTGGACCGACAGCCGCGACCTGCCGGAACTCCCCGAAGCCCCCTTCCGTGACTGGTGGAAGAAGAACCGCACATGAGCTCACGCGACCGCATCCTGGCCCGGGTCCGGGCCGCCGTGGCCGACGCCCCGGCGGCCCCCGCCATCACCCGCGACTACCTGACGAGCCACACCCCGGACGACCCGGCGGCCGTACTCGACCTCCTGCACGAGAACCTCGCCGACTACCGCGCCGTCGTGCACCGCACGGATGCGGCCGGTCCTCTCATCGCCGAGTTGCTCGCCGCACGAGGCTCCGGGAGCGTCCTTGTGCCGGACGGGCTGCCGCGGGAGTGGCTGTCGGGCGCCACGGCCGTACGCGTCGACGACACCCCGGACTCGACAGCGGCCGAACTCGACGCCGTCGACAGCGTCGTCACCGGCTGCGCCCTGGCCATCGCCGAGACCGGCACCATCGTTCTGGACGCGGGGCCCGGCCAGGGCCGCCGCCGCATCTCCCTCGTGCCGGACCACCACATCTGCGTCGTACGGGTCCCCGACCAGATCGTCGCCTCCGTTCCGCAGGCCATGTCCCGGCTCGATCCGCGCCGCCCGCTGACCTGGATCTCGGGCCCCTCCGCCACCAGCGACATCGAACTCGACCGGGTGGAGGGCGTGCACGGCCCCCGCACCCTCGAAGTAGTTCTGCTCAGCGGGTGATCCGGGGTGCCTCGGCCGCCGCGTCCACGGGGCCCGGCAGCCGGTCCGCCAGCGCGCGTGCCCATACGGCGAGCCCGGCCAGATCGATCCCGTAGGTCGGTGCGCCGTCGCGCGCCGCGTACGTGGCGAGCGAGCCCGTGCCGCGATCGAGGAGCGAGGCCCCGCCCTTCGCGTTGCCGCGCGCCGCGTGCGTCAAACCCACCGCGAGCTGCGCCAACCCCCGCCACAGCGGCTCCTCCTGAGCCGGGCCCGACTTCCACGCGTCCTCGAACACCTCGTGGGCGTGGAACGGCATCCCCGCGTCGAGGAGCCGCTGCGCCTCCCGCACCGTCTCCTCGGGGGACCTGGTCACGCCCTCCGGCTGGCGGGCCACCCCGCCGGCGCCATAGGGCAGCGGCCGGCCGAGCCCGTCCCTGGGCCGCGCGTTGCGCGCCCGCCCCTCGGCATCACGATCGCGGTGCGTCGAACTCTCCATGTGCCGATTGTCCCCCGTTCCTGTCGGGGTCCCAGAGTGCGGTATGGTTCTCATGCACGACCGGCCGGGGGAAACCCCAGGTCAGACGGGCATCGGGACGTGGCGCAGCTTGGTAGCGCACTTGACTGGGGGTCAAGGGGTCGCAGGTTCAAATCCTGTCGTCCCGACTTGTAAGAGTCGTAGGTCAGAGCCGCATCGGATCATTCCGATGCGGCTTTCGGCGTTTTCGGGGCCGTTGTGAAGCCCCGCTCATCGGGGAACCTCCGCCGCGCGGAGTGGAGTTGAGGCCATCGGGGCATCCGCACCCTCGACCCGGGGCGCCGACACCCTCGATCCGCACCGTCCGCCGCCCGTTCGCCGGGGGAGTGAAGCAATGTATTTCGATCCGGCGCGACTGGTGCGTCACACGGAAAACCACCAGAGGGCCGAGTCATCTCTGGAGGATCAAACAAGAGGTGTATCGGCCAGCTAGCCTTGTATCTACGATGCAGAAACTCATATTCACCTGGTGAATGCGAGAACCGGTGCCGACGGCCCGGCACCCGCACCAAGGAGCCACTCATGCACGTCGAAGACCTCCTGCGTCTCGAATCGCTCGACCTGGAACTGCTCTGGGGCGAGGAGCAGCAGCTCGTCCGGGAGATCACCGGGGTGACCGCCACCGACCTGGAGGACCCGACCCGCTTCCTGCGGCCGGGCGAGGTCGTGCTCAGCGGTCTGGTGTGGTGGAGCCCCGGGAACGGGACGGAGAAAATCAGCCGTTTCGTCTCGGCCCTCGCGACCGCGGGCGCGGCAGCGCTCCTGGCCGGTGAGGAGACACACGGCGCCGTGCCCGACGAGCTGACCCGGTCGTGCCGCGAGAACGGCATTCCGCTGCTCGCCGTGCCCTCGCGCACCAACTTCCGGGCCATCACCGAGGCCGTCTATCTGCGTCAGTGGGGCGACCTCAGCCGGCGGCCCACCTCGCACCGCTATGCCCTGCCCGAGAACGTCCGCAGCGAGCTCAGCGACCTCGTCCGGGCGGGCGCGGAACCCGACGTTCTGCTCGACCGCGCACTCGCCCATCTCGGCGCCCCGGACTGCTATGTACTCACCCCGACCGGGCGCACCGTCGCGCGCACCCCCGAGGCCCCCGCGATCCCGGCGCAGCGGGCCCGGGAGCTGCTGCGCCGCGCGCCCGACGGCCTCACCCTGCGCATCGACACCGACAGTTCGCCGTACGACAGCTGGTACCTGCACCTCGCCGACGCGGCCACCGCCCCACCCCGGCTCCTGCACGAGACGGCCGACGTGTTCGCCGACCACCGGTACGGCCGGGACCGGGCGAGGAAGGAGGCCCGGCGGCGGGCCGGTGACCTGGTCCGGCTCATCGACGCCAGGAGCCCCGACCTCTCCGCGCTGCGCGGCGCGCTCACCGACTGCGGGCTGTCCCACGGCGGCCCGTTCCACGTCGTCACCGCCGCCGCGAAGGCCGACGCCGACCAGGGCGCGGCGGCCGACGCCCTTGCCGAGGCCCTGCGCCACATCTCCGACCGGCCGTTCGCCCTCGGCCGGCTCCCGCACGGCGAGGTGGTGGCCGTGGTGCAGGGTGGGCCCGAACCGGCCGCGGAACTGGGTGAGTTGTGGCCCGTGGTGCACGCCTGTGCACCGCTGGTCCCGCTGCACGGCGGCATCGGCGCCGAGGTGACCTCGCCGGACCGGCTCAACTCCAGCCTGACCGGCGCCCGGTACGCCCTGACCGCAGCCCGCTCGAAGGCACCCGACGGGGCGAGGCTGGGCTCCGTGGAGGACCTGACCACGCTGGAGGGGCTGCTTGCCGGTATCCCCTCCGATGTCCGGGCCGCCTACCACGACCGCGTGCTGGGGCCGCTGGCCGACGACGACAACACGTCCTCGCAGATGCTCCGGGAGACCCTGGAGTGCTTCCTCGCGCACAACGGATCCTGGGCGCGCACCGCCGAGGCCCTGCACCTGCACGTGAACACCGTCCACTACCGCAT
The DNA here is from genome assembly GCF_039532965.1 of Streptomyces mauvecolor. NCBI lineage: Bacteria > Bacillati > Actinomycetota > Actinomycetes > Kitasatosporales > Streptomycetaceae > Streptomyces > Streptomyces mauvecolor. The sequence goes on along the minus strand of NZ_BAAASQ010000056.1, from coordinate 2,715 downwards.
CCAGCGCATCGAGGTCCTCACCGGCCGCGACCTCTCCCGCCTGGAGCACAAGCTCGACCTGTACGCCGCTCTCCGCTGCCGCTGAGCCGAGCGGCGGGCCTCATGGAATGTGGCTGTCTGGGTAGGGAGAGCCTGTTCGTGCGGTTGACGTGGGAAGGGGCACGGGATGGTGCTGCTGGCGGCCGGGGCGCTGGAGCCGAGCGGGCAGGGCTGGCTCCAGGCGGGCGAGTTCGGCCTGGCGTTCCTGCTCTCCGCGGCCATCGGCCTGGAGCGGGAGATCCGCCAGAAGGCAGCGGGGCTGCGGACGTACACCACGGTCGGCGTCGGCGCGGCGCTGTTCACGCTGGTCAGCAAGTACGGGTTCGCCGATGTCCTGCACGCCGGGACCATCGAGCTCGACCCGTCCCGTGTGACGGCGCAGATCGTGTCGGGGGTCGGCTTCATCGGCGCCGGGGTGATCTTCGTGCACCGGGGCTCCGTCCAGGGCCTCACGACGGCGGCCACGATCTGGCTGACGGCGGCCGTGGGCGCTGCCGCTGCCGCAGGCCTGCCGCTGCTCTCGGTCCTGGCGACCGCCGCGTACTTCGTCGCCGCCTACGTGGTCCGCCCGATAGCCCACCGGCTGCCCGCCATGCGGTCGGTGGCCTCGACCTTCCGGATCGCGTACGAGCAGCGGCCCGGGCTGCTTCAGGAACTCATGGAGCAGTGCGAGCGCGCCGGGTTCGCCGTCGGGGGGCTTCAGATGCTGAGGGCGGGCGGTACCGGGGACCCGGCGGAGGTGCTCATCTCGGCGGTCGGCCGCGGCGACCCGGCCGTCCTCACCGCCCGGTTCGCCGATGTGGCCGGTGTGGTGGCCTGCACGCGTGGCGGCAACGAGGACGAATGAGCCGCGGCCTCGGCCTCAGGCCGGACGAGCGGTGTCGACGGGTGCCGGTTTTTTGGGCTTCCGGGTGGCGAGGAAGCCGAGGACCACGGCGAACGTGATGGCGACGATGTGTTCGCGGCCGGCCAGGTTCGGCTTCTCGAAGGATCTGATCACGGTCGGGGTGACCGCGAAGAAGAACAGGACGGGCGCCCGCTTCACCGTGGCGATATGGGCGAAGAGGCCCACCACGGCGGCGGAGGCACCCGTGTCGACGACATGGGCGGCCTCGGGCGGCAGCCCCCACCACCTGGGCCCCACCGCGATCATGACGCGGGCGCTGAGCGTGCCCGCCAGCGACACGGCGCACGCCACCACCAGGGTCCGCCTGCGCCCCAGCACCAGCTGGGCCAGTGCGAAGCCGAGGAACAGCACGGGGATGCCCGGCAGAGCGGGCATGTCGCGGGCCGGGACGAACAGCGAGAGCGGCGTACGCAGCAGCACGAGCGGGAGCGGGATGTCGCCCCGCACGTGCGAGACGAGCCGCACCAGTACCGCGCCGGTGCGGTGCTGGTCCACCGCGTGCAGCGAGAGCACCGCGGCGGACGCCAGGATCGCGATGAGAATGCCGGACAGGCCGCGCCGCACGAGCTCGCGTACGGGCTCGGCGACGATGGAGCGGAATTCGCGGAGCAGGTTTCGTCCGAGGAAACGTACGAAGCTCTTGAGGCTGCGTTCGGCTCGGCCGGGCGGGCGGAGCGCCGGGGCGGCGACGGGTCGCCGAACTCCGGCGAGGGCCGGTTCCGGCCCCGCAGCCCGCACCCGGGCTTCCGCGTCCACGCTCACCGACAACCCCCAGACCCGCTCCGGCCAGGGACTCCCCACCGACCTCCGGTCCTTGATCCTGCCATGGGACGGACACGGGGCAGGGGCCGCCCCCGGACCTATTCGACCAGGTGTGCGGCGCCTTGGCGCGTGCGTATATACAGGTACATAAAGCGGCAAACATCACTTAGTTGACTCAAATCGATAATCAGGCCACTCGATGGGGTGAAAGGCGTATTAGGCATAACCCATCAGGCCTCTCCGGAGTTGATGGCGGTGCGGGCGAGTGGCCCGCGACAACCTCCGGAAGGCAGGAAACCAATGAGACGGGTCGCCATGAAAGGCCTGGTCACGGTGGTGGCCACGGGCGGTGTGCTGGCCGCGACCGGCTACGCCTACGCGGACTCCCACGCAGGCGGCAGCACTGACTCCTCCCCAGGCGTGCTGGCGGGCAATTCCGTGCAGCTTCCGGTGAACGTCCCGGTCAACGTGTGCGGGAACACCGTCGACGTCCTCGGGCTGCTCAATCCCAGCGCGGGCAACACGTGCGCCAACGTCTCGGGCGCCCACCACGGCGCCAAGGCGGGTTCCGAGCACTCCGGCCGCACCGGCGGAGCCTCCGCATCAGGTCGAGGAAAGGATTCGCCCGGGGTGCTCTCGGGCAACGGCCTCCAGCTCCCCGTTGATCTCCCTGTCAACGTCTCCGGGAACTCGGTCAGCGTCGTCGGCGCGCTCAACCCGGCCGTGGGCAACACCTCGGTGAACCACTCCACGCCGGTTCGCCACCACCCGGTCGCGCCTCCCGCGCACCCGGCGCCCGCCCCGGTCCCGGTCTCCCGCGCGCTGCCCGTGCCGCAGGGGGCCACGCTGGCCCACACCGGCGCCGACGGCATCGGCCTCGCGATCCCCGCGTCCGCCGGGCTGCTGCTGGGCGGTGGCGTCCTCTACCGGCGCTTCCGCGGCGCTACGCGCTAGCTGTATTGATCACGAGCGTTGTTAACGCTGGTTGGTCTTGATCATGGCGAAGA
>NZ_BAAASQ010000055.1:0-51367 GCF_039532965.1 Streptomyces mauvecolor | reverse complement strand
CCCCCTCACCCCGGCTCAGCCACCCCCACCACCGGCAACAGCCGCGAAGGCGTCCCCCGGTGCAGAAGCAGCAGCGGGTTCAGATAGAGGTCGCCCCTCAGCAGACCCCAGTGCAGGCAGCCCTCCGGGCAGTGCGAGGGGGTGTCCGCGGCGGTGGCGACCACCTGGCCGGCCGCCACCTCCGCGCCCTCACCCACCAGAGCCCGTACCGGCTCGTACGTCGTTCTGAGGGGTGGGGACGTCGTGCCCGGCAGGGTGATGGTCAGGACTCCCTGGCCTGCCACCTGGCCGGCGAAGGTGACCCGGCCCGCGGCGGCCGCGCGCACCGGGGTGCCCGGGGGTGCGGCCAGGTCGACGCCCCGGTGGCCGGGGCCGTAGGGCGTGGCGGGCGGGGCCCACGGATGGATGACAGCCGGCGGGATCACCGGCCAGGTTGCGGCGACGGTCAGGGCGGCCAGCAGGAATGCGCGGTACATGCGGATCAGGGTCCCGGGAGCGGTCGGTCCGGGGGGATCTTGACCGGTTGCTGTGGAGTACTCGCTGGTTGTGGACAGCGCCGTCACCCGGCACTGTGCGGGTCCCGTACACTTCTTGTGGCGATCCGGGTGACCGGATCGACTTCGCACGCCCCGCCGGCGGTCTCACCACCATCGCCGGCCGCGCCTCTCGGTCCTTACCCACGCAGGGTTCAGGGCACGGCGCACCGGGGCGTCAGGCGCGGCAGCCGACCGGCAGCCGCGGTAACCGAGTACCTCAAGGAGTACGGCCATGGCCGTCGTCACGATGCGGGAGCTGCTGGAGAGCGGCGTCCACTTCGGTCACCAGACCCGTCGTTGGAACCCGAAGATGAAGCGCTTCATCTTCACGGAGCGCAACGGCATCTACATCATCGACCTGCTCCAGTCGCTGTCGTACATCGACCGCGCCTACGAGTTCGTCAAGGAGACCGTCGCGCACGGCGGCTCCATCATGTTCGTCGGCACCAAGAAGCAGGCGCAGGAAGCGATCGCCGAGCAGGCGACGCGCGTGGGCATGCCCTACGTCAACCAGCGCTGGCTCGGCGGCATGCTGACCAACTTCTCCACCGTCTACAAGCGTCTGCAGCGCCTCAAGGAGCTCGAGCAGATCGACTTCGAGGACGTCGCGGCCTCGGGTCTCACCAAGAAGGAGCTCCTGGTCCTCTCGCGCGAGAAGGCCAAGCTGGAGAAGACCCTCGGTGGTATCCGCGAGATGTCGAAGGTTCCCAGCGCCGTCTGGATCGTCGACACCAAGAAGGAGCACATCGCCGTCGGTGAGGCGCGCAAGCTCCACATCCCGGTCGTCGCGATCCTCGACACGAACTGTGACCCCGACGAGGTCGACTACAAGATCCCGGGCAACGACGACGCGATCCGTTCCGTCACCCTGCTCACCCGCGTGATCGCCGACGCCGTCGCCGAGGGCCTCATCGCCCGCTCCGGCGCTGCGACCGGCGACTCGAAGCCGGGCGACAAGGCGGCCGGCGAGCCGCTCGCCGAGTGGGAGCGCGACCTGCTCGAGGGTGAGAAGAAGGCCGACGACGCCGAGGCCGAGAAGCCGGCCGAGGCTGCTGCCGAGACCGCTGAGGCCCCGGCCGCCGAGGCCACCGAGGCTCCGGCCGCGGACGCCGAGCAGGCCTGACCCTTTTCAGGGACCCACAGGTTCGGTAGTTGACGGGGGGGGCCACAAGCCCCCGCCGTCGACCCGTAGCCCCGCAGATCTTCGTAGATCTTTCTAGACTCCGAGAGAGAAACACAGACTCATGGCGAACTACACCGCCGCTGACGTCAAGAAGCTCCGTGAGCTCACCGGCGCCGGCATGATGGACTGCAAGAAGGCCCTCGACGAGGCCGACGGCAACGTCGACAAGGCCGTCGAGGCCCTGCGCATCAAGGGTCAGAAGGGCGTCGCCAAGCGCGAGGGCCGTTCTGCCGAGAACGGCGCCGTCGTCTCCCTCATCTCCGAGGACAAGACCTCCGGCGTCCTCGTCGAGCTGAAGTGCGAGACGGACTTCGTCGCCAAGGGTGACAAGTTCCAGGCCGTCGCCGCCAAGCTGGCCGAGCACGTCGCCGCCACCTCCCCGGCCGACATCGCCGCGCTGCTCGCCTCCGAGATCGAGGCCGGCAAGACCGTCCAGGCGTTCGTCGACGAGGCCAACGCCAACCTCGGCGAGAAGATCGTCCTGGACCGCTTCGCGCAGTTCACGGGCGGTTACGTGGCCGCGTACATGCACCGCACGATGCCCGACCTGCCGCCGCAGATCGGTGTCCTCGTCGAGTTCGACCAGGAGAACGCCGAGGTCGCCAAGGGCGTCGCTCAGCACATCGCCGCCTTCGCGCCGAAGTACCTCACCCGTGAGGACGTTCCGGCCGAGGTCGTCGAGACCGAGCGTCGTGTCGCCGAGGAGACCACCCGCGCCGAGGGCAAGCCCGAGGCCGCGCTCCCGAAGATCGTCGAGGGTCGCGTCAACGGCTTCTTCAAGGACGCCACGCTGCTGGGCCAGCCGTACGCGCTGGACAACAAGAAGTCCGTCGAGCAGGTTCTGAAGGAGGCCGGTGTCACCCTGAAGCGCTTCTCGCGCATCAAGGTCGGCATCTGAGTCTGTTCAGCGTTCGACACTAGACCCCGCTAGGGTCTGAGGCAGTCGTCGGCCGCACACGCGACGGACGACCGCAGATCTGACGAGGAGGCCATTGCCGCTAGGGACCACGAGTACCCACCGGCAATGGCCTTCTTCGTATGTGCACGAGGAGATCCCCATGAATCAGGGCGCGGACGCCGCCAAGGCCGATCACTCGGCCGACCACAAGCGCGATGACGGCAAGGTGGCCGGGCGCTTCATGCTGAAGCTTTCCGGTGAGGCGTTCGCCGGCGGTGGGGGGCTCGGTGTCGACCCCGACGTCGTGCACAACATCGCCCGCGAGATCGCCGCAGTCGTCAGGGACGGCGCACAGATCGCCGTCGTCATCGGCGGAGGCAACTTCTTCCGGGGCGCCGAGCTCCAGCAGCGCGGCATGGACCGGGCCCGCTCCGACTACATGGGCATGCTCGGTACGGTCATGAACTGCCTCGCCCTCCAGGACTTCCTGGAGAAGGAGGGCATCGACTCGCGCGTCCAGACCGCCATCACGATGGGCCAGGTCGCCGAGCCGTACATCCCGCTGCGAGCCGTACGCCACCTGGAGAAGGGCCGCGTCGTCATCTTCGGCGCGGGCATGGGCATGCCGTACTTCTCCACCGACACCACCGCCGCCCAGCGCGCCCTGGAGATCGACGCCGAGGCCATGCTGATGGGCAAGAACGGGGTGGACGGCGTCTACGACTCCGACCCCCGCATCAACCCCGACGCGGTGAAGTTCGACGCGCTGGAGTACGGCGAGGTCATCACCCGGGACCTGAAGGTCGCCGACATGACCGCGATCACCCTGTGCCGCGACAACAACCTCCCGATCCTCGTCTTCGAGCTCCTGACGGCGGGCAACATCGCGCGCGCCGTCAAGGGTGAGAAGATCGGCACTCTCGTGAGCGACCAGGGCACCCGGGCCTGACCGGGGGATGGACAATCCCCTGCCGGTCGGACACCGTGCAGGGAAAGACGCTGGTTATCCAGGGCCCGAGGCTCAGGTCGCACTGAGAACTCCCGGCCCACCCAAGACATGCAGGAGCAAGTGGTGATCGAAGAAACCCTCCTCGAGGCCGAGGAGAAGATGGAGAAGGCCGTCGTGGTCGCCAAGGAGGACTTCGCCGCGATTCGCACCGGGCGTGCGCACCCGGCGATGTTCAACAAGATCGTGGCCGACTACTACGGTGCGCTGACGCCGATCAACCAGCTCGCCTCGTTCTCCGTCCCGGAGCCGCGCATGGCGGTCGTGACCCCGTTCGACAAGAGCGCGCTGCGCAACATCGAGCAGGCCATCCGCGACTCGGACCTCGGCGTCAACCCGAGCAACGACGGCAGCATCATCCGCGTGAACTTCCCGGAGCTGACCGAGGAGCGCCGCAAGGACTACATCAAGGTCGCGCGCACCAAGGCCGAGGACTCCAAGGTGTCGATCCGCGCCGTGCGCCGCAAGGCCAAGGACGCCCTCGACAAGCTCGTCAAGGACAAGGAGTCCGGCGAGGACGAGGTCCGCCGCGCGGAGAAGGAGCTCGACGACACCACCGCCAAGTACGTGGCGCAGGTCGACGAGCTGCTCAAGCACAAGGAAGCCGAGCTCCTCGAGGTCTGATGAACGACTCTTCCTGGGGGGCTCCGCCGAGCCCCGAATACTGGGGAACCCCCGAGGGGCCTTCCCAGGGGGCGTTCCCGGCGGGGCCTGCATACGATGCGTATGACGCCCCGCCCGTGTCGAGGACGCAGCAGATGCCCGTCCTGCCCGACGCGGGCAGCGGCGCCGAAGACCGCGAACGTGACCTGGGGGCCGCTCTGCCGGGCGGCCCTGACTTCCGCGACGAGACGCCGCAGGAGCCCATGGCAAGCCCTCCGCCCGTGCCCCCCGTGCCTGCCCAGCCGGAGAAGAAGAAGGCGGGCCGCGATCTGCGGGCCGCGATAGGGGTCGGCGTGGGGCTCGGCGTGGTCATCCTCGCGTCGCTCTTCATCGTGAAGGCCGTCTTCGTGGGGGTCATCGCGGTCGCGGTGGTCGTCGGGCTGTGGGAGCTGACCAGCCGCCTCGAGGAACGCAAGCAGATCAAGGCGCCGCTGGTGCCGCTCGCGGTCGGCGGCGCGGCGATGGTCGTCGCCGGGTACGTCAGCGGTGCCGAGGGCGCCTGGGTCGCGATGGCCCTGACCTCGCTCGCGGTGCTCGTGTGGCGGATGACGGAGCCGCCCGAGAACTATCTGCGGGACGTCACGGCGGGTGTCTTCGCGGCGTTCTACGTGCCGTTCCTCGCCACGTTCGTCGCGATGCTGCTCACCGCGGACGACGGGCCGTGGCGGGTCTTCGTCTTCCTGCTGCTGACCGTGGTCAGCGACACGGGCGCGTACGCCGTCGGCTGGCGCTTCGGCAAGCACAAGCTGGCGCCGCGCATCAGCCCCGGAAAGACCCGCGAGGGCCTGTTCGGCGCGGTGTCGTTCGCGATGGTGGCGGGCGCGCTGTGCATGCAGTTCCTCATCGACGACGGCACGTGGTGGCAGGGCCTGCTGCTCGGCCTCGCCGTCGCGTGCAGCGCCACGCTCGGCGACCTCGGCGAGTCGATGATCAAGCGGGACCTCGGCATCAAGGACATGGGAACGCTGCTCCCGGGCCATGGCGGCATCATGGACCGGCTGGACTCCCTGCTGCCCACCGCGCCGGTGGTGTGGTTGCTGCTGGTGTTGTTCGTGGGCTCCGGCTGACAGAGGCCACGGCGCCACGCGGCGTCAGCCGCACATCGTCACGGCATGGACCGGCTGGACTCCCTGCTGCCGACGGCTCCGGTGGTGTGGTTGCTGCTCGCGGTGTTCGTCGGCACGGGCTGACCGGGCGCCGGTTACCCTTGAAGGGCGCGTCGCTCGCGAGCGACGCGCCCTTTTCGGCCCCCGGTCTTCGGGGGTGATCCTGTGAGGTCTCCTGGCTTCGGCTCCGTATCGTCGCCTGCTCCGCGTCAGCGGAGGTCGCCCGGCCTCGTCGTACTGAGGAGATACCGCTCATGGCACGCCCCGTCCCGGGAGAACTCACCTTCGTCGCCCCCCGCGGAGCCAAGAAGCCCCCGCGGCACCTCGCCGACCTCTCGCCCGCCGAGCGCAAGGAAGCCGTCGCCGCCATCGGCGAGAAGCCGTTCCGCGCCAAGCAGCTCTCGCAGCACTACTTCGCGCGGTACGCCCACGACCCGGCGGAGTGGACCGACATCCCGCTCGCCGCGCGCGGCCGGCTCCAGGAGGAGCTGCTTCCCGACCTGATGTCGGTCGTCCGCCACATCTCCTGCGACGACGACACGACCCGCAAGACGCTGTGGAAGCTGCACGACGGGACGCTCGTCGAGTCCGTCCTGATGCGCTACCCGGACCGGGTGACGATGTGCATCTCCTCGCAGGCCGGCTGCGGCATGAACTGCCCGTTCTGCGCCACCGGCCAGGCGGGCCTGGACCGCAACCTGTCGACCGCCGAGATCGTGCACCAGATCGTCGACGGCATGCGGGCGCTGCGCGACGGCGAGGTCCCGGGGGGACCTGCCCGGCTGTCCAACATCGTCTTCATGGGCATGGGCGAGCCGCTCGCCAACTACAAGCGCGTGGTCGGCGCGATCCGCCGGCTCACCGACCCCGAGCCGGACGGCCTGGGCCTGTCCCAGCGCGGCATCACCGTCTCCACCGTGGGCCTGGTGCCCGCCATGCACCGCTTCGCCGACGAGGGCTTCAAGTGCCGTCTCGCGGTGAGCCTGCACGCCCCCGACGACGAGCTCCGCGACACCCTCGTCCCGGTCAACACCCGGTGGAAGGTCCGCGAGGTCCTCGACGCCGCGTGGGAGTACGCCGAGAAGTCCGGGCGCCGCATCTCCATCGAGTACGCCCTGATCCGCGACATCAACGACCAGGCGTGGCGTGGCGACCTGCTCGGCCGGCTCCTCAAGGGCAAGCGGGTGCACGTCAACCTCATCCCGCTGAACCCCACGCCGGGATCCAAGTGGACGGCCTCGCGGCCCGAGGACGAGAAGGCGTTCGTCGAGGCCATCGCGGCCCACGGCGTGCCCGTGACCGTCCGCGACACCCGCGGCCAGGAGATCGACGGAGCCTGCGGCCAGCTCGCCGCGTCCGAGCGGTAGTCCACAGGGCAAAACGGCCGGGGCCCTGTCAGAGGCCCCGTGTAACCTGGCTGGAAACATCTGCATATTCCGACAGGGGAGCGCCACAGCGCTGAGAGTGCGGTACCCGCAAGGGACACGGACCGCAGACCCTCTGAACCTTGCCCCGGTCATTCGGGGTAGGAAGTTCGGCGATTACTCAAGCTGTTGCGCCCTGCCCGCACGACCTGGCGTCGTGCGGGCAGGGCCGCGTCTCTTCCTGGTCATCTCCAGGAGGAATGAAGAAATGCCCAGTACCAAGAGGCTCGCGGCCGGCGCGATCGCCGCCGCCCTCGGCGTCACCACCCTCGCGGCCTGCGGCGGTTCGGACGGCAAGAAGGCGTCCGGCGAGGTCGGCGGATCCGGCAGCAAGACCGTGACGCTGGTCAGCCACGACTCGTTCAACGCCTCCGACCCGGTGCTCAAGGCGTTCACCGCGCAGACCGGCTACACCGTCAAGGTCCTCAAGAGCGGGGACGCCGGGGCCGCGCTCAACCAGGAGATCCTCACCAAGGGCTCCCCGCGCGGCGACGTGTTCTTCGGCGTCGACAACACGCTGCTCTCGCGCGCCCTCGACAACGGCATCTTCACCCCGTACGAGGCCAAGGGCCTGGACCGGGTGCCCGCCGACGTCCAGCTCGACAAGGACAAGCACCGGGTCACGCCCGTCGACACCGGCGACATCTGCGTCAACTACGACAAGAAGTACTTCGCGGACAAGAAGCTCGCCCCGCCGCAGAGCTTCGACGACCTGATCAAGCCCGAGTACAAGGACCTCCTCGTCACCGAGAACGTGGCGACGTCCTCGCCCGGGCTCGGCTTCCTGCTCGGCTCGGTCGCCACGTACGGGGACACGGGCTGGCAGGACTACTGGAAGAAGCTGAAGGCCAACGGCGTCAAGGTCGTCGACGGCTGGGAGCAGGCCTACAACACGGACTTCTCCGGCTCGGCCGGCGGCAAGAAGGCCAAGGGCGACCGTCCGCTCGTCGTCTCCTACGCCTCCAGCCCGCCCGCCGAGGTGATCTACGCCGACCCGAAGCCCACCGAGGCGCCCACCGGCGTCGCCACCGGCACCTGCTTCCGCCAGACCGAGTTCGCGGGCCTGCTCAAGGGCGCCAAGAACGAGGCCGGCGGCAAGGCGCTCCTGGACTTCCTGATCTCCAAGAAGTTCCAGGAGGACATGCCGCTCCAGATGTTCGTGGACCCGGTCGCCAAGGACGCGGCGGTCCCGCCGGAGTTCACCAAGTTCGGCGCGAAGATCACGAACTCGGCGACCGTCGCCCCCGACAAGATCGCCAAGAACCGTGACCAGTGGGTCAAGACGTGGTCCTCGCTCGTCCTGAAGTAGGCCCGAAACTGCGGCGGAACGCGGTGCGGCTGGGCCTGATGGCCCTGCCCGCCGTGTTCTTCGCCGTGTTCTTCGCCTGGCCCGTGGCCGCCATCGTCGGCCGCGGGCTCAAGACGGACGGCGCCTGGCAGTTCGGCCGGATCGGCGAGGTCCTCAGGGACCCGGACATCGGGCACGTCCTGTGGTTCACGACCTGGCAGGCGCTCGCCTCCACCGCGCTCACCCTGCTGATCGCGCTGCCCGGCGCGTACGTCTTCGCGCGCCTCGACTTCCCCGGCAAACAGCTCCTGCGGGCCGTCGTCACCGTGCCCTTCGTGCTGCCGACCGTCGTCGTGGGCACCGCGTTCCTGGCGCTGCTCGGCCGCGGCGGGCTGCTCGACCAGCTGTGGGGGGTGCGCCTGGACACCACCGTGTGGGCGATCCTGCTCGCGCACGTCTTCTTCAACTACGCGGTGGTCGTACGCACCGTCGGCGGCCTGTGGTCGCAGCTCGACCCCCGCCAGGAGGAGGCCGCCCGGGTCCTCGGCGCCTCCCGGTTCGCGGCCTGGCGCAAGGTGACGCTGCCCGCGCTCGGCCCCGCGGTCGCCGCTGCGGCCCTCATGGTCTTCCTCTTCACCTTCACCTCGTTCGGCGTCGTCCAGATCCTCGGCGGCCCCACCTTCTCCACTCTCGAAGTGGAGATCTACCGGCAGACCGCCGAACTCCTCGACCTGCCGACCGCGGCCGTCCTGACGATGGTGCAGTTCGTGGCGGTCGGCGCGATCCTCGCCGTGCACGCCCGTACGGTGCGCCGCCGCGAGACCGCGCTCAAACTGGTCGACCCCGCCCAGACCGCACGGCGCCCGCGCGGCGCCGGCCAGTGGACGCTGCTCGCATCCGTCCTCGCCGTCGTAGCACTGCTGATCCTCCTCCCCGTCGGCGTGCTGATCGAGCGCTCCCTGGACACACCCGACGGCTACGGCCTCGGCTACTACCGGGCGCTCCAGGCCGCCGGGGACAACGGCAGCTTCCTCGTGCCGCCCATCGAGGCGATCGGGAACTCGCTCCAGTACGCCCTCGCCGCAACCGCCATCGCGCTCCTCGTCGGCGGGCTCGCGGCCGCTGCCCTGACCCGGCGCGGCAGCGGCCGCCTGGTCCGGAGCTTCGACGCCCTCCTGATGCTGCCGCTCGGAGTGTCCGCCGTGACCGTCGGCTTCGGGTTCCTGATCACCCTCGACGAGCCGCCGCTCGACCTCAGGACCTCCTGGATCCTGGTCCCGCTCGCGCAGGCGCTGGTGGGCACCCCCTTCGTCGTACGGATCATGCTGCCGGTGCTGCGTGCGGTGGACGGGCGGCTGCGCGAGGCGGCGGCCGTGCTCGGGGCGTCCCCGCTGCGGGCCTGGCGCGAGGTGGATCTGCCGCTGGTGCGGCGGGCGCTCCTGGTCGCGGCGGGCTTCGCGTTCGCGGTCTCGCTCGGAGAGTTCGGGGCGACCGTGTTCATCGCCCGGCCCGACCATCCGACGCTGCCCGTCGCCGTGGCCCGCCTCCTCGGCCGGGCCGGCGACCTCAACTACGGCCAGGCGATGGCCCTCAGCACGATTCTGATGGTGGTGTGCGCGGTGTCGCTGCTCGTCCTGGAACGCATCCGGACCGACCGGAGCGGGGAGTTCTGATGCTGAAGCTCGACGGTGTGACCGTACGGTTCGGACAGCGGGCCGCGCTCGACGCGGTCGACCTGGAGGTCGCCGACCACGAGACGGTGTGCGTGCTCGGGCCGAGCGGCAGCGGAAAATCGACGCTGCTGCGGGTGGTGGCCGGGCTCCAACCCCTCGACAGCGGGCGGGTGCTGCTGGGCGGCGCCGACCAGGCCGGGGTGCCCGTGCACAAGCGCGGCCTCGGCCTGATGTTCCAGGACCACCAGCTCTTCCCGCAGCGCGATGTCGCCGGGAACGTGGCGTTCGGGCTGCGCATGCGGGGGGCCTCGCGGGCCGAACAGGCAGGCAGGGTGACCGAGTTGCTCGACCTGGTCGGGCTGCCGGGCGCGGGCAGGCGGGCCGTCGCGGCCCTGTCCGGCGGCGAACAGCAGCGCGTCGCGCTCGCGAGAGCGCTGGCGCCGTCCCCCCGCCTCCTGATGCTGGACGAGCCGCTGGGCCAGCTGGACCGTACGCTGCGCGAGCGCCTGGTGCTGGAACTCCGTTCCTTGTTCGCCCAGTTGGGCACGACCGTCCTGGCCGTCACGCACGACCAGGGCGAGGCGTTCGCGCTGGCCGACCGGGTCGTGGTGATGCGGGACGGCCGCATCGCGCAGACCGGCACGCCGCTGGAGGTCTGGCAGCACCCGGCCTCCGAATTCGTGGCCCGCTTCCTGGGCTTCGAGAACGTGGTCCCGGCGACGGTGTCGGGGGAGGTCGCGGACACGGCCTGGGGAAAGGTCCCGGTCCCGGCCGGCTCGCCCCAGGGCCCGGTACGGGTCCTGGTCCGCCCGGCCGGCGTCCGGCTCGTGGGGGAGCGGGACGGGGTGCCGTGCGAGGTGGTGGGGCGGACGTTCCGGGGCAACCATGTGGCGCTCCGGCTGCGGCCGGGCGGGGGGCCGTTGCTGGAGGCGGAGTGCGGGTTGGAGGGGGCGCCGGCGGTGGGGGCGGCGGTGGGGGTCGCCTTCGGGGCGGGGGGAGTGGTGGTGCTGGGGGAGGAGTAGGGGGTTTCTTCCCCGCCCCGCCCCGCTGTGCAGCGGCACTGTCAGGGGCGCGGGGAACTGCGCGGGCAAGCACGCACAGCGCGAGGTCGAAGGCGGGGTTGAGGGGCGCGGCGAACCGCGTGCACAGCCGCGCGCGGGCCGCGGTTGAAGGGGGCGTGCGGGCAGCGCCTAGCATGGGCGGCGTGGCCGACCAAGAAGCCGGGTTTCCCGCAGGGAGCGACACCGAGATCGAATCGCTCGCCGAGTTCGACGCGGCGGCGGCGCACGCCACGCTGGCCGGGTTCAGGGTGCAGTCGGTGGACCTGACGACCCGCACGCCCGTGCTGCTGCGCACCGACACCGCCGGCGCCGTATTCCTCGGCTGCGCCATGGAGCCGGACGCGGCCGCCAAGGTCAGGGCCGACGGCGCCCTCGTCTTCCCGCCCGTCCCGCACCTGCCCTTCGACCCTTACCGAGGCACGCTCTACTCCCCCGCCGAGCTCTTCGAAGGGCTCGGCGCGGGCTACGAGCGGACCCCGGACGCGCTCTCGTACGCCTGGTTCCAGCGGACCAAGGCGGACGGCGACATCTTCTCCTCGATGCTGCGCTCCATCCACGACGACGCGATCTCCGACGCCCTGGACGAGCTGCTCGTCGGGGCACGGGTGGTGGGCGTGATGGGCGGCCATGCGATGGGCCGCGGCACGGCCGAGTACGAGGGTGCGGCGGTGCTCGGGCGCACGCTGGCCCGCGCCGGGTTCACCGTGGCGACGGGCGGCGGCCCGGGCGCGATGGAGGCCGCGAACCTGGGCGCGTACGCGGCGCCCTTCGAGGACGCGATGCTGGGCTCGGCCCTCGAACTCCTCGCCGAGGAGCCGTCGTTCAGGCCGTCCGTGTCGGCATGGGCGCGCGCCGCCTTCGAGGTCCGTGCGAAGTGGCCGCGCGGCGGCGCCTCCGTGGGCATCCCGACCTGGTTCTACGGCCACGAGCCGCCGAACGCCTTCGCGGGCGCGATCGCCAAGTACTTCGCCAACGCCACCCGCGAGGACGGCCTGCTCGCCCGCTCCAACGCTGGGGTCGTCTTCCTGCCGGGCGCGGCCGGCACCGTACAGGAGATCTTCGACAACGCGACGCCGAACTACTACGAGTCGCGGGGCACCCCGACGCCGATGGTCCTGGTCGACCGTGCGCACTGGACCGAGCGCCTGCCCACCTGGCCGCTGCTCGAAGCGCTGGCCGAGGACCGGCCGATGGCGGGCCGGATCGCCCTGGTCGACTCGGTGTCCGAGGCCCCCGAGGCGCTGGCCCGCATGTCCCGCTAGCGCTCGGCGAGGTGGCCGGCGAGGGTGTCGAAGAAGTGTGCCCAGCCGCCCTTGGCCTGCTCGTACTGCTCGGCCGTGAGGTTGCCGCCGCGCTGGGTGAAGACCATCTCGGTCTTGTCGCCGTGGTCGGCGAAGGTGACGGTGACGATCTCGCCCTCGATACCGGCGGGCGCGGACGCGTCCTTGAGCGTGAAGACGAGCCGCTCCGGTTCGACGACCTCCTTGTAGACGCCGCCGAACGGCATCTCGCCGTGGCCGGGGACGAGCATGACGAGACTCCAGGCACCGCCGGGGCGCACGTCCAGGGAGATCCGGTCGAGCGGGATCTCGGCCGCGCCGCCGTACCAGGCGGCGAAGTGCTCGGGGGTGGTCCAGGCCCGGAAGACCAGGGCGCGGGGCGCGTCGAAGACGCGGGTGATCTCGATGCCGTCGCTCACGTTCTCACTCATCGTTCCTCTGTCCTTTCTGGAGCTCCCGCAGGTGTTCCGCGAGAGCGTCGAAGCTGCCTTCCCAGAACCGCCGGTAGCGCTCCAGCCAGTCGGTGGCGTCCGCGAGGGGCGCCGCATCGAGTCGGCAGGGCCGCCACTGGGCGGAGCGGCCGCGGGTGATCAGACCGGCCTTTTCCAGCACCTTCAGGTGCCGGGAGACGGCCGGGAGGCTCATCTCGAACGGCTCGGCGAGCTCGCCGACCGTGGCCTCCCCCTCCGCGAGCCGGGCGAGGATCGCGCGGCGCGTGGGGTCGGCCAGGGCGGCGAAGACGACGCTGAGCCGGTCGGTCGCATCCGCCATGCTGCTTAACCACCTCGTTAATTAACCAGTGCGTTAAATATAGCACCGGAGGTGGGCGGTGCAAGAGGTTCGCCTCCCCAGGCAACTCTCAAGGGGCGGTAAACGTCTGGTAAAGCGGAGTGGGGCGAACGGGTTGCCCCCGCCAGGAACGGAGTCACTCGTGCTGCTCGGTCTGCTGACCGCCATCGCCGCCTCGGTCTGTTACGGCACGGGCTCGGTCCTGCAAGCCGTCGGGTCCCGCAAGTCCGCCCGCCGCGACGCTGCCGCGAGCGACCGGACGCAGCACGGCGGACCCAGCCTCTCCTCCACCGCGAAGGCGGCGACGACCTGGGAGTTCATAGTCGGGACCATTCTCGACTTCGTCGGGTTCGGCCTCGGCGCGCTGGCGGCCCGTCTGCTCCCCCTCTTCCTCTCCCAGACGGTGATCAGCGCGAACCTGGTCATCACGGCGGTCCTCAGCGTGAAGCTCCTGGGCATCCGCCTGAGCCGCGCGGAGTGGACGTCGATCGGCGTGGTCTGCTCGGCCCTGGTCCTGCTCGCGACGGCGGCGGGCCACGAGGGCAGCGGGCACACGGAGATGTCGACACACTGGTGGCTCCTGGCAGTTGCCCTGGTGCTGATGGCCGGAGGCACGGTGGTGGTACGTCTTCTGGGCGCCCGGGCCGCGATCCTGGCGGGCCTCCTGTCCGGCCTGGGCTTCGGTGCGCTCGGCGTCGGCGTCCGCGTCCTGAACGGCATCGACCCCTTCGACGCCGGCGCCCTCCTCGGCGACCCGGCGCTGTACGCGATCCTCGTGGCCGGTGTCGGCGGCATGTACCTGCACACGGTGGCCCTGCAGATCGGCTCGGTGAACGGGGCGACGGCGGCGCTGGTGGTCGGCGAGACGGTGCTGCCGGGGGCGATCGGGGTGCTGTGGCTGGGGGACGCGTCCCGGGCGGGCCTGGCGTGGATGGCCGTCCTGGGGTTTGTCCTGGCGGTGGCCGGGGCGGTGGCGGTGGCGTGGTTCGGCTCGCCGGACGCGCACGGGGTGGAGGGCCCCGCCCCGGCGAAGGAGCTCACGCCGGTGGGGTGAGGGGGCGTCGGGGGTGCGGGCCCCGGGGGCCGTGAGGCTCTGGGTGTGTGAGGTTCGGCGGAGCCCCGGCGGTGTCCGTCCCGCTACCGCAGCGGCAGGGCCGCCAGCTCGGCGATGGCCACCGTCAGCGGGGTGAAGACCACCAGCAGGGCCAGGGCCCGCAACGACGCGGCGGCCCGGAGCAGCGCCGCAGGGGTGCCGAGCTCCACGAGCGCCTGGGTCGTCTCGGCGCGGGCGTGGCGGGATTCCAGCGCCGCGGTCAGCAGCGTGGCCACCGGGCAGCTGATCACCAGGGCCGCGCCGAGCCCGGTCAGCGGGCCGAAGGGGTGCGGCCCGGCCCGGTACCCGTACAGCGTGGCCGCCGCGATCCCCCCGGAGGCCACCGCGCACACCACCCCCAGCGGCCGCCCGATGCGACGGGCCTCCGCCATCAGGACCCGGCCCGCGAGGAGGCGGGCCGCACCCGGGCGGGCCAGCTGGAGCAGCCGCCCGCTGAAGTGGGCCAGCGCCGGACCCGCCAGCGCGAGGCCGATCGCGGTCAGCGCCCAGCCGCCGAGCACCCCGGCCGGGCTGCCCTCCGGGTGACCCGGCATCGGGAGCGCGGAACCCGGCCGGCCCCGGTTCACGTACGTCTGGAACGCGAGGCCCGCCGCGACGAGCGCGAAGCCCCACGGCAGCCCGCTCGGCGCCGGCACGGGCTCCTCGGGGTGCACCGGGTCGCTCACGTCGCCGGGGCGCAGGGTGCGCGGGCGCAGTGCGAGGCCGGCCGCCACCGACGCGGTGACCGGCAGGATGGCGAGCAGGGTCAGGGCGCCCGCCAGCGGCATCGGCTGGTCCGCGGCGAGCAGCCCGGCGGCCTCCCCGTCGAAGGGGAGCCCGGTGATGTCGCCGCGCAGGTGGAGGTAGACCAGGAGCGCCACCGCCGAGCCCAGCGTGCACGACACCGCCGTGGACACCGCCGCGATCGCGGCGAGCCGGGCCGGGCCCAGGCCCACCGCCGAGAGCCCCGCGCGCGGCCGGGTGCTCGGGTCGGTGCGGGCGACCGCGACCGCGAAGTGCGCCGTGGCCGCCAGCGGAACCGCGCACCACAGCAGCCGCAGCACCGAGGCGCCGGGATGGCCGACCGCGTACCCGAGCGTGCACAGCAGGAGGAAGCCGACCCCGGCGGACGCGGCGGACACCAGCAGACGGCGCAGCAGGACCAGGGGATGGGTGCCGCGGGCTAGACGGAGAGCGAGCACGCCGCGACACCCTCCGCATCCGAAGTGCCTTTGTTTCCAATGGAGTTGACCCGGCAGCCGTCGATGAGGACCACCGTGCGGTCGGCGAGCCCCGCGACGTCGGTGTCGTGGGTGGCGAGGACCGTGGTGATCCGGTGTGAGCGGGCCGCGGTGAGCAGGGTGCGCAACACCTGCGCCCGGTCGGTGCGGTGCAGGGTCGCGGTCGGCTCGTCGGCGAACAGCACGGCGGGCTCGGTGACCAGGGCGCGGGCGATCACCACGCGCTGGCGCTGTGCCTGGAGCAGGGCGTGCGGGCGTTTCTTGGCGCACATGTCGATGTCGAGCCGCTCCAGCCACTCCAGGGCGGCCTTCTTCGCGGCGCGGTGCCCGATGCCGCGCAACAGCAGGGGCAGGGCCGCGTTCTCCCACGCGTTCAGCTCGGGCACCAGGGCGGGCTCCGGGTCGATCCAGCCGAACCGGTCGCGCCGCAGCTGCTCGCGGGCGACGGCGCCCAGGGTGTGCACCGGCCCGCTGTTGAACCACACCTCGCCCTCGTTCGGCACGAGGGAGCCCGACAGACAGCGCAGCAGGGTCGTCTTGCCGCTGCCGCGCGGGCCGCCGATGGCCAGGATCTCGCCCTCGCGGACCCCGACGCTGACGCCGGTCAGGGCGGGCGAGCCGCCGTGGGAATGGTGCAGGGAACGCGCCCACAACACGTCGTTGTCCGGCGGAGCCACCATGGTGCATACCTCGGTTCAGATCAGAATTCCTGCTCCCCGTACGGGGGAACGAAGGCAGGGCCGATCGGTCACTGGGCACGCTAGGGAGTGGGGCGTGGCTGTCCGGACAGCACGCGGCCCGGTCCCGCCCATCTCACTCGATGGGCGCAACCGGGCCGGTGCGGACGGCGTACGGACCTACAGCTTGGTCCAGGCCTCCGTCAGGACCTCGCGCAGGACGCCCTCGATCTCGTCGAAGGTGCCCTGGTCGGAGATCAGCGGCGGGGCGAGCTGGACGACCGGGTCGCCGCGGTCGTCGGCCCGGCAGTACAGGCCGTTGTCGTAGAGCGCCTTCGACAGGAAGCCGTACAGGACGCGCTCGGTCTCCTCGTCGTTGAAGGTCTCCTTGGTGGCCTTGTCCTTCACGAGCTCGATGCCGTAGAAGAAGCCGTTGCCGCGGACGTCGCCGACGATCGGCAGGTCGTGCAGCTTCTTGAGGGTGTCGAAGAAGGCGCCCTCGTTGTCGAGCACGTGCTGGTTGAGACCCTCCTTCTCGAAGATGTCGAGGTTGGCCAGGCCCACCGCGGCGGAGACCGGGTGGCCGCCGAAGGTGTATCCGTGCAGGAAGGTGTTGTCGCCCTTGTAGAACGGCTCGGCGATCTTGTCGGAGACGATGCAGGCGCCGATCGGGGAGTAGCCCGAGGTCATGCCCTTGGCGCAGGTGATCATGTCCGGGACGTAGCCGAACTTGTCGCAGGCGAACATCGTGCCCAGGCGGCCGAAGGCGCAGATGACCTCGTCGGAGACGAGCAGCACGTCGTACTTGTCGCAGATCTCGCGCACGCGCTGGAAGTAGCCGGGCGGCGGCGGGAAGCAGCCGCCCGCGTTCTGCACCGGCTCCAGGAAGACGGCGGCCACGGTGTCGGGGCCCTCGAAGAGGATCTCCTGCTCGATCTGGTCGGCGGCCCAGCGGCCGAAGGCCTCGGGGTCGTCGCCGTGGATCGGGGCGCGGTAGATGTTGGTGTTGGGCACCTTGTGCGCGCCGGGGACCAGCGGCTCGAAGGGCGCCTTCAGGGCGGGCAGACCGGTGATGGACAGGGCGCCCTGCGGGGTGCCGTGGTAGGCGACCGCACGCGAGATGACCTTGTACTTCGTGTGGTTGCCGGTGAGCTTGTGGTACTGCTTCGCCAGCTTCCACGCGGTCTCGACGGCCTCGCCGCCACCGGTGGTGAAGAAGACCTTGTTGAGGTCGCCCGGCGCGTAGTTCGCGAGGCGCTCGGCGAGCTCGACGGCCTTGGGGTGGGCGTAGGACCAGACCGGGAAGAAGGCCAGTTCCTGCGCCTGCTTGTAGGCGGTCTCGGCGAGCTCGTGACGGCCGTGGCCGGCGTTGACGACGAACAGGCCCGACAGGCCGTCCAGGTACTTCTTGCCCTTGTCGTCGTAGATGTAGGTGCCCTCGCCACGGACGATGGTGGGAACGGGCGCGTTCTCGTACGACGACATGCGGGTGAAGTGCATCCACAGGTGGTCGTAGGCGGTCTGGCTGAGGTCCTTGCTCACGGCTATCGGGTTCCCCACATATAGGTCTGCTTCTTCAGCTTGAGATAGACGAAGCTCTCGGTGGAGCGCACGCCGGGGAGCGCGCGGATCCTCTTGTTGATCACTTCGAGAAGGTGGTCGTCGTCCTCGCAGACGACCTCCACCATCAGGTCGAAGGAGCCCGCGGTCATCACCACGTACTCGCACTCGGCCATGGCCGTCAGTGCCTCCGCCACGGGGTCGAGGTCGCCCTCGACGCGGATGCCGACCATCGCCTGGCGCCGGAACCCCACGGTGAGCGGGTCGGTCACGGCGACGATCTGCATCACGCCCTGGTCCAGAAGTTTCTGGACCCGCTGGCGCACGGCCGCCTCCGACAGGCCGACGGCCTTGCCGATCGCGGCGTACGGGCGGCGCCCGTCCTCCTGGAGCTGCTCGATGATCGCCAGGGAGACGGCATCGATCGACGTCCCATTGGTGCGACGCGCAGCGTCTCCTTGAGGGGCGGTGGTCGGGAGACGGGAGGGACCGTTCCCGATCCTGGGTTCTGTGCTTCGGCTGGCCACGGAGCCACTGTGCACCCCGACTCGTCCGTCCCGCAACCCCAGAGCGATGAAATTCGTTGTTCTGTGACCTCCCGGGAACTGAATCCGAAGTTCCCGGGCGTCAGGTCTGTCGAAAGCGTCACCTCACCGACTAGGGTGGGCTGTCTCACCCATCGGACATCGGACCGGGAGGCCAGCGAAGTGACCACCGAACTGCGTCGTTTGCGCAACTACATCGACGGAGAGTTCCGCGATGCTGCCGACGGGCGGACCATCGAGGTGGTCAACCCGGCCACGGGCCAGGCCTACGCGACCTCGCCGCTCTCCGGCCAGGACGACGTGGACGCCGCCATGGCGGCCGCCGCCGCGGCGTTCCCGGCCTGGCGCGACACCACCCCCGCCGAGCGCCAGAAGGTCCTGCTCAAGATCGCGGACGCCTTCGAGGAGCGCGCCGAGGAGCTGATCGCCGCCGAGTCGGAGAACACCGGCAAGCCGATCGAGCTCACCCGCACCGAAGAAGTGCCGCCCATGGTGGACCAGATCCGCTTCTTCGCGGGCGCGGCCCGGCTGCTCGAAGGCCGCAGCGCCGGCGAGTACATGGAGGGCATGACCTCGATCGTCCGCCGTGAGCCGGTCGGCGTCTGCGCGCAGGTCGCGCCGTGGAACTACCCGATGATGATGGCCGTCTGGAAGTTCGCCCCGGCACTCGCCGCGGGCAACACCGTCGTCCTCAAGCCGTCGGACACCACCCCGGCCTCGACCGTGCTGATCGCCGAGATCATCGGCGCGATCGTCCCCAAGGGCGTCTTCAACGTCATCTGCGGCGACCGCGACACCGGCCGCGCGATGGTCGAGCACAAGACCCCGGCGATGGCCTCCATCACCGGTTCCGTACGGGCCGGCATGCAGGTCGCCGAGTCCGCCTCCAAGGACGTCAAGCGCGTCCACCTGGAGCTCGGCGGCAAGGCCCCGGTCGTCGTCTTCGAGGACGCCGACATCGCCAAGGCCGTCGAGGACATCGCGGTCGCCGGCTACTTCAACGCCGGCCAGGACTGCACGGCCGCGACCCGCGTGCTCGTCCACGAGTCGATCCACGACGACTTCGTGACCGCGCTCGCCAAGGCCGCCTCCGACACCAAGACCGGGCAGCCGGACGACGCGGACGTCCTGTTCGGCCCGCTCAACAACGCCAACCAGCTCAAGCAGGTCTCGGGCTTCATCGACCGCCTCCCCGCGCACGCCAAGGTCGAGGCGGGCGGCCACCGGGTCGGCGAGCAGGGCTACTTCTACGCCCCGACCGTCGTCTCGGGCCTCAAGCAGGACGACGAGATCATCCAGAACGAGGTGTTCGGGCCGGTCATCACCGTCCAGTCCTTCACCGACGAGGCCCAGGCCCTGGAGTACGCGAACGGCGTCGAGTACGCGCTCGCCTCCTCGGTGTGGACCAAGGACCACGCCCGCGCCATGCGCATGTCCAAGAACCTCGACTTCGGCTGCGTGTGGATCAACACCCACATCCCGCTGGTCGCCGAGATGCCGCACGGCGGCTTCAAGAAGTCCGGCTACGGCAAGGACCTCTCGGCGTACGGCTTCGAGGACTACACCCGCATCAAGCACGTGATGACGTCCATCGAGGGCTGAACCACGGCCTGAACGCGCGGAAGGGGCGGGGGAGTTGATCCCCTGCCCCTTCTGCGTGTTCACGCGCCCCCGACAGGGTGTCTGGCCTGGGGCGTACGGCTGTACGCAGCGTCCATTGAACCCGCTCGGCGGGGCGGGCATCCTGCCGGAATGCGACCGACCGCGATCCCCGCCACCAGCCCGTTCTCCCGCCGCAGACTCCTTCGCGCTCTCGGCGGCGGCGCAGCCCTTGCCGCGCTGGCCGGCTGCGGGGTCCCCGCGGCGTACGTCGAACCGGGCGACCGGGCCGGGCGCGACCGCTCGGCGGCCGACAAGTCCCTCACCTTCGCGAACTGGCCGCTCTACATAGACGTCGACGACAACGACGCCTCCAGGCGCCCCACCCTGGACGCCTTCACCCAGAGCACCGGGATCTCCGTCACATACACCGAGGAGATCAACGACAACGACGAGTTCTTCGGGAAGATCAGCCCGGCCCTGATGAACCACCAGGAGACGGGCCGGGACCTGATGGTGATCAGCGACTGGATGGCGGCCCGCTTCGTTCGGCTCGGCTGGGTGCAGGAGATGGACCGCGCCAGACAGCCCAACGTCACCCGCTACCTCGACCCCCAGCTGCGCACCCCCGCCTTCGACAACGGGCGCCTGCACAGCGTCCCGTGGCAGTCCGGGATCACCGGCATCGCGTACAACAAGAAGAAGCTCGGCCGCGAGATCCAGCACGTCAGCGACCTGTGGGACCCGCGGCTCGCGGGCAAGGTGACGCTGTTCTCCGGGCTCGACGAGTCCTTCGCGCTCCTGATGCAGGGCAACGGCGTCGACATCACGAAGTGGACCGCGGCCGACTTCCACCGGATGTGCGACCAGGTCGAGAAGCTGGTCGCCAAGAAGCAGATCCGCCGCTTCACCGGCAACGACTACACCAGCGACCTCAACAAGGGCGACGTCCTCGCCTGCCAGGCCTACAGCGGCGATGTGTTCCAGCTGAAGGCGGACAACCCCGACATCGAGTTCGTGGTGCCCGAGGAGGGCGCGGAGCTCTGGGCCGAGTCGATGATGATCCCCAACCTGGCCCGCCACAAGGCGAACGCGGAGGCCCTGGTCGACTACTACTACGACCCCGAGGTGGCCGCCGAACTGGCCGCCTCGGTCAACTACGTCTGCCCGGTCCCCGCCGCCCGCGACGTCCTCGCCTCCTCCAAGGACAAGGACGAGGCCGAACTCGCCGAGGACCCGCTGATCTTCCCCGACGACGCGATGCGCAAGCGGCTCGCGATCGCCCGTGACATCACGTCGGAGGAACGGGTGGAGTTCGCGAAGCGGTGGAACGCGATCGTGGGGCTGTAGTGGGGCGACCCTAGTTTTGAACACGTTCAACAGGGGCGTACGCTTGCGATCATGAGCGAGCGAAACGCCCTGTTGCGGCGTACCCGCGTGTGGTTGGTCGTCTTCATCGTCTGCCTCGTGCTGAGCGGGCTGACGGCCTTTCCCCTGGTCCATGAACTGCACTGGGCGCAGTCCCTGGTGCGGAACACGCCCCTGGGCGACTGGCTGCCGGGGCTCGGTGCCTGGATCGACCGGGTGCGGGACGGGCTTGATTCGGCGGATGCCGCGTACCCGTTCCTGCTGTACGGGACGGACTGGCTGGCCTTCGCCCACCTCGTCATCGCGGTCGCCTTCTACGGGCCGCTGCGTGATCCCGTCCGCAATGTCTGGGTCGTCGAGTTCGGGATGATCGCCTGTGCGGGGATCGTCCCGCTCGCGCTGATCTGCGGGCCCGTCAGGGGGATTCCCTTCTGGTGGTCGGTGATCGACATGTCCTTCGGGGTGTTCGGCGTGATCCCGCTGTACGTGGTGCGGCGCAAGATCAAGGCGCTGGAGGCGATGGGGGCGGGGGAACCGGTGGCGGTGCCGGTCGCGGTGTGAGGCGGGCGGTCAGGCGCGGTCCGGGGCGCCGAAGGCGGCGATCATGACGTGCATGGCCGTGGGGTTCATGTCCGAGCCCTTCGCGTCCGTGGAGTTGACGCTGTAGACCAGGGTCCGCGAGAGCGCCCCGGTGGGCGACACCGTCGCCGCGATCACCGAGTTGTAGCCCCAGCGCCCACCCGTCTTGCCCCACACGTCGTGACCGCCGAGCCGCATCGTCGACAGACCCGCGCTGTACGCGGCCGGCTTGCCCGTCTTCATGTCGCGCACCGACGCGCCGGGCAGGGTGAACATCTCCTTCAGCTGCGGGCCGCGCACCACCTGGCCGGTGAACAGGGCGCGCGTGAAGCGCTCCAGGTCGGCCGTGGTCGAGATCAGATCGCCCGCCGCGAAGGTGTCCCCGGCGCCCCACACCGTCACGTCCCGCAGCTCGGTCGAGCCGTCCGGCTTCGTGAACACCTGGTAGCCGTGGTTGTGCGGGCCGCGGACGGCGGGATCGGCGCCGGGCACATAGGTGTTGGTGAGGTGCAGTGGCCGCAGGATGCGGGTGGCGAGCTGATGGGCGTACGTGTCGCCCGTGACCCGCTCGATCAGGAGACCGGCCACCGTGTAGCCGATGTTGTCGTAATGCTGCATCGTGCCCGGCGGGAAGTCCCGCTTCTGCCCGGTCGCCGCACGCACGACGTCCGCCGGGTGGCTGCTCTCGAAGCGGTGCGCGTACAGGTATTCCAGGGAGTCGTCGGGCGAGCCGACGGAGGGGATGCCGCTGGTGTGGTTCAGAAGCTGACGGACTGTCACCGTGCTGTATGCGGCGGGGATCAGGTCGGGCAGGTAGGCGCGCGCCGGGCGGTTCAGGTCGACTCGGCCCTCGCCCGCGAGTTGCAGCACCATGGCCGCGGTGAAGACCTTGGTGACCGACCCCGCCCGGAACCGCGCGTCCGGGTCCGCCGGGGTGCCGCTCGCCAGATCGTGCACCCCCGCGCTGCCGAGCCAGCTGCCGTCGGTGCCGCCGATTCTCACCAGCGCGGCGGTCGCGTCGGCCCCTGGCTTCCCGGCGCCCGCGATGGCTGCGCGCAGGGCGGCGGTGTCGAGGGTGCCGGCGGTCCGGTCGGCGGCGGCCCGGCCCGGGGCAGGTGCCGGGGAGGCGGCGAGGGCCGGGCCCGCCGATATCCCCAGGACCAGGGTGGTGGCCATGAGCGCGGTGCGGATACGGGGGCGGGTGTTCATGGTGGGTCTCCGTGATCAGGTGGGGTTGTGCCGATGGATTCCATCCTGCTGATCACGGGGTCGGCGCGGATCGCCGTGGCGGGGGGTTCTCACGGCCGCGACTCCTCGCCCGTGCGGGGGAGCCGGGTGCGCAACCGTCCCCCCGGCGGGGGAGGTGCCCCTCGCACGGCGGCGCCGCTCAAGCGCTCAGGACGCAGCCCCCGCCGAGATCAGGCCCGTCTCGTACGCGCAGATCACCGCCTGGACGCGGTCGCGCAGGCCCAGCTTCGCCAGCACGTTGCCCACGTGCGTCTTCACCGTGTGCTCGGAGACCGTCAGTTCGGCCGCGATCTCGGCGTTGGACAGGCCCCGGCCGAGCAGCAGCAGGGTTTCGCGTTCGCGGGCGGTCAGCGCGTCGAGGCGAGCGGAGGGGGCAGGGGCCGCGGGCCTCGATGTGTACTCGGCGATCAACCGCCGTGCCACCGAGGGTGCGAGCAGCGCCTCCCCGGCCGCGACCACTCGTACCGCGTGCACCAGATCGTCCCGCCGGACGTCCTTGAGGAGGAAGCCGCTCGCCCCGGCGTGCAGCGCCTCGTACACGTACTCGTCCGAGTCGAAGGTGGTCAGCATCACCGTGCGACAGGCGCTCGCCGCGCTGATCGCACGGCAGGCCTCGATGCCGTCCAGGTGCGGCATGCGGATGTCGAGCAGTGCCACGTCGGGCGCCAGCCGGCGTACGGCGTCGACGGCCCCGGCGCCGTCTCCCACCTCCGCGACCACCTCGATGTCCGGCTGCACGTCCAGGATCAGGGCGAAACCGCTGCGCACCAGTTCCTGGTCGTCGGCCACCACCACACGGATCGTCATCCCCCCACCTCCGCCGAGGAGGCTGTCGAGGGGGTGGGAGGCAGCGGGATGACGGCCCTGACCTCGAAGCCCCGGCCGTCCGGGCCCGGGCCCGCCGATGCCGTGCCGCCGTGTGCCGCCGCCCGTTCCCGGATGCCGATCAGGCCGTGCCCGGTACCGGGGCCCGGCGTGGCGCCGGGAGCGGGTGCGGTGCCGGGGCCGCCTCCGTCGTCCCGGACCGTGATGGTCAACTCCCTTGCGGAGTAGGAGAGTTGTACGGCAATGGCCGAAGCCGCCGCGTGCTTCACCGCGTTCGTCAGGGCCTCCTGCACGATCCGGTACACGGTCGTCCCGGCGGCCGGGGGGAGCGGGCGGGCCGCGCCTTTCGTCTCGTACGCGACCGAGGGGCCGCCGCCCAGGGAGACCCGCTCGACCAGCGCGGGCAGCGCTGCCATGCCCGGCTGCGGCTCACGCGGGGCATCCGGGGCGGTCTCCTGCCGGAGCACTCCCAGCATCCGGCGCAGCTGCACCATCGCGTCCCGGCCCGTCTCCGAGATCGCCTCGAACGCCGCCTCCGCCCGTGCGGGCGCCGCGCGCACCGCGACCGGGCCCGCCTCCGCCTGCACGATCATGATGCTGACGGCGTGGGAGAGGATGTCGTGCATCTCCCGGGCGATCCGGGCCCGTTCGCGCGCCGCGGCCTGCTCGGCCTCGATGCGGTTGGCCCGCTCCAGCTGCGCCGCGCGGTCCTCGACGGCCGCGGTGTAGGCCTGCCGGGTGTGGGTCAGCCGGCCGAGCGCATACGCGGCACCGAAGACGAAGAAGGAGAACATCAACTCCTTGGCGTCCTGGGTGTTGAGTGCCACCGAGGGCGCGATGAGCACCGCGACAAGGACGGCGACGGAGATCCGTTGGCGCACCGGGGACAGCGCGGCCACCGAGTAGAGGGCGACGAGCCCCGGGTAGGGCAGCGGCTGGCCCGGCCCGTCCAGGGTCAGCTTGTACACGGCTCCCGCCGCCAGGACCGCGAGCGTCACCGCGACCGGGGCGCGGCGCCGCCACACCAGGGGCAGCACGGCCAGCGAGGTCAGGGCGTAGTCCGCCCAGGTGGCCGGGCGCAGCCCGTCGGGCCGCTCCACGACGAACGGGATCGACATCGCCACCTGCACCAGCAGGGCGAGCCCGATGTCGACCGCCCAGCCGTTCGCCGCCCGCAGCCGTGCCGCCAGGCGTTCCGTACCCACCCCGTGTCCCCCTTCGAAACGCGGCCGTTCACCGCCCGGACAGGATGCCGTGCAGTGCGTCCACGCGGTTGGTGGTGATCGAATCCACCCCGTGCGCGATGAGCCGGCGCTGGGTGCGCGCGGTGTCCGCGGTCCACGCCGAGACGAGCATCCCGTCCCGGTGGACCCGCTCCACCAGCTCCGGACCGACAATCCCGAAGCGGTAGTTGAGCCAGTGCGGCCTGATGGCGTCGATCAGCGCGGGCCGGGGCGGGGCGGGCTTCGTCCAGGTCAGCGCGATCTCGGCGTTCGGGTCGGAGGCGCGTACCCGCAGCATGGTGACCGGCCCCGCGCAGTAGTAGACGCGCTCGCCCGCACCGCACTCGCGGACCGTGTTCACCACCTTGCGCACCGACTCCTCGGTGGCGCCCGGCAGATCGAGCATCACCCGGTGCGCGCCGACCGCGATCAGCGCCTGGCGCAGGGTGGGGACCCCGCCGCCGGTCACCTCCCGCACCTCCTCGTACGGCAGCTCGGCCACCGGGCGGTCGAAGTCCCACAGCCGCTTCAGCGTCTCGTCGTGCAGCAGCACGGGCACGCCGTCCCGGGTCGTGCGGACGTCGATCTCGACCGCGTCCGCGCCCCGCTCCAGGGCCGAGGCGATGGAGGGGAGCGTGTTCTCGCGGACGCGGTACGGGTCGCCGCGGTGGGCCACGGCTGTCACGGTGCGCATGGGGCCATTGTCCTGAGCGGCGCCGGGGTCAGCCAGCCGGCGCCGGGTCCGAGGAGGTCAGCGGGCCAGCCACTTCGCCGTGTAGTCGTCGATCTCGCCGGCCAGCCGGGTCTTGCCCGCCGGGTCCAGGAAGGACGCCTCGACGGCGTTCTTGGCGAGGTCCGCGAGGCCCCGCTCGTCCAGGTCGAGAAGGCGGGCGGCGACCGCGTACTCGTTGTTGAGGTCGCTGCCGAACATCGGCGGGTCGTCGCTGTTGATCGTGACGGGCACGCCCGCGGCCACCATCTCCTTGACGGGGTGCCGGTCCAGGTCGGGCACCACCCGGGTCGCCAGGTTGGACGTCGGGCAGACCTCCAGGGCGATCCGGTGGTCGGCGAGGTGCTTGAGGAGCGCCGGGTCCTGGGTGGCGCTCGTACCGTGGCCGATGCGCTCGGCGCGCAGCTCGATCAGCGCGTCCCAGATCGACTGCGGCCCGGTGGACTCTCCCGAGTGCGGTACGGAGTGGAGGCCTGCGGCGATGGCGCGGTCGAAGTACGGCTTGAACTGCGGCCGGGGCACCCCGATCTCGGGGCCGCCCAGGCCGAAGGAGACCAGGCCCTCGGGGCGCACCCCGTCCTCGGTGGCGAGCCGGGTCGTCTCGGCGGCGGCCTCCAGGCCGGCCTCGCCCGGAATGTCGAAGCACCAGCGAAGGACCGTGCCGAACTCGGTCTCGGCTGCCTTGCGGGCGTCCTCGATCGCGTCCATGAACGCGTGCTCGTCGATGCCGCGGCGGGTGGAGGAGAACGGCGTGATGGTCAGCTCGGCGTAGCGGATGTTCTGCCGGGCCATGTCCCGGGCCACCTCATAGGTGAGAAGGCGCACATCCTCCGGGGTGCGGATCAGGTCGACGACCGAGAGATAGACCTCGATGAAGTGCGCGAAGTCCGTGAACGTGAAGTAGTCGGCGAGCGCCTCGGGGTCGGTGGGAACCTTCGAGTCCGCGTGGCGGGCGGCCAGTTCGGCCACGATGCGCGGCGAGGCGGAGCCGACGTGGTGCACGTGGAGCTCGGCCTTGGGCAGCCCCGCGATGAAGGGGTGCAGGTCGGTCATGGGGTCCTCCATGGGTCTGCCGCGAGGGTCCTCGCGCGGTCGGCGGCGAACGGCCTCCGGACGTCGGGGATCATGGTAGGCCGGGCGGTCCCGCCCTGGACCCGGGGCCGTAGCATGACGGAACCACGATGGGGGAGGCCCATGTCAGACAACACCCAGCAGCCGTCGGGAGGCCAGGAGCCCCGCGACCCCTGGGCGCCGCCGGAGCACAAGGTCCCGCTGGACAAGCCGCCGGTGCACGACCAGCAGACGGTCATCTCGATGCCGGGTGCCGACGGCCAGAGCGCTGCCCCGGCGCAGGGAGCCCCCGGCGCTGTCCCGCCCCAGGGTCCCTTCCCGGGTGCGCCCGCACAGCAGGTGCCTGGACAGCAGGCTTCCGCCCCCGGCTTCGGCGGCCCGACGCCGCCGCCCGCGCCGCCCGGCCAGGCGGTGCCCGGAAGCTACGGCTACCCCAGCTACCCGCAGCAGCCCGCCCAGGCCTACCCCGCATACCCGGGCGCGGGCCAGCCCGCCTACGGCTACCCCGGCTGGACCGGGATGCCCACCCCGCAGAACGGGTTCGGCATCGCCGCGATGGTGCTCGGCATCGCCGCGTGTGTGCTCATGCTGTGCACCGTCGGTGTCGCCGGCATCGTGCTCGGCGCGCTCGCGCTGATCTTCGGACTGCTCGGCAAGGGCAAGGCCCGCCGCGGTGAGGCCAACAACCGGGGCCAGGCCTTGGCGGGCATCATCACGGGCATCGTCGGCATGGTGCTGGGCGCCGCGATACTCACCCTGGTGATCGTGGCCAACTCGATGGACCATTCCCGCTACGACGACGACTACTACTCGAACTCCCTGTCGACGTCCGTGTCCGGCCGCTGAGGAACGTCTCAGGCACCGCGCTCCGGTGAAGGGCGCCCACCGCGGCCCCCTTCACCGGAGCGGGATCAGGTGCGCAGGACGTCAGCGCAGCCGCTCCCGCGCCTCCGTCAGCGCGAAGCCCAGCAGGTTCAGGCCACGCCACCGCGCGGGGTCGTCCGCCTCCGGCGCGTCCGCCGCCAGGCCGATGCCCCAGATCCGGTCCAGCGGGCTCG
Organism: Streptomyces mauvecolor; assembly: GCF_039532965.1. Lineage (NCBI taxonomy): Bacteria > Bacillati > Actinomycetota > Actinomycetes > Kitasatosporales > Streptomycetaceae > Streptomyces > Streptomyces mauvecolor. The sequence continues at coordinate 23,643 of NZ_BAAASQ010000055.1, read as the reverse complement.
CCTCGACGAGCACCCGGTTCCCGGTGCCGAGCAAGTAGGCCCGCAGCGCCTCGTCCTGGCCGAACTTGTGCAGGCTGCCGGCCAGGACTATCCCGTACCGCTCCCGCCGCCACACCGCCTCGTCGAAGCCGCGCACCAGGCGACCGGCCTTCTTGGCCAGCGCCGGGTTCGCCGCCGTGAGCGCGGCGCGCTCCGCCTCCGGGTCGCCGAACAGCCGGGCCTTCGACGCCATCATCCAGTGCTCGGCCGTCGCGTACTCGACACCGTCGACCACGAAGCGTGACGGCCACCACTGGCTGAAACAGCTCGGGCCGAGCGAGCCGTCACGCTGGGGCCGGTGTCCCCAGAAATGCAGATACTTGATCCGGTCACCCTTTTTGACCTGCGCGATCAGCTGGTCGAGCGGTGTGCGGTCCCCCGTGATTTCTTCCATGCACGCGAGTCTGGCAGGCGCCACTGACACTACGTCGGGCCATGACCGCCCCGACACGACACATGGTCGACAGATTCCGTCGCGTAACCAAAAGGCAACAACGGAATCACTTGTTGGCCAGATGTGCCTCTGCCAGGATCGTCACTCAAATCGAGCTGAAGCTACGAAGAACGTGGGCGACATGGACACCGACAGCGGCAACGGCAATCGCACCCCGGCACAACCCCGCTTCCCGGCGCGGGACCGCTTCGCGGCCGGTGCCCAGCACATCGGCGGGCGGCTGCGCCCCGGCACCTCCGGACGCCGCCAGGCGGTCGTCGACCCGGCGACGGGGGAGACGGTGTACGACTACGAGCTCGCGGGTCCCGCCGATGTCGACGCGGCGGTCGCCGCGGCCAGGGACGCCTTCCCCGGCTGGTCCGGAGCCACCCCCGGCGAGCGCTCGGACGCCCTGCACCGCCTCGCGGAGGTCCTCGCCGAGCGTGCCGAGGAGTTCGCGCAGGCCGAGTCCCTCCAGTGCGGCAAGCCGATCAAGCTGAGCCGCGAGTTCGACGTGCCCGGCACCGTCGACAACACCGCGTTCTTCGCGGGCGCGGCCCGGCACCTGGAAGGCAGGTCGGCCGGGGAGTACTCGGGGGACCACACCTCGTACGTACGCCGTGAGCCCATCGGGGTCGTCGGGTCCATCGCGCCCTGGAACTACCCGCTCCAGATGGCCGCCTGGAAGATCCTCCCGGCGATCGCGGCGGGCAACACCATCGTCCTCAAGCCCGCCGAGACCACCCCGCTGACCTCGCTCCTGTTCGCCGAGGCCGCCAAGGAGGCCGGCATTCCGGACGGTGTCGTCAACATCGTCAGCGGCGCCGGAAAGGACGCGGGCGAGCACCTGGTCGGGCACGGGGACGTCGTGATGACCTCCTTCACCGGCTCGACCGGGGTCGGCAAGCGGGTCGCCGAGATCGCCACCAGGACCGTCAAGCGGCTCCACCTCGAACTCGGCGGCAAGGCCCCCTTCGTGGTCTTCGACGACGCGGACCTGGAGGCCGCCGTGCACGGCGCGGTCGCCGCATCCCTCATCAACTCGGGCCAGGACTGCACCGCCGCCACCCGCGCCTACGTCCAGCGTCCCCTGTACGAGGCCTTCGTCGAGCAGACCGCGGCCCTCATGGAGACCGTCCGGATCGGCGACCCGTTCAGCGAGGGCACCGACCTCGGCCCGCTGATCTCGCACGTCCACCGCGACCGCGTCGCCGGATTCGTCGAACGCGCCAGGGCCTATGCCCGCATCGTCACCGGCGGCGAAGCCCCCAAGAACGACGGCGCCTACTACCGGCCCACCCTCGTCGCCGACGCGCCCCAGGACAGCGAGGTCGTCCAGGCCGAGATCTTCGGCCCGGTCCTGGTGGTGCTGCCCTTCGACACCGACGACGAGGGCATCGCGCTCGCCAACGACACCCCCTACGGACTCGCGGCCTCCGCCTGGAGCCGCGACGTGTACCGCACCGGCCGGGCCACCCGCGAGATCAAGGCGGGCTGCGTGTGGATCAACGACCACATTCCGATCATCAGCGAGATGCCGCACGGCGGCTACAAGGCGAGTGGCTACGGAAAGGACATGTCGGCGTATTCCTTCGAGGAGTACACGCAGGTCAAGCATGTGATGTACGACAACACAGCGGTCGCCAGGAAGGACTGGCACCGCACGATCTTCGGGGACCGATAGCAGAGGCGGCCCGACCAGGCCACCGAACCCACCCGAAAGGGCATAAAGGCATGGAGCAGTACGAGCCGGACACCCTGTCGGCGGCCCAACTGGCCGCCATCCGGCGCAGCATGACCAACGGCCGGGGCGCCCTGACCCGCCGTTCCCTGCTGCGCGCCTCGGGCGTCGGCGCGCTCACCGTCGGCGGTCTGGCCGGCCTGAGCGCGTGCGGCATCCCGGCGGCCAAGAAGGAGAACGGCGCCGGACCGTCCAACGCGGACCACTCCGACCGGGAGAAGCAGATCAACTTCTCCAACTGGACGCAGTACATGGACATCAGCGACGACAAGAAGCACCATCCGACGCTGGACGAGTTCACCCGCCGCACCGGGATCCAGGTCAAGTACACCGAGGACATCAACGACAACGTCGAGTTCTTCGGCAAGATCAAGCCGCAGCTCGCGGCCGGCCAGGACACCGGCCGTGACCTCGTCGTCCTCACCGACTGGCTCGCCGCCCGGCTCATCCGGCTCGGCTGGGCGCAGCAGCTCGACCCCGCCCATCTGCCGCATGCGTACGCCAATCTGGCGCCCCAGTTCCGGATGCCCGACTGGGATCCGGGCCGCGCCTACTCCTACCCGTGGACCGGCATCCCGACCGTCATCGCGTACAACGCCAAGGCGACCGGCGGCAAGAAGGTCGACTCCGTCACCCAGCTGCTCGACGACCCGAGCCTCAAGGGCCGGGTCGGCTTCCTCTCCGAGATGCGCGACACCATCGGCATGACCCTGCTCGACCTCGGCAAGGACCCGGCGAAGTTCACCGACGCCGACTTCGACGCCGCGATCGGACGACTCCAGAAGGGCGTCGACACCAAGCAGATCCGCCGCTTCACCGGCAACGACTACACCGGCGACCTGGTGAAGGGCGACCTCGCTGCCTGTATCGCCTGGGGCGGCGACGTCACCCAGCTGCGCTCCGACAACCCGGACATCAAGTACGCGATCCCGGCGGCCGGTTACATGACCTCCAGCGACAACCTGCTCGTCCCGGCGAAGGCCCGGCACCAGAGCAACGCCGAGAAGCTGATCGACTACTACTACGAGCTCCCGGTGGCCGCCAAGCTCGCCGCGTTCATCAACTACCAGTGCCCGGTCGACGGGGTCCGCGACGAACTCGCCAAGATCGACCCGGCGCTCGCGCAGAACGAGCTCATCCTGCCGGACCGGGCGATGACCGCGAAGTCCCACGCCTTCCGCTCGCTCAGCGAGGCCGAGGAGACGGCGTACGAGCAGAAGTTCTCCAAGCTCATCGGATCCTGAGCCGCCCACCCCCTGATCAGAGTCCCCCTTCCCTCTCAACACCCTGGGACCCCACCCATGACAGACAGCACCGCCGGCGGCGACGTCCGCCTCACCGGGATCAGCAAGACGTACGGCTCCTTCACCGCCGTCCACCCGCTCGAACTGACCGTCCCCGAGGGCTCGTTCTTCGCCCTGCTCGGCGCGTCCGGCTGCGGCAAGACCACCACGCTCCGCATGATCGCCGGGCTTGAGGAGCCGACCACGGGCACGGTCTTCCTCGGCGACAAGGACGTCACCGACCTGCCGCCGTACAAGCGGCCGGTGAACACCGTCTTCCAGTCGTACGCCCTCTTCCCGCACCTGAACGTCTCGGAGAACATCGCCTTCGGGCTGCGCCGCCGGGGCATCAAGTCGGTGAAGAAGCAGGTCGACGACATGCTGGAGCTCGTGCAGCTCGGCGACTTCGCGCACCGCAAGCCGCACCAGCTCTCCGGTGGCCAGCAGCAGCGCGTCGCCGTCGCCCGCGCGCTGATCAACCACCCCCAGGTGCTGCTCCTCGACGAGCCGCTCGGCGCCCTCGACCTCAAGCTGCGCCGCCAGATGCAGCTGGAGCTCAAGCGCATCCAGACCGAGGTCGGCATCACCTTCGTGCACGTCACCCACGACCAGGAGGAGGCCATGACGATGGCCGACACGGTCGCGGTGATGAACGGCGGCCGTGTCGAACAGCTCGGCGCCCCGGCCGACCTGTACGAGAACCCGAAGACCACGTTCGTCGCGAACTTCCTCGGCACCTCCAACCTCATCGAAGCCGAGGTCGCCGAATCGAGCGGCGACGACCTCGTGGTCACCGCCGGCGGCGCCAAGCTGAGGCTGCCCGGCGGCCGATGTTCGGCCCCCACGAGCAGCGGCGGCAAGCTCCTCGTCGGCGTACGCCCCGAGAAGATCTCGCTCGTCCACCGCGACGACGAGGGCACGATCGCGGAGGGCCGCAACCGCGTGAGCGGCCGCATCGTCGACTCGTCCTTCATCGGCGTCTCCACCCAGTACATGGTGGACTCCCCGGCGGGCAACGGCCTTTCCGTGTACGAGCAGAACGTCGACCGGCGCGCGGGACTCCTCCCCGGCGCCGAGGTCGTCCTGCACTGGAACCCGGCGCACACCTTCGGCCTCGACGCGGCGCAGGCCATCGACGCGGGCGTCGAGAAGGTCGAGGACGCCGCGTGACCGCCCTGGCCGAAGCGGCCCCTTCTCAACAAGGCGACCTCCCGGTGCGCAAGGGCTCCACCCGCAAGCGCCTCGTCCCGTACTGGCTGCTGCTGCCCGGCATCCTCTGGCTGATCGTGTTCTTCGCGCTGCCGATGGTGTACCAGGCCTCGACTTCCGTACAGACAGGCTCACTCGAGAAGGGCTTCCAGGTCACCTGGCACTTCCAGACGTACTGGGACGCCTTCAAGGAGTACTACCCGCAGTTCGTCCGCTCCCTGCTCTACGCGGGAACCGCGACCCTGCTGTGTCTGCTGCTCGGCTATCCGCTGGCCTATCTGATCGCCTTCAAGGCGGGCCGCTGGCGCAACATCGTCCTGGTCCTGGTCATCGCGCCGTTCTTCACCAGCTTCCTGATCCGCACGCTGGCCTGGAAGACGATCCTGGCCGACGGCGGACCGGTGGTGCACGCGCTGAGCTCGCTGCACGTCCTGGACGTCACCAGCTGGCTGGGCTGGACCGAGGGCAACCGGGTCCTGGCCACGCCCATGGCGGTGGTGTGCGGACTCACGTACAACTTCCTGCCGTTCATGATCCTGCCGCTCTACACCTCCCTGGAGCGCATCGACTCCCGGCTGCACGAGGCGGCCGGCGACCTGTACGCGACGCCCGCCACCACCTTCCGCAAGGTGACGTTCCCGCTGTCGATGCCCGGCGTCGTCTCCGGCACCCTGCTCACCTTCATCCCGGCCAGCGGCGACTACGTGAACGCCGAACTGCTCGGCTCCACCGACCAGAAGATGGTCGGCAACGTCATCCAGTCGCAGTTCCTGCGGGTTCTCGACTATCCGACGGCCGCCGCCCTCTCCTTCATCCTGATGGCGATCGTCCTGGTCATGGTCACCGTCTACATCCGCCGAGCCGGGACGGAGGACCTGGTCTGATGCCCGTTCTCAAGTGGCTGCGCCGCAACCTCGTGGTCATCGCGGGGCTCGCGACGCTCGCGTATCTGATCCTGCCCAACGTCGTCGTGATGGTGTTCTCGTTCAACAAGCCGAACGGGCGCTTCAACTACTCCTGGACGCGGTTCTCGACCGATGCCTGGCAGGACCCCTGCGGGGTCGCCGACATGTGCGGCTCGCTCTCGCTGTCGCTCCAGATCGCCCTCTGGGCGACGATCGGCTCGACCGTACTCGGCGCGATGATCGCGTTCGCCCTGGTCCGTTACCGGTTCCGGGCGCGCGGCGCGATCAACTCGCTGATCTTCCTGCCGATGGCGATGCCCGAGGTCGTGATGGCCGCGTCCCTGCTCACGCTCTTCCTCAACATGGGCGCGCAGCTGGGCTTCTGGACGATCCTCATCGCCCACATCATGTTCTGCCTCAGCTTCGTCGTCACCGCCGTCAAGGCCCGTGTGATGTCCATGGACCCGAGGCTCGAAGAGGCCGCGCGCGATCTCTACGCCGGTCCCGTGCAGACGTTCCTGCGGGTGACGCTGCCGATCGCGTCGCCGGGCATCGCGGCGGGCGCCCTGCTCGCCTTCGCGCTGTCCTTCGACGACTTCATCATCACCAACTTCAACGCGGGCTCCACCGTGACCTTCCCCATGTTCGTCTGGGGCTCGGCGCAGCGCGGCACGCCCGTGCAGATCAACGTCATCGGGACGGCCATGTTCATCATTGCCGTCGTGGTGGTCACCGCCGGACAATTCATTGCGAACCGGCGCAAGAACAGCGCGAAAGCGTAACCGAACGCAGTTCCTGAGGGAGTTGGAATCATGGCCGTGACCCGAGCCATGAAGAGTGCAGCACGACAGTCCCTGGCGGGCGCGAAGCCCGTCCCCTTCTGGCTGGAGGACCCCGGCCGCCCCGAGGCGCTGCCCGCCCTCACCGGCGACGAGAAGTGCGGTCTGCTCGTCGTCGGCGGCGGCTACAGCGGGCTGTGGACCGCGCTCGTCGCCAAGGAGCGCGAGCCCGGCCGCGACGTCGTCCTCATCGAGGGCAAGGAGATCGGCTGGGCCGCCTCCGGCCGCAACGGCGGCTTCTGCGCCGCCTCCCTCACCCACGGCCTCGGCAACGGGCTCGCCCGCTGGCCGGACGAGCTGGCCCGGCTCGAAGAGCTGGGAGCTGCGAACCTCGACGCCATCGAGGCCGCCGTCGCCCGCTACAAGATCGACTGCGATTTCGAGCGGACCGGCGAGATCGACGTCGCCACCGAGCCCCACCAGCTCGAAGAGCTGCACGAGATGTACGAGGAGGCGACGAACCTCGGCTTCGGCGGGCTCGAACTCCTCGACGAGGAGGCGCTGCGGGCCGAGGTCGACTCGCCCACCTTCCTCGGCGGGCTCTGGGACCGCGACGGCGTCGCCATGCTCCACCCGGCGAAGCTCGCCTGGGGCCTGAAGCAGGGCTGCCTCGATCTCGGCGTACGGATCTACGAGCACACCCCGGGCCTCTCGCTGGCCCGGGTCGGCACCGGCATGGGCGTGCGCACCCCGTACGGCAAGATCCGCGCGGAGCACGTGGCGCTCGGCACCAATGTGTTCCCCTCGCTGGTCAAGCGCCTTCGGCCGTACACGGTGCCGGTGTACGACTACGCGCTGATGACCGAGCCGCTGAACGCCGCCCAGCTCGCCTCCATCGGCTGGCACCGGCGCCAGGGGCTCGGGGACTCGGCCAACCAGTTCCACTACTTCCGGCTCTCCGCCGACAACCGCATCCTGTGGGGCGGCTACGACGCGATCTACCAGTACGGCGGGAAGGTGCGCACCGAGTACGACGACCGGCCCGAGACCTACGCCAAGCTCGCCGAGCAGTTCTTCCACTGCTTCCCGCAGCTGGAGGGGCTGCGCTTCAGCCACGCCTGGGGCGGCGCGATCGACACCTGCTCGCGCTTCTCGGCGTTCTTCGGCACCGCCCACGCCGGCCGGGTCGCGTACGCCGCCGGATACACGGGCCTCGGGGTCGGGGCGACCCGGTTCGGCGCCGAGGTGATGCTCGACCTCCTGGCGGGCGAGCGCACCGAGCGCACCGAGCTGGAAATGGTGCGTACCAAGCCGCTGCCCTTCCCGCCGGAGCCGGTGGCGTGGGCGGGCATCGGCATCACCAAGTGGTCGCTTGCGCGAGCCGACGAGAACGGCGGCCGGCGCAACCTGTGGCTCAAGGCGATGGACCGGGTCGGCCTCGGCTTCGACAGCTGACGCGGTGTGAGTGCTTGATCGTTCCGTGCGCCCCCGGTCACGCCGGGGGCGCACTTCTTTCGTTCGTGGTGTGACCCAGTTCACTACGATGAGGTGCCCGAAGTCGCGTCATAGCCCGGCCCGTCGGCCCTCTCGCCCGTGGACGCACTGGCTGTGCCCAGTGGAGTGGGACCGGACGGAGGACGCAATGACTGCCTCGGGGTCGAAGACCGCGGTGGAATGGCTGGCGTCGGTGGCGCCGGATCCCGACGCCTGCCGGTGGGAGTGGGAGCGGAACCCCCTCGGGGTCGCCCTCCTCCCGGCCGGCCGGCGCTGGGACGTACTGATCCTGCCGGGCGAGCTCGGAGGTCACACGCTCGACGTGCTGACCCGGCTCGTGGACCGGCCGGGTCCCGTGCTCGCCGACTTCGGCGACGAGCGCATCGGCTTCTTCGTGCCGCCGGGCACCGTCGCGCGATGGCTCGGCACGGGGGTGCGCGGGGCGGGCGCGGGCACCTGGATCGTGGTGCCGTACCCGGGCCGGGCGACCGGTGGGGTGCGCTGGCTGGTGCCGCCCGACGGCTCGGGCACCCTCACCGACCCGACCCTCCTGGAGCTGGCGATGCACGAGGCCGCGGCTCACATCGCACGGGACGGGGGCAAGGGGGACTGACCGGGGCGGCTCGGTGCCAGAGGTCTTGACAACCCGATTGGTCTGGACCATGTTGTGCGGGCTTCGTGTCTCAATATCCCCTTGCCGGGAGGCAGTTGTGGACCGCACCAGACATCCGGCCCTACGGTCGTCCCTCTTCGCCGCCCTCACGGCGGCCACCCTCGCCGCGGCCGGACTCGTCGCCGTGGCGCCGCCCGCGCACGCCGCCGACACCGACCTCATGCGCAACGGCGGCTTCGAATCCGGACTCGACGGCTGGAGCTGCACCGTGAACAGCGGCGCCCCCGTCTCCTCGCCCGTGCACAGCGGCACCGGCGCCCTGAAGGCGACCCCGGCCGGCAGCGACAACGCCCAGTGCTCCCAGGCGGTCGCCGTCCAGCCCAACTCCACGTACACGCTGACCAGTTGGGTGCAGGGCAGCTACGTCTACCTGGGCGCCTCTGGCACCGGAACCACCGACGTGTCGACCTGGACGCAGTCCGCGCCGTCCTGGCAGCAGCTGACGACCACCTTCAAGACCGGCGCGAGCACCACCGCGGTGACCGTCTACACGCACGGCTGGTACGGCACCGCCGCATACGAGGCCGACGACGTGACCCTGACCGGTCCCGGCGGCGCCCCCGTCCAGATACCGGCCGCCCCCACCGGGCTCACCGCCTCCGGCGCCACCTCCTCCAGCATCGGCCTGACCTGGTCCCCGGCCACCGGCGCCACCGGCTACACCGTGTACCGCGACGGCGCCAAGGCTGCCTCGGTGAGCGGGACTTCGGCCACCGTCACCGGCCTGGCTCCCAGCACCTCGTACGCCTTCCAGGTCACCGCGACCAACTCCGCGGGGGAGTCCCCGAAGTCGGCCACCGTCACCGCGGCCACCACGGGCGGCACCACCCCGCCGCCCTCCGGCCACGCGCTCGTCGGGTATCTGCACGCGTCCTTCGCCAACGGCGCGGGCTACACGCGCATGGCGGACGTGCCCGACGACTGGAACTTCATCGACCTCGCCTTCGGCGAACCGACCTCGGCGACCTCGGGCGACATCCGCTTCAACCTGTGCCCGGTCACCGAATGCCCGACCGTGGAGTCGCTCGCCGACTTCAAGGCCGCCATCAAGGCCAAGCAGGCCGCGGGCAAGAAGGTGCTGATCTCGATCGGTGGCCAGAACGGCCAGGTCCAGCTCACCACGACCGCCGCCCGCGACACCTTCGTCTCGTCCGTCTCGAAGATCATCGACGACTACGGGCTGGACGGCCTCGACATCGACTTCGAGGGCCACTCGCTCTCGCTGAACACCGGCGACACGGACTTCCGCACCCCCACGACTCCCGCCGTCGTCAACCTCATTGACGCCCTGAAGGCCCTGAAGGCCAAGTACGGCTCGAAGTTCGTCCTGACGATGGCCCCGGAGACGTTCTTCGTGCAGCTCGGGTACCAGTACTACGGCTCCGGCCCCTGGGGCGGGCAGGATCCGCGCTGCGGCGCCTACCTCCCGGTCATTTATGCGCTGCGCGATTCGCTCACCCTGCTGCACGTCCAGGACTACAACTCGGGCTCGATCATGGGCCTCGACAACCAGTACCACTCGATGGGCGGCGCGGACTTCCACATCGCCATGACCGACATGCTGCTCACCGGCTTCCCCGTGGCGGGCGACACCTCGAAGATGTTCCCCGCGCTGCGCCCCGACCAGGTCGCCATCGGCCTGCCCGCCTCCACTCAGGCGGGCAACGGCTGGACCAGCCCCGCCGAGGTCACCAAGACCCTGGACTGCCTGACGAAGAAGGCGAACTGCGGCGCGTACCAGACCCACGGAACCTGGCCGGGCCTGCGCGGCCTCATGACCTGGTCGATCAACTGGGACCGCTTCAACGGCGGGGAGTTCTCGAAGAACTTCGACGCATACCCGTGGAGCTGACCACCAGAAGAGCCCCGCACAGGCAGCAGCTGGCGAGCACGTCCAGGGGCCAGTGGTAGCCGTGCAGGACCAGACCGATGCCCGTCGCCACGGTGAGCGCCCCCGCGGCGGCGGGCATCAGCCATCCGCGGCGTACGCACGGGGACAACAGGAGCGCGGCCCCGCCGTACGCCACCATCGCGGTCGCCGTATGGCCCGAGGGGTAGTAGCCGGTGGCGGCCTCCAGCGGGCCCGGCCGGGCGATCCAGTCCTTCAGCGGCACGATCAGGAGTGGTACGAGCGCCATCGTCACGGCGGCGATCAGCGCCTGTCGGCGCAGCCCGCGCCACAGGGCGTACCCGATGGCGGCGGCGAGGACGGGGAGCGCGACCGGCATGCTGCCGAGGTCGGCGAGGGTTTCGGCGAGCCAGGACGGGCCGTGGCCGGTCACCGCCCGGTCGAGGCGCTCGTCCAGACGGCGCAGCGGGCCGCCGGACGCGACCTGCCAGGTGATGACCGCGAACACGCAGAGCAGCGTGGCGAAGAGGAAAGCCGGCCGCCCCGGAACAGGGGGGGAGGTTCCGGGGCGGCCGCCTTGACCGGCGTACCGCGCGCCCCGGGGGGTATGGGGCGGACGGCCATCCGATCGGTGAGGAGTTCCGGAGCCGGAGGCTCCAGTGGTGTGCGCGAGGGCACGACCAGGGCAAGGCTGGGGATGCTCCGCCCTGGAATCGCCCGCAGTCCCCTGCGGGCGGGGTGTTTCTCTCATCTGCAGAAACCGTACGGCAGACAGCGGGGGACCGACAGCGGGAACTCCATCCCGCCATTGGCCCCCCACACGTTCTTCACAGGCGGTGCTGACTACTCAGCGTCACGCGCCGGTGAAGGCCTGCTCGATGATGTCGAGGCCCTCGTTCAGCAGGTCCTCGCCGATGACCAGCGGGGGCAGGAAGCGCAGGACGTTGCCGTACGTGCCGCAGGTCAGGACGAGCAGTCCCTCCGCGTGGCAGGCCTTGGCGAGCGCGCCCGCGGCCTCCGGGTTCGGCGTCTTCGAGGCGCGGTCCTTGACCAGCTCGATGGCGATCATGGCGCCGCGGCCGCGGATGTCGCCGATGATGTCGTACTTCTCGGCCATGGCCGCCAGGCGGGCCTTCATGACCTCCTCGATGCGCTTGGCCTTGCCGTTGAGGTCGAGCTCCTTCATCGTCTCGATCGCGCCGAGGGCGGCGGCACAGGCCACCGGGTTGCCGCCGTAGGTGCCGCCGAGGCCGCCCGCGTGCGCGGAGTCCATGATCTCGGCGCGGCCCGTCACGGCGGCGAGCGGCATGCCGCCCGCGATGCCCTTGGCGGTGGTGATGAGGTCCGGGACGATGCCCTCGTCCTCACAGGCGAACCACTGGCCGGTGCGGCAGAAGCCGGACTGGATCTCGTCCGCGACGAAGACGATCCCGTTGTCCTTGGCGAACTGGCTGATGGCGGGCAGGAAGCCCTTGGCCGGCTCGATGAAGCCGCCCTCGCCGAGCACCGGCTCGATGATGATCGCGGCGACGTTGTCCGCGCCGATCTGCTTGTTGATCATGTCGATGGCCTGCGCGGACGCCTCGGCACCGGCGTTCTCCGGACCGGTCAGCCAGCGGTAGCCGTACGCCACCGGCACCCGGTAGACCTCGGGCGCGAACGGGCCGAAGCCGTTCTTGTACGGCATGTTCTTGCTCGTCAGCGCCATCGTCAGGTTGGTACGGCCGTGGTAGCCGTGGTCGAAGACGACGACGGCCTGGCGCTTGGTGTACGCACGGGCGATCTTGACGGCGTTCTCGACGGCCTCGGCGCCCGAGTTGAACAGCGCGGACTTCTTGGCGTGGTCGCCCGGGGTCAGCTCGGCGAGCTGCTCGGCGACGGCGACGTAGCCCTCGTACGGCGTGACCATGAAGCAGGTGTGCGTGAAGTCCTGCAGCTGGGCGCTCGCGCGGCGCACCACGGCCTCGGCGGAGGCGCCGACCGACGTCACCGCGATGCCGGAGCCGAAGTCGATCAGGCGGTTGCCGTCGACGTCCTCGATGATGCCGCCGCCCGCGCGCGCGGTGAACACGGGCAGCGTGGAGCCCACACCGGCGGCGACGGCCGCGAGACGGCGGGCCTGAAGCTCCTGCGACTTCGGGCCGGGGATGGCGGTGACGACGCGGCGCTCCTGCGGGATCGCGCTCATGAGGGGCTCCTGGAGATTTTCGTGGGGATTCGGACGCTTCCTTGGCTTTCTTGGCAGGCTAAGGCGCACGAACAGGCCGTGGCATGCGCCGTTCGGTAGTGGTGGGGGTGTGTCCCTTGTCCTTGGCGGACAGTTCCCCCGCGTGGGTGCGCGGTGCCCGGCAGCGGTGAACCGTCGTGCCCTGCCACTAGATTGAGCCTCGCACCGCTCGGAACGGACCTGGCTGGTCAGGGGGCAAGGGGTCGATGGACACCGAAGGCACGCACGACGCACGCGGCACCCGTTCGGGGGCGGTCCCGCGCCCCGTAGTGCCGCCCCCGCGCCCGCCGCTCCCGCCCCGCCCCACCGAAGCGCCCGCGGCCGGGCCCGCCCTCGGCGACTGGCTGCGCACCCCGCGTGCCCCGGCCGAACCGGGCCTGTGGCGCTTCGGCCACAAGCCACGGCCGGACGCGGACCCGGACCGGGTGCCCGACCGGGCGCTCCTCGTCGGCGCCCTGGTGGCGCTGCTCGCGGCCACCCTGGTCTGGTCGCTGTGGACCAACGGATACATCCCGCACAGCCGAGTGCTGCTTGAGCTGTTCACGCCCGCCGAGTGGTGGCGCTACCCGCGGCCGCCGGAGGCGATCACCGCCATCGAGGTCTACAACAGCCTCTTCGCCGCACTGCTGATCTATGTGTTCGGCCGGATGGGCAACTGGCTGGAGGTCTTCCGGCGGTACGCGGTCGACTGCCCGCAGCCCGAGCGGACCCTGCGCACGGGCCTCGTCGGCGCGATCGCGGTGTGGCTCGTGATCGGGACCAGCCTGTTCCCCTTCTTCTTCACCATCTGGAGCCTGTTCCCGCTGTCCTGGACGACCGGCGACGGCGACCGGGCGGTGGCCACGTTCGTGAACTACGGGCTGTACGTGCTGGTCGGCGGCGCGGTGCTCTGGCCCTTCGCCAAGGCCGGCGACTGGCTCGGCCACTTCCGCAAGGGCAAGGCCGCCTCCCCGGCGCAGACTCCCGCCGCATCCCCCGCGGTCTCCCCCGCCGACTGGCCCCAGCTGCGGTCCGCGGGCCAGGACGCCGCCGCCGACCGGCTGGTGGCCGAGGAGCGGGCCGGGCGGATGAACGACGTCGACTGCGTACGGATCCGGCGGGCCTGGGCGAGTGTGAAGGCGGACCCGTCCCGGCTCGGCGCGTTCGCCGAGGCGGTCGCGGGCCAGGGCGCGCGGGCCTGTCTGCACCCCTCGGGCGATCGCGATCTGCCCGCCCGCGCGGCCACCCACGACCTCCTCACCTCGCAGGTACGGCTCGGCCGCTACCCCGACGCGGAGCGCACCCCGGCCGCCCGCAGGGGTGCGGGGGCGGCCGTCGACCCGGCCGCGCTCGGCTCGTCGCTGCTCGCGGTCGGACCGTTCGGCTCGGGCAAGACCCGGCACCTGGTGCGGCCCGTGGTGGAGTCGCTCGCGCTCCAGGCGCTGGCCGGGAAGGCCGCCGTCGTGGCGGTGTGCGCGGCGGGCACCCCGCTCGGCCCCGACGACGGCTACGACGTGGTGATCAAGCCCGGCGACGCCTCCTCCGCGTACGACCTCGACCTGTACGGCGGCACCGCCGACCCCGACGAGGCCGCCGCCCTGCTCGCCGAGGCCCTCGCCGGGGACATCCCCGAGGTCGACGCGCGGCGGGCCGCGACCGCCCTGGCCCAGCTGCTCGGCCCCTATCGCACGGCCCACGGACGCTTCCCCGCCGTGCCCGTCCTGCGCGAGCTGCTCGACGGATCGCCCGGCGCCATGGAAGAGCTCCGGTCGAGCCTCGACGCCGAGGCGCACCGCGCCTACCACCGCGAACTCGACGCCAGGGAGCGGCAGTTGGGTACCCCGGGCGACCCGGGGCTCGCGCTCGCCGCGCGCGTCGCGGTGCTCGACCGCCCCGCCTTCGAGGGGTTCTTCGACACCACGGGCGAGACCCGGCCGTTCTCGCTGCGCTCCCTCGAACACCCGCTGCGGGTCCGCGTCGACGTGCCCGAACGCGGCCACCCGGAGGCGGCGCACCTGCTGACCCGGCTGATCCTCGCCCAGTTCACCGCCGGGGCGGCCGCCCGCCGGGACCGCTCGCTCTTCGCCTTCCTCGCCGTCGACGACGCGACACACGCCGTGACCGCCGAGTCCGTACGGTCCCTGCAACGGCTGCGGAACTGCAACGCCGGGGTGCTGCTCACCCTGCGGGCACTCGGCGACGTACCGGAGCAGCTGCACACCTCGCTGCTCGGCTCGGTCGGCTGCCACATGGCGTTCTCCGGGATCACCACCTGGGACGGGCGGCTCTTCGCGCAGGCGTGGGGCACCGAGTGGGTGGAGACCACCGAGGTCGCCAAGCACACCGTCTTCGCGGACCAGCCACTCACCCGGGCGGTCCACGCGCTGCGCAAACTCGTCACCGGCAAGGCCGTCACCACCGACGCCGTCACCGTGCGCAAGGTCGAGCGGGAGCGCTGGTCGGCGTCCGAGCTCGCCCACCAGGTGCCGGCCGGGCACGCGGTGCTCTCGCTGACCACCGTGCAGGGAGAGCACGCGCCGCCACTCCTGGTGGACCTGCGGGCGTGAGACCGGTACCGGTCGGTTGAACGGCTCGGCGGAACCTGGCCGAGCTGGCAAAATGGAGTTGCCCGTTCATACGGGACGTAGCAATCACTTACTGTCGCTACTTCCTGTGTTCCCGACTCCCTGCCGCGAAGGTAACCCCGTCCCATGCCGCCCACGCTCGCCTCGCTCGTCCAGCACTCGGCGCTCAAGCTCACCGTGCGCGCGGGGGAGGACCACCTGGACCGCCCGGTGCGCTGGGCCCACGTCAGCGAACTCGCCGACCCCGTCCCGTACATGGAGGGCGGCGAACTGCTGCTCACCACCGCGATGACGCTGGACGCCGACGACCCCCAGGCCATGCGCAGGTACGTGCGCAGGCTGGCCAGGGCCGGGGTGGTCGGGCTCGGCTTCGCGATCGGGGTCAACTACGACACGGTGCCTCAGGCGCTGCTCGCGGCGGCCCGCGAGGAGGACCTCCCGCTCGTGGAGGTGCCCCGGCGCACCCCGTTCCTGGCCATCTCCAAGGCGGTCTCGGCGGCCATCTCGGCCGACCAGTACCGTGCGGTCACCGCCGGCTTCGAGGCGCAGCGCGAGCTGACGAAGGCGGCGCTGTCCGAAGGGCCGGCCGTCCTCATCGCCAAGCTCGCCGCGCACGTCGACGGCTGGGCCGCGCTGTACGACACCTCCGGCGCGGTCGTGGCGGCCGCCCCCGAGTGGGCCGCGCGGCGCGCCGCCCGGCTCGCCCCGGACGTGGCCCGGCTGCGCGAGCGCGCGGCTCCGGCGAGCGCGGTCGTCGGCGCCGACGACGCCTCCGGCGACCGGGTCGAGCTCCAGTCGCTCGGCACGGGGCGGCGGGTGCGCGGCGCGCTGGCCGTGGGTACGGGGGCGCCGCTCGGCACCGCCGAGCGCTACGCGGTGCACTCGGCGGTAGCTCTGCTGACCTTGACGACGGAGCGCTCACGCTCGCTCCAGTCCGCCGAGCAGCGCCTGGGCGCGGCCGTTCTGCGCATGCTGCTCTCCGGGCAGCAGGACCACGCCCGCGCGGTGGCGGGCGACCTCTACGGAGGGCTCCTGGACGCGCCGTTCCGGCTGGTCATCGCCGAGCCCGCGGGGGAGGGCGACCCCGCCGGGCTCGGCGCGCTCGCCGAGACGATGGAGTCGGCCGCCGCGCGCTGTGGCGAGGCGGTGCTCGTGGTGCCGGAGGGGGCGCGGCTGGTCGTCCTCGCGGCGGACGGCGGCGAGGCCGTCGCGGCCTGCAAGGCCCACGAGGCCGCCGAGGGCGAGGAACTCGTCATAGGCCTCTCCGCGCCGGCCGGGCCGATCGCGGCGGCGTCCGCGTACAAGCAGGCGGAGCAGGCGCTGTCGGTGGCGCGGCGCCGGGGTCAACTGCTCGTGGAACACGAGCAGTTGGTGGCCGGGTCGGTGTTGCCGCTCCTGGCGGACGACGCGGTGCGGGCCTTCGCGGACGGAATGCTCCGCGCCCTGTACGAGCACGATGCGACGGGCCGTGGCGACTTGGTGGCCTCCCTGCGGGCGTGGCTGTCGCGGCACGGCCAGTGGGACGCGGCGGCGGCGGACCTCGGGGTGCACCGGCACACCCTCCGCTACCGGATGCGGAGGGTGGAGGAGATCCTGGGCCGCTCCCTGGACGACCCGGACGTCCGCATGGAGCTGTGGCTGGCCCTGAAGGCCACGTCGGCCCCGGAGGCCTGACCTTTCCCCACCCCGCCCCTTCCCTGGAACCTCCGGTGGTGAAGGTGCTGCTGGGGCGGAGCCCCAGGGTGCTGCGGTCCGGCGGGATGACAAAGCGGCGTACACCGGGGTCCGATCACTCCACCCCGGACAAACGCGCACCCCCGCCCCCCGGCCTACCGTGAGGGCATGACTTCTACCACCGCCTTCTGGCTCGCCGGCCGCGAGGCCACCGGCGACGACCGCTTCGATGTCACTTCGCCCTGGGACGGCCGTCACGTCGCCTCGGTCAGCGTGCCCACCGACGCCCAGGTCGAGGAGGCCGTGGCCGCGGCGCACGCCGTCGTGGAGGAGTTCGCGGCGACCCCGGCGCACGTACGGGCCGCCGCCCTCGACCACGTGTCGAAGCGGCTCACCGAGCGCACCGAGGAGATCGCCCAGCTGATCTCCGCCGAGAACGGCAAGCCGATCAAGTGGGCCCGCGGCGAGGTCGGCCGCGCGGTCTCCGTGTTCCGCTTCGCGGCCGAGGAGGCCCGCCGCTTCAACGGCGGCGAGGCCCAGCGCCTGGACACCGACGGCGGCGGCGTGGGCCGCCTCGCCCTGACCCGCCGCTTCCCCAAGGGTGTCGTCCTCGGCATCGCACCGTTCAACTTCCCGCTGAACCTGTGCGCCCACAAGGTCGCCCCGGCCATCGCGGTCGGCGCCCCGATCATTCTGAAGCCCGCCCCCGCGACCCCGCTCTCGGGGCTCATCCTCGGTGAGCTGCTCGCCGAGACCGAGCTGCCGGCCGGCTCGTGGAGCATCCTGCCGGTCGCCAACGACAAGATGCCGGCGCTGGTGCAGGACGACCGCCTCCCGGTCATCTCCTTCACCGGTTCCGACAAGGTCGGCTACGCGATCATGGACTCGGTGCCGCGCAAGCACTGCACCCTGGAGCTCGGCGGCAACGGCGCGGCCGTCGTTCTCGCCGACTGGGCCTCCGAGGCGGACCTGGACTGGGCGGCGACCCGTATCGCCACCTTCTCCAACTACCAGGGCGGCCAGTCCTGCATCTCGGTGCAGCGGGTCATCGCGGACGCCGCCGTCCACGACCGGCTGCTGCCGAAGATCGTCGCCGCCGTCGAGGCGCAGGTCACCGGCGACCCGTCCGACGCAACCACCGACGTCGGCCCGCTGGTCAGCGAGGACGCCGCCAAGCGCGTCGAGTCCTGGGTCGACGAGGCCGTCTCGGCCGGTGCGAAGCTGCTCGCCGGCGGCAAGCGCGACGGCGCCTCCTACGCGCCGACCGTGCTCACCGAGGTCCCGGCCGGCACCACGCTGGCCTGCGAGGAGGTCTTCGGACCCGTCCTGACCGTACAGAAGGTGGACGGCGAGGCCGAGGCGTTCGCCGCGGTCAACTCCTCCAAGTACGGCCTCCAGGCCGGGGTGTTCACGCACGACCTCCAGACCGCCTTCCGCGCCCACCGCGCCCTGGAGGTCGGCGGCGTGATCATCGGCGACGTGCCCTCCTACCGTGCCGACCAGATGCCGTACGGCGGCGCCAAGGCCTCCGGCGTCGGCCGCGAGGGCGTCCGCTACGCGATGGACGACTACACCTACGAGCGCGTCCTCGTCCTGACGGGCCTCGCCCTCTAGGAACGCGGCGCCGCCGGCAGGANGGGGCGGGGGGCGGCCCCCCGGGGGGGGGGGCCCCCCCCCGCCGTCGTACGTCCGGGCGGGCGCGAGGGGTGGTCCAAGTGCCGGGAATCGGGTACATACGGACGAGTAGCACCACCCGGTAACGGGCAGCCGCCCGCACCCGTCAGCCCGCGGCGAGGAGAACCCCTCATGACCGCACCACAGCACACGCCCAAGGTCTCCGAGCGCGAGGCGCGCCAGGTAGCCGAGGCCGCCCGCGAGCAGGACTGGCGCAAGCCCAGCTTCGCGAAGGAACTCTTCCTCGGCCGGCTGCGCCTCGATCTGATCCACCCTCATCCGCTGCCCGCCCCCGACGACGTGGAGCGCGGCGAGGCCTTCCTCGCCAAGATGCGCGACTTCTGCGAGACCCGTGTGGACGGCCGCCTCATCGAGCGCGAGTCGCGGATCCCCGACGAGGTCGTGAACGGGCTCAAGGAGCTCGGCGCCTTCGGGATGAAGATCGACACGAAGTACGGCGGCCAGGGGCTGACCCAGGTCTACTACAACAAGGCGCTCACCCTGGCCGGTTCGGCGAGCCCCGCCATAGGCGCACTGCTCTCCGCGCACCAGTCGATCGGCGTGCCCCAGCCGCTGAAGCTGTTCGGCACCCAGGAGCAGAAGGACACCTTCCTGCCCCGCTGCGCCCGTACCGACATCTCCGCCTTCCTGCTCACCGAGCCCGACGTGGGCTCCGACCCGGCCCGCCTCGCCACCTCGGCGGTGCCCGACGGCGACGAGTACGTCCTGGACGGCGTGAAGCTCTGGACGACCAACGGCGTCGTCGCGGACCTCCTCGTCGTGATGGCCCGGGTGCCCAGGTCCGAGGGCCACAAGGGCGGGATCACCGCCTTCGTCGTCGAGGCGGACTCGCCGGGTGTCACCGTCGAGAACCGCAACGCCTTCATGGGCCTGCGCGGCATCGAGAACGGCGTCACCCGCTTCCACCAGGTCCGCGTCCCGGCCGCCAACCGGATCGGCCCCGAGGGCTCCGGCCTCAAGATCGCCCTGACCACGCTCAACACCGGCCGCCTCTCGCTGCCCGCCATGTGCGTCGGCGGCGGCAAGTGGTGCCTGAAGATCGCCCGCGAATGGGCCGGCGTACGCGAGCAGTGGGGCCGGCCGGTCGCCCGGCACGAGGCGGTCGGCGCGAAGATCTCCTTCATCGCAGCGACCACGTTCGCCCTCGAAGCGATGACGGACCTCTCCTCGCAGATGGCCGACGAGGACCGCAACGACATCCGCATCGAGGCCGCCCTCGCCAAGCTGTACGGGTCCGAGATGGGCTGGCTGATGACGGACGAGCTGGTCCAGATCCGCGGCGGCCGCGGCTTCGAGACCGCGGACTCGCTCGCGGCCCGCGGCGAGCGGGCCGTCCCCGCCGAGCAGATGCTCCGCGACATGCGGATCAACCGGATCTTCGAGGGCTCGACGGAGATCATGCACCTGCTGATCGCCCGCGAGGCGGTCGACGCCCACCTGTCCGTCGCGGGCGACCTGATCGACCCCGACAAGTCCCTCCAGGACAAGGCCAGGGCGGGCGCGAACGCGGCCGGGTTCTACGCCAAGTGGCTGCCCAAGCTGGTCGCGGGACCCGGTCAACTCCCGCGCTCCTACAGCGAGTTCGGGCCACTCGCCCAGCACCTGCGCTACGCCGAGCGCTCCGCGCGCAAGCTCGCCCGCTCGACGTTCTACGCGATGTCGCGCTGGCAGGGCCGCATGGAGACCAAGCAGGGCTTCCTCGGCCGGATCGTCGACATCGGGGCCGAGCTGTTCGCGATGAGCGCGGCCTGCGTACGGGCCGAGCACCTGCGGGCCACCGGCGAGAACGGCCGCGAGGCGGTCCAGCTCGCCGACACCTTCTGCCGCCAGTCCCGCATCCGAGTGGAGGAGCTCTTCACCCGGTTGTGGAGCAACACCGACGACCTCGACCGCAAGATCGTCGACGAGGTGCTCGCCGGCTCCTACACCTGGCTGGAGGAGGGCGTCCTCGACCCCTCCGACAACGGCCCCTGGATCGCGGACGCGACCCCGGGCCCGGCCAAGCGCGACAACGTCCACCGCCCCATCCGCTGATCCCTTACCGAATTTCAAGGCCGGAGCGACAGGGTCCGCTCCGGCCCGCGGCCCGCGGGCGCCGCCCCGACAGCGGGGTACGGGACGGCGCCCGCGCACTCATCCCGGTCTTATTGGCAGGAGCGCTGTCCGGGCGCACAGCCGATGCGGCAACAATGGGGGGCATGAGCGACAGCCCAGCCCCCCTCGCCGACCCCCACATCGCCTTCGATCCAGCCGTTGGCCGACGCGATGTGGTGGTCCTCGGATCCACCGGGTCCATCGGTACCCAGGCCATCGACCTGGTCCTGCGCAACCCCGACCGCTTCCGCGTGACCGCGCTCTCCGCGGCCGGCGGCCGGGTCGAGCTGCTCGCCGAGCAGGCCCGGCGGCTGCGGGTCGCCGCTGTCGCGGTGGCGCGCGAGGACGCCGTGCCCGCGCTGCGCGAGGCGCTGGCGGCGCAGTACGGCACCGAGCCGCTCCCCGAGATCCTGGCGGGCCCCGACGCGGCCACCGAGCTCGCGGCCTCCCCCTGCCACACCGTCCTGAACGGGATCACCGGCTCCATCGGGCTCGCCCCGACGCTGGCCGCGCTCGAAGCCGGCCGCACGCTCGCCCTCGCCAACAAGGAGTCGCTGATCGTCGGCGGCCCGCTGGTCAAGGCGATCGCAAAGCCCGGCCAGATCATCCCCGTCGACTCCGAGCACGCCGCGCTCTTCCAGGCGCTGGCCGCCGGCAAGCGCGCCGACGTGCGCAAGCTCGTCGTGACCGCGTCCGGCGGGCCCTTCCGGGGACGTACCAGGAGCGAACTCGCCGACGTCACCCCGGCCGACGCGCTCGCCCACCCCACCTGGGCGATGGGCCCCGTCATCACGGTCAACTCGGCCACCCTGGTCAACAAGGGCCTGGAGGTGATCGAGGCCCACCTGCTCTACGACATCCCCTTCTCGCGCATCGAGGTCGTCGTCCACCCCCAGTCCTACGTGCACTCCATGGTCGAGTTCACCGACGGCTCGACGCTGGCGCAGGCGACCCCGCCGGACATGCGCGGGCCGATCGCGATCGGGCTCGGCTGGCCCGAGCGGGTCCCGGGCGCGGCGCCCGCGTTCGACTGGTCCAAGGCCTCGACCTGGGAGTTCTTCCCGCTCGACAACGACGCGTTCCCGTCCGTGGGACTCGCCCGGCACGTTGGGGAGCTGGGCGGGACGGCTCCGGCGGTGTTCAATGCCGCGAACGAGGAATGCGTGGACGCGTTCCTGGCCGGGCGGCTCCCCTTCAGCGGGATCATGGAGACGGTGACGGAGGTCGTCGCCGAACACGGAACGCCCCGGGCGGGAACTTCCCTCACGGTCTCGGACGTCCTGGAAGCGGAGACCTGGGCACGCGCCCGGGCCCGGGAACTCGCGGTGAAGGCAACAGCGGAGGCACGCGCATGACGATCCTGTTGACGGTCCTCGGCATAGCGCTCTTCGCCGTGGGGCTGCTCATCTCCATCGCGTGGCACGAGCTCGGCCATCTCTCCACGGCCAAGCTCTTCGGCATCCGCGTGCCCCAGTACATGGTCGGCTTCGGCCCCACGATCTGGTCGCGCAAGAAGGGCGACACCGAGTACGGGATCAAGGCCATCCCGGCCGGCGGCTACATCCGCATGATCGGCATGTTCCCGCCCGGTGCGGACGGCCGCATCGAGGCACGCTCGACCTCGCCGTTCCGCGGCATGATCGAGGACGCCAGGGCCGCGGCCTTCGAGGAGCTCCAGCCCGGCGACGAGGACCGGCTGTTCTACACGCGCAAGCCCTGGAAGCGCGTCATCGTCATGTTCGCGGGCCCGTTCATGAACCTGATCCTCGCGGTGGCGATCTTCCTCACCGTGCTCATGGGCTTCGGCATGGCGACCCAGACCACCCAGGTCGCAGGCGTCCAGAAGTGCGTGATCGCGCAGAGCGAGAAGCGCGAGACCTGCAAGCCGAGCGACGCGGTCTCGCCCGCCGAGGCCGCCGGCATGAAGACCGGCGACAAGATCGTCGCCTTCGACGGCAAGCCCGTGAAGGACTGGTCCGACCTCTCGGACCGCATCCGCGAGACCATCGGCCCGGCCACGATCACCGTGGAGCGCGGCGGCCAACAGGTCGTCCTGCACGCCACGCTGGCCAAGAACATGGTGGCCAAGAAGGACTCGGACGGCCAGGTCGTCCCCGACCAGTACGTCCCGGCCGGCTACCTCGGCTTCGCCGCCAAGACCGAGATCCAGCCGCTCAGCTTCGGCGCGTCCGTGAACCGCATGGGCGACATGGTCGAGAACGGCGTCCACTCGATCATCGCCCTGCCGGGCAAGATCCCGGACCTGTGGAACGCGGCCTTCGACGGCGGCGAGCGCAAGGCCGACTCCCCGGTCGGCGTGGTGGGCGCGGCCCGCCTCAGCGGCGAGGTGCTCAACCTGGACGCCCCGACGCAGAACATCATCGCGACGTTCCTGTTCCTGCTCGCGGGCTTCAACCTCTCGCTGTTCCTGTTCAACATGCTGCCGCTGCTTCCGCTGGACGGCGGCCACATCGCGGGCGCCCTGTGGGAGTCGCTGCGCCGCAACCTGGCCCGCGTCCTCAAGCGCCCCGACCCGGGCCCGTTCGACGTGGCGAAGCTGATGCCGGTGGCGTACGTGGTGGCCGGAATCTTCATCTGCTTCACGCTGCTCGTGCTGGTGGCGGACGTGGTGAACCCCGTGAAGATCACCTAGCCGGTCGCGGGGGAGAGGCCTGCCGTACGCGGACAGGGGCGGCCCGGGTGCACAGCGTGCCCGGGCCGCCCCTTCGCGTGAACTCTGGGGGCACCCTGTCCTCGGGACCCTCGGAGTGACGTAACCTCGAAGGCTGGAGCCCGCCGATCTCGGGACCTTGATCCACACCTTGGGGTTGCACAGCAGATGACTGCGATTTCACTGGGAATGCCGTCCGTACCGACCAGGCTGGCCGAGCGTCGCAAGAGCCGTCAGATCCAGGTCGGTTCCGTGGCGGTCGGCGGGGACGCACCCGTCTCGGTGCAGTCCATGACCACGACGAGGACGTCGG
>NZ_BAAASQ010000054.1:0-5669 GCF_039532965.1 Streptomyces mauvecolor | reverse complement strand
CGCACTCGACGGACACCCGCCCATCACCCGCGTCAACAACCCTGCGGGTCAATACAGCTAGGGCCTTTGTGCACTGTCGGTGAGGGGACGCCCGGACCTACCATGACCTTGTGGACATCGAGGCATGGGTTTGGTGGCTGATAGGTGCGGCAGCTCTGGGCATTCCCCTCGTTCTGACCGCCATGCCCGAGTTCGGCATGATGGCGGTCGGCGCGGTCGCCGCCGCCATCGGCGCGGGCTTCGGACTCGGCCCCGTCGCCCAGGTCCTCGTCTTCGTGGTCGTCTCGGTCGCCCTCGTCTCCGTCGTACGCCCCATCGCCGCCCGCCACCGCGCCCAGCGCCCCCAACTCGCCACCGGCACCGAGGCGTTGAAGGGCCGTCAGGCCGTCGTCCTGGAACGGGTCGACGCCGAAGGCGGCCGGATCAAACTCGCGGGCGAGGTCTGGTCGGCTCGCGCGCTCGACACGGAACGGGTTTACGAACCGGGCCACCAGGTCGACGTCGTCGAGATCGACGGAGCCACTGCCATCGTCATGTGAACCATGCCAGGATCATCAGGTCCGGTAACTGCCAACGTTTCCAGGGCCATCCGAGAGCAAGAAGGGCACGGGGTACGCGATGCAACCGATCATCATCGTCCTGATCATCCTGGTGGTGCTGGTCTTCATCGCCCTGATCAAAACGATCCAGGTGATCCCGCAGGCCAGCGCCGCCATCGTGGAGCGCTTCGGCCGCTACACGAGGACGCTGAACGCGGGTCTGAACATCGTCGTCCCGTTCATCGACTCGATCCGCAACCGGATCGACCTCCGCGAGCAGGTCGTCCCCTTCCCGCCCCAGCCGGTCATCACCCAGGACAACCTGGTCGTCAACATCGACACCGTCATCTACTACCAGGTGACCGACGCCCGGGCCGCCACCTACGAAGTCGCCAGCTACATTCAGGCGATCGAGCAGCTCACCGTCACCACGCTCCGCAACATCATCGGCGGCATGGACCTGGAGCGCACCCTGACCTCCCGCGAGGAGATCAACGCGGCCCTGCGCGGCGTCCTCGACGAAGCCACCGGCAAGTGGGGCATCCGCGTCAACCGCGTCGAGCTCAAGGCGATCGAGCCGCCGACCTCCATCCAGGACTCGATGGAGAAGCAGATGCGCGCCGACCGTGACAAGCGCGCGGCCATCCTCCAGGCCGAAGGTGTACGGCAGTCGGAGATCCTGCGCGCCGAGGGCGAGAAGCAGTCCGCGATCCTGCGCGCCGAAGGTGAGGCCAAGGCGGCCGCCCTGCGCGCCGAGGGCGAGGCCCAGGCCATCCGTACGGTCTTCGAGTCCATCCACGCCGGCGACCCCGACCAGAAGCTGCTCTCCTACCAGTACCTCCAGATGCTCCCGAAGATCGCCGAGGGCGACGCCAACAAGCTCTGGATCGTGCCCAGCGAGATCGGCGACGCCCTCAAGGGCCTCTCCGGGGCTTTCGGCAACCTCGGCGGCGGCATGCCCGGCTTCAACACCGGCGGCAACAACAACGGCAACGGCGGGACCGAGCGCCGCGAAGCACCCCCGGTGGACTGACGGCCATGGGCCGAACGGCCCATGTGCCAGGGGCAGTTGACTGCCCCATACACCCTTCATGCATGATCAGTGAGGCCCCTCGACCTACATGGCGGGGAGGCGACTCACTGAACGTGTAAGGAGATGGCCTTGTCCATCTGGGAAGCACTCGCGGTCTTCGCGGCCGGCATCGGCGCGGGCACCATCAACACGATCGTCGGATCCGGCACGCTCCTCACCTTCCCCGTGCTCCTGGCAACCGGCCTGCCACCGATCACCGCCAACGTCTCCAACGCGCTCGGCCTGGTCCCCGGCTCCATCAGCGGGGCCATCGGCTACCGCCACGAACTGCGCGGCCAGACCCGCAGAGTGCTCCGACTCGGCGGCATCGCCCTGCTCGGCGGTCTCGCCGGGGCGATCCTGCTGCTCGCGCTGCCGTCCTCGTCGTTCGACGCGATCGTGCCGGTCCTGGTCGGCGCGGCCCTCGTCCTCGTCCTGTTCCAGCCGCGTCTGGCCGCCGTCATCAAGCGCCGCCGCGAGGCCCGCGGCACCGAGGCCCACCCCGAGGGCGGCGCCGCCCTCCTCGCCGGCCTCTTCCTCGCCAGCATGTACGGCGGCTACTTCGGCGCCGCCCAGGGCGTGCTCTACCTCTCCCTGATGGGCCTGCTCCTGCCCGACAGCCTGCAGCGCATCAACGCCGTCAAGAACATCCTCGGCGCGGTGGTCAACGGCATCGCGGCCGTCTTCTTCCTCTTCGTCGCCGAGTTCGACTGGACCGCAGTCCTGCTCATCGCCGTCGGCTCGACCATAGGAGGCCAGATCGGCGCCAAGGTCGGCCGCCGCCTCAAGCCCGCGGTGCTGCGCGGAGTGATCATCGCCGTCGGCGTCGTCGCGATCCTCCAACTGACCCTCAAATAGCGGCCGTACGCGCATGTGCCGACATGGCGCACCTTTACGTACATGAAGAAGCCCGCCTTCATCCCGAAGGCGGGCTCCCCACAAGGAAGTCGACCCCGTTACGCGGCCGGTACGGCGCCCGAAGCCAGCCACTCGGGCAGCTCGGACCGGTCCCCGGCCGCCATCGCGAGCAGCATCGCATCGGCCGGCGACGGCACGAACGGCTGCCGGAGCAGCGGCATCCCCGCCTCTTCGGGCGTCCGGTCCGCCTTGCGATGGTTGTCCTCGGCGCAGGAGGCCACCGTGTTCAGCCAGCCGTCCCGGCCGCCCTGCGCCCGCGGCACCACATGGTCCACGGTCGTCGCGCGCCGCCCGCAGTACGCGCACCGGTGCTGGTCCCTGATCAGCACGCCCCGCCTCGACCACGGAGCCTGTCTTCGGAAGGGCACCCGTACGTACCTGCACAGCCTGATCACCCGGGGCGCCGGTATGTCCATGGTGGCCGCACGCATCCGCAGACGGGGATGGGACTGCTCGACCACCGCCTTGTCCTGGAGCACCAGCACCACGGCACGGTTGAGCGTCACCGTCGACAGCGGCTCGAAGCTCGCGTTGAGTACCAGCGTGTCCCGCATCCTGCCCACCTCCGTAGTGCCGGCCCACTGACTGGCGGGCTGGGATCAACTCTGGCCGGGCTCGCCACGATGGACAACGCAATATCGGCGCCGACGCGGGCGACGCACCCGGCCGACAACAGAAAAATGCCCTGCCCTGATCTCTCCAAGACCAGGGCAGGGCAAACGGAAAGCGAACGATCAGCTCTGTGCGGGACCCGTGTACTCACCGATGAGCTGTGCACGCCCGAGCGTGTGGAACCGCAGATGGAAACCGACCACGGCAGGCGAGGCATCCGCGTCCGGGCCGAGCTTCTCGCTGTCGACCGCGTACACCGTGAAGACGTATCGGTGGGTCTCGCCGGCCGGCGGCGCGGCACCCCCGAAATCCTTCGACCCATAGTCGTTGCGCACCTGTACGGCCCCGGCCGGCAGCCCCTCGAACTTTCCGCTGCCGGCGCCCGCGGGCAGCTCGGTCACCGACGCCGGGATGTCGAACACCGACCAGTGCCAGAACCCGCTGCCCGTGGGCGCATCCGGGTCGAAGCACGTCACCGCGAAGCTCTTCGTCCCGGCCGGAAACCCTTCCCACCGCAGCTGCGGCGAGGTGTTCCCGGCCGCGTAGACCTGGGCGTCCTTGAGCACGGCACCCGGCTCGACGTCCTCGCTCACCACGGTGAACGACGGCACCTCGGGGTGGAAGTCGTGGGGAAGCGGCGGCCTCTTGAGCTCGCTCACGTCGGCACCTCCTGATTCGGCATCAACTGGCATCAACTGGTGGAACCGAGCCTAGGGCGTCTTCGCTCAGAACCAGTTCCGCCGCCCGCCGACCTCGGCCAGCCACTGATTGAGGTACGCCGCCCAGTCGGTCCCCCGGAAGTCGTGGAGGCCGACCTCGAACGAGCGGTAGGAGTCGCTGCCCTCGCTGAACAGACCCGGCTTCTTGTCCATCTCCAGGACCACGTCCATCGCGCGGTCGTCCGTGACGAAGGACAGCTCCACCTGGTTCAGACCCCGGTACTGCGACGGCGGGAGGAACTCGATCTCCTGGTAGAAGGGCAGCCGCTGCCGCGTGCCGCGAATGTGCCCCTTCTCCATGTCCGCGCTCTTGAAGCGG
The DNA here is from genome assembly GCF_039532965.1 of Streptomyces mauvecolor. Classification (NCBI taxonomy): domain Bacteria; kingdom Bacillati; phylum Actinomycetota; class Actinomycetes; order Kitasatosporales; family Streptomycetaceae; genus Streptomyces; species Streptomyces mauvecolor. The sequence continues at coordinate 1,490 of NZ_BAAASQ010000054.1, read as the reverse complement.
AAGCCCAGCTGGATGAACGCGTCGAGGATCGCCTGCTGGGCGGGCAGCGGATGGACCTGGATCGGGTCCAGATCGCCCGAGTCGAGCGCCCGGGCGATCTCCAGCTCGGTCGTCACGCCGATGTGCATGCCCCGCAGCTGCTGCCCGTCGACGGCCGTGACCGGCGTCTCCCAGGGAATCTCCAAGCCGAACGGCACCACGTGCACGGCCCCCGCCTTCACCTCGAAGGCCCCGCCGAGCCGCACCTTGGTGAACTCGATGTCCTGCTTGTGCTCGTGCTCGCCGCCCTCGACCTCGACGCGGGCCTGCAGCCCGACCGAGAGCCCCTCGATCTGCTGGTCGACCGACCCGCCCTGGATCCGCACCTCACCCTGGACGACCCCGCCCGGCACCACATTGGTCTCGGCGAGCTCGGTCTCCACCGATGCCCCACCGGCCCCCAGGCTCGCCAGCAGCCGCTTGAACCCCATGCCAGTCCTTCCCCTACGTCTTCTCGACCTCGACACCTACGAACGCGCAACCGCCGTGTCCGGTTCCGCCCACCGTCCACTACCCTCGGACGCCATGATCGCGGGCACCGAACGTACGCCACTGCCAAGGGACTTCTTCGACCGGCCCGTCCTGGAGGTCGCTCCGGACCTCCTGGGCCGCACGCTCGTACGCCATACCGCGTCGGGCCCTCTCGAACTCCGCCTGACGGAGGTGGAGGCGTACGACGGTCCGAACGACCCGGGCTCCCATGCCTTCCGCGGCCGTACGCCCCGGAACGAGGTGATGTTCGGGCCGCCCGGACACGCTTACGTCTACTTCACGTACGGCATGTGGCACTGCCTCAACCTGGTGTGCGGCCCCGAGGGGCGCGCGAGCGGTGTTCTGCTCAGGGCGGGGGAGATCCAGGTGGGCGCGGATCTGGCCCGCAAACGTCGAATCTCGGCCCGCTATGACCGAGAACTGGCCAAAGGCCCGGCCCGCCTGGCCACCGCACTGGACGTGGGACGGGCCCTGAACGGAACCGACGTGTGCGACGGCCCGGAGGCACCTCTGTCCGTACTGACTGGTACCCCTCCTACGCCCGACCAGGTACGCAATGGACCGCGCACCGGAGTGGGCGGCGACGGAGCCCCGCACCCGTGGCGCTTCTGGATCTCCGAGGACCCGACGGTGAGCCCGTACCGGGCGCATCAGCCCCGCAAGCGCCGAACTTGACTCGGCCTCAAGCGGCGCCTAACGTAGCCCGAGCCGCTTGAGACGGGCCCTGCTGTTCAGCAACCCCAGGCGGCCATCCACTACCTACGATCGAACCCCAACGGGTCTGCATTTCGGCATGCCGAAATTCGAACTCGAATGACTCGATTATGAATGGCCGGGGAAACCCGCTAAAGTAGTGGACACGCCGAAAGGGAAACGCGAAAGCGAAGATCTCGAAGCGAACCCCAATTCCGACGGGGAATCGGACACGAAAGAGTCTGATAGAGTCGGGAACACGAAAT
>NZ_BAAASQ010000053.1:0-41241 GCF_039532965.1 Streptomyces mauvecolor | reverse complement strand
CATAGCCTCAAAACGAGATCACCGAGTGGCCGTCGATACACCACTCCAGTGGACGTGACCGCGTGAGGCGGCGCCCGCGGGAAGGAGCACCCATGCGGCCGCGAGGTCCCACGCCGGGTCGCCGGCGAACAGGGCTCCGAAGTCGACGATGCCTGCAAGCGTTCCGTCCGAGACGATGACGTTCGCTGGATGGAGGTCGCCGTGCACCCACAGCGGCGCGCCCTCCCACTCGGGCGCCTTGACGGCGTCGTCCCAGACGGCTCGGACGTCGTCGGCGAGGTCGGCGGGGACGACGGCGTGGAAGAAGTGGTCGAAGCCGTCCGTGCAGTTCCTGGGATGGGCACCGAAGTCTGTAGCGATCGGCGCCTCGGCGGGTGCCTCCACGTGGAGGGCTCTGAGGAAGCCCGCCAGCGTGTCGGTCGCGTGGTCGGCGCGGCTGATGGAGGTGTGGTCCAGCGGCTCGCCGGGGACCCACGTCATGACGGTCCAGTGCTTGGGGAAGCGCTCGGACGGTTCGCCGAACCGCACCGGGGTCGGCACCGGGAGCGGCAGGCGCGGGGCCAGCACTGGCAGCCACCGCCGCTCCTTGAGCTGGAGCTCCGGGGTGGGGTCCATGCGCTGCATGCGCACAGCCAACTCGTCCCCGAGGCGCCACATTTGGTTGCCCCAGCCGCCCGCCACTTCGCGGATGGCCAGTCCTGCAAGGTCCGGATGCTGCTCCTGCAGAAGGTCACGGACCAGGTCTGCGGTGATCTCGATCTCGGAGTCGGTCATGCGAAGCCACCCTAGCGGCGCAGGGTTCTGGCTTCGCTCGTGATCCGCGACGGGCTAGCTGCCTGAGCCGGTGGCCGACGGGGGTACCTCGACGACGAAGAAGAGGAAGTTGGGGTTGGCCGACAGATGCTGGAAACCGTCCGGGAACAGTTCGCGGGCGGCCGGGTCGGGCTGCGGCTCGCTGAGAACGGAAAGTCGGAAGCCGGCGGTGGTGAAGGCGTCGGTCATCGCGTGCAACGGCCTACGCCACAACTCCATGGGGATCAAATGCCCGTTGAGAGTCCAGTCGAAGGTATAGCTGGTGGTGGCGTGGTAGTCGGGCCGGGGATCCCGGTGCGCATAGGCCGTGAAAGGGTGGCTCACCGACGCGATCAGCCGGCCGCCGGGCCGGAGCACCCGCCGCAACTCGGCCAGCGTCGGCCCCCAGTCCTCCAGGTAGTGCAGCACGAGTAACGCGGCCACGTCGTAGAACGGCAGGGGGTCGCGTAGGTCGACCACCTGGAGGGCCACATCGTTGCCGAGCCGCCGCCTCGCCAGCGCCAGCATCCCGACGCTGGCGTCGATGCCGGTGACGACGGCACCGCGGCCACGCAGTGCGGCGAGGGCCTGCGCGACGACCTGCAGTCGGTCCATGTGGGACTTCAGCAGAGCCTGGAGCGCCAGGATGGCCGCCGACAGCAAGACCGACGTGCTGCGGATCGGCATGATGCCGAACAACGCCCATGGCCTGAAGCCCCTGGGACGCCTTCCGCACCCGGCATCCGCAGTGGGGACTACGTATCCGGCATAGGCGTTCGCCGACCCCTTCGGCCCGCTGCGCGCCGCTGACATCGACGTCTGGTGTCCTGGACTCCCGTGGAGGAAGCCGAGCTGGTGGTCGGGCCCGCCCACCCTGTTCACAGAACACCGCGTGGCGCTCGCAGCTTCCGACCACGTCGTGGCCCTCAGAAGTCCGTGTCCGTCGAAGTCCTGGGCGACCACGGTGTCATCGGCTCGCCTACGCCACGACCCGACTACTGGGAGGACGCCTTCATGCCGTTGAGAACGCCCAGAGGTCGGACGACCGAGCGCAATCACATCGCGGGCAACCTGGACGAGCTGTACAGCATCGTGCCCCTCGCCGGTCAGTTGCAGTCCTTCGGAGCGGGCACGGTCGACCAGCATCGCGACCAACTGCTCGTCCGGCACCGCCTCTGTGGCTGACTCGACGATCGGGTCCTGGACGGCCTCGTGCTCCGTGATGTTCTCGCTCATCAGGCGTTTCCTTGATCATCGGATCCGCCGTCCATTGGACGCTCCCGGGTGATGGGGCAGCGCGCGGTCGGGGCGGCCTCGGTGCGTCTTCGCGGTCTCTTACGGGCGGGCGAAGGCCAGTACGGTGTTGTGTCCGCCGAAGCCGAGCGAGTGGCTGAGGGCGAGGTGGATGGCTTGGCGGCGGGGGCTTTTGGTGATGATGTCGAGGCCGGCGGTTGTCCGGTCCGGTTGACTGAAGTTGGCTGTGGGTGGTGCTGCGCCGCGATCGATGCTGGTGACGGTGAGAGCGGCTTCGATGGCGCCGGCGGCGCCCATGGTGTGGCCCAGGACGCCCTTGACGGAGGTGACGCTGGGTGTGGTGTGGCTGAACAAGTCTCGGATGGCACCGGCTTCGACCTGGTCGTTCAGGCGGGTGCTCGTGCCGTGGGCGTTGATGTGGTCGACGTCGCCCGTGCTTGCGCTGCTGCTGTTCAGGGCTTGAGTGAGGGCGCTGCGCAGGCCTCGTCCTTCGGGATGGGGTGCGGTCGGGTGGTGGGCGTCGCTGGTGGCACCGTGGCCTGCGAGAACGGCGAGGGGGCGGGCTCGGCGGGCTTGGGCGTGCGCGGCGCGTTCCAGGACGAGGAGGCCGGCGCCTTCGGCGAGGACGAAGCCGTCGCGGTCCTTGTCGAAGGGACGCGAGGCTGCTGACGGTTCGTCATGGTTCGTCGACAGGGCGCCCATTTTGGTGAAGGCGGCCGCGCACAGTGGAGTGATCATGGCGTCGGTGCCGCCGGCCAGGGCGATGTCGCACTGGCCGGCGTGCAGGAGAAGAACTGCGGTGATGATGGCGGTGGCTCCGGAGGCGCAGGCGCTGGAGGTGTGGAACGCCGGTCCGGTGACGCCGAGTTCGAGGGCGAGGTGGGCGGCGGCCATGTTCGGCAGGTAGGCGGTGAGGGTCAGCGGCGAGAGGGTGCCTGGTCCGGTGCTGAGGAGTTTGCGGTGCTGGGTTTCCAGGGTGGCGATGCCGCCGGCGGCGGTTCCGATGACCACGGCGACCCGGGAGGTGTCCCAGGTCCGGTGGTCGAGTCCGGCATGGTGGATGGCTTCGTAGGCGGCGGCGAACAGGAATTGGGTTGCGCGGTCGTATCGCCAGGGCTGTCGTGTCGGGAGGAGGGCTGCGGGATCGAAGCCGGGTACGCGGCAGGACAGGTGGACGGGGGGCCCGTCGAGTTCGAGGTCGCGACGTGCCGCGGACTGGCCGGCGCACACACTGTCCCAGGTGGTGTCGGTGTCAGTGCCGCCGGGGGTGACCAGGCCGGTGCCGGTGATGACGATGGCGGGGTTCACTACGCCGACTCGTGCGCGTCGCCGTGCTCGTCCTGGAGATTTTTGACCGCCTGAGTGACCTGGTGCAGGGTGAGTTCGGGCTTGGCGGTGCTGTCGTCGAGGGGGATTTTCCAGTGGTCCTGCAGGGTGACGTACAGCTCGACGAGGGCTAGTGAGTCGAGTTCGAGGTCGCCGAGGGTGGCCTGGGGTGACACGCGGTCGGGCGGCACTTCGAACTTGGTGGTCAGTGTGGTCACCAGGTGCTGGTAGACGGGATCCATGACAGACACTCCAATTCGCTGCGCGAGCCCCACAGGGGGCGGGAAAAGGTGGGTGGGTCGTTCGGCGAGCCCGGAAGCGGGCTGGTGCCGGGTGAGTCCGGATGACCGATGGGTGATGTGGGTCCAGTCCGGGATTGAGGTTTGTGTCTTTGAGGACTGAGGAAGCTGGGCGCACGCATGTGCTGGGTTCGTCCCGATTCCTGCCCCTCCGAGTGGCCGGTCCGTGCGCGTTCCGCCCGGGTACGGCTGGCAGGGCTGCCGCGACGAGGTGTCGTATCTGCGGGCCGTGAGGGTGGACTTGAGACGCTGGTTCCTGGTGGCCTGTGCGTGGCTGCCCGGCCGGTGGCGGGCGGGGATCTGGGTGCTCGGAGGCCGAACGGTTCGGCAGCACGACTCCGGCACCGGCTTCTTCCGGCCTCCCGGCAGCCCTTCATTCTCGGGTCGGGCTCTCTGCCGGTTCGCCGGACTGTTCGGGGTGAGTGAGAGGGGCGGCTGTGGGCCAGGTCAGGGCGATGGATGCCCAGGTCAGGCCGCCACCGAAGGCCGTGAGGAGTGTCCGGTCGCCGGGTGCGAGCGATGTATGAGGGGCGGCGGCGGCCATGACGAGGGGGATCGAAGCGGCTGCGGTGTTGCCGGTCTCGTGGATGGTGCCGAACCGGTTCTCGGGCGGAATGCCCAGACGTTGGGCGACGGAGTCGAGGATGCGCTGGTTGGCCTGGTGGCCGATGAAGGCGCCGAGGGACTCGACGGGCCAGTCGGCGTGGTCGAGGCAGGTGCGGGCGGACTGCGTCATGCGTCGTACGGCATGGGCGTACACCTCGCGGCCGTGCATGTGGAAGTAGTGGTCTGTGGTGGGTTGGGGCAGGGGATGGGGGTGGCGTGATCCTCCGCCGGGGATGGTGATGAGGGGGTGTTCGCTGCCGTCGGAACCGAGGTGGGCGGCGCGGATCGCGCCGGGAGTGTGTGCCGGCCCCGGTCGCAGGACGACCGCTCCCGCGCCGTCGCCGAACAGGGCGGCGGTGTCGCGGTCGTGGGGGTCGATGATGGTGGAGTAGGTGTCGGCGCCGATGACGAGGGCGCTGGGGGACAGGCCGCCGCGGAGCAGGGCGGTCGCGGTGGCCATGGCGTAGAGGAAGCCCGAGCAGACGGCGGCGAGGTCGTAGGCGCCGATGGTGCCGAGGCCCAGGCGGTGGGCGACGTCGGGGGCGGTGGCCGGGCACGGGTGGTCGGGGGTGCTGGTGGCGAGCAGGAGCAGGTCCGGTGGGCGGCCGCCGTCCGATTCCAGGGCGGCCCGGCCGGCTGCGACGGCCAGGTCCCCGGTGCTGGTGGCCGCGCCGGCGCGGTGCCGGCGGGCGATGCCGGTGCGGGTGCGCAGCCAGCCGTCGGTGGTGTCGAGGTGACCGTCGGCGATGACCTCGTCGTTGGTCACGGCGCGGTCGGGCAGACAGGAGCCGATGCCGGTGACGACGGCTGTGGTGTCGTCGAAACGCATGGGGACCCTCCGAAGGACTCGGTCGGTCAGGCGGCGAACGGAGAGGGCGGTTTGGGAATGCCGGCCAGGCCTCCGTCGGGCAGCGACAGACCGCCGTCGAGAACCAGTGCGTGTCCGGTCATGAAGGAGGAGGCGCTCGAGGCGAGGAAGAGAACGGCGTGCGCGACTTCCTCGGGCTCGCCCCAGCGGCCCATGGGCACATGGCTCATCAGCCAGTCGGACACGAGGGCGGTGGAGCTGGCGAATTCCGTCATGGCGGTACGGATCCAGCCCGGGCACAGGGCGTTGACGCGGATGTTCTGCCGGGCCCAGCCGACTGCGAGGCAGCGGGCCAGGGAGATCTGGGCGGATTTGGTGGCGGCGTAGGCCTCCATCATGGGGGTCCCGGCCAGGCCTGCTACTGATGACATGAGGATCACGCTGGCGTGCCGGGATTCGGCCAGGTGGGGATGGGCGGCCCGGCACAGCGCGGCGGTGGCGTTGAGGTTGAGGGACACCACGGTTTCCCAGTCGTCCTGGGAGGACTGGCTGAAGGGCACCATGACGGGTGTGTGGTCGTCGGCCAGGGGGAGGGTGCCCGCGTTGTGCGCGACGATGTCCAGGCCGCCGAGTGCGGCCGCGGCGTGGTCGACGAGGTCGGCTGAGGCGCCGGGGGTGGTGAGGTCGGCGGTGATCACGGTGGCCTTGCGGCCCCGGTTTTCTACGGCGTTGACGGTTTCGGCGAGAGCGGCGCTGGTGCGTGCGGAGACAACGAGATCGCATCCGGCACCGGCCAGTGCCTGCGCGGTGGCTTGTCCAATCCCGCGTGAGGCGCCGGTGACCAGGGCGCGTCGCCCGTCGAGGCGGAAGGGGTCGGTGGTGGGTGAGGCGGTCATGAGCGGGTCCTCTCGGTGGTCGGGAGGGCGGCCGGGCGGGCCGGCGCGGGGGCGAGGTGGATGGCCGGTGCGCCGTTCCAGGTGAGCAGGGCACTGCCCCAGGTCATCCCGGCGCCGAACACGGTGATCAGCACCCGGTTGCCGGGATGAATCCTGTGGCGTGAGGCCGCCGCCGCGAGTGCGTAGGGGGCGCTGGCAGCGCCGATGTTGCCGACCCTGTCGCCCACGATGACCAGGCGGTCGTCGTCGAGACCGAGGTCGTGGCCCAGGCGGCGCAGCAGGACGGGGTTGGGCTGGTGGGCGATGACGCAGTCGAGATCGTCGAGGGTCAGGTGGTTGCGGTTCAGGGCTTCGTGGACGAGGCGGGGAAAGGTGGTGCGGATGAAGTGGCTGACGGCTCGTCCATCCATGTGGATGAAGTGGTTGCCAGTGCGCAGGGTGGTGGGGGTGGCGGGGTTCCGGCTGCCGCCGGCGGGGATGAGGACCTGGTCGGCGAGCAGGCCGTCGGAGCCGAGGACGAAGTCGGTGAAGCCGCCCGGTTCGGGGACGGGGCCGAGGATCGCGGCCGCGGCGCCGTCGGCGAACAGGACGGATGTGCCGCGGTCCTGGGGGTCGAGGAACTTCGAGTAGGCCTCGACTCCGACGACGGCGGCGTACCGGGGGTGCCGGTCCTGGCTGAGCCAGTCGTGGGCGACCTTGACGGCGAAGAGCCAGCCGGAGCAGGCGGCGCTGACGTCGAGGGCGACGGCGAACCGTGCTCCGGTGCGTGCCTGGATGCGGCAGGCGGTGGCGGGCCCCAGTTCGTCGGGTGTGGAGGTGGCGCAGATCAGCAGACTGATGTCCTGGGCGTCGATGTTGGCGGCCGCCGCTGCCGCACGGACGGCGGCCGCTGCCAGGTCGGAGGCGGCTTCCTCGGGTGCGGACACGTGGCGGGTGCGGACGCCGGTGCGTTCATGGATCCAGTCGGCGCTCACCCCGACGGTGTCGGCGACCTCCTCGTTCGTACGGATCCGACGTGGCAGGTACGTGCCCATGCCGCAGATGCCGATGGGACGTGATGTGCGGGGTGCGTTCACGGGGTGCCTCCGCGCTGCCAGCCCAGTGAGCCGGCCAGCGCATCGTTGAAGTCGGGGGCGGCAAGGGGCGCGGAAACGACGGCCTGTGGGTAGCCGAAGGCGTCGTCGAGGAGCGGAAGGTGCGGCATGATCCGGTCGCACAGCTCATCAACCTGTGGAGAGAGCCGGTCCAGGTCCTCGGGGCGTATGGTCCGGGCCGCCAGCAGGGAGCCCGCCCAGCGACGCGTGGCGAGCAGCCCGTGCAGCGCGGCCAGCGGCTCCAGTACCGCTGTCAGGGCGGCATCGTGCAGGGACGCCAGGATGCGGGACACATCGTCCGCGGCCAGGACCGCGGCATGGATCTCGCCCAGTTCGCCGGCGGCTCCCAGCAGGGGATTCCAGACGGCGAAGCCGTCCGGATCGCTTCTGGCCCGCTCGTCGCGCCGTCGGCGCAACTGCCCGGCCAGGCGCTGTTCATGCCGCCGTGCCACGGCCGGCCACCAAGCCGGGTCCGAGGGGCTCGGGGCAGCGGGCGGGGGTGCCAGTGCCTCGGTGTGGTCTGCCTCGTCGACCAGGGCGCGGCCGAGGTCGTAGTAGATGAGCTGGCTGTCGCCGCCCGCGGTGTCGAAGGCGTGGTGGAAGCCGTGATAGGCGGCGAGTTTGTTGATGTCGAGGTGACCGGAGAAGCCGCAGTGGCGCTGGCACACGGCCGCGATCTCGGCCGCGGCCCGGACGGTGTGGGCCTTGTAGGCGGACAGGGGGCGGCTGACCGCGGCCCAGGGGGTGAACGTCATGTCCGCGCTGCCCGTGCCGTTGCCGGTAGTGGCCGACCACAGGGCGCGTGCTCCGTCGGCGGCGCAGGTCAGGGCGAAGGCGTTGGCGAAGGAGCCCAGGACCGCGTACTGCTGGGTGCGGTAGGCCAGCAGCGGCATGCCCGGTGCCAGCCTGCTCTGGGTGCGCCGCCGGCGTGCGTAGCGCAGGGCGAGGACCGCCGACTGCCTCGATGTCGCCGCGGCGACCGAAGGCAGGGCGCCCCAAAGGTCCTGCCCGACACACAGAGTGCGGGCCAGACGTGCGTCTGGCGAACCGAGCGGATCGTGGAACGTGCCGTCGGCGTCGAGGGTGGCGCTGTCGCTCAGCCAGTGCGCGAAGGGCAGCCGGACGTTCTCGAACCGGACTTGTGCGTAGTCCAGCGGAATCGCGTCCAGGGCCAGCGGGGTGGACATCACGACGCCCGGCAGCAGCCCGGCCTCGTCGGTGAGCTCGACGAGGAACGTGAACACGCCGCGGTCGGCTCCGGCGACGACGAGCCGGGCCAGCACAGCTGCGGTACGCGGTGCCCCGTGGGTGCTGACACCGGCGAACTTCGCCGCGGCCCAGTCCGGCGTGCTCAGGACGAACTCGCGTGTCGCGGGGTCGAACACGGCCTGGGTGCGCGGTGCCAGATGGCTGTTGGCCTGCCCGGCCTCGGTAATCAGATAGGAGCCTTTGACTCGTCCCGATTCGAGCGCGTCGAAGTGGGCTTTGAGCGCCTGGTGTTCGGGCGCCAGACGGTGCAGGGAACGCAGACAGAGCACGTGATGGGTGATGAGGGCCATGCAGAGGGCCGGTTCGGCCACCGCCGACCATGCCAGCAGGGCGGCGAGCTGCTCGGGCGCCTCGAGCATCTGCCGGGCGGGCGGGAGCGCACGGGCCAGCTGCTGCAGGCGTCCGGTGATGCGTTCCTCCCGGTGGCCGGGGCCGGTCGGAAGGGAGGGGTGATCGTCCGACAGCGCGTCCCGCAGGGCGTCCAAGAAGCGTGGTTCGCAGGGGCCGTGGAGGAGCCGGTGCAGTTCGGGGTGGGGGAGTGTGGAAGTGGCGGGGCCGGTCACGGGGGCCTCCGTTTCGCGGCAGGGGGACGGACGGGTTCGGTGGTCACCAGGGGAAGGCGGCGTCGGCCAGCGGGGCGTGGACCGAGACGTGCGGATGGCCGGCGAGGACGCGCTGGACGCTGTGGGACAGGGCGCTGCCGGTGCCGGCCTCGAAGAATGCGTTCGCCTGCCGGTGTGCGGTGAGGGTGTGCAGCAAGCGCGGCAGGTGGGCCGGGCGCACCAGACAGTCCGCCAGGCGGCGCGCCAGATCCTCGTTCTGGGTGTAGACCCGCCCGGCCACGGCGGAATACACGGGCATGCGGGCCGGGCGCACCGTCCGGGACCGCACGGCCGCGGCGAACTCTTCGGCCTGAGGGCCAAGCGCCGGGTGGTGCGAGGAGAAGGGAAGCCGTAGCCGGGCCGTTGCCACGTCCCGGCCCGCGGCGCACTTCTCGACGGCCTCCAGCTCCGCCTCGGGGCCGCTCACGATGGTCTCCTGCCCGTCGTTGACGACGGCCACGACCACTTGGGCGGTGCCCAGGCGGTGCAGGATCGCCGCCGCTGTCCGCTCCGAACAAGCCAGCAGCGTCAGGCCCCCTGGGCAGGTCGCGAGGATCCGGGCGAGGTCGTAGGCGATCCGGGCACCGTCTGCCACGGAGTACGCGCCCGCGGCAGCGAGTGCCGCGATCTCCCCGAAGCTGACCGCGACCAGAGCGGCGGGAGAGCCGTGCGCGGCACACAGTCCCTGATGAACCATCAGAGAGGCTGCGTACAGCGTAAGTTGCAGGGTGCCCGTGGGTGCCTCACTCAGTCGGCGAGTGCTGGGCGGCTTCGGCCCAAGAAGCCACGGGGTGAGCGGAGGCAGCCCGTGTTCCGTCCCGGCGCGGTCCACTTCCGGGAGTACGTCCTCGGCGGGCCGTCGCAACGGACCGCCCTGGCGGCAGGCCCGTACCAAGGCGCTCACGGTGAAGTCGCCCTGGCCGGGAAACAGGTGGATTACGGCCGGCCCGCGTTCAGTAGCCCAATCCTCGGGGGCGGTGGCCTCGTTCATGACGTCCCCGCTCCGGGGCGCGGGACGCCACTGCGTACCGAGAGGGCCGGTCCGCCCCGGTGCGGTGCCGCTCCGGGCGCCGCCGGGGATCGCGGGCCGGCTGGCGGGCCGCACCGAACCGGCGCCGCGAACTGGCTGGTCCGGGCGCTGCCGTCGGCCGTGAAGCATTCACGGGACCTCCGGGTCACGTGCCCGGTAGTGAGATTGCACGACATGAACTCCTCCCTCCTCCCGGGGCGCAGGGGCGTGAACCGGACGACCGGGCAGCGCGCGGCATTGGAAACGATCGCGATGTGTGTGCCGATGTACGCCCTGTTGATGACCAGGCCGAGCGCCTCAGTCTGAGAGTGCTCAGCTCGCCCCACCTGCAATACGACAGACATCGCCGCCGGTGTTGAATCAAAACGGACGTTGAACCTCCGCCAGCTGAGGTTCGCGAGCCCGCGCCGGAGAAAGGACCGCCATGCGACCCGCTCGCGTCCCCAACCAGGCCCTGCGCCGCCTACTGGCCGAAGCCGGCTGGAGCGGAGCGCGCCTGGCACGCGAGATCAACCGCGCCGCCACAGAGAACAGCCTCGAAACCCACTACGACCGCACCACGGTCGGACACTGGCTGGCCGGCACCCGGCCCCGCCGTCCCGCGGCCGAGCTCGCCGCGGAGGTTCTCTCCCGGCACCTGGGCAGAACCGTGACACCGGGGGAGACCGACCTGGTCGCCGCCGCTGCCGAGGGCCGGCCCGCGGCAGCACCATGGAGGGAGGATGCCGTGGAGCACCTCGAACGGCTCGGCGCCTTCCGGGAACGGCGCGACCTCACCCTGCTGGGCGCCTACTCCCTGGCCGCGCTCACCGTGCCGAACTGGTCCACCCGGACGGTACCTGCCCTGGGCACCGCTCAGCCGCGCCAGCGCAGCGCCGCGCACGACATCGACGACGCACGCACCATGCTCGCCCTCTTCTCCCGCCACGACGCGTCCTTCGGCGGCGGACAGGTCCTCCGGGCCCTGAGCGGATACCTCTCCACCACCCTCGCCCCCTGGCTCAGGCGCGACACCAGCCCCCGCGTGCGCCGTGACCTGGTGACCGTCGCCGGCCAGCTCGCCTATTTGTGCGCCTTCGCCCACTTCGACAGCAATCTCCACAACCAGGCGCAGCAGTACTACCTCGTCGGCCTCAGCCTCGCTCAGCACGCCGGCGACCGAGTGGGCTACGCACTGGGGCTGCGCGGACTGAGCGTGCAAGCACACGCCCTGGGTCACATCCGCCATGCCGACCGTCTCGCCGCACAGGCCGTGTCTGTGGGAACCCCGCATGCCCCGGACCACCAACGCGCTTTTCTGCTCGGGCAGTTGGCCGTCACCCAGGCCGGTCTCGGCGCGGCCGACGCCGCCGGCCGCTATCTCGTCCTGGCCGAGAAATCCCTGGAGAAGGCCCGCACCGGAGACACCCCCATCGGCGCCTTCAACCAAGCCTCCCTGGCCCTCCAGCGCGCCGCCGTCGCCGCCCAACTCGGCGACCGCAACCGCGCCGCCCAAGCCCTGGCCATCTCACTGCGACATCGGCCCCCAACGGAGAGCCGCTCACGGCTGATCAGCCTGGCCGACCTTGCCGAAGCCCAGCTCGGCCTGGGGCATCTCGACCGCGCCTGCCTGACCTGGAGCGCCTTCCTCGACCTCTACCCCACCGTCAGCAGCGCCCGTCTCCACCAGCGACTCCGCTCCCTGCATGCGCTGTTGCGCCCCCACCGGGCCTACCGGCCGGCCACGCTCCTCACCGAACGCGCCGAGTATGTACGCCGGAAAAGCGCCGCGGAATTGGCGGATTCGGCGGCGCTTCGCGCGCGGTCCGCACCGCCCTCGGGATATGCATAGCCAAACGCCGTATTCCGCCCGCGCACCAGACCTCAGCGCGCCCTGCGGCTCCACCCCCGGGAACAGAACTGATGAACCGCAGCGTGCTCCTAGAGACCTTCCCCCACCCGCTCCAGGCGCCCGGAGCGCTCACCGTCGCTCGCTCCTGGGTCCACCCCGAACGCGGCCCGGTGGACTGCCCGGCCCACCCGCTGCTGGCTGCCGTCGCCGAACGGGACGGCTTCCGCGTACGGACCACCTCCCTGACCGCCCCCGATCCGGACTGCCGTCCGCACGGCACCGTCTTCGCCGTCTCCTACCAGGACCCACACGGCCCCGTCCGCGGACTCGCCATCGGTGTCCAGCTGGGCGATCCGTGGGCCCTGGCGTATGCGCACCGGCAGATCACGGTCTGGAGCAGCACGCTGCGCACCCGCAGAATCCTTCTCCTGTCCCCGCCCGCCGCGGCGCCCGCTCCCGGAACCCAATCTGCCGCAGTCCCAGGCCCGTCCACCTCTGGAGGTGCTCCACCACGCTGGCGGGCCTGCGGCTGTGCACACCAGACTCTCTGCCCCGCCGTGGACCGTGCCGCCCATGCCATCCGCGCCTTCCAGGCCCAGTCCCTCCGCGTCGCCCTTGTCGGGCGCCCCGTGTGGCGGGCCCCGGAGGCCCCGCCCCTCACCCCGCCCGAACACAAGCTGCTGCTGCCGCTCACCAGCACCAGCGCGGTGGCCGGACTGGACTCGCTGGATCCGGACAGCATCGCTTTTGTCGTGGCCCCGGGCAGCAGCATCGACCAGGTGTCGGAGATCCTCACCAGCCTCCGTGTCCGCTTCCCCCGCGTCCGCGGCCAGCACCCGGACCAGTGGTGCTACACCATGACCGACCAGCTCAACGCCGCCCGCTCCGCCTTGGCGGAGAGCGACACCCTCCTCCTCTGCGACTCCGGCGCCACACCGACCACCATGGCCGCCGTTGAGGCCGCCACCGAGGCCCGCACCACCATCTCCACCCACCGGATCAGCACGCTCGGCCGACTACACCCGCGGGACATCGACGTACCAGCCATCACCGCCATCGACTCCACCGGCAGCACCACGCTCGTCGACGCCCTGTCCGGCCTCGGCCCCCTCAGTGTCGTGCGCAGAGGAGCACAGTCCACAACCGTCGCAAGCCACCAGCCCGTCGGTGCACCCGCACACTGAGAGTTCAGGGTGGCCCCCGGACGGGTGACGACGGGACCATAGGCAACGGACGAGGGTCCCGTGCCGTCGAGAGAGGTGTTCTAGGTATCAACTCTCCAGCCCAGGAGCCCTGTTGTCCCCACATCTCGCCGCACTCGACCTGCCGCACGCACTGGTGGAGTGGGTGACGATGCCGATCGTCATCCGTGAGGGCGACGGACGCTGCCAACTCCGGCCGTCCGAGCGTGCGGTGATCGCCCGCGCGCACCTGCGCCGGCACGACCCCTGGCTCATCTCGCCGCGGCTTTCCGTATCTCCGTCGGCACCGCCCCCGCCCATGCGTACGTCACCACCGCAGTCGAGCACTTGCCGACAAGGCGCCGGGCCTGCTGAAGGTCCTGCGCGAGACGGACCCCCGACCCTGTTCTCGTGGACGGCACACTCGCCGAGTGCGACCGGGTCGGCGACGGGCGCGCGGACTACCCGACGAAGCACCAACAGCACGGCGTGAACGTGCAGGTCATCACTGATCCGGCCAGTCGCACCCTGTGGTTCTCGCCCGCCCTGCCCGGCCGAACAACGTGCCGTGCGTAAGAGACGCCATGTCTTGAGTCGGGCGAAGGCACGCTCACCAGGTGCAAGCAGACGGGCGTGGTCACGGTTGTACTGCTGGTGGTGCTCCGGCTGTTCGCGGTAGTGGTGGTACGGGGTGCGGACGGTCGCGCCGGCCTCCTGGTAGGCCCGGTCCGCGAGGATCAGGACCTGCCGGGTGCGGCAGGCCTGGACGATGCGGTGGGCGCGGGCGGCGGTCAGGTCGTGGCTCCGGCCCGCAAGCGCGCGGGAGATCCACAGGGGTGTGCTGTCCGGCCGGGCGATGGCCTGCACATTCGTGCCGTGCTTCTTGTGCTTCTGCCAGTAGTACGGCTCATCTGCACGGATCTGGTCGGTGGGGATCAGGGTGCCGTCAACAACGACGAAGTCGCCTTCACCCAGGCTCAGCCTGCCGCCGAGCTGGACCGTGACCGGGCCTGGATGCATCTGCTGGAAAACCCGCGTGGGGTGCGTCGGCAGCGGCACGGCGGCGTCAGGCGCCTGTTGGAGATCGCCGGGACATACGACCGGATCTGCCAGCGTGCCGAGGGTTACCTTCAGCCGGACGTCTCGGCGACGGACATCCTCGCCGTGCTCCGAGTGATCCGTACGCTCCGCGACAAGCTGGACGACGATGAACGGATGCTGCTCGCCCTGGCCGCAGTAGGCGAATCACCTGGGCGCGGATCGCCACCGCGCTGGAGACGAGAGGCCGTCAGTTGGCCGAGCGGGCCGGTACCTGCAGCTGAGCAGGGCCTACCGCCGCCCGGATGGCACCTTGCCGCGCACTCAGAGCGAGCGGTTGAGCAAGCGCGGGAGCAGTGCAGCCGCCGCGCCGAACGGGAGTGGCACGGTGTCACGCGCGCAGGATCCGGTTGATCGCATCCGGCCGTTCGTATGGGGCCGGCGGTGTGCGGGCTCAGTACCGGGTGTTGCCGCTAAAGAGACCAGGGGGCCGTGTGTCCGGCGTGGTCCGTTTCCTGTGTTTCCTTCTGCGCCGGGAGTACGTCTGTGTTCTCGGGTCGGGGGCTGGCGCTTGTGTGGGGGAGTCGCCGGTCGGTTGCCCAGATGATCAGTGCGCAGGCGGCGAATCCGGCGCCGAGGAGGCTGGAGCCGGCCCAGCCGTGGGCGCTGAAGGTGGCCGTGGTTGCGGCTGCGCCGAGGGCGGAGCCGAGTGAGTAGAAGACCATGTAGCTGCCGA
Organism: Streptomyces mauvecolor; assembly: GCF_039532965.1. Classification (NCBI taxonomy): domain Bacteria; kingdom Bacillati; phylum Actinomycetota; class Actinomycetes; order Kitasatosporales; family Streptomycetaceae; genus Streptomyces; species Streptomyces mauvecolor. The sequence goes on along the minus strand of NZ_BAAASQ010000053.1, from coordinate 26,479 downwards.
TAACGCTGCTGATGCGTTCGGGGTGTGCGGTCGTGAGCAGGTGCTGGTTGCTGACATGCACGGCCTGGACCGCGAAGTCGAGGACCACGATTCCGACGATGAGGAGCCACAGGGACCACGGCAGTTGGGCGATCGCGGCCCACGAGAGGATGAGCAGGGTGAGTGCCAGACCGGTGACCGGGGTTGCCCGTCCTGCGTCGGCCCACCGTCCCGCGCGGGCTGCGCCCAGCGCGCCGGCGAGTCCGACGATGCCGAACAGTCCGATCTGGCTTTCGTTGAGATGCCAGGGTGTGCCGGCCAGCGGCAGGGACACTCCGCTCCACAGGGTTCCGAACGAGGCGAACAAGAAGAAGGCGATGAGTCCGCGTGTCAGGAAGAGGCGTTGCTTGAACAGTCCGCCGAGCGAGGCAACTGCGTTTCCGTATCGTGCCGAAGGCCGGTTGGGGTGAGCCTCGGGCGGCAGTACGGCGAGGACGAGGGCTGCCAGACCGAGGGACAGCACCGCGAGCACGGCATAGACGCTCCGCCAGCCCCAGACTTCGGCGAGTGCGCCGGTGACGACCCGTGCGCCCAGGATGCCGACCACAACGCCTGATGTCACGACGCCGATGTTGCGTCCGCGTTCGGCAGGCAGTGACAGGGACGCGGCGTACGCCACCGTGGTCTGCACCACGACCGCGAACACTCCGGCGGCCGCGAGTCCTGCGAACGCGATCCAGGCAGTCGACGCCGAGGCTGTCAGGATCATGCCGACTGCGGTGATGGCCAGGTGTACGGCGATGAGCCGGCGTCTGTCGGCCACCACGTCGCCGAGCGGCACCAGCAGCACCAAGCCCGCCAGGTAGCCGAACTGGCTGGTCGACACGATCCAGCCGGAGAGTTCTGGTGGCAGGCCGAGATCATGCCCCATCGGCTTCAGGACCGTTTGCGCGGCATAGATGCTGGCCACAGCTACACCGCAGACCACGGTGAGCAGTAATCGCCGCCACGTGTCCATGGCACTCCCCCAATCAGTAGTGAATTGCAACTGATTTGACGGTACGGCATAATGGTTTCGATTCGCAACTCATTGAATGGTTTTTATCCGCAACTCATTGGGAGCTGTCATGTCGCGCACCATCACGCGCGCCCCGAACCCCGACCCAGCCGCCCCCGACTGGACCGACGCCGACTGCCCCGTCGCCCGCACGCTCGACCTCGTCGGCGACAAGTGGAGCCTTCTCGTGATCCGCGACGCGATGGACGGGGCCCGGTCGTTCACCGAGTTCCAGCGACGCACCGGCATCGCCCGCAACATCCTCACCGACCGCCTCCGCAAGCTGATCGCCCACGGACTCCTCGCCCAGCGAACCGCCCCCTCGGGCCGCCGCCAGGAATACGTACTCACCGACGCCGGCCGCGACCTCTTCGCGGTCATCCTCACCCTGCGTCAGTGGGGAGAACGCCACGCCTTCGCCCCGGGCGAGACCCACTCCACCCTTGTCGACCAGCACGGCACCCTAGTGCCGGAGATCGCGCCGACCGGCGCCGACGGCACCCCCCTCGGCACCGACACCACTCATGTGCGCAGGACCAGATAGGGAGTAATTGTCAATAGTTGTGGATCAGCGGGTCAGAAGGCTTCGTGGGCCAGTGCTTCGAGCCCTTTGATGGAAGTCAGGGTGGCGTTGAGCGCGCTGTCCGGTGCTGGGGCGGTGACCAACACGAAGGTCTGGAATGCGGCGTGTACCGACGAGTAGAGATCGTCTTCTTCGTCGTCTCCAGGGATTGCGTTGGGCTGGATCTCGATGTCGGCGCCCCTTGCCTCGGCCTTGAGGTAGCCGCCTCGGTAGTAGCTGTCGTGATCGGCGAAGGTCAGGTTGAGGAGTGGGGCGAGCAGTCCGGCCAGTTCCTCGGCCGTGTGGGTTTTGGTTCCGTAGGTGTCATGGATGGTCATCGTGCGGTCACCCTAGGCCGTGAGGATCTGGGGGCGTTCGATGAGGTGGCCGCGTTCGAAGCGGGCTCCGGCCGGGAGCTGGCTGCCTTGGTGACCTTGGCTCGCAGCCGGACGGTGGCGAAGGTCGACTCGATGGGGTTCGTGGTCCGCAAGTGGATCCAGTGCTTAGAGGGGAAGTCGTAGAACGCCAGCAACTCGGCTCATCATCGGTGATCTTCTTCACCGCCTTGGGGCACTTCGTGCCGTACTGCTTGGTGAACGCCTCGACCGCGATGGCCGCGTGCTCGCGGTCCTCGGCGTTGTAGATGTCCTGGATGGTTTTCTTCGCCGCGGGCTGGGCCGACTTCGGGAGGTTGTCGAGGCAGTTGGCTGCCTTGTGAACCCAGCACCGTTGGTGACGGGTTTCGGGGAAGACCTCGTTCAGCGCGTTCCATATGCCGAGGGCGCTGTCGCCGACGGCGAGGACGGGAGCTCGCATGCCGCGCCGCTGGCAGTCCCGCAGCAGCAGCCGAGGAACTGCTCGAGCGCGGGTATGAAGTCGCCCGACGACAGGCCGTGCAGGGAGAGCAGCGGTAGTACCTCGCTGATCATCGGGGACTTGCGGCACCACGGCGGCAGGATCGCCGAGGAGAACCGCTTGCGCTCACCTGTGGCTGCGTCGACGCGCTTGTCGTTGACGCGCGGGGACTTGACCTCGACCGTTCTGGCCGCAGTGGTCACCGAGCGCGGCTGGTGACAGTCGTTGCGGACCACCGGGCGGCGACCGTTCACGTCCTGCTGGTCAGCCAACTCGGCTATACAGGCGTTGACTTCGGCCTCCAGGGCGGCGGCCAGCATCCGCCTCACGCCCGCGCAGACGAAGTCGTCGATCAGGGAGCCGGTCTCGGTCGTTCCATCGGCAATCACTACGCTCAGCACGGGCGTGCCTCCCGGCCGACGGTGCAACGTCGGCCTACTCGGTGACCAGAAGTCGATCACTCGGGAAGGTGCGCCCTTCGCGTCCAATCCGAGGTCGATCCACAGGTCATGAGCATTGCTCACTCACACCTGCACCGAGACCTCGCCGGGCAGAAGGTCCTGCCCGTCGACGACGTCTTCACCTCCGGAGCCCAGATACACACCGTCGCCCACCACCTCCTGCACACCGGGCACGCCGGGGAAGTCCGTGGCCTGGTTCTCGCCCGGGTTCCCTGGAGTTGAAGTGGGTCTGGGCAGAGGGGAGTTGGCCCCTCGATCCGAGCTGGGGTAATGATCGGTTAAAGAGATCTTGTGCGGGCTGCCGTCGGCTGGGACTCTTCCGAGGATCAATCATCACGCCACTCTTGGGGGGTCCCATGAAGGTTCGTCACAACCGCGTCAGAGCTGTCCTGTCGGCGTTCGTGGTCGTTGCATCGTCCCTGACCATCGCAACCGCCGGTCCGGCCGGCACGGCCAGTGCGCAGCCGCACCCTTGTCCGCTGGACGACGGAACGCGTATCCCGCTCGGCACCCCGGTCAACATCTGGGACCATCAGGACAACGGGGCACCGTGGAACGGTGTGGACACCTCGATCGGTGACCTGACCCTGGCCTACATCCCCAAGTGCCGTCAGGTGTACGCGCAGGCGCACCTCAACCAGAAGGGACTTACCGCCATCTCCAAAGCCACGGTGTACATCGCCGATGAGCGCAACAACACCGAGGACCGGGTCACGTTCTACAACAACAACTACGGCGTGATCGGCTCACCCAACGGGTTCCTGACGTCCGGCTTCGCCTCGATCGACATCCCGGAGTACAACGCCGGATCCGAGTACGCCGCACCGAAAGCCTTCCAGGCCGCACTGGACTACACCGAGTACCTCGGCTGCTCCACGATCGTGACGTCCGGGACGCACCAGTTCTCCGACGGCGCGAACCGCAACAACGGCAACGGCGCGACCTGCTCGCACGGCTGATCTGAGCAGCCGCGACAGGGGAAAGCCTGCAAAACCCGTTGGGCGCGCCCCTGTACCAGCCCGGCCGCTGCCTGGTGCTCGCTCGGTCTTCCCGAGCCGAGGGAAGGCTCAGGCAGCGGCGGCTCAGAGGATGAACGCCAGTTGGCACGGTGACGTCGTCGAATCTGCAATCAAGCCTAGATCGCGCCCCTGCTGAGCCGCGCCGCCGACCAGGCACTCCTCGGGTTCACCAGTGAACGGGGGTGCTCCCGAGGATGTTTGAGCGGCCGGTCCTCTCCCGCGCGTTGGCAACAGGCCGCAACCCTGATACAGGTGCGCACCGGGTGTGTGGGGCCGCCGGCCGGTCCGCAGTCGTTGGTGGACAGGGGCCGGTTCTGCGAGCGGGCCAGGGCGAAGCAGACCAGCATCGTGCGGTGGTCCTCGAACATGACGTGGTTGCGGATGGCCCGGTGGGTGAAGTCGAGGTGGTCGAAGACGACCGGGATGTCCTCGTCCCCGTACGGGGCGCTGTTCAGGGTGGGCAGCACGTCGAGGATCCGCTCACCGCGGCCGAGGATCCGAGCCTTCTCGTGCGAGGGGTCCCACGGCGGCGGGTCGGCGTCGGGATCCCGGAGTTCTTTCGGTATCTCTTCCGAGCGCAGCACACTGCCGACCGGCGCACTGTCCCAGCGCGCCTGCCTGCTGACGCTGCCTCAGTTGAGACTCACGTTGACACAGGGCTCGCCCTCGAGCCATGCCCAGGGCGTACGGATTACCCGCTCGCGCGCTAATCGACCACCAGGTGCCCGAAGTCGTCCCGGGACAACAGGAGCGGCGCGGCGGGCGGGACAAAAGCATCGGTCCAGATCCCCATGGCCCGGTTGCAGCAACCGGGATTCCGCCGCCGCCAGCCAATATCCGCCGCGCGCTTTGGATGCTGGGTGCGGAAAGTCGTCTGCTGTGGTGCCCGGGGTCAGGACCCCGGTGATGCCGGCCCACAGACGGCTGCCGGTGACGCCGCCTGGTCCCGGGCGGCGCGGGCGAAGAAAGGGGCGCGCTCGGTCGTGCGGCCCGGGACCGCTCCGGCTTGGACGTGCTCAGCACGCCGGGAAGGCCGGGGACCAAGGCGTGGCTGCGTATTGCCCACGCTTGGCCCCGGCTCTGCCCGGTACGTCGTCACCGGCTCTGCTTCATCCAGGCGAACTGATTGTGCAGAGCGAGAAGACGCGGGATCGGCAGTTCACGATTCATTGCCGTAGGGGCGGAATCGCGTAAAGAGGCCGATCGCCAGTCCGGCGGCCACTGCTCCCGCGACCAGGGTGAGAGGGCCGCCCTTGTTGTCGAGGAATCGAGGCAGGCTGACGCTGATGATGGCCGCGAGTACGACCGGCATCGTCAGCTTCGCAGGCAGGGTGGGGACACCCCGCCTGAGTGTATATATTCCGCCAGCTGCGGCGAGAATTGCCCCTGCTGCCGATACCGCTCCGCTCTGCATGTCACTGTGAAGGAAAGAAGTGACAGTGGCAACGGCAAGGAACGCGCCCATGGCGAATGCCGCAAGAGCAAACCAGGGTTTGCGCATATTCCCTCCTAAGGAGTGGTGGCGCACCGCTGAATTGCGGTGCGCCACACGTTGTCACCCATCAGGGTGCTCTACTGCCTGCCTGTTCTTGCTAGCAGGTGACGGCGCCGGCGACGGCTCCGCCGATGCCTCCGGCCACCCCGCCGGCGACAGCCCCGGGAGCGCAGCCCGTCACTGCGTCGCCGACGCAGCCAGCCACCGCCCCGGCCGTACCGCTGGCCGTGGTCGACTTGCTGACGCAGCTCAGCCAGTCCGAGAAGCCGAAGGTGGTGATGGCGCCCGCGGCGGCTATCTTGTGGCCGTCGACGCTCGCCAGGTTCAGCGTGGCCGTGTCACCGCTCACCGCCCACTTCCCGGAGAAGACGTGGCCGCCACCCTTGATCGTGGCCGGAGCCGCGTCCAGCTCCTTTCCCCTGGCGTCCTGTACAGCGAGCTCTCCATTGGACTTGACCGCAAGGTGGTCGCCCTTGGGCAGGGCGAACTCCATCTGCAGCGACGTCTGCGTCGCGTTGCTGACCTTCACATGGAAAGCCTCCGTCGGACCCGTCTGGTCTGCTGCATTGGCGGTACCGGTCACAGTACCCATAAGCAGACCGGACAGGGCAATAGCCGGGGCAACTGCCCGACCCATGCGCAACATTATTCAATTCCCCCTTCAATTATTTCATTACACGCCAGCGCCGATAACGGCATCACACCCCTGGGGTGTGTGGTCACATGCCGAAAGCAACGCCGAAGACATGCAAACACTCCGAAAGACCCATGGTCAAACTCGGTCACTAAACGCAGATCTCATGAGAGATCTCTTGAAGAGGTGTGCACTCCGCGGGCCGGGAATCTCCATCCCGTATTCACATTGAGGTGAAAGAGGAAGACATAGGGCGCGGATGTCCCATATGTCCTAGGCGCTCCCGAACCCTTGTCATGCGGCGGTCTCGTCTCGTGGTGTCGACGGGATGGTGCAGCTAGGACGCTAGTCGGCTCGGCTACGGCTCGTGCTGCGTTGCTTGATGTAGTCCTCCCAGCTGGGAATGCCGTGGTGGGCGGCGCGGGTGCGGATGTGGTCGGTGACCTGCTGGATGTAGGGCGGGGGCATGGCGGGGTGTTGGTGGTAGTCGGCGGCCAGTTGTTGGTGGAGGTGGGGTGGGAGGGTGTGGACGGTCTGGGTATGGAACCGGGTGCGGGTGCCGGGGCTGATGCGCAGGATGTCGGCGTAGACGGTGACGGCTCCGGCTTGGGCGCAGGCGTCGACGAGTGCGTTGAGGGCGTCGGGGTGGTCGCCGGCGTGGGGGATGTCGCGGCGCAGGAGGGCGGATTTGGTGGTTGTGGTGAAGGGGACGCGGTAGTCGGTCAGGGCGCGCAGGATGTCGGGCATCAGCTGGTAGCGGCCTTCGGCGCGTTGGTAGCAGTCGGTGGAGGTGCCGACCGTGACCCATTGGCCGCGGGTTTCGCCGGTGCGCAGTTCGCGGCGCAGTACCTGGGCGGCGTTGGTTTTGACGTAGAGGTGGGTCTGGAAGTCCTGGCCGGTGTTGTGGCCGAGGTGGTGGTGGCCGTCTCGGGCGAAGCAGTAGGTGCAGGCGTGGGTGCAGCCGCGGTAGGGGTTGAGGGTGAAGCCCATGCCGCCGGGGGCGGCTTCGGGTACGCGGTTGAGGAGGGTGCGGGCCCGGATTTCGTGGAAGGTGATGCCGTCGAAGTCGGGGGACGGGGGCGGTTCGGGGGTGACCTCGGACATGGGGAAGAGCGCGCTTTGGCCGGTCTCTCGGGCGGGCTCGGTCATGAGAGCGGCCCCTTGGTGTCGCGCGGTGCCTGCTTGCTACCTTCCGCCGTGAGGGAGTGGGTGGCGTTCAGGAGTTGCTGGCCCAACTCCCGCAAGGGTCCGGCGAGTTCGGGGGAGCCGTGCAGGGTGGTGTCGGGGCCGAGGTTCAGCAGGTGCTGGGCGATGTGCAGGGGGCGGTCGACGGTGCACGAGCCGTCGCCCGCTGGGGTGATGCGGTCGGGCAGGGCACCGGTTAGGGCACGGATGGATTCCGCGTCGGTGGTGACGGTTGCGCGGGCGTGGTGGCGGGCCGGGGCGCCGGCGATGTGGCCGAATATGTACGACCTGGTCTCACATTCAAGGCCTGCATAGGGATCATGTGCAATATTTCAGACAAACCTCCCGACGGAAGGCGTGTCATGAAGTTCGCGGTCATCGGCGGTACCGGGCTGATCGGGTCGCAGGTCGTCACGCATCTGAACGCCGCCGGGCACGAGGCGGTGCCGCACTCGCAGTCCACCGGAATTGACGTCATCAGCGGCCGGGGACTGGACGAGGCAATGTCGGGGGCCGACGTCATCGTCAACCTGACGAACTCCCCGACCTTCGACGAAGCCTCCCTGGCCTTCTTCCAGACCTCGATGGACAACCTTCTGGCCGCGAGCCAGGAAGGTGGCGTCCGTCACTTCGTCATTCTCTCGATCGTCGGCGCGGACCAGGTGCCGGAGCTGGACTACTACCGGGCCAAGGTGCTCCAGGAGGACATCCTGAAGGCCGGACCGATCCCCTACTCGATCGTCCGCGCGACGCAGTTCATGGAATTCATCGACGCGATCCTTTCCTGGACCGCCGACAGCGACACCGTCCGGCTGCCCGCCACGCCGATTCAGCCGATCGCCTCCAAGGACGTGGCCGACGCGGTGGCAGAAGTCGCTGCGGGCGCCCCGCTGGGAGGCATCCGCAGCATCGCCGGACCCGAGGTCTTCTCCCTGGACGAGCTGGGCCGGCTCACCCTGTCCCATAAGTCCGACAGCCGCACCGTTGTCACCGACCCAACCGCCGGCATGTTCGCCGTCGTCAAGGGTGACGTCCTCACCGACAAGGACGCCCACCTCGCCCCCACGCACTACGCCGACTGGCTCTCCTGAACCGTTTGCACCCTCCAGCTTCCAGCTCGGCCAGACAGAGACGATTGTGCCTGAGCGCCGTAGATGGCCGGAGTTTTCATGCTGCTTGGCCGCTCGCTGGGTCACCGACGGGTGTAGGCGGAGTGACGGAATGGATGAGCCGCCGTGAGGTGGTGGGGCTGGCCCGTAGTGTCCGGTGCTGTTCTCGCTGCCGTCGGTTCCCGGGTGGGGATCTGGTGGGTGTTTTACCGGGTGGGGAGTGGTCCGGTTGGTGAGGCTGGGCGGTTCAGTCGGCGGGGAGCAGTGCCCGGTGGTGGTACCAGACGGCGTGGAAGGCCGCGTAGTAGGGCGAGTCCTGGCCGATGGGGCCGAGGCTGCGCAGTACCCCGTCGCCGCGTGGGTCGTCGCGCAGGAACAGCTGGATCGCTGCCGTGACCCGTACGGCCTCGACCTCGTCGTGGAGACAGGCGGCGAGAGCATCCGAAGGGGCAGGAGAATCCGTGGAAGCCTGAGCGACTGCCCCGCATGCCGCCTCGCGTACCAGGGCATCCGTGTCCTGGGTGCACGCCACGACGGCGGTCAGCGCCTCGCGATTTCCCTGCGCGACCGGCCGGTGGAGGCCGGAGATCGCCCATCGCCGGACCTCCCGGTCGTGGTGGCGGGTGAGTGCCGGCAGCGGCTGCTCGGCCCGGGGGTCCATGGCCTCGGACAGGCCGGCGGTGAGTGCCCGCATCACCCGTGGATCCTCCTCGCGTGCTGCCCAGGGCAGGAAGAGGTCGACGAGCGGCACATCGAAAGGGCTGTCGTCGCTCTCGTCGAAGAGGTTGATGAGACGGATCACCTCGGCGCCGCAGTACCGCTCCAGAGGATTCGGGCGGCCGCGCAGGGCGGCGGCCTCCGCCCAGACGGCGGGGGCGCGGCGCCCCTGGAGTGTGAGCGTCGTCGCCGACCACACCGGCTGGTCGACGTCCGGCTCGGCCAGGGCGCGGCCCAGCAACTCCTCGAAGGCCGGTGCGATCCCGTACCGGGGCTCCAGCTCGGCGAGGATCGCGGTGTGCCCGTTGCGGACCGTCAGGCCACCGAGTGACAGTTCTTCGCAGACGTTCCCCCACCCGTCCACAACCGCTCTGCGCGCGACCGGCTCCGATGTGCCGCTCCTGCGGCGCAGCTCGGCCTCGGCGCCCGTGAGGTGCCAGTGCCGCGCCAGCTCCAGGGCGTTACGCCCCTCGGCGTCGGTGAGCCCGAGATCCGCTCCGCCGCTGACGAGCACGGACGCGATCTCGCAGGCGCCACGGTCGACGGCTCGCAGCAGAGGCGTACGGCCGTCGGCGGCGGCGCGGTTCAGCTGGACCGGCTGGTCCGCCATCCTCAGCTCTTCGATAACCGGAAGGTCGAAGGCGTCCACGGCCAGACACAGTGCCGGAGTGCCGTGCCCGTCAACCGTGTTGGGGTCGGCGCCCGCCGCCAGCAGAGCTGCCACCGCCTTGACGTCCCCGCTCCGCACTGCCGCTATGAGTGGATCCTCGCCCATGTCTCCGTACCAACCTCTCACCCCATGCAGGGACCGCCACAGCATCGAACCGCTGACGGCCCGCCGTATCAGCGCCCCTGACCCGGGTGCCGCACCTGGCGACACCTGCCAAGCGAGTGGGCTTCCACAACTCGTAGGGCAGGCGCCGAACGGGAATCCCCCACACCACCACGGGAACCCTATACGCTCCAAGCCGTGTTTCCCCTGGTCACGACGTTCCAGCGGTGATTCTCACTGGAACCGGACAGCCAAGGGCATCTCGCGGTCGCCGACGGCGACGCCGCATGGGCGCCCCTCCCGCCTGCCGCACGAGCCACGGTGGGCCCAAACGGCCTCGCGGCCTTGGCCAACCAGCCTGCACACCTCGGTCAAGTAGCGTGAAAACTTTGGCCATCAAGCCTGAAAAGTGGCTGTCTACGGTGCTCAGGCACAGCGATCCAGGTAGCCGACAGGCGCTCAGGCACAGTTGCCCTATTGGTTGCCCAACAGGTTGCTTTACGCGTTGCCTTACCGGTTGCCGTACACATTGCCTACCTTCACTGGTTCACCCAGGGAAGTCGCAGGCCATCGGCATCGGGTGAGCGGCCGGCTCCGCCGACACCAGGCAGAGCGACGTGGAACAGTGGGTGGCGTTCGTCGAGGGCCAAGGGCAGGGAGCAGGCCGCCCTCGCGCCTGCCACCAAAGTGGTGAGCCGTTGGTGATCGCTCTCGTCGATGGTCACGTGGCGGATCGTTCCGTTCGGCGTCTCCCAGACGAAGTCCACGGATTCGTCCTCGGGCAGCGCGTCAAGGACCGCATCGACATCAGGGGTGAGGTCGGGCCAGACGGTCAGGAGCGCGCGTGGGCCGAGCGCGGCGCGGACGGTGTCGAGGTTGTTCTCGGTGAGGCGGTGCCAGCGGGTGGCGTTGCGGAGGTAGGCCTCCTCCAGCAGGAGCGTCTGCGGTGCGGCCAGTTCTGCGCGTACTTGTTCCCAAAAGTCTTCGTCCGCAGCCGGTGTCACCTCTGGTGCCTCAAGGTCTGCGGCGTAGGGCGAGGCCGTGATCGGCTCCGCGAACAGGCCGAGCTCGCGAGTCCGGGCGACGGCTGCTTCGCAGGGCCGGTCGCTTCCGACGTACAGGTACTGATCCCACCCGACGTGCACGGTGAACGTGTCCTGCTGCTCCAGCCGGCACCAGGCGCCCTGGTCACGGAGCATGGCCCGGACCAGTTCCAGCCGCCCTGCCTACCCCTTTCGAGGTTCGTGTTTCCTCCCTTCAGAACCTCTTGCCTCGTGTGCATACTGGGGGCCCTGAAAGTTACTCGGGGTACGAGGCCGGCGGTCCGGGATTCTCCTCGGGCGGCACCAGAGCCGGCGTCTGACGGTACGTCATCTGGTGGGGACGGCGGAAGAGGTCACCCGCGGTTCACTCCTCGGCCGACACCCTGGGAAACATCGCGCGCGGCCCGAGTTCCACACTTCTCAGGAGCCGTCTTGCACATACCGAAATATGTCACCGCCGTCTGTGCCACTGCCGCGGCGACGGTCTTGGCTACCTCCACGTCCGCGGCCGCGGAGACCGGCCCCGAGCAGCACGATTTTCTTCCTGCCATGGTCCATTCCATCCTCCACCTCGACATCGATCCGCCGGGCGCCAACGACTGGAACTGCCGTCCCGGCGCCGCCCATCCGCGTCCGGTCGTCCTGGTGCACGGGACCTACGAGAACCGCTACAACAGCTGGGCCCGGATGTCCCCCGAGTTGAAGGCTCAGGGCTACTGCGTCTACACCCTCGACTACGGCGACACCGACGACGCCGGAGTGGCTCTCGCTCCCACCGTCAAGGGTCATGGAGACATCAAGCAGTCCTCCAAGGAGCTGGCCGCCTTCGTGGACAAGGTGCTCGCTGCCACCGGCACCGGCCAGGTGGACCTCGTCGGCCACTCCCAGGGCGGGACCCTGGCCCGCTGGTATCTCAAGGCCGACGGAGGCGCGAACCCGACCGACCCCTCGAAGAACAAGGTCAAGAAGGTCGTCCAGCTCGGCGCGACCAACCACGGCACCACCATGAGCGGCATCGAGACGCTCGCCGACATGCTCCACATGCTGGGCCCCGGGGAGAAGACCTTGGGGAAGGCGGGCGTCCAGCAGTACGAGAAATCCGACTTCGTCAAAGAGCTCAACGCCGACGGGGACACCGTTCCTGGGATCGACTACACCGTGATCGGCACGAAGTACGACGGATCACCACCCCATGGCAGAGCACGTTCATGACGGCGGGCCCCGGAGCAATGGTGCACAACATCACCTTGCAGGAGGGCTGCTTCGTCGACCTCTCCGCCCACCTGAGCATGTCGTACAGCCCGCGTGCGATCGGATGGGTCAAGCGGGCCCTGGACCCCTCGGCCCCGGCAGCTCCCTGTGTGCCGAGGGCGCCCGCCTTCTGATTCCGGCTCGAACGTCCGCCTTGGCCGATCTCGATCGTCAGTCGGCCGCCGGAGTATGCCGGAGAGCAAGGCGGCCGACGCCGCCCCCAGTCCAGTGAAGCTCTGGCGGCCGCCATTCCGGACGGTCTTCAACGCCCTGGTTCACCCCAGGAAACTCAACCGCACCTGGCGGTCCGGGTTGTCCTTGTTCGGCCATGGTGCTGGAGATGCCTGTAGCGCACCGGGCGGCCGGTCACCGCGCCGATCGTCTCCGCTCTCTGCTCGTGTGTCAGAGCCCGGAGCCCGTCAGGAAGTGCGAGGCCCCGTCATGGCCTTCGTCGAGGAGCGTACGGACGACGGTCTCGGCGGCGTCGCGGTCGTCGAGCAGTGGCTGGGCAGCCTTGCCATAGGGGCCGCGTACGACGCCTTCGGAGCGAGTCGCCTCGGCCCGGCGCAGCGTCATATGGGCTGGCATGCACGGGCCGCAGGATTGTCCAGGGCACCCCCGAGCCCCGCACCCGTCCTCCAGTGCGTGGTGGAAGTCCGCATGAGGGGCGTTGTGGGTGGTGGCGGGGGTGCCCTCGCGCAGACTGTGTGACGAGCTGAGCACAATCTGCCCGGAGTGCTCGGCGAGGGCCCTCCACGACGGCCAGCGCGTTCTGGGGAGCGGTGAAGTGGCCGGTCGCATGGTGGTAGGGGCAGAGCATGAACGCGGCCCGCACGCCGCCGAGTTCGTTCAGGCGGGCCGTCAGCCCGTCCGGGTCGGTCACCTTGCCGGTGACCGGCTCGACGGAGTCGGGAAGGGAGCCGAGGATGTGCTGTGCCAGCTCACTTTCGAGGGCGTCCGGGAATGGCGGTACGTAGCGTTGAGTAATGACCAGAACGCTGGGACTTCAACTTGAGTTGACGTCAACGCCGGGATGCCATCGTGGTATCCGGACCCGGATTCGTCTGGGATCTGCGAATCCGTGAGCACCGCCGGCGGACCATGAGCACGGTTTTCGTTCAGGAGCAGTCAGGTGGGCGGGATCTGCGGTCTTCTGCACCCGGGCGGAGTTTCATAGCGGTTCGGTCCCAGCCGTGATGGCAGCGCAGGCACAAGTCCCCCCGGTGATCACAGAGCGTTGCAGTTCCATGAGTGCGGAATCCGTGCCTGTCCCATCTGCTGGCTGGCCCCACCCGTCCCCCGTCCCCTCTGCCCGACCTCTTGGTTCGGGAGATCGAAACGGGCAAGTCCCCAACTACTCATATGGTGCACGGTGGTTGAGTGGGCCTCCCTGAGGCCGTGGTCAATGAGTGGTCAAGATATGCCCATGCATTTCCGTTTGCTGGTTCAGGTGCAGGCCAATTCCCGTCCAGCCGCGAGTAGCGACCCGACAGGTATTTACCTGCTCTGGCCCTGTTCTGTCCGTCCTGTTCACAGCCCCGTAACGAGTTGAGCGGACAAACCCCAGGCCCAGCCCGTTGACCGGTGCTCATCAAGTCTGCTTTGCTTCCGCCCGGCGAACGGTGCCACCACAGCCCGTGGTGACAGTTCGTTAGATAAATCGGGTTCGCGTTTCGGTATGGGGGCTTGCTTCCCTGTCTGCGGAGAGAGCAATTCCCCGCGGAACGGCCGTCGCTCGCCCAGGGAAATCCCCTGTGCGATCGCGATGTTGCTTTCCGCTGCTCTCTTCACGCGGATATTTCGGCGGGGTATCGAGTTTCTGTTCGGGGCGTGACCTGCCGTCCGCCGCCATCCAGCTGAGCGGTCACGGCCGTCGACCGACGCGCGGTGACCGGTACGAGAGAGGCACCCCCACCCATGGGTATCCCCCATATATCAAGAGCCGCGCAGCGGACCGCCCTGACCGGGCTCGTCTCGCTCGCCTTCGCCACCACCGGCCTGGTCGCGGCCGGTTCGGCCCAGGCCCAGACCGCCGCGAGCACCGGCGCGTCGGTCTCGGCCACCCCGCACGTGAAGCGGCTCTGCTCGCAGCCCACCAAGCACCGGGTGATGGCCTGCAAGGCGATCGCCCGCACCGACGTCGTCCAGCCGCGTGCGCTGACGGTCAACGCGGTCTCGCCGCTCGCCGTGCCGTCCGGCTACGGTCCGTCCGACCTGCTGAGCGCCTACAACCTGCCCGCGAACGGCGGTGCCGGCGCGACGATCGCCATCGTCGACGCCCAGGACGACCCCAACGCCGAGTCCGACCTGGCCGCCTACCGCAGCCAGTACGGCCTGCCTGCCTGCACCACGGCCAACGGCTGCTTCAGCAAGATCGACCAGAACGGCGGCACCAACTACCCGTCCGCAGACGCCGGTTGGGCGGGCGAGATCTCCCTGGACCTCGACATGGTCTCGGCGATCGCCCCCAACGCCCACATTCTGCTGGTCGAGTCCAGCACGGCCAACATGAGCGACCTGGGCACCGCGGTCAACACCGCCGTGGCTCAGGGAGCCAAGTATGTGTCCAACAGCTACGGCGGATCCGAGGACTCCTCGGACCTGACCGCGGACAACCAGTACTTCAAGCATCCCGGTGTCGCGATCACCGTCTCCGCGGGTGACTCCGCGTACGGCGCCGAGTACCCGGCGGCCTCCCAGTACGTGACCTCGGTCGGCGGCACCGCCCTGAAGCGGGACTCCAGCGCCCGTGGCTGGTCCGAGTCGGTGTGGCACACCAACAGCACCGAGGGCACCGGCTCCGGCTGCTCGGCGTATGACCCCAAGCCCAGCTGGCAGACCGACAGCGGCTGCTCGAAGCGTGCCATCTCCGACGTGTCGGCCGTCGCCGACCCGGCCACCGGTGTCGCGGTGTACGACAGTTACCAGGCCAGCGGCTGGAACGTGTACGGCGGCACCAGTGCCTCCGCGCCGATCATCGCCGGCGTCTACGCGCTGGCCGGCACGCCCGGCACCGGCGACTACCCGTCGAAGTACCCGTACGCGCACACCAGCGCGCTCAACGACGTCACCACGGGCAGCAACGGCACCTGCTCGCCCAGCTACCTGTGCACCGCAGGCCCCGGCTACGACGGCCCGACCGGCCTCGGCACCCCGAACGGCACCACGGCCTTCGCCACGGGTGGGAGCACCGGCGGCAGCGCGCTGACCAACGGCGCCTTCGAGGCGGGCACCCTGAGCGGCTGGACCTCCACCGGCTCCGCCGTCGCCAGCACCGCCGCCGCCCACACCGGCAGCTACGGCGCCCTGGTCGGCTCGTCCAGCCCGACCAACACCTCCTCCATCGCCCAGACCTTCACGGCGCCGACCGGCAGCTCCAAGGTCTCCTTCGCCTACGACGTAACCTGCCCCGACACCGTCACCTACGACTGGGCCACCGCCACGCTGACGGACAACACGAGCGGCACCACCACGACGGTCCTGCCCAAGACCTGCACCAACGGCGCCGGTTGGAAGACCGCCTCCGGCTCCCTGACCGCGGGCCACAGCTACACCCTCACACTCACCAGCAAGGACGACGACTACGTGGGTGACGAGACGTACACGTACTACGATGACGTGACCGTCTCCTGACACCCGACTGACGTGTGACGTCACCGGCACACATTCGGGCCCCTCTCCCACCCAACATGGGGGAGGGGCCCGTTCCGCGGCCCTCGCTCCGGCCCGACCGGGAACCGGGCGCGCCCGGCAGTCACACGAGCACACGACTGACCTGCTTCTTCCGCGAGGTCCCGGCAGTCACCACTTCCTGTCGGACAGCCGGGATCAGCCGGGGGAACACTCGTACATGAACAGGGAAGAGCAGTCGGTCTCGGGGATGGGTCTTTCCTGCCGACTGACGGCAGAGGACTTCAAGGAGGCCCTCCGCGCCCGCGCGAGAGCCTCGTCCGCCGCCCCTCGTCAGCGCACCATCATGCTCGTGTGCGGCTCGGTGGCCCTGGTGAGCGGGATCATGGCGCTGCTGACCGGCGGCAGCCTCCCCATGCCGATGATGGTGGGCATCGTCGTGTTCGGTGTGCTTCGAAGCTGCTTGTAATCCCGGTGCGTATGTCGGTGGCCAGGTGGATCACCCCGCCCACGGTCACTTGACGGAGAGTCAACTGACCGCGGAATTGGTCACTGTGGACGACTGGCGCTTGGCTCAGTGGTTCGTGCCGCACGCGTCATTCATCTGAGCCGACGCAGTTCGTGGCGCTACCGGCCAGTGCGATCAGCTGGGGACCGGCCAGCAGCACCACACGGTCGGCCGCGGGGTCGAACCCGAGCACCGGGTTCCCGTAGTCGCCTTCGCCGGTCATGACCACCGCCTTGCCCAGCCGGCGGCCGATCGCATCCAGGAAGCCGCACAGGGTGTCCACGCCGCCCTGGCTATACAGCTCGCAGGTCTACGTCGAAGTCGATCTCATCGGCGGACAGCGGACGCAAGATCGCCAGCACATCCGGGACCGGCCACCCACGCAGATCGGCGGTGCCCGCATCGGCGGGACGCGACAGCACCTCCGCGGCAGACGGCAGCGGCCAGGCCACGCCGCCCGGGCAGTCCCCGATGTGCTGCGGCGCAGCTTCACCGCATCCGGGCCCGACCGGGCCTGGGCCGGTGGCATCACCTATCTGCCCGTCGCCGACCGGGAATTCCTGTATCTGGCCACCGTCATCGACGCGTCTCCCGTATGTTCTCCCGCCCGCCTGCTGGGCTGCTCGATGGCCGATCACACGCGGGCCGAGCCCGTCACCGACGCGCCCGACGCGGCCGTCCACACTCGCGGCGCCCAGGTGGACGGCGTCATTTTCCACAGCGGTCACGGCGCCCCGTACGGGTCGAAGGCGTTCACCGACACCTGCCGCCAAGCCGCGACCCGGCGGTCCATGGAAGCAGTCGGCACCTGCGCGGACAACACCGCCGCAGAGTCGTTCTTCGCCTCGCTCAAGCGGGAGATCCTTCCCGACGGCCGTGGCCGGCCGTGGCCGGCCGAGCCAACGAGCCGCTCGGCTCGCCGTCTTCCGCCGGCTCGGCTTCTACAACCACCGGCGCCGGCACTCCACGACCGGCTATCTCACGCCGGTCCTCTACGAACACAGATCAACTCCCCTGGCCATCGCTGCATGACAACCGGTGTCCACGATCAAGGCGGAAGCCCCGCTGCCTGGACTTCGGGATGGGTGCACCCGGCTCGCACCAGACGACGATCGCCGCCGACGCCGTGATTTTCACACCCAGCGCCTTCGCGAAGCAGATCCTGCACCGCGCCGGACTCATCCAGCGCACCCGCAGCTCCCGACACGTCCTCTACCAGCGACTTCCGGCAGCCGACCCGGTGTGACCGACCGCCGCCGACCAGCAACACCACGCCCTGCAGGTGCCAAAAAATCGGCCGCTCCCGCACTGTTCAGCACGCAGCCGGAGGCGTGCGCGAATCCGCGCGGTTCCCCATGGGCGATGGAGCGAAGCCCTGGCGACAGCGGTGGTGTGAGGGGTGCGGCGGCGCAGAGGCATGGCAACTGCAGGGTTGGACGGCGGTGTTGGCGGTGATGTCGCGGCGTTCCTGTCCGCCTCGGTGGCATGTTGTCGTGCATGAGCCGAGTTGGCTCCGGTCGAAGGACACTGGGCTCTGTAGGCCACCAAGAAGCCGTGATGTTCCGGTCAGGGGATGTCTATGGGAAGGCAACGATTGGACACGTCGTCTGTTGTTCACCGTCAGGGTCTACTCGCATAGACCGTGGGGCTGGTGTCATTCCGTCAGCCGCCCGGCATCCCCAGCCGGGCCCGGACCCGACGGAGCCCCCACATGCCTTCGATACCCCGACTCGCCCCCGTCCTGGGCGTGTTCGCCCTCGCCGCCGGTGCACTGACCGTTGGTACGGCCGGCGCCCACGCCACCACGACCCCGGCCGCGACTGCGGTCTCGGTGTCGTGTTCGCAGTCGTATCTGCCGCTGCCCGACCCGGACTGCCAGCCCGGCGCCTACAACCCGGACGTCACGCAGGACACGATCGACTCGACGATCTGTGTGCCGGGCTGGACGTCCACCGTGCGCCCGCCCACCTCGTACACGAATCCGCTGAAGGTGCAGCAGATCGCGGCCTACGGCTACAGCGACACCAGCACGGCCGACTACGAGGAGGACCACCTCGTCCCCCTGGAACTCGGCGGCGCGCCCCGCGATCCGAAGAACTTGTGGCCTGAGCCGCGTTACAGCACGGGCGGCAAGACCGCGGGGAACAAGGACACCGTCGAGAACCGCCTCAAGACCGCCGTCTGCAACGGCCAGGTCCCCCTCGACAGTGCCCGCCAAGCGATCGCGGCCGACTGGACCACTGCGCTGGCAGCCGTCGGCTTGGGCTGATTGCAGCGCGCCAGGGCGTTGCCTGCGACGTGCTGGCCCCGGCGAGGAGGGACGCGACTTTGACCGACGGCGGGAGCTGTCGGGCTGGATACCGCCGGATCGTGGCAGCTCGGCGCAGCCGGGCTGGTGACACCTCAACGCCGGTGACACCTCAACGTAGATCGCGTGCGCGGTCCGTCCTAGTGGCTCGTGGTGCTGGCGCCAGTCGGCCGCAGGCAGACGTCCGGTCGTGCCGGGTGCCCATGCCTGTCCCGGGACCGTGTCCGGTCCCGGGAGCACGACGTACGGCTCATGGGGCGCCAACCAGAAGGACCCGCGCGGCCGGTTGAACGAGCCCCAGCCCGCCGAGCTCGGCCCGTTCGGCGGGCTGAGCCCGCGTTCCTTGAAGAAGCTGGTGACCGTGCTGCGCCGCGAGGGTGCGGATCCGGTCCGCATAGGTCGGCCGTGGTCCCTTCCGCTGGAGGACCGGGTACTGCTCGTGTCGGCCTACTGGCGCACGAACTTGACGATGCGTCAACTCGCGCCGCTCTTCAGTATCTTGAAGTCCGCAGCCGACCGGATCAGCGACCACCTCGATCCCGCGCCTGCCTCGCGGCCCCGCAGGCGGTTCGGCAAAGACGCCGTGCTCATCGTGGACGGCACCCTGGTGCCCACCCGCGACCACACCATCGCTGAACAGGCCAAGAACTACCGATACTCCACGAGGCAACAGGTCGTCATCGAAGCCGATGCCCGAGACACCGCCCGGCTCTGGGCCCGACGGCGTCATCGCTGATGACTTCCGGCCACGGCGCGGCCGCCGGGCGGTGCTCAGGCGCCGGCGGGCCCCGTGCGCAGTCCGGCCACGACCAGGTCGAGGAGGCGGGCGGCGCGGGGCTCCCAGTCGTCGTGCGGGTCGAGCTGCCACAGGCCCGCGATGGCGAGGAGGAAGTCGTCCACGGTGTAACCGGGGCGGATGGTGCCGGCGTCCTGGCCGGCGCGGAGCAGCAGGCCCGCCGCCCTCATCACCGGGGTGGGCGGCGGCTTCTCCGGCCCGCCGGGGGTGCAGGTGGCCTGGCGGATCGCGTCGGCCAGCCCGGCCTTGGCCATGGCGAACTCGGCGAGCCGGTCCATCCACGCGCGCAGGGCCTGGTCGGGCGGCCGGGTCTCCAGCAGCTGGGTGGCGCTGTCGGCGACCTGCTGCATCTCGTGGCGGTATATCTCCAGCACGAGCGATTCGCGGTTGGGGAAGTTGCGGTAGAAGGTGCCCTGCCCGACGCCCGCCTTCTTGGCGATCATGCTAAGCGGGGCGTCCGCGCACCGGGACAGTTCGACGAGGGCCACGTCGAGTATGCGCTCGCGGTTGCGCTGCGCGTCCGAGCGCCGGGGCGAGTCCTGCTGCGGCACGCGTCCTCCTCATGGGTCCGTGGCGGGAACCCATCCTTGCCAACCGGACAGCTGTCCGGTACGTTCTCAAGTAACGGACAGTTGTCCGGTTGTGTCCATCATAGCGGCGGACGCAATCCAGCGGCAGTCGCCGGCTGCCCCTGTCCGGGTCAGTGCCCAGCACCTTCGTTTCGCCCCGCGCCGTACGCACTCCGGCCGCCGGACCCTCCCGTCCGCACTGTCCATGCGAAAGAAGCAGCTCATGACCTCATCGACGTCCAGTGTCGTCTCGACGTCCAGTGTCATCACCTTGAAGATCAACGGCGAGAAGCACACACTGCCCGTCGACCACCGCACCACCCTGCTCGACGCACTCCGCGAGCGCCTCGACCTGACCGGCACCAAGAAGGGCTGCGACCAGGGACAGTGCGGGGCCTGTACCGTCCTGCTGGACGGGCGCCGGGCGGTCGCCTGTCTGCAACTGGCCGTCGCGGCCGAGAACCGCGAGATCACCACCATCGAGGGCGTGGCCGACGGCGACCGCCTGCACCCCGTGCAGCAGGCCTTCCTCGACCTGGACGGGTTCCAGTGCGGCTACTGCACCCCGGGCCAGATCTGCTCGGCGATCGGGGTGATCGAGGAACACGCGGCGGGCTGGCCGAGCGCCGCCACCTCCGACGTACGGCCTGAGGCGGGGCCGCCGCCGCTGAGCGCCGAGGAGATCCGGGAGCGGATGAGCGGCAACCTCTGCCGCTGCGGCGCGTACGTGTCGATCGTAGAGGCGGTGGCCCGCGCGGCCCAGGTCCAGGCCGACGGGCGCCGCGGCGAGGATGTTCCGGCGGGCAAGGGGGCGGCGGCATGAGGGAGTTCGACTACCAGCGGGCGTCCGACGTCGCGGGCGCCGTCGCGCTGCTCGGCGCCGATCCGGACACCCGCTTCCTCGGTGGCGGCACCAACCTCGTCGACCTGATGAAGTCCGGGGTCGAGCGCCCCGTCCGGCTCGTCGACATCCGTGAACTCCCGCTCGACGAGATCGAGTCGACGCCGGACGGCGGACTGCGCATCGGCGCCACGGTCACCAACGGCGACCTCGCCGCCCACCCCGAGATCCGGCGTCGCTACCCGGCCCTCGCGCAGGCGGTGCTGGCGGGCGCCTCGGGACAGCTGCGCAACATGGCCACGGTCGGCGGGAACCTGCTCCAGCGCACCCGCTGCGGCTACTTCACCGACGTCACCAAGCCCTGCAACAAGCGGGTGCCCGGCAGCGGTTGCCCAGCGATCGAAGGCGAACACCACAACCACGCGATCCTCGGCGCCTCCGGTCACTGCGTGGCCGTACACCCCTCGGACATGGCCGTGGCCCTGGCCGCCTTCGACGCCGTGGTCCACTTCCACACGGCCCACGGGCCGGGGGAGTTGCCACTCACCGACTTCTACCTGCCCGTCGGCGACACCCCGCACCGCGAGACGGCCCTGCTGCCGGGCACGCTGATCACCCACGTCACGCTCCCGCCCGCCCCGGTCGCCGCCCGCTCCCGCTACCGCAAGGTGCGCGAGCGCGCCTCGTACGCCTTCGCCATCGGCTCGCTCGCCGCGGCGCTCGACGTCCGCGACGGCGTCGTGCAGGACGCCCGTCTGGCCTTCGGCGCCGTCGCCTCCCGTCCGTGGCGGGCCGGCGCGGCCGAGCGGGTCCTCATCGGTGCGCCTGCCGACGCCGGGACCTACGCCGCCGCGGCGGACGCCGAGCTGGCGGCGGCCCGGCCGCTGCCGCACAACGGCTACAAGGTGGAGCTGATCCGCAACCTCGTGGTGGCCGTCCTGTCCGAACTCGCCGAGGAGGACGCCCGATGACCACCCTCACCACCGCCACCACCCTGCACACAGCAGCCGTCGGCACCGCGCACACCCGGGTCGAGGGACGGGACAAGGTCACCGGAGCCGCCCGCTACGCCGGGGAGGTTCCCTTCGCCGACCTCGCCCACGGCTGGCTGGTGCTGTCCACGGTCGCGCGTGGCCGCATCCGTGACCTCGACACCGAGTCCGTCCTCGCCATGCCCGGTGTCCTCGCCGTGCTGGAACACCGCAACGCCCCGCGCCTCACCACCGACTACACCGGCCTGCTGGGCATGCGGCCGGACCCCACCTGCGCCGTCTTCCAGCACGACCGGGTGCCCCATCTGGGCTGGCCCGTGGCGCTGGTCGTGGCCGAGACGTCCGAGCAGGCCAGAGAGGCCGCCGAAACGCTCGTGGTGCGCTACGAACAGGAGCCGCACGATGTCGGGTTCGGCGCCGGACACCCCGACGCCTACGCGGCGGACGGACACATTCCGGCGGTGACGGAGAAGGGTGACCTAGACGCCGGACTGGCCGCCGCGGCCGTCGTCGTGGACGCCGAGTACACCACTCCCGAAGAGCACCACCATCCGATGGAACCCCATGCCGCGACCGCCCGCTGGGACGGCGGCCGGCTGGAGGTGACCGACTCCAACCAGGGCGCCACCTGGGTCGTCGGCGAGCTGGCGAACCTCTTCTCGCTCGACCCGGCCGCGGTGCGCGTACGCTCCGAACACGTCGGCGGTGGCTTCGGCAGCAAAGGCGTGCGCGCCCACCAGGTCGCCGCCGTGATGGCCGCGACCGTCCTGCAGCGGCCGGTGCGCGTCGTCCTGACGCGCCGTCAGATGTTCTCGCTGGCCGGCTACCGCAGCCCCACCATTCAGCACGTCCGGCTCGGCGCCGACACAGACGGACACCTGCGTGCCCTGGCGCACCACTCCCTCAACCAGACCGCCACCGGCTACGAGTTCGTGGAAGCGAGCGCCGGGGTGGCCCGGGTGATGTACGACGCCGACGCCCACCACACCGCCAACCGCGTCGTACGGCTCGACATACCGTCCCCGACGTTCATGCGCGCCCCGGGCGAGGCGCCCGGATCGTTCGCGCTCGAGGCCGCCCTCGACGAACTCGCCGAGAAGTGCGGGATCGACCCGATCGAACTGCGTCTGCGCAACGAACCCGACCGGGGGCCGGTGTCCGGCCTGCCGTTCGCCGGCCGCAATCTGGCCGCCTGCTTCAGGGAGGGCGCCCGCAGGTTCGGCTGGGCCGAGCGGGACCCACGCCCCGGGCTGCGCCGCGAGGGCCGGCTGCTGCTCGGCACGGGTATGGCGGCCGCCTCCTTCCCGGCGGGCGCCATGCCGTCCACCGCGAGTGCGACCGCGCACCCGGACGGCACCTTCACCGTCCGGATCTCGGCGGCCGACATCGGCACGGGGGCCCGTACCGCACTCACCCTGGTGGCCGCCGACGCGCTGCGGACGTCTCCCGAACGCGTCCATGTGCGCATCGGCGACAGCGACTTCGGCCCGGCGATGATCGCCGGCGGCTCCATGGGCACCCGCTCCTGGGCCTGGGCGATCCGGGTGGCGGCCGCGGAGCTGTGCGAGCGGCTGGCCCTCGGCACCGGCATCCCGCCCGAGGGGATCACTGTACGGTCGGACACCACCGCGGCCATCGGCGCCCTCGCCGCGGCCGAACGGCACTCCTACGGCGCTCAGTTCGCGGAGGTCTCCGTGGACCCCGGCACCGGCGAGGTGCGGGTGCGGCGCATGCTCGGCATCTTCGCGGCGGGCCAGATCATCAACCCGCTCACCGCGCGCAACCAGTTGCGGGGCGGCATGATCTGGGGCATCTCCATGGCTCTGCACGAGGAGGCCGTCCGCGACCGCGCCTCGGGCGGACACGTCGGCGCCGACCTCGCGGGCTACCACGTCGCGACCCACGCCGACGTGCCCCGCATCGAGGCCGACTGGATCGAGGACACCGATCCCGACGACCCGGTCGGGATCAAGGGCATCGGTGAGATCGGCATCGTCGGCGCCGCGGCCGCCGTCGCCAACGCGGTCTGGCACGCGACCGGTGTGCGCCACCGCAGCCTGCCCATTCGCCCGGACCGGATCCTCGCGGCCGCCGCGGAGGCGCCGGATGCTTGACCTGGCCGAGGAACTGCACCAATGGGCCGAAGACGGCCGGGAATTCGCCGTCGCGACCGTCGTGGCGGTCGGCGGCAGCGCGCCACGCGGTCCGGGCGCCGCCCTGGCCGTCGACAGCGAGGGCACCGTCATCGGCTCGGTCTCCGGCGGCTGCGTGGAGGGCGCGGTGTACGACCTGTGCCGCGAGGCGCTGCGGTCCGGCGAGAGCGTGCTCGAACGGTTCGGCTACAGCGACGAGGACGCCTTCGCCGTGGGACTGACCTGCGGTGGGACCATCGAGGTGCTGGTCACCCCGGTCTCCGGCCGGACCGGGGCGCTGTCGGCCGCGGCGCTGGCGGCCGCCGTCCGCCGTGAACCCGTGGCCCTCGCCCGGGTCGCCCGCGGCCCGGCCGGACTGCGCGGACACGCCCTGCTGGTCCGGCCCGACGGCACCTGCGAGGGCGGACTCGGCGGCCACCCGGACCTGGACCGGGTGGCGGCGGCCGAGGCCCTGGCCCTGCTGGAGTCGGGCCGTACCGACACGGTGGAGCTCTCTGCGGACGGCTCGCACTGCCCTGGCGGTCTCACGCTGCTGGTCGAGTCGAACGTGCCGCCGCCGCGCATGATCGTGTTCGGCGCGATCGACTTCGCGGCGGCGCTCGCGAGGGTGGGAAAGTTCCTCGGCTATCACGTGACCGTCTGTGACGCCCGCCCGGTCTTCGCCACCCGGGCCCGCTTCCCCGAGGCCGACGAGGTCGTGGTGGACTGGCCGCACCGGTATCTGCGGCGCACCGGCACCGATGCCCGCACGGTGCTGTGCCTGCTCACCCACGACGCCAAGTTCGACGTGCCTCTGCTGACGGCAGCGCTGCGGATGCCGGCGGCGTTCATCGGGGCGCTGGGCTCGCGCCGTACGCACGAGGACCGCACCCGGCGGCTGCGCGCGGAAGGCGTGACCGCGGCGGAACTGGCCCGGCTGCGCTCGCCGATCGGCCTCGACCTCGGCGCCCGGACGCCCGAGGAGACCGCGCTGTCGATCGCGGCGGAGATCGTCGCCGTCCGGCGGGGCGGTACAGGTGTCCCGCTGACCGGTTCGACGACGCCGATCCACCACGACGACGAAAAACCGGGGAGGCGGGAGGCCGCCTGAAGGAGTCGAATATGCATCGGTCGATGAGTTAATACGGATGAATCAGCGCTCCCGAATCTGCTGCTGACTCACTGCTCTTCCGAAGGGCAGGACTGCCACGGAACAAGCCACGTGCTGCGTCGTGGGCAGCGGCACCGGGGGCATGGTGCTCGCCCTGCTGCCGGCCCGGTCCGGCATCGACGTGACGGTGCTGGAGAAGCACGGCGACTTCCTGCGCGACTTCCGCGGCGACACCGTCCGCCCCTCCACCCTGGCGCTGCTGGACGACCTCGTTCCTGCCAGGCCGCCTGTTCGCCTCCCCGGCGGACTTCAACCGGCAGCTTGAGGACTGGCTTACCAGGGCGAATGCGCGGACCGTCCGCGCGATCCAGGGGCGGCCGGTTGACCTGCTGGAGACCGACTGCCAGGCGATGGTCCCGCTGCCGCTCCCGCGCTTCCCGGAGCCGTCCACGACATCAAGGCCGCACGGGTCCACGGCATCATCGCCGCCCTGGAAGAAGCCGGTGTGCGGTGCTGGGCCGATAAGGGCTGCCGAGGAGCCGGCGGCACCGTGCGAGTGCCCTACTGGGGCCGCAGGGAGAAGCTGTCCGCAGGTCAGCAGGCCGTCAACCGCGCGTACACGAAGATTCGCGCATGCGTCGAACAGGCCATCGCCACCGTCAAGACCTGGCGGATTCTGCGCAAGCTGCGCTGCTCCACCGTCCGTATCACGAGCCTCATACAGGCCATCCCCACGCTGCACACCGCACAGGTCGGAAAGCCTCAATGTGGGTGAGCGGCGCCTGGCCTCACCGTCCTCGTGGAGAACCGGCCCCCTCCTCCGATGAGTTTCGGTCACGGGAGTGGTCCAACTTCCGAAACGACTATGAGGAGTGATCCGAGTGGACCTGTACAGCATCATGTGTGTGAGTGACCGGATCAAGGCAGTGGAGTGGTTCGAGGTGTTCTTCGGGCGCCCAGCGGACGAGATCATCGGCGAGGAATACCTGTGGCGGGTCGGTGAGAACGCGTGGGTCGTCGTTGACGATCGGGACGTGCGCGCTGAGCGAGTAGGCGGAGCCATGATCACGCTCGGCGTGAACAACCTCTCCGAGATCCTGGCCCGACTCGCCGCACACGGGATCGACCACGAAGCGGTCGAGACCTACAGCAACGGTGTACGCCACGTCGTCGTGCTGGACCCTGATGGGAACAGCCTCTCGCTCGCCGAAGCACCCACCCAGTGAGCCTCTTTCAACCTGCACGGCGTGAGCATCTGCATGTTGGCGTCGGCCTCGATCACCTGCTTAAGGGCCGCCACCGCCGGACCGAGTTCCTCCTGGCGTCCCGGGCCGGTTCCCGCGAAGCCCGCCAGCCAGGCGTTCACGGCCTGGCGGCTGGCCGGCAGGTAGTGTTTCACGGCGGCCTCCGGCAGGACGACGTTGAGGCCGTCGCTGACCGCGTTGAGCCCGAG
>NZ_BAAASQ010000052.1:0-23355 GCF_039532965.1 Streptomyces mauvecolor | reverse complement strand
CGCGTCGAGCTGGTCGCGGTTGTAGCGGATGAGCTCGGCGGTGGTCGGGCTGCTGGTCACGGGGTGACTCCTTGGCGTTGGGTACGGACGGTCTGGGTGTGCTCGATCCACTCGCGGGTGACCGCGGTGTCGGGGGCGCGCATGGTCAGGGCGGAGGTGAACTTGCCCAGCAGATGGGGGACCCGGCCGGTGGTGGCGCCGGCGGGAGGGATGACGTGGTGGGCGGTGGCGACGGCCTGCTCGATGTCGCCCTGTCGGAGTTGGGTGAGGGCGGCCTGTGCGGTGTAGTAGGCCCGGTTGCGGTGCTGGTCGGGGCGGAGCGCGGCGAGCGCGCGGTGGGTGTGGAACTCGGCCCGCTCGCCGTCGCCCAGGCGCAGGAGAGTGGCTCCGGCCAGCCCGTGGAGTTCGCCCTCGGTGTAGAAGTCCATGCTGGCCGGGCGGTTCGCGCCGGGGTCGGCGTGCGTGAACGAGGCGGCGGCCCGGTCGAGGGCGCGCAGGGCGCGGGGGCGGTCGCCGGCGTCGGCGGCGGACAGCGCGAGCCGCGAGTGGGACAGGGAGGCATACAGCGGGTCGGCGCGGTGCACCCGGGTGTTGGTGGCGGCCTCGGCGGCGGCGACCGAGTCGGTGTAGCGGCCGCGCTGTGAGGCCAGCATGGCGGCGTAGCGCCATGCCTGGTGCTGGACCTGTGCGTTCCCGGACAGCCCGGCCAGGGTGATGGCCTCCTCCAGGTGGCGTTGGGCGTCGTCGAAGTGGCGGGCATCGACCGCGGCCCACATCGCGGCCGCCGTGAAGGAGGCGGCCAGTGAGTAGAGGTGGCCGCGTACCCGCTGCGTGGCGCTCCCGTTGCGCTGGAGGCCGAGCGTCCGTGCGGCGAGGCCTTTGGCTCTGTTCTCCAGCTCGGTGCCGCCGCCGGTGGTGTCGTCCATCAGCCACAGCGCGGTGAGTTCGTCGCGGAGCTCCTTCACCTCGGTGAATCCGACGGTGGGGCGGGCGGCAGCCATGGGGGCACCGACGGCGAGGACGGTTCCGGTGGCGGCGGTGACGAACGTGCGGCGTTTCACGGGCTCCTCCTGCGATGGGGCGCGGCGGTTGGGGACGAACCCCAGGTCGGTGGGGGAGCGTCCGGTGATTGCTGCCAGGGCGAGACGCTGTGGTTCCCGGGGCCACCGGTTCTCGCCGGAGAGCCAGCGGAACACGGTGCGTTCACTGGTTTTCCCTACTCGCCCGGTGATCTGCCTCGTGGTGGTGTTGACCAGCTCGGTGAGGTCGGGGACCTCGACGTTGTTCGCGGCCATCCACGTGGCGAGCGCCCGGTTCTTACTCCGCGCCATACCGTCACGGTAGGGCGACCCGCCGATCACGGAAAGTAAAGGCCGGGTCAATTCGTCAGTTGCTCCGCGAGTGGCCATGCAGCTCTTCGTCATGGCCAACTCACCCCGGCAGGCGGTTACTTACTGCGTATGGCGTGCGGGCCCCCGGGTCCGCCGCACCGACTTGCGGAAGGACCGCCCCCCATGGCGACCATCGAGCAGCGCCACCGTCCCACGGTCACCGACATGGCCCGGGACGTCCAGCTCGCCGAGGTGCTGGCCCGCTTGCCCGGCGAGGAACGGGCCCAGGCGTGCCGGGAACGGCTGCGGGACTACATCCAGTTGCTCGCCGATCCGGCCCAGACGCAGGTGCGCTGCATGCCGGCGTCGCGGGCCCGCGATGTTGCCGAGCAGTCGATCCGCTACGCCCGCCGTCTTCCCGCCGACGGCCGGCACGGCGACCCCGGCGCCTGCCTGGCCCTGCTCGCCGGTGCGGTCCGCCACCTCATGCAGTACGCGGGAACGCCCCGCTGAGAGACCTGCGCCGGGGCGGGCCCCACCCTCCGGCGCAGCCCCGCCCCGCCCGGCCGGGGCGGGCCCCATCCCCTTCCTGTAGCGGCACGCTGAGCCGGTGTGCCGGAGAGGAGCGCGATCGTGGCGCCCACTATGACGCCGATCCCGGCGACCGTCCTGTTCTCGCATGCGGACCAGCAGATCTGCCGGTCGGCCCGGGTCCTGTGGCCGGGATCCCAGATAGACCTGGGGACGCACGTTCCCTCCGTGACCGGTTACGTGCGGACCATCCATCTCGACGGCACCCCGCTGTTCGCCAAGTACTCGCTGCTCGGCCTGTCGCTGGTGTCGGTGCTGCGCGGCACCTGCGGCTCCTGGACGGCCGTCCAGCAGGCCCAGGACGCCTATGTCGCTTCTCCCCACGCATTGTTGGCACGCGAAGCAGGACAACTGCGCCTGCTGCGCCGGGCGGGCCTGAAGACACCGCATGTGACCGGGCTCGACGGCGGCGTGCTCTTCACCATGCCCGTGGCCGGGCCGACCCTCGGCGACCTGGTCGCCAAGGACCCAGAGCGCACGGAGGCCCTGATCACCGGCGTGCTGCGCATCCTGCGCGACGGCCTGCGCCGGATCAACACCGCCGAGGCGGAGGCCGTAGCGATCGGCGAGCGGTCGATCCCGGCGACGTTCACCCGCAAGTTCAACGGCCTCTCTGGGGCCGCGTACTTACGCCAGGCCGGGCCGCACTGCTCGGTGCTGACTGCCATCGTCAGCCGTCTCCAGCGCATGCGGATGGCCCCGGTCACCGGCGCGCGGCCGCTCGTGTACGGCGATCTCAAGCCGGAGCACGTCGTGTACGTCAACGGCCCCGACTGTGCGCCGATCTTCATCGACCCCGGCATGGGGCTCGGCCGCCCGCAGGCCGACCACGCGAAACTCCTCTCCCGTCTGATCCTGTCCCTGTTCGCGGACCCGCCCGCCCCGGCCGCCGTGCACGCCATCACCACCGGCCTGTCGGCCGTGGCGGAGCACGCCGTGGCCGGGCTCGGCAAGACGGAACGGTCGGCGTGGCTGAGGGAGCTGGTGCTGCTGTGGCTGATGGACACCGTCAACATCGTCTCCACCTACCTGACCTGCCCGGTGGTGCTGCCCCTGCCGCCTCAGGCCGTGACCATCACCGAGCAAGCCGCCTCCCTGCTGGGTCTCCTCGATGCCGTGAGCACGGACCTGGCCACACGTGACCCGCGCACCGTCTGGTCCCTCGCGCTCAGCCGCCTCTCGCAAGGGGTCGCGCGATGACCGGCCATACGGTGGGAATCGTCGGGGCCGGAGCCGTCGGCCAGACCGTCGGCGCCCTCCTGGTCACGGCGCCCTGGTGCACCGGCGTCAAAGTCGTCTCCCGCACGGCGCCGGCGGCCGCGGGCCTGGCCTGCGATCTGGAAGACCTGGCCGCGGTGACCGGCTCCCCGGCCCGGGTGAGCCACGCCCGCGGCCCGGGCGAACTCGCCGCCTGTGACGCGGCGGTCATCTGCCCGCGCGCCCTGTTCACCAACAGCGCCCGCACTGACGTCCGCATGGCCGGACTGGCCGCGAACGCCCCCGTGATCGCACGTCTCGCCCGGGACCTGAACGGCTACCGCGGGGTGGTGATCGTGGTGACCAACCCCGTCGACGTCATGACCCGCCTGTTCGCCGAAGTGGCGGGCATCAACAGGGTGTTCGGGATCGGCTCCCACACCGACACCGCCCGCTACCGCATCGCCCTGGCCCACCGGCTCCGTGTACCGCTGGCCGCCGTCGGTGCCCACGTGGTCGGTGAGCACGGCGACAGCGCGGTGCCCTGCGCCACCACACTCCACGGCCACGCGCTGGACCTCATCCCGGACGGGGCAGTGGCCGATGCCAGAAGCAGGCCCGCACTCATCAACGCCGGGATCGGCCGCACCCGCTGCGGGCCGGCCGGGGCGGTCCTGGCCGCCCTCACCCACGCCCTCGGTCTCACCGACGGCACCCTCGAACTCTCCACCCGCCACCAAGGTGCCTGGATCGGCGTGCCGGTGCAGTTCACCGCCGGGCAACCGACCGTCGCCCTGCCCCGGCTGACGCCCGACCAGGACACCGCCCTGGCGGCGGCCGCCGACAAACTCGATACCGCGTACCGGGCCGCCGCCCCGTACCTGCCCCGAAGGACCGCATCGTGACCCTCCCCCAGCAGTACGCCACCCACATCCAGGCCAGCACCTGCGCGGCCACCGTCGCCTCCTACAGCGAGCCCGTCGCCGCCTGGGCCCGGCAGTACTTCGGGCAGTGGTGGCACGCCGCCCCCGAGAACGCCCCCTACGGCTGGAATCTCGTGGAGGCCGACGTCGACCCGGCCGGGCTCGCAGCGATCACCCAGGACGTCCTCGACTACCCGCACCAGGAGACCACCTACGCGACCACGCCGATGCTCTACCGGCGCACTCCCGGCCGGGCTGTCCTGGCGGCACAGCCCGACGACCAGCTCGCCTACCGCTACGACCGCGGGGCCGGAGTGCTGCGGATCGTCGGCGGCGAACCGATGGCGGTCGCACTCGCCGCCGCCCGTCTGGCCCGCGAGGTGATCCGGGGGCAGCTGATGATGGACGGCTGGTCGATCTTGCACGCCTCAGCCGTCACCAACGATCACGGCGAAGCCGTGTTGACGTTCGGGCCCAAGGGGGCGGGCAAGACCACCGTCGGCCTCATCCTGGCCCGCCAGGGCTGGCGGCTGTTGGCCAACGACCGGGTGTTCGTGAAGCCGGCCGGGGACCGTGTACGCGTCCTGCCCTGGCCGTCCGCGGCCGCCATCGGCTTCGGACTGCTCGACGCCCTCGGCCTGTACGACCCGGTCGCCGACCGGGTCAAGATGGGCGAGGAACTCCACCCCACGCAGGACCAGACCGTCACCGACGCCCTGATGACCGGCTCCCGCACCCCGATCCGCAACGCCAAGGGCAAGGAACTGAAGCCGCAATTCCACCCGCACCAGCTCGCCGACTGGCTCGGCCTCACCCTCGCCACCGAAGGCCGCGCCGCCCGCCTCCTGTTCCCCACCGTCACCCCCGACGCAAAGCCAACCGCCCTCGACCACACCCCGACACTCACCGACGCGGACTTCTTCACCGCCGCCACCGAAGACCGCTACCCCGACGTATTCGACCTGCTGCCCGTCGGCACCAGCCAAGACGCCGACCGCCTCGCCGAACTGCTCGCCGCCCTCCCCCACCACGCCCTGACCCTGAGCCACGACGCCGACGCGAACACCGCGCTGCTCACGAAGGTGGCGACAGTGTGACCGTCGCGTAGCAGGCCCGCACGGCGTAGGCCCCAGTCATCTTCGGCCGGGGCCTACGCCTTTCAGTAGTTGCCGGGCGGCCTTAGGCCGGGGGCGAGCAGGACTGATGGCCGGCTCCGCGCTGGGTGCTGGACCCGGCACGGGGGAAGGGGTTGGCGTTCCCCTTCTATACCGGCCATCAGGTGGTCATCCGGCCCGCCGGGGCGTCTCGTCGGGCCCACAGCCGAATGCCACAGTCACTGTATCCCGGGGAAAGACCGGGTTTGTGCCGTTATTCAGGAGGATGCTCGCTGGTTGGCGAGGTGTTCGAGGCGGGCGCGTTTCCACGTGCGCTGGGGGCGTCCGCGGCCGCCGGGCTGGGCGATGAGCTCGTCGGGTTCCTCAAGTTCGGGGAGCCGGCCGCGGTTGAGGGCGCCGGTGAGGCTGGCTGCGCTGCTGTATCCGAGGATGGCGGCGGCTTCCTCTGCCCCGAGGAGTTCGTCCGGGCTGCCGCTGGGGGCTGTCGGGGTGGTGCTCGTTCCGCGGGCTTGGGCCTGGCGCTGGATACGGGCGCGGGTCCACAGCTTCACGTTGGTGCCCCGCGGGCCCGGGCGGTCGGCGTCGGTCTCTTTGAGTTCGGGGAGGTTGCCCTGGTAGAGGGCGCTGGAGAAGCTGGCCAGGCTCTTGTAGCCGAGCAGGGCGGCGGCTTCCTTGGTGCCGAGGAGTTCGTCGTCGGGGCCGTCGGCGGCCACGGCCGGCAGGGGGGCTGCTTTGCTGGCGGAGCCGGTGCGCCGGCCCTTGCCGGGGCGGCTGGTCACCCAGGCGGCGATGGTGGAGCGCCGCCACTTCATGCCGGCGATGGTCTCGTCGGGGGCGGGGAAGTAGCCGGGCAGGTTCTTGAGCCACCAGTAGATGGTTGAGGGACTCAGGTTCAGCAGGCGGGACACTTCGGTGGTGGTGAGCAGCTCGCCCTGGTCGGCGGTGTGGAAGTCGGCGGGCATCTTGTGGGCCGGCCGGGATGCTTCGCGGCCGGCGAAGAACGCGGCGACGTCGTCGTGGGCCCACAGGCGTTTGCGGCCCTCGCCCGGGCGGGCGTCGGGAAAGCCGCTGTTCTCGCGGTCGTTGTACCAGGTGCTGATGCGGGATTTGTGCGTGCCGAACTCCGCGCAGATCTGCGCGGTGTCCACGAGGCGCTCGCTCGCGGGCTTCGGCATCGCGTTCTCCCAGGGCATTCGGATGGGTCCGCACTCCACTTGGGTGCGACACGTTCCATAATGCCAAACGGGTGAGCGGGTGTCGAGGCCCCCACCGGGCTACACGTCTTCCTCGGGGATCAGGCACACCCCTGCGGCACTGGCGCGCCGCTCGAGCGCGGTGTACGCCATGGCGGCGGGCGATGCATCCCACAGGGCGAAGACGAGGTTGGAGATCGCCTCGCTGCGCGATGCGCCGTCCTCCCAGGGGGCGCCGGCTTCCCGGCAGCGTATGGACAGCGCGTCATCGCTCAGGCCGCGGCAGTCGGCGTGGGTGGCTCGCTGGACGTCCGCAAGCCCCGCGCACCAGATGTGGTGGCCGGTCTGGAGCGCTGCGGTGAGTTCGGCGGGGTCCTGGAGGTGGCGGCTGGAAGCAGCGAGTTCCAGGAGCAGTTCGGTGGGGCTGCCCATCGCGTCCATGGTCGGTGTCCTTCGTGTCAGCAGGGGGTGTCGATGACGGGCTGGATGTCTTTGTCAGTGCGTCATGCAGGGAGGGGGAGGCTGGACGGGTGGGTGGGTGGGCGAGTTGGGCTCAGGCTTGGGTTTCGTCTCGGTGGTCGGGGCCTGTCTTGGCCCTCTCCCGTGCCTATCGAGAAGGCTCGTAGGGCTCGTGAACTGCACAGCATCGTCGGCATACTACGGCTCATGAGTATGGATGGTTTTCCGCCCAGTGCTCTCCCTCCCGGTCCTCTGCCGACAGTCCCGCCACTCAGCAAAGCGCTCAGATTTCTGGTGCGAGCAGGAAGCATAGAGAACCTATGGGGCTTCCTCTCAGAAATCGATCCACCTTTGTCGGTCAGTGACGAAACATTGGCCGATTGGATCAATGGAATATCGGCCCCCAGGAACTTTGACACTTCGTGGGGCTTGATCCAGGAGCTGAGCCGTGCTGCCGCCATGGAACCCGACCGCGATTACTGGGTGAGTATTTGGCGTGCGGATCGAGAATGGCGGAAGTGGAGGAACTATAGGCGGCGAGTCCAAGGGAGGAAGCGCGAGGGTTCAAGGTCTGCGACTCTCGACTACGGGATCTTGGATGCCATTGTGGGTGGGACTGTCGTAGCGCTGACGACATTCGCCAAGTCGATGATAGAAGCTTGGGGGTCCGCTGCGGGAAAAGCTTCCGGCGGCCTGATCCGGCGGTGGCAACTGCGCCGACAGCAGCGGCGCGCTCGAACAGCTGGTGCTCTTGTCTATATCGAGGATGGAGTGCCAGATCCGGCGCTGGTAGCACTCATCGGCATGGATATGACTGTGCCTGCCTATGCGGGCAAGCTATTGGTCTGGAATCCGCAGAACGGTACTTGGGAACCTATGCCAATGCCAGCAAATCGCCGAATGCTGAGACGTAGGCAGAGGCAGGGACGGCCCCCGATTCCGCCAGCGCCGCCCACCCCCTAAATCGAACGTTCCACCATTCGTCCGAGATGTTCGCTGCCTCCATGTGCATGGGCACCTCACTCCACGACGGTGAGATCACACGGTTCGTGCGGCATGGCTTCTTCCTCATGGGAAAGGGGCGGGTGCCGCCGGGCGGTGGCAGCGCGGGGGGCCGGTGGTCAGAACAGGGCGGTCTGCCCGGCCTGTTCGACGGTGATGCGGCCTGCGGTCGGGACCCCGGTCCGGCCAGGGCTTGCCCTGGCGGGCGGTGTTGCTCGGCTCTCTGTCGGTACCGGCCCGCCGGGCTTTTCGGCGGTGGGCGTGGGGTGGGTGCAGCGGCAGAGCCAGCGGCAGGGGCGTTGGCCGGGGGCGTAGTGGATGACGGCGACGACGAAGCCTGTGCTGTCGGTGATGGTGCCGGCGTCCGGGTCGGTGCGGGGGCCGGTGGCGCTGATGCACCGGTCGTGGCGGCCTGCGGCGCAGGAGGTGCACGTGCCGCGCTCGCATGCGCACCAGCGGTGGAATCCGTGCGGGTAGGCGTCCTCGATGCGGCGAAGTCCTTTGGTCCAGGCATGGGCCCTCACCCAAGCGCCCTCGGTCTCGCTCATCGGCGGGGCGGTGGGTGAGGGGAGGGGGTCAAGGATCCCCATGATCGATGCGCCGATGTGGCGCAGCCGGGTGGTCATGTGTGGTCTCCGAACAGGGTCGGGATGGCGTGGAGTTCGTCCATCCACGC
This sequence comes from Streptomyces mauvecolor, assembly GCF_039532965.1. Classification (NCBI taxonomy): domain Bacteria; kingdom Bacillati; phylum Actinomycetota; class Actinomycetes; order Kitasatosporales; family Streptomycetaceae; genus Streptomyces; species Streptomyces mauvecolor. The sequence goes on along the minus strand of NZ_BAAASQ010000052.1, from coordinate 14,868 downwards.
CAGGAGGCGGGGGAGGTTGGTGGTGGGTCCGAAGGCGAGGTAGGTGCCGTCGCAGCTGGTGCAGCCGAAGGCCTGCGCGATGCGCAGCCGGCGGCGTGAGTTGACCCGCCCCATGTGGACGGCGAGCCCGCGCTTGCGGGCCTCGACGGCCAGGCGCTGGGCGGCGGGTCCGGTCTTCCACGGGGTGGATCCGGCGAGGAACAGCATGTCGAACTGGCCCCAGGGGATGAGCCCGTGTTCGCTGTTGTCCTGGGCGGCGAAGGCGGCGGGCAGACCCAGCGCGCGGATCGGCTCCAGCCAGGGCAGCGACTCGGCCAGGGTGGCTTCGGCGTCCATCGGTACGTCGGGGGCCACGGCCCACAGGCAGCGTTCACGGCCGTAGCGGTCGGCCGTCGCCTGGAGCCAGGCGAACCATTTCTCAGCGCCGGGCCAGCCTTTGCCGAACTTCCCGTTGTCGCAGGCATACAGCGAGCGGTCGGGGACCACGTTGCCCTGGGCCGGGGTCGTCATGCAGGCCAGCAGGCCGGCCCGCATCGCGGCCCGGACCTCAGGCCCGGAGGGAGTCGCGAGGTATTGCACGGCAGGGGCCAGTGGGGTGAGCTGCGGCCGGGAACGCGATGGGCATGATGTTCCTTCCAAGAGCGGTGGGCGTTGGTTCAGGTGAGGGGGAGTTGGGAGGCGGTGCCGGAGAGCAGGGCGTTCCACTCCCGCTCGAAGCCCTTGTCCTGTTTGTCGATGACGCGGGCGGGGGCGGTGGCGAAAAGGTCCTCGGCCATGGGCCAGGTGGCGCCGCGGGGGCGGGCCCAGGCGCGGGCCCGCCCGTACGCGGGGTCGTGCTCGACCTCGACGCAGTGGCGCTGGGAGATCGAGTCCAGCCGTCGGGCCAGCTGCTGCGGGCGGCCGAGGTCGATGCGCTCGGTGGAGCGCATCACCGGGCGCCGGCTGCCCGCGTCGGACAGCAGGAACAGGCGGCGCACCCGGTAGAGGGCCCACGGCATGTCCAGTTCACGCTCGAAAGCGTCCAGGCAGGCCCGGTCGCGGGGCTGGGCCGGGTCGAGGAGGCTCAGCAGGGATTTGCGGCCGTAGAGCTTGGCGTTGGGGTTGAGACTCATCGCCGTGTACTCCAGGCGCAGCACCTCCCCCGCGAGCTCCGGGTGCGAGCGCATGCGCTCCAGATGCGCGGGCAGGGCACCCATCGACGCCGGGAAGCAACAGAAGGTGCAGTACGACTTGGGCCAGAGCACACCGAACCGCTCCATCAGGTAGGCCTCGCACTGCTGCCTGCCCCAGCCCCAGTCGATGAGCGGGAACTCCCCAGTACGCCCGGCCATCTTGGAGGCGGTCTGGTCGCCGAAGCGGCGGCCTTCCTCGTCGGCGTTGAAGCCCATGATCTGGCGGAAGGGGCGGCCGTTGAAGAGCTGTCCCAGCCACCAGTCGCCGACGTCGCCCTTGGCCCACAGGCTGCACTTGCGGGTGCCGGCCTGCTGGGGAACGGTACCCACGGATTCCAGGTCGTCCCACAGGGTCCAGGGCCCGCGCGCGAACAACTGCTCGGGGCGGCGGGAGTCGTCCAGCACGGTGAACCCGTCCGCGCGCACGTGGCCGTTGCGTGCGAGCTGGACGAACCGCACCCTGTGCTCGCGCAGCAGGGGCAGCATGAACCTCTCGACCAGGAGGCGGGTTTCGGGCCACTCGCTGCCGGTGGCCATGTAGAGGACGACGGTGCGCTCAAGGTCGATGTTGTACGCGGCGGGGTTGGTAAGCATCCGTGCGACGTAGGCGGTGGAGTCGCAGCCCAGGCCCCAGTTGATGACGGTGTCGATGTCGGCGTCGCAGGGCGCGGCGCCGAACAGCGGCAGCTGAGGGCAGAGCGGGGTGCGGGGCATGGCGAACGCCTCCGAGGGGCGGAGTGGACGGGGAGGAGCCCCGCGCGGCAGCCGGCGTGCGGCTGGGCGCTGGGTTCAGCGGGCCTTGGCTGCGGGTGCGGACTCGACGCTGGTGGGGGCGAATCTGGGCCAGCCCTGGGAGCGTTCGGTCTCCCACCAGCGCGGTCGGGTGTCCTTCGGCGTACGGCGGGCGGGTGCGATGGCGGCGGGCTGTGGTGCGGGGCGTGCGGCCGGGATGGCGGCAGGTTGCGGTGTGCTGATGGGGGCGGCGGCCTGGGGGCTGGGCAGGCTCTGTTCGGTGTAGGCGATGCGCTGGCGCAGGCTGATGCCGAGTTCGTCGACGCTGAGCCACACGGTGTTGTCGCGGACGTCGGTGATGCGGCCGTGGACGAGGACGGTGACTCCGTCGGTGAGGGATTCGGCGGCGTTGCGTGCCAGGTCCCGCCACAGGGTGCAGATGTAGGCGACGGGCTTTCCGTCGCGCCAGGCCCTGGTACGGGCGTCCCATTCGCGGGGGCGGGCGGTGAGGCGGAAGCGGGCGATGACGGTGCCTGTCTCGGTGATGCGGCATTCGACGTCGCCGGTCACGGTGCCGGTGACGGGTACGAGCGGGGCGTTGGACACCTCGGGCACCTCCAGGATTCGATGGGTGGGCTCGGGCCACGGAGGGGGCGGCAGCGGTGCGGGCGGAAGCTGAGGAGTTAGTCGCAGCGCGGAGCGGGCGGGGTGCGGGAGCAGGGGAGTTCCCGCTGCTCCCGCACCGCGCGGGCTAAATGTCAGGCGTCGAGGAGTTCGATGCACCCGGCGGGGATGCCCTTGCCGGGGATGCGGAAGCGCGCGGTGTCGTTGGGGACGGTGAACGTGGTGCGGGGGTCGCGGCGCAGGGCGTTGGTGGAGTCCTCGTCGAGGAGGAAGTGCCAGCGGGTGGCGCCGCGGTTGGGTTCCTGGACGGTGCCGGTCAGACCGGCGAGGAAGACGGGCCGGATGCCGGTGATCCTGGCGCGGCGGCCGGAGGCGATGACGGGCCGGGCTTCGCGGTCCAGGGTGAGGAGCTGCTGGGCGCAGGCTTCCTGGACGGCCGCGATGTCGGCACGGCCGGGCAGCTTGCGGATGTAGGCGCAGACGTCGGCGAGTGTGGTGTCGGACATGGTGATCTCCCTGGTGTGTGAAGGGGAGCCCGGCCCGGAAGGGCCGGGACTGGGGGAGATGGAGGGTGTGCCGGGCCAGCGGTGGGATGAACGGCTGGTGTTCAGCCCGTGGTGGGGGCGGTGCGGCGGGTCGGGGTGAAGCGGCGGGTGAGTCGGCGCAGTCGTCGCTTGGTGTCGTCGCCGCCGCCGTTCTTCCACCAACGCCAGGCGTAGTACGCGGTGAGTGCCGCGTCGGTGGCCGTAAGCAGGGGGTTGCCCTGGAGGAAGTTCGCGGTGCCCCGGATGAGTAGAGCCAGCGTGAGCAGGGCGTAGAAGTGGCGCGCGGCGAGATGCCCGGTGAGTGCGCCGGTGAGCGCGCACAGGCCAAGGGCGGCGGGGATGTAGATGGTTGCGACGTTCATGTGGTCGGCCTTCCGTGGCGGGATGTGCCGGAGGTGTTGCCAGGACAGGAGCGCGCTGGCAGGGCCCAGCGATGGTCCGGTGAGGGGTGGTCAGTCCCAGTTCTCGGGGGCGGGCCGGTAGTGGCGTTCGAACTCGGCGGTCTCTTCGGCGGTGGCCGGGCGCCAGCGGGCGGTGATGTCGTCAAGGCTCAGCGCGAACGAGGTGGGCTGGTACCCGCGGAAGCCGTCGGTACAGGTGTAGGAGACACCGTCCTGATTGGCACTGGCGAGCCGGACGATGACGGTGCCGCCGGACCGGACGTTCCAGGCGACGCATGTTCCGATGTGCTCAGGCGTGATCTTCACGCTGGCTGTCCCTTTCCTTGGGCTGGCCGGGGCGGCGCGGCGGTGCGCGCCGCCCCGGGGCGGGTGGGGGTCAGGCGGTCTGGCCGGGGGTGTCGTTGGTGGTCCGGTAGCGGGTGACGGCCTGGTCCTCGACCTCGGACAGGGCGTAGTCGTTGGTGTCCTGGCCGAGGGATTCCAGGAGCAGCAGCCATGCGGCGGCGCCACTGCTGAGGGCGGTCCAGGCCTTGTCCTCGCGCAGGTCGTACTCGAAGGCGGCGGCGACGTTGGCGAACAGAAGCGCGGTGTCACGGGACTTGGGCACGGTCAGCGGCACCGGGCCGCTGTCGGGCTTGGCTCCGAGGATCGCGCCGAGGACCTCGGGGTCGCGCTTGTCGGCACAGCGGGCCACGAAGTGCTGGAGCGCGAAGGCGCGGGCGGCTTCGGGCAGGGACTTGGCGCGGCAGAGCTTGGTGAGGAAGGCGTGCCTCGGCTCGCGCGCGGCCTTCCATGCCCGGGTGCTGGCAATGGAGTTGCTGCGCTTGGCCGCTTCCCCGGGGGAGAGCGGGTTCTTCGGCTTGCGGGCCTCGGGGCGGATCTTGTGTCCGTGGGCGGCGGGGTCGGCGCAGTGCCATACCGGCTGGTGGGCGTCGTCCACGCGGGCGCTGTGGTCGGGGCATCCGGCGTGGTTGGCCTCGGTGAGCGGGTTGCCCAGCGGGGTGGTCAGCTCCGACAGCGGCCGTGAGGTGTCCTTCTCCCCGAAGGGCACGTGGTTGCGGGGCGGCAGCAGCCGGATCCCTGCCTCCCTCAGAGCCCCGATCGCCGTCGCATGAGCCTGGATGTCGGCCAGCTCGGCCTTGATCAGGGCCATTTCCTGGTCCCAGTGGCCGCGCCCGCCCTCACTCTTCTCCTGGTCCCGGCGCAGCGCGTTCTGAAGCCGCCGCTCGGCACCCGGGGCATCGGCGACCTCGGCCAGCTGCGCGGTCTGCTCCAGATCCATGCCCTCCGCCGACGCACGCCGCAGGGCCGCGTCGTCGAGCTTCTGTGCGGTGCGGGCGTGCTTGACGGCTCCCCGCCGCATCCTGAGCGCCTTCACGGCCCGGGTCTGCTCCACCTCGCTCATCCCGACCAGCGCGAGCTCGACGGAGCGGACCTTGTCCCGCTCGGCCATGCCCTCACGGTGGTCGTTCTCGACCAGGCTCAGAAACCTGGTCCACCCATCCCGCCCCACCAGATCCGCGCGGACGTACGCGGGGACCTTGCGTACCTCGCGCTGCTCGTCGGCGGCGGTGGCGTTGGCGGCCTGCTGGGCCTGGGCCCGGCGCCATCCCTTGAAGGCTCCGTACGTGCCGTCCGGGAGCGGCCGGACACTGATCGCGTCCTGGATGCCGAGCGACGTGACGGAGCTGATGAGCGTCTCGTCCGGGGCGGTGTCGGTCTCGCGGGCGTTACAGCTGTCGCGGACGATGTCCGCCGCATTGAGGTAGACCACCGGGGGCAGGTCGTCGGACTCGGCGAGTTCTGCGGGCGGAGGGGCAATCGAGGTGGCCATGTGAGGCTCCCTGGAGATGAGGTGACGGTCTTTCGGCGATGTCGGAGGGCGCCAACCCTTAGACATGTTCAATAATACCTATAACCCGGAGTGGGGCAACCTCTTTTTCAGTTGCCCCACTCCAGGGCCCGGCGCGGTCAGGAGGAAGGGATCGCGGTGCTCCTATCGGGGTCTGGTGGGTCAGCAGCCTCGTGCGGCGGCGTGGAGGGGGCAGGCCAGGACCCGGCGCGCGTTGCCGTCGAGTCGGGGCAGGACGGCAACGACGTGGGTGCCGGGCGCTCCGCAGTCCACACACCGCCGGTCGGGGGTCACGGTGCGGGTGTCGGGCGTGGCGCGTGCGGGGAGGCGGCGCCTGGTGCGGTGTCTCATACCGTTTCCTTTCGCGGTGGGGGTGGTGCTAGGGAGCGGGGATGGTGACCAGGACGGCGCGGACGGCGGTGCCGGACGGCTTGAACGCTCCGTCGGGCAGCGCATGGACTGAGCCGCCGCTTCGCTCGATCAGGGCGCGGAAGTTGGCCGTCTGGGCGTTGGTGCGGAAGGTGAGGGCGGCGGACATGACGGCGGTCAGGCGGCCGTGTGAGCGCAGGAAGGACAGGGCGTGGGTGACGTGGTCGATGTCGGCCTGGCGGGCGAAGGGCGGGTTCATGACCACCCGGTCGTAGCGCGGTTCGGCGGGGAGGGTGAGGAAGTCAGCGACGGTCACGCTGCGCGCGTATCCGGCATTGGCAATGTGCTGGGCGTTGTCGGCGAGCAGTTCGATGCAGTCGACGGGGCAGGTGCGGGCGGCCTCGGCGGCGATGGCGCCCCGTCCGGCGGACGGTTCCAGGACTTCGTCACCGGCCCGCAGGTCGGCCAGCGACAGGAGTTTCTCGACCACGGGCGCGGGGGTGGGGAAGTATCCGAAGTCCTGCGGCCGGCACACCTCGCCGGTGAGCAGCAGGGCCTCGACCGCGTCCGCGGCACTGGTGGGGAAAAGGTGGGCGCCTGCCGAGCGGTTCCACTTGCCGCCCGCCGCCTTCAGCACTTTGTCGACCGCCAGATACTCGCTGCGGTCGAGCTGCTCGAACAGGGACAGGCGCGGCCCGTCGGTGTGCGCACGGGACAGGACGTCGAGAACGGCATCACTGATCTTCACGGGAATCCTCCTGGGGTGTTGCGGCCCGAAGGGCCGGGCGCGGTGCCGGATGTGGGTATGCCGGGTTGCGGCGGTGTGAGGGCGTACTGCCGGGAATCCGCGGGAGGCGGTGAGACGGTCGGCTCTCGCGTGGGGCGGTCTGAGTCGCGCAACTGCAGGAGCGCTGGGCGCGGCGGGTGTCGTATGGAGCCGCCTGCGTCTAGGCCGCCTGTTGGGGTCCGGCGGGAGCGTTGGGACAGCCAGGAAGGGCAGTGCCCTGCACGCGGCGGGCAGTGGGTCGGGGCCGGTCCGGCGGGTTGCGCCGGACCGGCAGTGTTGCCCTGAGCGGTGGCATGCCTGGTGTCGTTGGCCGTGGGCCGGTGGGTGCTGGCGGCCGGCGGCTTGCGGATGCAGCTTCACTTGGCGGTGTCCTGCTTGTGCTGCATCTCCTCGGCGCTCATGCGGCCGGTGACCTCGTCGTAGGGCAGGCTCGACGTTCCGGAATAGTGGTTCCGGTCGGCGTGCACGACGGTGCGGCCGGTGCCGTTGAAGATGTGCGGGACGGTGAGGGTCTTGGGGTTGGCGCGCAGGACGGCGTACCAGGTGCCCCGGCAGCGGGCGTAGTCCCCGCGCTGGAAATCGGACTTCGACCAGACCTTGAAGCCCTGCTTTTCGGCCTCGGCGACGACGTTCTCCCAGTACGCGATCTGCTCGCTCAACTCCGCGTGCTCGACGGCCAGTTCCTGGACGGTCTCGGGGTTGCCGGTGTTGCGGGTCTGGCCCTTGGCGGACTCGCCGCGCTGCCACTTCTCCACCGCGCGCAGATCGGCCTTCAGCGTTTGGATACGCCGCAGTGTGCGGGCCGGGTTCTTGCGGAACGCCGCGTATCCGGCGGCGGCCTTCTCGCGACCGGCCCAGTGCGCGGCCCGGTCGCGCTCACCGATGCTGGTGCGCGTGGCGTTGTCGATGCGCTCCTGGTCGCGGCGGGCGCGGCGCTCGGAGTGGTGGCCGACCAGGATCGGCTGTCCCAGCGGGATGCCGTCGGCGATCTGGTGGCCGCGCTTCCAGGCGCTCTCGGACCGGGCGGCGGCGTTGTCCGCGTACTGGCCGAACCGCTCCGCACGGTCCTCGGCGCGCTCGACGCGTTCGGTTTCGGCCTCGGCGAAGGTGCGGCGGTCGTTGTTGTCGATGGTGAGCGTGACGGTGAAGCCTGCGGAGCGCAGCCGGTCGGCGAGCGCTTCCAGCATGGCGGTGGGGGCCTTCTTGTCGCGGCTGTGCGGCAGGTACCAGCTGCCCAGCATGCGGGCTGGGTGTAACCCGACGGGTAGTGGCGGGCCTTGAGGACTTCGACCGCCTTGCTGCCCTTGGTCGTACCCTCGATTCGGGTGCCTTCGCGGCGGCTATGGGTGATCTCGATGGTGGACATGGGAACTCCGATTCTTGGCTCAGCGACGGGGCGCGCGGTGACGGAGACAGCCAGCCTCCGCAACCGCGCGCCTGATGGCCCGGGACACCGGTGTCGGCGGCAGCCCGCGGGAGTGCGGTGCTCTTCGGGGGATCACCTGACTCGGTCAGGCGGGCGTTTCCCGGCGGCGCGTGTCTGCGCGGGCGTCGTCGGCGGTGTAGCCGGAGTGGCAGGTGGAGCGGCAGTAGGACCCGGCGGGGGCTTCGCAGTCCTCACACGGCTCGTCGAAGTCGGCGGGGAGGAACGGGGAATGGTCGCGGGGCGCGGGCATGCTGGCTTGGTGGGCTGTCAGCGCTGGTAGCGCTTGGGGCCGGTGCGCAGCACGCCGAAGTTGGCCCGGACTGCTGCGCGCGTTTCGGGGGAGACGGTCGGCCAGCCGAGCGCCAGGCCTGCCGCATCGATCTCGGCTTCGGTACAGGTGGAGCGACGGGAGCGAACGAGCAACTGCGCGATCGGCAGTGCTTTGCGTGCCCGGTTGTAGGTGATGGCCTCCTCTGCCGTGGCATCGGGAAGGGCCGTGCGGGCGACGGGCGGGAGGGCGGGGAGCTGCTCTAGGTGCGCCTCGCATACCCAGGACTGGATCCGGCCCTCGCTGACGCGGTCGACCACGACCTCGTAGCTGTTGGCGCCCGGCTTGCACAGCGCGCAGTCCACGTGCTCGGTGCGCAGCAGCAGGACAGGGGTGAGAAGGCTGTCAGAGGGGAGGGTCCACCACTGGGTTCGCACCGTCTCGGTGTCGTACGGGTGGTAACTGATGGGCAGTCGGGTCATTCCGGGGAGGTCGCTCGGTTCGGTGCCGGTCACGATGACCGTGGTGCCGCTGACCTCGATGAGGTCGCCCTCGCGGAGTTCGTGAGCCTCGACGGTGGTGATCCCGGAGCCGGTTGTGGTGACAGCTCCTGCGGGCAGGTCGTACAGGCGCATCGGAAGCGTCCTTTGCTCGGGGTGTGGGGATGGCGAGCGGAAACGGCCCGTCGAGCGGGCACGGTCCGTACCCGGCGTTCAGAAGCCGGGGCTAGCTCGTCGACACGTTCAATAATACGCACTCGCGAGTTGGGGGCAACCCTTTTTTCGGGCTGCCCCATGGCCTATGCCGTCTCCGTGATCTGCACGCGTACGTGCTCGCCGTCCACGGCGGCCCGGCGCCCGGGGCCGTTCAGGCAGCGGGCGTATGCCGCAAGGTCGCGGTCGAAACGGCGCGCGGTGCCGGCGCCTGCGTTGCCCGGCTCCGGCCGCGTGCTGCCCCACGGGTCGAGCACCCGGTGAACTGCCACCTGTCCAGGTGTGTTCGAGCAGCTGACGACCAGGAATCCGGGGACGTCCGCGTGGTCGACCGCGTCCAGGCCGTAGGGGGCGAACCCGCGCCGGGCCAGCGCGACAGCGACCACCCGTAGACGCATCTCCTCTTCGGCGCCGGCCTGGATTCCAGGCAGTTCCAGCGAGGCAACGTGCAGTTTCTGCCGTACGTCGTGCTCGGTGTTGAGAGACTCCGCGAAGTACGCGGCGTGCTCCTGGTCGCCCGAGCCGCGCACCTTGGCCCCGGTGTGCCGGTCCATAACGTCCCACGATGCGCGGCGCTCCGGGGAGGCCTCGGCGGTGTACCGCGGCCCGTCCGGAGCCTGCGGTGGTGCGGCGAAGAACACCCAGCGACCGTGACGGGGCTCGGTGGTGACCAGCCCCGCACGGCGCAGCGCGTCGGCGAGAAACGGGGCCATGGCGAGCTCGCCGTTCCCGGCCTGTTCGGTGGCTCCCGCGCTCCGGGCGGTCTGCCACCACACGGCGGGCAACGAGCGGCGTCGGCTGGGACGTTCACCGATCACCCACCCGTCGCAGCTGCCCGCGTCGCACGCAGGCGCTACAGCGGTCAGTGCTGCTGTAGCGCGCTGGACGGCAGACGGAGAGGGGGGAGAGTCGGCTTCGCCGACGTCGGCGCCCCGGTCTTCGGGTACGTCGGCCGGACCGGTGGGCAGGGCATGGAACGCGGCCAGGACACGGGCGTGGGCGGGCAACAGACGTCGGCGGATATGGGCAGCCGCATGCGCTGGTGTGCATCCGGCCGCGACCGTGACCGGCCGCACCGTGAAGCCCGCCGCCTCGGCGGCTTCGGGCAGACGGACGGTGACGAACAGCCGCTGAGGCTTCGCCTCCTCCTGGTACAGGAGCAGGGCGCGGCCCTCGTCGTCAACGATCCTGACAGCGTCGTCCCGGCTGTCGTCGGGCAGGGCGCGGCACTGCGTTCCGAGCAGAGGCGCGACCTGGTAGGCGAACGCGGCCAGTTCGGACGGGTTGAGCAAGGACATGGTGTTCTCCACGGTGATGAGGCAGGGCGGCCGGGTCAGCCGCCGGGGTGGCCACGGTCAGGACGCGAACCGGCTGACGTGGCCGGCACGGCGAGCGGCCGGACGTGGCCGGGGCAACTGCACTGGTCCCCGCGGAGCGGGTGGGTTCAGCGCTGCGCGCTGTGCCAGGGGGGCGGTTCGCTGCGCTCACCGCCGGACGGCTCGGCCCCACGCTGCGCGTGGGCGGGATGGTCCGGCGCTGCGCGTCGGACTGGGGGGCGCTGCGCTGGGTGGCCGGTCCGGCGTCACCAGGTCGGTGGGCTGATGGCGCCGGACGGCCGGTAGCGGGACGGCTAGGAGATCTCTTCCGGGGTGGGGATGGACAGACCCGCGCTGTACTCGACATCGGACTCAGGGGAGAGGGGGTCACCGGTCAGTGCGTCCGTGCAGTACGCCGAGAAAACCTCTGCGGCGGTGAGCGGGAGCAGCCAGCCACCCCGCATACGCCACCCGCGCACCCGCTCGGCCGTTTCCTGGGAACCTCGGGTGCGCACCACGAGTGCGCCCCCGGTTCCGGTCGGGTCGCTGAACGCCTGGCCGACCAGAGCAGCAAGACACGCCGTTTCGGCGGGGCTGTGGGAGATGAGCATTCCCGTGCTGAGTGGGAGGACGTCGATGTGCGCGGTAGCGATGACAACGTTGGTGCGCGCGGTAGTGATGTCGGTGCAGCCCCGGGAACCCACGATGTGGTGGTCTCCGGGCCCGATCACGGCGAGCAGACGCGACAGGGCGGTGACCGCACGCCCCAGACTCAACACGTCGGTGTCCACGGGGGCGGTGGGGTTCTGCGGCTCCATCTCGGGATCGCTCATGGCGGTGTCTCCTCAGGGCGGTGAGCGCGGACAGCTGTCGGCCGGGAGCAGGGCCTACTCCTCGCGGGGGTGGTCCTGCGGGGGGATACGGGGCGCGGGTTCGTCGGCGGGGCGGCGGGGGCGCGGGATGGTGGGGATGGCCCGGTCGTTTTCGTCTTCAGGCACGGGAGTTCCAGGGGGATCGCTGTACGGGTGGGGGACACGGCGAGCAGCCGGAGGAGGGGCGGGGGAGTCCGCTTGGTTTCCCCGCGCAGCGGGGTCGCCAGCGCTGCGCGCTGTGCCCGGGGGCGGCGGTTCGCTGCGCCCACCGCAGGGTGGCGCCCCGGCCCCACGCTGCGCGTGGGGAGCGTGGGGCCGACGCTTCGCGCCGGGCGGCTGGGGGCGCTGCGCTTACAGGGTGGTCCGGCGCCGCTCAGGGGGCGGCATGGCGGCGCCGGATGGCCGGGTGGCGGGGGTCAGTTGGCGGCGCGAACCCGGTGCCGCAGGAGGGTGAGGGAGCCGCGTGTGAGGACGGGCACGATGCGGTGGCAGGCAGGGCACAGCCCCATGCGGCGGCCGTGGAGGCGGTAGAACTTCGGCCGCGTGTCCTTCGCGGTGAACGTGAAGACAGTGCCGGGTTCCGGCCTGCGCCCCGTACAGAACGCAGTCACGAAGTCTCCTTCGGATGTGCGGCCTTGGGAGCGTGGAGCCGGTGCTCCCAAGGCCGGATGGTGGGATGGGTCAGACCGTGGTCAGGGCGAAGGCGCGTTCCATCAGGGCGTCAGCGGCTCCGCTGATCACACGCTCCGCGCGGGCGGCGGCCTTCTCCTGGGGGGTCCGGCCATGGCTCGGGGCCTCGTGGTTGGCGTACTCGGTGAGGGCGTTGTACGCGGCCCACCGCGTCCCGCGAATCCCATCCTGTGTGGCCGCGTGCTGGAACAGGTGGGCGATCTGGCCCTGCCGCTGCTCGTGGTTGGTGGTCGCGCGGGGGCTGTCCTTCTTGACCTCGGGCCACAGGCGGTCAACGACCGTGCGCAGCTCGTTGAGGGTCATTTCGGCCTCGACCATGCGCTGGGCGGCCTTCTCGAATTCTGCCGCGTACTCCCATACCAGGCCGAGCGCTTCGCGTGCCTGGGCGATACGGCCCCGGGCCCCGGAGGTGTGCCGGACGGAGTACGACGACACCGCGCCGTTGATCGCCGCGCGCTGGGTGTTAGCGCACACCACTCGTACCGGGGTCACCACCACCCGGAATGCCGAGCTTCCGTCGTGGCTGTTGAATGCCGCGATGTACAGGTCTGTGCGGTCACTGGCCCCGATGGTCATGCCGTGCGGCATCTTCATCGTGAGGAACACCTGGCGGCCGTTCTTGAGCGATCCGGCCGTCTCGAAGTGGGCCCCGGACTCGTCGGCCAGCAGGTTCAGGAACTCGGCGTGCTCTTCGTTCTGCACGGGCGTGTAGTCCGGGCCGACCACGCCCAGCGCCTCGGTACGGCCGGTCTTCGGGTTGGTGCGGACGCTGGCGAAGTGAGTGGGCACCTCGATGTTCTCCACGGCATCCGGATGCAGCTCGGTTGCGGAGAGGCCGAGCTTGCGCACGTTCCACCCCGCAAGGTAGGCGGTGGTCATGGCCTCTTCTGCGGTCATGGCGTCGGTGGTGACGGTGCCGAGCTTGTGCCACGCGCTGGTGCGGGCGGAGGCGAAAGCGGCGGTCCCGTCGCTGAACTGCTCGATCTCGTGAGCCATGAGGCGTCCTTTCGGTGACGGTCTTTCGGCGGTGTCAGGGGCGCCAACCTCTGACATGTTCAATAATACCTAGTTCCGAGGGTGGGGCAACCGAATAAATTCGGCGTGCCCCACCCGGCGGCCGGCCTACCGGTCGAAGTACTCCGGCAGACCCGAGACACTGTGCGCGTTCACGTTGGACACCACGCACCGGAACCGCGCGCCCGTCCACTCGCTCAACTCGTACTTGAACGACACATCCCCGAGCGGCGTGACCTTCTCGTCAATGCGCGTGACCCAGTAGCGGCCGTGGTACTCGGACAGACTGCCGTGATACCTGACCTTCTGCATGAGCCTGGGGCGCCCCAACGCGGTACAGAGCGCAGCCGCGACCACCGACCCGAGACGCTCCCGCAGACTCCTCGCAGGAAGCGGCACGTTCGCCAACGCGGGACCGGTGTGCCCGGAACGGACCCCGTACACCCACCCCACCCGGAACAGAGACCGCATCGCCGACTCCAACTCGTGCGGCAGAGAGTAGGGCTCCCCGCCCGGAAGGGCAGAGTCCCGCAGCGCCTGGGCAAAAGCGGCCTCCGACTGCTCCTCTTCGTGCTCGCTCAGCTCCTGGCGCTCCTCGGGCTCCTCGTGCGACGCCATGCCCAGTTGTGTGAGGGTCATTTCAGGATTCTCCTTTTCGGTGAGAGAGGTTCAGGGGGTGCCGCCCGGTGATTCCGGGCGGCACCCGGGGGTTACTTAAGCCCCTTCAGCCGGAGAAATTCGCTGACCCGGTAGGCAATCGCTCGTGCCGGGAGGGCCGCGCCCTTGATGCTGCCGAGGATCTTCGGGCCGGTCTCCGATTCGTGTACGACGTTGAACTCAAATCCGGCGGCCACCGGCATCATCACGACCACGGGACCAGCGGCGGTGTCGAAGCGCAGCCCGGTGTAGTTCTCATCCGTGTTGTGGACGATGACCGCGTCCCGCAGCAACTCAGGCCGGGGAAGGAAGTTGGCGACGCTGCGCGCCCTCCGCGCGTGCACCGTGTCGGGCCCCTGAGCCTGGCTGCGAACGATGCCCTCGGAGATGACGAGTTCCATGTGGATACCTCTCGGTTGACGGACTTTCGGCGGTGTCCGGGGTGCCATCCCCTGACATGTTCCATAATACCTAACTCAGGCTCTGTGTCCAACACCTTTCTCAACACCGCGCGTTGCACCCGATCCCTCGGGAAGCTCATAACTGGCGTGTCATCCGGTTCGACAACTGCTCCAGCAACTGGTTCGACAACTCCCCCTCCGCTCCTGCCGCCCCGGGCAAAGTCCCTGGTCACCGCAGGGTTTTCGTGTGGAGGGCGGTCTGACATCCCCTTCTACCCGACTCCCTGCGCCCAATGATCAAAAAAGGAGGGTGGGGGCTTGGTCTGCGGGTGCGGCGGGGATGGGCAGGCGTGGGTTGGTGGTGCGCTCGGCCGGGGGCCTCGCGCGGGTTGGGGTGGCGTGGCGGCCTGTGCAGCCGTCTGTGGGTCTGGCTTCCGTCCGGGCAGAGAGTCCTGGGGTCGGCTCGCGGCCCGGGTCGCTGTCGGGGCTCTGAGCTCTTCGGCTTGGCGGGTCGTTTTGAGGTTTCGTCAGAATTCCTTGTTGGGCATGATGTTGAGGGCGGGTGGGTATTCTGCTTTCCGGGCGTGCGGATCGCTGGCGGGTTTCCCGGTCTCGGTTTTTCGTGCGGTTCTCGTTCCGGGTTCACTGAGTGGTGTGGAGTGTGGTTGGGGTAGTGCTCGAAAATCCCCAAAGATACATGCTGCTTTCGATGTGATGCATCAGTCACCCTCGTTCGTAGCCAGCCTGGCTCGCGTAGCGGGCCTTTTGGGGCTTGGAGGCGGAGCCGGAAAGCTCCGGAGCAGGCAGCGGAGCTGACTGCTCTTCAGGCCGCGTAGCGGCCGTTTGTCTCTTCATAGGCCTGGCGGAGCCGGGCCGGAAGTCCGTAGCGAAGCGGAGGACTTCACCAGCCCGAAGGGCTGGGCGCCCGCGCAGCGGGCGCAACTCCCGTGCGGAGCACGGGAGTTCACGGCGAGCGTAGCGAGGCGTGTCACTGCCATGCGCGCAGCGCATGGGAACCCGCTCCGCGGG
>NZ_BAAASQ010000051.1:0-40491 GCF_039532965.1 Streptomyces mauvecolor | reverse complement strand
TCTTCGCCATGATCAAGACCAACCAGCGTTAACAACGCTCGTGATCAATACAGCTAGCGCGGTGGGGGGGCGGGCCCGGCCCCGCCAAAGTCCCGTTCCGGGGGGACCTTTTCCCCACCCCGCCCTTCCCCGGACCCGCCGGGGGTGTGGATGGGTGAAGCCCGGTTCCCTGGGGCTCTGCCCCAGCCCCCGTTCGCGACTGAAGGGCGATCGTCCTCAGACTCCCCCAAGGCCTCAAGGGCCGGGGGACCCCCAGGACAGGCTGAAATGCTCCCTGCCAGGGTCAACAGCGCTGGGACCCGCACCCGGGCGCGACCGGGCGGTATTGGGTGCCCTACAGGGGCGCGGGGAACTGCGCGAGCACCACGCAAGGTCCGCGGACGAAAGGCAGCAAGGGAGTCCCGGGCACAGCCCGAGGGTGCCCCGCACTCACGCCGCCAGGGGCGCGGGGAACTGCGCGACCAGCCACCCTCCGCCCGCAGGACGAAGGCGCCAAGGGGGTTCGAGGCGCAGCCCAGGGGGTTCGAGGCGCAGCCCAGGGGGTTCGAGGCGCAGCCCAGGGGGTTCGGGGCGCAGCCCAGGAATGGGGGCGCCCCCCTCAAGGGGCGCGGGGAACTCCGCGAGAATCGGGGCATGCGCTACCTCCTGCTCGGCCCGATGGGCATAGACGGTGCCGAAACCGCCCCCGCGGGGCCCCGGCTGCGCTCCCTGCTCGCCTTCCTCGCACTGAACGCCGGCCACACCGTCCCCGCCGAGCGCCTCGTCGACGCGCTGTACGGGGACGAGCCGCCCGCCGGAGCCCCGGGCGCGCTTCAGTCGCAGGTGTCCCGGCTGCGCAAGAGCGTCGCCATCGAGTACGGGCCGGCCGGCTACCGCCTCGTGGCCGACCCCGAGGATGTCGACGTGCTCCGCTTCGAGCAGCTGGCCAGGGACGGCGCGCGGGCCCGCGAGGCGGGCGATCCCGGGCGCGCGGCCGTGCTGCTGCGTGAGGCGCTGGGGCTGTGGCGCGGCCCGGCGCTCGCCGACCTCGCCCACGCCCCCTTCGCCGCCGCGCAGTCCGCGCGCCTGGAGGAGCTGCGCGCGGGCGCCGTCGAGGAGCTCGCCGAGGCCGAACTCGCCCTCGGCGGCGACCCGTCCGAGCTGCTGCCCTGGCTGCGCGAGGCGGTCGCGGCACACCCTCTGCGCGAGCGGCTGCGCGGCCAGTTGATGCGGGCGCTGCGTCGCGGCGGGCGGGGCGCGGAGGCGCTCGCCGAGTACGAGACGGCCCGTACGCTCCTGGCCGAGGAGCTCGGCACCGACCCCTCCCCCGAGCTGGCGGCGGTGCACCTGTCGATCCTGCGCGGCGAGGAGGCCCGGACCGCCCCGGCATCGCGGCTGCCCGCCCAGCTGACCTCCTTCGTGGGCCGGGATTCCGAACTGGCCGTTCTTGTACGCCTATTGGGGTCCTCGCGCCTCGTCACACTGATCGGCACGGGCGGGACCGGCAAGACGCGGCTCGCCCTGGAGGCGGCCGCGCGCCTGCCCGGCGAGGTGTGCTTCGTCGACCTGTCGGCCGCGACCCGGACCGCCCTGGCCGTGCGCGGCGCCCTCGGCCTGCGCGACAGCGGCGCCGACGACCCCGAGGCGGCACTCGTCGAGGCCCTGCGGGACCGTGCCGTACTGCTGATCCTCGACAACTGCGAGCAGATCGTCGAGGACGCCGCCGCTCTCACCCACCGCCTCCTGTCCCACTGCCCCGGCCTGCGCGTCCTGGCCACCAGCCGCGAGGCCCTCGGCATCACGGGCGAGTCCCTGCGGCCGGTGGGACCGCTGGACACGGACGCGGCCGTACGCCTCTTCGCCGACCGGGCGGTCGCCGTACGCCCCGACTTCGAACTGGACGACTCCAACTCCCGTACGGTGCAAGGCATTTGCGACTCCCTCGACGGGCTCCCGCTCGCCGTCGAGCTGGCCGCCGCCCGGCTGAGGCAGCTTCCGCTCGCGGAGATCGCCGACCGGCTGGACGACCGCTTCCGGCTCCTGTCGCGCGGCGACCGCACCAAGCCGGAGCGGCACCGGACACTGCGGGCGGTGGTCGAGTGGAGCTGGTCGCTGCTCGGCGACGAGGAGCGGGAGTTCGCGGCGCGGCTGACCGTCTTCGCGGGCGGCGCCACGGCGGAGGCGGCCGGGCGGGTGTGCGGCGCGGGCCCCGACGCGGAGGACCTGCTCGCCTCGCTCACCGACAAGTCGCTCGTGGAGGCGGAGGCAGGGCGGTACCGCATGCTGGAGACGATCCGGGCATACGCCTCCGAACAACTGCCGTTGTCATCACGCGAGTTGGTGGACGCAGCTCACACCGCGTACTTCCTCGAACTCGCCGAGGCGGCCGATCCCGAGCTCCGTTCGGCGGACCAGCTCCGCTGGCTGGAGCGGCTCTCGGCGGAGCACGCGAACCTGCGGGCGGCGCTGGTACGGGCTACCCGCGAGGACCGTCCGTCGGCCCTGCGCCTGCTGACGGCGCTCTCGTCCTTCTGGTGGCTGCGGGGGCTGCGGGCCGATGTGGCGCCTGTGGCGGCCGAGTTGCTGGCCTCGCTCGACGGGGACGTGCCCGGTGGAATGGAGGGGGTCGACTTCGGCTCCGATTTCAGCTCCGACTTCGACTTCGACGAGGCGTACGTGTTGTGCGTGCTCGCGGCGGGGGTGGGCGGGGCGGTTCCCGGCGCGGAACGGGCGCGGGCGGCGCGCATCGTGGCCGAGCGGGACCGGCCGTTCCGGCAGCCGTTCACGGCGTTCCTGTGGGCGATCTCGGCGGGGCCGTCCGCGGGGGCCGAGCGGCCCGAGCTGACTGGCCCCGACCCCTGGACCCGGGCGCTCGCCCGGGCGGGGGCGGGGCATCTGCACCTCTTCCACGGCCGGGTGGAGGAGGCCGCCCGCGACCTGTCGGCGGCCCTCGCGGCGTTTCGCTCGCTGGGCGAACGCTGGGGGACGGCGACGACGCTCGCCGGCCTTGCCGGGGTGTCGGGGGCGCTCGGCGAAACAGCGGCGGCGTTGGCGTGCGCCGACGAGGCGCTGGTGCTCTTCGAGGAGCTGGGGTGCTGGGAGGACGTCGCGGACCTGTTGCGTGAGCGGGCGGAACTGCTGCGCGGGGCTGGGCGGTTGGCGTCCGCCCGGGCCGATTTCGAGCGGGCGCTCGTGGCGGCTCGGCGGGCCGGCACCCCTGCGGCCCTGGCGGCCGCCCGATCGGCCCTGTCCTCCTGCCCAACGGGCTGACCTGGGGCTCCGCCCCAGACCCCGGAAGCCCCCCACCCCACCCCTCCCCGCTGTAACACTCTGCGGCTCCGCCGCGTGGCCTCCGGGGGTTGAAGGGGGTGAGGCCAGGTTCCCTGGGGCTCCGCCCCAGACCCCGTTCGCGCCTGAACAGCGCTCGTCCCGCCGGGGGCGCGGGGCTGTGACACGTGCGGCTCCGCCGCGTGGGAGCAACGGGGCGGTACTGGGTGCCCTACAGGGGCGCGGGGAACTGCGCGAGCACCACGCACGGTCCGCGGACGAAGGCGGCAAGGGAGTCCCGGGCACAGCCCGAGGGTGCCCCGCACTCACACCGCCAGGAGCGCGAGGAACTGCGCGGCCAACCACCCACGGCCCACAGCCGAAAGCCGGTCTCAGGGGCGCGGGGAGCTGCGCGAGCAACCACCCACCACCCGCACCCAACACCCCACCCCTCAAGAGCCGCGGGGAACTGCGCGACCGGCTGCCCCCGGCCCGCGCTCACCGCCCCACCCCCACCCCGTCAGCGCCCCGTGCGCGCCCGGTGAGCGGGCGCACCCAGAGTCGTCCCTGCCGGAGGGAGCCGCCCCCGGCAACGAACCCCTCCGGGCCCCGCCCGCAGGGCCAGAACTGGGAGCACACCATGTCGCACCACCAGCAGCACCAGGACCCGCAGGGCCAGCAGCACCAGGGCCAGCAGGGTCGGCACGGCCAGGGCCCGCAAGGCCTCCCCGCGCGCACCCTCGCCCGCAAGACCGCCCTCGTCACCGGAGCCTCCCGCGGCATCGGCCGCGCCATCGCCCAGCGGCTCGCCGCCCAAGGGGCCCTCGTCGTCGTCCACTACGGCACCGACGGGCCCGCCGCCCAGGAGACCGTCGACTCCATCGTCGAGGCCGGCGGCCGCGCCTTCGCCGTCGGAGCCGAGCTCGACACCGTCGACGGCGTCGAGCAGCTCGCCGATGCCGTCCGCAGCGGGCTGCGCGCCCACACCGGCGAGGAGTTCCTCGACATCCTCGTCAACAACGCCGCCGTCACCGGGCACCTGCCGTACGCGGAGACGACCCCCGACCTCTTCGACCGCCTCTTCGCGGTGAACGTGCGGGCCCCCTTCTTCCTCGCCCAGCGCCTGCTGCCCGCTCTGCGCGACGGCGGCCGCATCATCACCATCGGCTCCGCCGTGACCCGTATCGCGCTCGGCGACGAGTTGGCGTACACGATGACGAAGGGCGCGATGGAGGCGTACACCCGGACCCTCGCCAACGAGGCCGGGGCGCGGCGGATCACGGTGAACCTCGTCGCGCCGGGGCCGACCGAGACCGACCGGACCCGTGCCTTCTTCCGGTCCTCGCCCCAGATGGAGGCGATGATGCTCCAGGGGCAGGCGCTGCCGTGGATCGGGCAGCCCGCCGACATCGCGGACCCGGTCGCCTTCCTCGCCTCGGAGGACGCGCGCTGGATCACCGGGCACGTCCTCGACGCCTCGGGCGGGACCTACCTGGGGCCGAAGCTCTGAGAGCCGGTACGCGACTGGTGTGGGGGTCCAACTGCCGTGGTGGCCCAACTACCGCGGTGGCCCAACTGCCGTGGTGGGCCAACTATCGCGGTGGCCCAACTGCCGTGGTAGGGAGGGGGCCATGAACAATTCCCTCACCGACGTGGCCGGGTTCCTCGTCGGGCACGCCTCCGTGCCCGGACCGAACGCCCTGAGCGGCACGACCGTCGTTCTCGCCCCGCCCGGCGGCGCGGTCGCCGGCGTCGCCGTGCGCGGGGGCGGCCCCGGCACCCGGGAGACCGACGCGCTCGACCCGCAGAACGTCGTCGAGCGCATCGACGCCGTCGTACTGACCGGCGGCAGCGCGTACGGGCTCGACGCGGCGGCCGGGGTGATGGCCTGGCTGGAGGAACAGCAGCGCGGGGTGCGGGTGGGGCCCGAGCCGCACCAGGTGGTCCCGGTCGTGCCCGCGGCCTGCCTGTTCGACCTGGGGCGCGGCGGCGACTGGCGGGCCAGGCCCGACGCGGCGGTGGGCCGGGCGGCCGTCGAGGCGGCCGGGACCGAGGTCGCCGAAGGCAGCGTGGGCGCCGGGACCGGCGCCGTGGTCGGCGGCCTGAAGGGCGGCGTCGGCACCGCGAGCGTCACCCTCGCCTCCGGAGCGACGGTGGCCGCCCTCGCCGTCGTCAACGCCGTCGGCTCCCCCGTCGACCCCCGCAACGGCGCCCTGTACGGAGAGTACGGATACGCCACCGATACCCAACTACCGAGTTCCGAAAGGCACTTGGCCGCCCAGGCGCGGCTCGACGCGGTCCGTACCGGGATGCCGCCGCTCAACACCACCCTCGCCGTCGTCGCCACCGACGCCCGGCTCACCCGGCCGCAGACGCAGAAGCTCGCCGGGACCTCGCACGACGGGCTCGCCCGCGCCATTCGCCCCGTACATCTGATGCACGACGGGGACACGATCTTCGCCCTCGCCACCGGATCGCACGGTTCCGGCCCGGACGATACGGACAAGGTCCTCGGCCCCGAGGAGTTGAACCATGTCCTCGCCGCCGGGGCCGACGTCGTCGCGCGGGCGATCGTGCGGGGCGTGCGGGCCGCAGGCAGCGTCGAGGGGCCCGGCGGGACTTTTCCCTCTTATGGGGATCTGTACGGGAGTTGAGCCCCTGGAGAGCCCTGATTGTGACCGCCGTCACCATCGGATCTCGCAACCATTGGGCCATTTGGGTTCTCTATGTCCGTACTGGATTCATTACGCAGTACACCACGCAGACATGGAGCAGCCCGTGACACCGCCGGCGTCGGACAACGCAGCGCAGCCTCAGCAGTTCAGCAGCACCCCGCGCCCCGCGCGTCCGTTTGCCCGGCGCCGGGCCAGGCTCGTCGCCGGGGCCGCGGGCCTCCTGGTCGGCGCGCTCGCGCTGACCGCCTGCGGCGGCGACGCCAAGGCGAACGACGACGGCAAGGGCGACAAGGGCGCGGACGCCTCGGCCGCCAAGGACGCCTCGACGCTGAAGATCACCATCTCGGCGAAGAACGGCTCGACCAACGCCTCCATCAACGACGTCACCGTCAAGGCCGAGGGCGGCAAGCTGTCCGACGTGACGATGACCGAGGTGCAGGGCGGCAAGGCCGTGCCCGGCACGCTCGCCGCCGACGGGCTCTCCTGGAAGCCGACCGGCAAGGTGGAGCGCGGCACCCAGTACAAGATCGCCGCGAACGGCAAGGACGACAAGGGCCGGGCCGCGACGGAGAACTCGCAGTTCTCCACCGTTTCAGCCAAGGACAGCTTCATCGCCAACTACACCCCCGACGACGGCTCCACGGTCGGCGTCGGCATGCCGGTGTCCTTCGACTTCAACAAGGAGATCACCAACAAGAAGGACGTCCTCTCCCACATCACGGTGACCAGCAGCAGCGGCCAGCAGGTCGTGGGGCACTGGTTCGGCTCCCAGCGCCTGGACTTCCGGCCCGAGGAGTACTGGAAGGCCGGCTCCAAGGTCACCATGAAGATCAACCTGGACAAGGTCGAGGGCTCCAAGGGCGTCTACGGCGTGCAGTCGAAGGAAGTCACCTTCACCATCGGCCGCAACCAGGTCTCCACCGTCGACGTGAAGACGCAGGAGATGACGGTCCAGGAGGACGGCAAGACCATCAAGACGATTCCGGTGTCGACCGGAAGCTCCGAACACCCCACCTACAACGGGCAGATGGTGATCTCCGAGAAGTTCACGCAGACCCGTATGAACGGTGACAGCGTGGGCTTCGGCGGCGAGTACGACATCAAGGACGTGCCGCACGCGATGCGCCTGTCCACCTCGGGCACGTTCATCCACGGCAACTACTGGGGCGACCCGTCGGTGTTCGGCAACGAGGGCACCAGCCACGGCTGCGTCGGCATGCGGGACGTGAAGGGCGCTGCCGGTGACACCACGGCCAAGTGGATGTTCGACCACAGCCTCATCGGTGACGTCGTCGTGGTGAAGGGCTCGCCCGACAAGACCATCGCCCCGGACAACGGCCTCAACGGCTGGAACATGCCCTGGTCCCAGTGGACGGCGGACAGCGCCTCCTGACCAACCCCCTTCCGCACCAGGCTACTTGACCGGCCGGTAACCCTTTTACGGGGTGCCGGCCGGAAAAGTTTCGGCCATGCCCGCTGCGCGATCCGCCCTCAGGGGCTACGTTGAGCACCTTCTACGTGACCAACAGCGACGGCCAGGAGAAGCCTTGGTGCTCCATGTGCCCCACCCGCTCGACGGCGAGCGCGGCCCCGGCGACGACTCGGCCCCGGAACACGTGGCCGCACTCCTGGGGCGGGCCCTGAACTCCTTCGATCTGCCGGACGAGATCGTCGAGCGCCTCGCCCTGGCGATGGCGCACACCACTTCGCTGCACTCCTCGCTGCACACATCGGCGGCGGGCCCCGGCGGCCACCGCCTGAGCCGCGAGACGTACCGGCACTGCTATCTGCTCCTGGACGGCACCACCGTCACCCTGTGGGAGCTGGCCCATCACGACGGCCGCGAGTACGCGCACGAGGTGTACGCGGCCGAGGAGGACGCCCGCATCGCCGCCGCCCGGCTGCGCCGCAGGGCCCTTCCCCCCGAGACCCGCCACCTG
The DNA here is from genome assembly GCF_039532965.1 of Streptomyces mauvecolor. Lineage (NCBI taxonomy): Bacteria > Bacillati > Actinomycetota > Actinomycetes > Kitasatosporales > Streptomycetaceae > Streptomyces > Streptomyces mauvecolor. The sequence continues at coordinate 32,630 of NZ_BAAASQ010000051.1, read as the reverse complement.
GACGACGAACTCGGCGCGCTGGAGGCCGAGTTGGCCGGGTACGGGATCGGCGCCCTCGACCCGTACGCGGAGGACTGCTGGGAGGCCGGCTTCGGCCCCGACGCCCTCGCCGGGCGGGACGGTGCGGCGCCGCGCCCCCACCCGTACGCGCCGGACGACTCCGCCGACCACGCGCGCCGGCTCCTTCGCCGCGCCGAGAACCCGGACCGGCCCGGCCGGCGGACCGCGCTGAGGCTGCGGGCCGCGCACGCGCACCGGATCACCCAGGCCTTCGGCAGCCACTGCCGCACGCCCGGCCGGGACGCCGCGTTCACGCTGTACGAGCACGCGTTCCTGCTGCACGACGGCGGCGAGCTGAGCCTGTGGGAGGTCGAGCACACGGCGACCCCGGACGGCCGCCACATGTGCGAGGTGTACGCGACGGAGCAGGCGGCCAGAGCCGCCATGGAGCGCCGCGCCCATGTGAGTTGAGGGCCGCACGGGCACCCCGGAGGACCTGCGGACCCTCACCTCACGGCCGCACGTCGCGGCCGTACGTCGCGGCCGCACGTCGCGGCCGTACGTTCAGGAGCTGCGCGGATCGAGCTGGCGGATCAGGCCCGCGAAGGCGGCCCGCTCCGCCTCGGTGAGCGCCACCTCCTCCTGGGCGGGCGGCCCGGCCTGTCGGCCCACCGCGCGCAGGGTGCGCAGCGCATGCCACTCGGCCCGGTCGGCGCGCTCCCGGCGCAGTATGCGGACCAGGCCGACGACCCAGGCGACACTCGCCGCAGCGAGGACGGAAAGGCCTATCTGCTGAATGATCGTGATGTTCTGAGCCACGCGCCCCAGTAGACAACACGGGCCGGGACTTGTGGCAGGGAGATGCAAGGACTTTGGTCCTCAAGTGGTACATGTCACGTCATGACGGCCGAAGGTGCCCGGCCCCACGGCAGGGACCGGGCATATCGGGCCGAACCACTCAGGCGGCGACCGCCACCCTCTCCTCGGCGGGCTCCGGGGCCGGGTTCTCGGGCTGTTGCTTGCGCAGGCCCTTGAGCAGGATGACCAGGCCCGCGCCGACCGCTGTGCCGGCGGCGATGGCGAGCAGGTACAGGAAGGCGTTGCCGATCAGCGGGACCACGAAGATCCCGCCGTGCGGTGCCCGCAGGGTGCAGCCGAAGGCCATCGACAGGGCGCCGGTGACCGCGCCGCCCGCCATCGCGGAGGGAATGACCCGCAGCGGGTCGGCCGCCGCGAACGGGATCGCTCCCTCGGTGACGAACGAGGCCCCGAGCACCCACGCCGCCTTGCCGTTCTCGCGCTCGGCACGGGTGAACAGGCGGCCCCGTACGGTGGTGGCCAGGGCCATCGCCAGCGGCGGGACCATGCCCGCGGCCATCACGGCCGCCATCACCTTGAAGCTGCCGTCGCCCCCGTCGGCGAGCCCGCCGATCGCGAAGGTGTACGCGACCTTGTTGAGCGGGCCACCTAGCTACCTTGAAAGCACATCAAGGCAGAGAGGACCCCACCAGTGTCGGCAAACCATCCACTGACCAGCCAGGACGTAACTACCCTCCCCCTCAAGGACGTTGAGGAGGAGGGCTCGCACGTGCTCCAGTTAGGTGCTTATCTACGGATCTCCGATGACGACCGCGACCCCGTGACGGGGGAGCTCAGTCGCCAGGGCGTCACCAACCAGCTCAAGGACTGCCACGCGCTCGCCGTCCAGTTGGGGGGCGAAGTCGTCAAGGTCTACGACGACAACGACACGTCAGCATCGGACCCGTACATCGTGCGCAAGGACTTCGAGGCGCTCCTCAAGGATCTAGCCGCAGGCGTTATTGACGGGTTCGTGTTCAAGCACTCCGACCGTGTGGCCCGCCAGGCGTTCGACGCGGCCCGCGTTTGCCAGATATTCGAGCGCAACGGGAAGTTGGTCGGCCGAGCCGTAACCGGCGGCACCGACCTCAGTACCGACAATGGCCGCGCAATGTTTGTCATGCAAGCTGTGATGGGTGGCGTCGAGGCATCATCAATCCGCCGCCGCAAGGCAGATGCCAACCGCCACAAAGCCATTGACGGAAAGGACCACATCGGCCGTCGCGCGTGGGGGTGGGACGCTGAGGGGAATTTGGTCCAGCCCCACGCAGATCTACGCAAGAAAGCAATTCTCGACATTGGCGATGGAGCCACTATTAGCCAGGTTCAGGCCGATTGGGCCGAAGCCGGAGTCACCGGGAAGGACGGAAGGCCAGTTCTCTACAAAACCGTAGTCTTGCGAATTACACACCCTCGCAACTGTGGATACAAGGCGTACATGCCTACGCGCGAACGTCGGGAAAACCCTCACCCGTGGGGGCCCGACATCATCGTCTACGACTCAAAAGGCAAGCCCGTCATCGGAAGATGGGCGCCGCTAGTCACGCCCGAGGAGTATTGGCGAGCCATCCGGGTTCTCGAAGAAAGGAAGGAGGTCGCCAAGGCAAAGGGACAAACAGGCGGCACCAGGCCAGGCCACAGAACGCACTTGCTGTCTGGCCTCGTTCGGTGCGGAAAGTGCGGCACGCGTCTTACGGCATCCGCTCGCACGATCAAAGGAAAAAAGGTTCCGTTCTACAGGTGCCCCACTACCAATAACGGATGCGGAGGTATCACGCGTTCAGCAGCAACCTTGGAAGATCACGTAGAGGAACTCTACCTCGACGCCTTCGCGAAGAAGATTGCGCGCCAGGCCAAGCGGTCGAGCACCGCTGAGAGCACTCAAATCGCCTCCGACGAAGCCCGCCTAGAGGAGATCTCAGCAGAGATTGAATCAGTAATGGAGCGGAGAAAGCCCGGAGCAGTGAGCAGGATCTCTACGAGCACAGCCATGGACCTCATTGCCGAACTCGAAGAGGAGCGAGGGATACTCAGGCATCGCGTGCGCGACCTGTCAGCAAAGATCGAGGATCATAGGAAGACGAACCCGGCCCTCCTGAAGGAGTGGGAGGATTACACGCCGGACAAGAAGCGACACGAAATGACCAAGCTCATTAAGGCAATCATCGTGGAGAAGGCCCCTCGCGGTAGGCACTTTGACCCCGAGAGTGTTGATATTGCATGGGAACAGGAAGACTGAGGACTGGGAGCCCCTGGAGCGCCAGGGGCTCCCATCCTTCTACAGCTCAAGTCCCCAGCCCCGGAGAAGCCTTCTCCTGAACTCGTCGCTATAGTCGGGCATTTTCTCCAATTGCTTCTCTATCCACGCCTCCTTCTCTAGCATCTTTCTCCCCCAGCGTTCTATGCGGGCCTGGCACTTTTGGCATTCCGTCATTGCCGCCACTCCCCGACCGCCCGTATCTCGTCGATGAGTTCGCGGTAGAGGGCTTGTTCTGTGGCGATGCCTGCCGCGCATTCGGCTTCGGCGAGGGTGTAGCCGGAGCCGACGTAATGCCAGGCCGATTCCGTGATCACGCCTGGATCGCCGTCCCAGTCGGCCAGGGTGCCGCCCCTGTTGTGAACAGCACGGGCCAGCCGAAGAGCGCCGTACGTGGTCGAGTAGTGCCGCGATTTGGTGATGATGTGGCCCCGGTAGCCAAGGGTGTGCGCCCAGGCTTGAAGGCGGAGTTCTTCGAGTTCCGGCAGGAAGCCGAGGCGCCAGCAGGTGGCCATGAGGGCGCGTACATGGGCGTTGACCGGGGCGCAGGTAATAGCGCTGTAGTGCCGTATCCGGTGATCGATGCCGCCAGCGTCGCCGACCGACTTGGACACGTATTTGGCGACGTACGCGGCCACCGCATCATCGGTGACAACGCTCTCGTCAGCGAACGCTGTTGAGCGGATTGGGTGGGCGTCGAGCTGCGTACCGAAGCGCACCACGCGTTCCCCCACCGCGTCCGCATACGGGGTGCGCACTTCCACCGCATCAGCGGCCGAGCGCACCGCCGCGTCCAGGAGTTCGGCCGTTGCCCAGGAGGGCGGAGGGCTGTCGGGGCCGTCCGGTCCGTCGAGGCGCACGACAGCGTGGAAGTGCACGGCGCCCCGCTTCTGGTATTCGGCGACTTTGGCAAACGCCAAGGTCAGATGGTCTTTGAGCCGGGTCTGGGGTACGCCGGCCGCCGTGGCCAGGTGGCGGCGCACGGTGTGGCAATAGCGGTTCCACAGCCGTCCCGCGCTGGCGTGCCAGAGGACGTGTCCGGGGTAGTCGTAGCAGTCCGGGCACAGCGGCTGACCTACCGCAGTATCCGAGTCAGGGTGACGGTGGGAGCACCCCCGGGGCCGTCCGTGCTCGCATTGCTCAGAGGCGCGGCGGGGGCGGCACACCTGGTCTGTGTCACCGGTTGCGCGGTGTACTGCACCGAACGAGGGAGCCGTGAGGGTCACGAACAGACGCGGGTGCAGCTGTACGCGCTCCTGGACGCCTTTGCCGCCGAGCAGGCCGGAGCGGACCAGGTGAAAGGTGTCGCCGGAGTGCAGGCGTGAGCAGGGTTCGCAGACTGTCGCGCGCCGGTTGCGGCACCGCACGGCAAGGCGCTCTCCCGGTTCGCCCCGGGTGTCGTAGTGGTGCAGCACCTCCCCCGCATTGTTGCGGGTGGTGGTGTGTCCGGCGAGATAGATCGGGTGCGAGCAGCCGCCGACGCCTTCGATCTGCTCGCGCCATCGGGCGAATCCCGGATCGGTAATCATGCGGATCAAGTCGCGTTCGGTCAGCGACAGCGTGCGCTCATATGCAGCAATGGCCAACGCAGCGCGCCGGGCCTCATGAGTGGACGGGTACTCACGGACTGCGGGCATAGCGGGACTCCTTACGGACATGGCCCTTTACGCAGGGCGGAGATAAAAAGCGGCGCCCCGCACGATAGAAAAGAACGTGTGGGGCGCCGTTGATGGATTGGGCAGATACTCGGCCGGATTTCTGGCGGCCTATTTCGTCCCGAAGAAATAGACGATCGTCCACCAGACCGGATAGCTCAGAGGTGTCATGGCGAACAGGTATCCAGCGAGTGCAATACCCATTACCTGATACGCCTTAATCTCCCGGGACCGGGCGAGCATGACGGCGAACAGCCACAAGAAGCCGTCCCACATATAGATCCAGCTCTTATCCACCCGCTTGCCCTTCTTCCTTTTCGAGGACCGGGCCGGACAGGAACGGCCACTGTGGGCCGCGCGTGTTGGCGATCTGCGCAATGTCCGCCGCGCCGACGAGATCGGAACGGGCCCGCTTCCACCGGCCGCCCGAGACCACGACCGCAACCCCGCGCTCGTCCTCGCTGATCGTCTGCGCGACGATCACGGCGTCCTCGTTGACGTCGCCCAGCGTCATCACTGCCGATGCTTCGTCGTGGGAACGGTGCGCGATCCGGCCGCCGAGCTGTGAGCGCAGCGCGGTGACTCGGGGCCCGAGATCGGAACCGACGCGCTGTCCGGCCAACACCAGGTGCACGCCGAGGGCGGCACCGAGTTGAGCCAGCCGCAGCAGATTCACGGCGCACTGTTCGGTTTCGTCGCGTGCCTCACGGGAGCCGTCCGACAGGAACAGCTCTGCCAGTTCATCGACGATCACGACGACGGGTGCAGGGCGGTCGATCTCGTGGAGGTCCCAGATCGAGCGCACGCCCGCCGTGCGGCAGGCCCGCATTCTGGTCTCGATCTCGGTCACCAGAGTGCCGAGCACGCCGAGCGCTTCGGTGCGGCTGGTCGCCAGCAGGTGGAACCGGTTCTGAAACAGCCCGAGTTCCATCCCGCCTTTGCAGTCGATACCGACGAGCGCCACCCGCTGGACGGACAGTGCGCGGATCAGCGCCGCCAGAAGTGTGGACTTCCCACTTTGGGTGGCACCGGTCACGAGCCAGTGAGGCACCTTACGGAAGTCGATCAGCCAGATATCGTCTTCCTCGGTGCGGCCCACGTTCGCTTGCAACAGCCGCAGTTCTTCGCCCCCGTGTGCGGGCCGTTCTCCGGTCAGCGGGTCCAGTGCGGTGACCTTGAACAGGACCTGTCCCCGGGCCGGAGAGGAGACCCGCACGCCGTAGACGCGCCAGGCGTGCTCCAGGGCGTGAGCGGCGCTCAGATAGGGCGATGGGGTCTGCCCCGGGTGCATGTACACGCGCACCGTGAGCCCGCCCCGGGTCGGCATCGGGAACGTCATCCGGGGCGGCTTCGGCCGCAGGACCATGCCCGTCACGGCGATGTCACCGACTCTGCGCATGTTGCCCCGGTTGGAGATCGAGAGCCCGTTGAGTAGGCACACGCGCCGCCAGGTGAACCACATACGCAGCACCACGCGCGGATAGCCGCCGATCCACCAGCGCAGCGGCCAGCCGTTCACGTCCACGCCCCGGGCCGCCAGGCGCGGTTCCCACCAGCGTTGGGTCAGCACCGCCGTCAGGATGAGCGCGGTAAGGATCCAGACGATCAGCGAGGCGGGCATCACGTGCCCCCGTCGCCCTGCTCCAGGCGGAGCACCAGCAATCGGGCTCGCTGTGAGGCCAGTTCGCCATGAATGCCCGCCAGGCTCAGGAGGAAGCGGACTACCGCCACCGAGCTAGAGGCAGTCAGCAGGGCTTCCACCCCGACCAGGATCCGCAGATCCCGCAGCAGGTAGCCAAACTCCCCGTCCTGCCCCAGGCTCGCGCCGTCCCCGCCGTCCGCAATGAAGTCGTCCAGCCCGGCAAGTTCGATCATTTCCCGAGCCTGGTCCTCCGCCTCCCGTACGACGTGCAGCGCACACGGCCCCGCACAGGCGAACACCTGTGACCGTGTCTCCGCTGAACGGCCGACCGGCACATGCCGTGCCTTATGCGTGCGGTAGTCGACGCCGCACACCACGCACGCCGTGCCGTCCGCCTGCTCCTGCGACAGGTGCCAGAACTCCCGCTCCCCGCTCATGCAGCATCGCCCTTGCTGCCGCGCGCCGGGCCCGCAGGCACCGAGACCGGAGCCGGAGTAATGGCGTCCGCCCGAAAGGAGACGCCCTTGCGGCCGTCTATCTCCCAGTCGTTCGCCCACAGATTTGTGATCTTGACCTCTCCGCCCTCGACCAGGCCCGTGGGCTTGAGAGGCGTCACCACGTCGAGAGTGTCGACCGTGCGCGACTCCAACTGTCGGACTGCAACCGACGTGACCCACAGCGGGTTGCCGTCGCGGTCGCGGCGCACTTCCCCGTCCATATCCAGCCGGGGCTCAGGCGCGATCGCACACCGCAGGGTGCCCAGCCGCGTCAGATCGATGGGCTTGCGTTGCATGGGCATAGCTCACTCCTCTCCCGTCCATTCATCCACTCATGAGGATGAGTGGATGGGTGATCCATGGTGCGCGGACCCCAGGAGAAGGTCAACCACTTATTCTCATGAGTGGCTAACCTGTGGTGCACTAGCACGCGGCACTGACAACAGCACGCATCGATTTCCACCGGCCCGTGCAACTTCGACCCGATACGCGACTTAGGAGCCCGCCCTATGCCAGCCTCTGAGCCCATCGGACGTCCCCGGCACATGCACGAACAGGTGGCCGACCGCATCGCGGAGCAGATCCGAACCGGCCACTACAAGACCGGCGAACGCCTGCCATCCGAGGCGGACATGGTCGAGGCCTACGACGTCGGCCGCACCACTGTGCGCAAGGCTCTCGCCGAGCTACGCGACCGAGGGATCATCGATGTACAGCAGGGCAAGCCGTCGACCGTGCGAAAGCGACCCTCCGGCCGCCGCGTCACACCGGCCGCCAGCGCCGAAGCCCGCACCGGACGCCGCTACCTGCAACTGGCCCAGCTTCTCGCCGAACAGATCAACAGCGGCGAGTACGCACCGGGTACGCGCCTGCCGTCCGAGAACGACATGGTGGAGGCTTACGGAGTCGGCAAAGCGACCGTCCGGGCCGCTATCGCCGAACTGCGCTCCCTGGGACTCATTGACGTCCGCCAGGGCAAGGGATCCATCGTCCGCGCACAGACAGCGCCCGCGCCAGCCCAGGCCGTTAACCGCTCGATCAGTCGCACCGCGTCCGTGTGGAGCATCCCGGAACTCCCCGAGGCCGAGGCTCCCACCGTGTCCCGCACGACGCTGGACGGACTTGTTGCCTCTCTGCTGGGCCAGCAGGACCAGGACGCGCTCAGCGTCGACCGCCTGTTGTTTGACCCGTCCAGCGGCGCCCGTATCGCGCACCGCCTGTTCATCCCGATGGCCACGGCCGCCGACACGCCGAGCCTCGCGCGCACCCCAGACGCGCCCGTCACGGAGGCGTACGCACAACTAGCCGAGTCCGTAGGACCGTTGGCGTTCTACGAAGAGGTCACCGCCCGTGCTCCCTTGCCGGACGAGCGCGCCGCCCTGGAACTCCGGGACTCCAGTCCCCTGCTCGTTACCTACCGCATCACGTCCGCCGCCGACACCGGCCGCCCGTTGCTCTGCGAGGAGCTGAAGGCCCCCGGCACCATGCGGTTGCGCTTCCCGCTCACGCCCAACGAGCACGCCGGAGCCGCGCGCCCCTGAACGGGCGAGCCCACCGGCGTAACTTGTCTCTACTTCCTCAAGCAGGGCGCGCCTTCGGCGCGCCCGCGCGGCCAAGCCGCTCGGTCGGGCGTGCGGCCTCCGGCCGGTCCCGCCCGGCGGCACCGCGCGGCTCGCAGCCACCCTGCTGTGGAACGTGCGACAAGCCCCCGCGGATCGCCCGCAAGGGCTTGTCACCGTCGCTCATCACGTGCCGAGGAGCCGCCCAGCGGCGCAGGGCCCCAACATCCCCGCCCCACAGAGCGCCGGGGTCGGTCGCCGGCCGAATCATCAGGACCGTGCGCCCACGGGTCTCCGACGGGGGCCGCGCCACCGTCGGCGACCGCCACGCTATGGCACCAAGAACAGAGCTAGCGTGGCTGAGACCGGTGGGGGTTGACGGGACCAGCTTGCGGCCGTCACTCGGCCGACCCGCCGCCGTGGCTGGCTTTCGTCACCTCAGGTCGCAAACCGGGCCCGGGGGCAGCTCACGCCGTCACTTCCGGCACTCCCGCGCGTGCTGACGCGCCGCAGCCGCAGCCGTCCCCAACCCTGTGATCTTGATGGGGCGCCGACAGCCTGTGCACTCGATGTACTCACCGCGCCGATCCTTCCGGATCCGCACCCGCTCACCACTCGCCGTACGCCAGTCGTCCCGCACGTCCCCGTCCCCTCCCTCACACTGCGCCACCCGTGCCAGCGTCGCCAAGACCGCCGCGACCTTCCGCGCCGCGTTCGGCCGCATGCGTACCCAAGGTTCCCCCTCCGGGCCCGTGTGCGCCACAGCGCGCACATCCTCACCCATGCCCAGCGCACCCGCCGCAGCGTTCAACTCCCGCGCCGCAGCGTCCGCCTCACGCCACGACCGCACGTAATCGACCTCCCGCGACCACAACGACTCTTCCGCATCCCCACCGCGCTCCGGGTCGCTCTCTCCGCCCCGTGTGTCGTTCATCGCCCATACCACTCTCCTCACACGGCCAAGGCCGCCAATCCCCGTTGCCAACCCAGCCCCGCACACGCTGAGTTGGTTCCGCTCGGAAGGGCACGTCCCGAACAGGCGCTCCAGTCTGGTACAGGCCCAACCGCTTGTGTATGCCAACGGCAATCTTTCTCCCCACCAAACCCAGGAAGAACAGCCATTCACACCCACATCAGCTAATTGCCTGCGCAACTATCGGCCAAATCCCGGGTGTTAAGCCAGGCTCACAAAGCCCAGCTCATCCCACCGCCGTACCCCGCCATGAGCAGCGGCCCCCTTCCTGATGCAGCAGGAAGGGGGCCGCCTCACTCACCGCAACTCACGCCAGCGGCTCACCCCAGGTAGCGATCAGCCACCCACCCGACGTAGCCACGCGGCAGACCATCCGAGCTCCGAGTGATCTTCACGTGGGACCACATGTACGGGCCGCCGTTGCGCGCCTGGTCCAGCACCTCGACCCGATCTCCCGCGAACACCAGCCCACGCACCCGCCGGTCCGTCCCCGGACCCGACCGCACCCGCAGCGCACTCGCCGTAACCGTCCGCGTCATCGGCGTGACCCTTACAGGGCCCCGCACCTCCTGAGACCAGGGATTCTGATACGACGGCACGTCCCGCCCGGCGCCCGGCCCCGGATCCGGCATCGCCGAGGCCGACGACACCCCCACCACGCCCAGGCTCAGCACTGCCACACCCGAAGCCACAGCAGACCGAAGCCCCTTGCTCATACCCATATCTGATGACCTCTCAGTCACGAGGCCAGCAGTCGGCAATGCGACCACTGGCCGACCACTCATCCACTGATGCGAATGAGTGGCCAGCATGCGCCACCCCGGGGCGTGAGGTCAACTACTTATGGCCATGAGTAAACAAGTAGCCGTCGGGGCCGCCCATGGGCATGGAAAAAGCCCCGCCCACCTGCCAGGGGGGATAGGCAGGTGGGCGGGGCCGTAGTTGGAGCGGCTACACAGGCGGGCGACGACGCTTCACGTTCGGCCCGCACAGACGACACTTGAACCACTGAACAGGCCCACTGGCAGGCGTCGTCACCATCTGCCCCTGCTCTTGGCTTGTCCGGTCGGGGCTCTATGCGGTGCGACGTCCTTTGGGCGCGCTGGGCGCACAAGAGCACGTACGCAGGTTGTGAATCTCGCCAGTGCCTGAGTTGAAGATCACGCACCTACGGATGCCTTGGCAGGTAGGGCAGTGAGTCTTTCGGCCAAGACGCTCCCTGCGGAAAGCCTCCACTACCTCTCGGTAACGGGGGTCAGTCCATTCGGCCGGGCTGTTCTCGCTCATGCAGCCAACTCTAGGACTCTGGTGCCGATTTGGGGCGAGGGCGTCAAGCGATCCCCGGACCTGTGCAGTTGGACCCGCCATCGGTGCACTCGCTATGCATGCAGTCGGCAGAGACGAGTACCGAGCCTTGAGCTTCCGGGCTCCACAGGTAGGAGTCCGGCTGATACCCGGCGGCCCGGATGGCTTCGAGCGTCCGCTCAACAGTGGCGGTGTCGTGCTTCTTGGTCGCTGGACTTTCCGGCACGTGGTGAACGAACCGCCCGAGGAAGGCACACAGCCCCTCGTACGTCTTCGTGTCCCACAGAAGCGCGTGCCATCCCTCGTCTACGATGCGCGACGGACGAAGAGCGAGCCCCGGCGTCCGGTTGGTGGCTGCCGCAGCCATGAACTTCAGCGCCTCGTCGACGATGCGGCTCGCCATGTCGTCATGAAGGCCAGGGTTGCAGCGCTGCACCAGGTGCACGGCAGTCGTGAGGCTCGCTTCCGAGATTAAGTCCCGGGCACTTGGCTTGAGCTGTACTGGGGCGTCCGCGAGAACGGACATAGCTCTACCTCCAATGGATGAGTTGCAGTTCGCTGACCGCCCCTTACCGAGTCCGAGCCACCCTGGGATCACGATGAGTGGGGCGTCTCGGCAGAGACGGAGTCTGTGTTGACAACGGGCCCCCGTGTGACAGTCCTGCCGTGGACCGCACCCGGGCCCGTCGCTGGTCCGCCTCCCCTCGGATCAAAAGAAGGGATTAAGGGCGGCTATACCGCGCGTAGGAAAGGACTCCTCAAGAAATCCGCGAAGGGATCATTTCAGGGGCACCCGACTGTCACACGGTGGCTCACCATGGCGTGGATCGTTCCCAGTTCAAGCGACTGAAGCGCAAGTTCCTCGTCTTTGGTCGCTGCGGCTTCAATCGCGATCTTGACGACCATGGCGCACGCTGGGCACGAATCCGGATCAACACCTCCGGGCCGTGACGCTGAAAAATCCATGGCGTCCAGCGCTGCGAGATCAAGCACCATGCCCCTTGGTGTGCTGTCGAATGATGTCCGTCGCGCGTCTGACGTCTGCCGTACGGCCCGCCATGTGGGCAGCAGCACGGGCCTTACTGGCTGCCTGGCAGTCCTCGCACCCAGGGTGCGGAACGGGCTCAAGTCCGGGCGCATAGATCGCGGGATTCACCGGCGCTGACCACCAATCGGGGTGTCAAGAATGTGGGCCTGCCGCAGCTCGTCGTCCGTCAGGTGCCTGAGCGCTTCCGGCGGGGTTGCCCACTCGACTCCACCGCCCGGCGGTCGCAGGTACACGCTCCCTGCGTAGCGATCCTGAACTACGCCGATCTTGTCCGCGTTCGCGGTGTCCACTGCATACTCCGGGCCGTCCATCTCTGAGCCTCCGGCGTCGCGTCTACGTGTGCCTCAACTTCCTTTACTGGGGCCAGACTTGCGCGCACGCCGCTACCATCAAAGGGTTTCGACGCCCGACCTGGGACTTGGGCACGACGGCATATGCCGCACGGCCCGACCTGCGCTGACTGCCAGCTGCCGACAGTGCCCAACTGAGTGGGAACGGAAAATGACCACCGAACAAGAAGAGAACCAGGACGCACGCCGGCGATTCGCCGAGGAACTCAAGAGCGCCCGCGAGCTGCACCCAGATGGCCCGATGACACAGACGGCAGTCGGCAGGCAAACGCGCACCTCGAAGAGCACCATTAGCCGTGTCGAGTCGGGTACTGGTTCCATTCCCGCCGAGCTCCCAGCCGGACTCGATCAACTCTTCGGAACAGACGGGAAATTCAAGCGCCTGTACGAGGAAGTGGTAGCAGCCACTTTCCCCGCGCTCTATCAGCGCCGGATGACGCTAGAACGCTCGGCAGTAGAGATCCGGGAGTGGTCTCAGACAGTCGTGCCGGGCTTGTTGCAGACCCCGGAGTACGCGGGTGCCATTCTGCGCAAGGGCGACCCAAGAGCTAGTGATGCTGAGATCGCCAAAGCCGTGCATCTTCGCATGGCGCGCCAAGCAGTCCTCAACGGAGCGTCACCCCCCGTTCTTCGGGTGGTGCTGTGTGAGTCCGTGCTGCGCCGACTGCTGGCCCCTCGGGAGGTCATGAGGGCCCAGTTCGAGACCCTCCTTGCCCACAGTGCTCGGCCGACTACTAGCGTTCGCGTGCTGCCCCTCGATGCAGACGCACATCTTCTACTGGAGGGTTCGGCATCCTTCCTGACCGCCCCAAACCATGTGACTGTGGTCTGTGTTGAGGCTTACCGTACTGCCGGAATCGTCGATGATCCCGAGCACGTGCGAGCGGCTGAACATGCCTACGATGAGATCACGGGTGAAGCGCTCACCAGACGGGGCACCGCGCAACTCATCAGAGATCAGATGGAGAAGATGACGTGAGTAACTACCCTGCTCCGGCACCGCACGAATGGGTTGTGTCCTCCTACAGCGGGCCGGAAGGTGGCAACTGTCTTCAGTGGGCACCTGAGTACGCGGCGGCTACTGGTGTCGTCCCCGTGCGCGACAGCAAGAACCCCAACGGTCCCATCCTCATGCTCTCCGGCGGAGCCTTTGCCGGGCTCGTGGAGTTGGCACGCGCCGAAGACTGACCGCCAAACCCAAAGACCCCGCCTCCACTTGGGCGGGGTCTCATTTTGATCTCGTCGTGATGTGCTTCTGGACTTCATAGGTCCGCCCAGGTCGAAGCACATCATCAGGCCCAGGACCACGCCGAGGACGATCACGTTGGCGCCGGAGAGGCCGTTGAGCCAACTGGTCAGCGCGGACTGGAGCTTGGAGATCGGCTCGCCTATGACCAGGAACATCAGGAAGCCGACGACCGCCGAGGAGATCAGCGGGATCACCACCACCGGCATGATGCCGCGCAGTGGTGCGGGGATCCTGGCCTTCTGGATCGCCATGACCACGGCGCCCGCGATCAGACCGGCCGCGAGGCCGCCGAGGAAGCCCGCCTTGATGTCGAGGGCGATCGCGCCGCCCACGAAGCCGGGCACCAGACCCGGCCGGTCGGCCATTCCGTACGCGATGTAGCCCGCCAGGACCGGGACGAGGAACTTGAACGCGACGCCGCCGACCTGGAAGAGCAGCGCGGCCCAGCTGGTGGTGTCGGTCCAGACGAAGTGGTCCATGACGGAAGGCGCATCGCTCACCTTGTAGCCGCCGATCGCGAAGCCCAGCGCGATGAGCAGGCCGCCCGCCGCGACGAACGGCACCATGTAACTGACGCCCGACATCAGCCACTTGCGCAGCTTGGTGCCGTATCCCTCGCCCGGCTCGCCCGCCGCCTCCACCGGGGACGGCTTGGCGCCGCCCGGCTCGGTGATGTCGCCGCGGTCCGCCTTGTCGCGGACCTCCGCGATCAGTTCGGCGGGGCGGTTGACGCCCGCTTTCACGCCGACGTCCACGGTGGGCTTCCCGGCGAAGCGCTCCTTGTCCCGTACGGGCACGTCGTGCGCGAAGATCACGCCGTCGGCGGCGGCGATGACGGCCGGGTCGAGCCGGGTGAACCCGGACGATCCCTGCGTCTCGACGGCGATCTCGACGCCCTCGGCCCGCCCGGCCCGCTCCAGGGACTCCGCCGCCATGTACGTGTGGGCGATGCCGGTGGGGCAGGAGGTGACGGCCACGATGCGGAAGGGCTCCGTCTCGTGCGGCTGGGCCTCGGGCTCCGGGGCCGCTTCGGCCTGCGGCTCGGGCGCCGCCTCCTCGCCCGCGATCAGCGCCGCCGCCTCCCCCGCCGTCGTCGCCGCCCGCAGCGCCGCGGTGAACTCCCCGTCCATGAGCTGGCGGGCCAGGGAGGACAGGATCGAGAGGTGGGCGTCGTCCGCGCCCGCCGGGGCCGCGATGAGGAAGATCAGGTCGGCCGGGCCGTCCGGCGCGCCGAAGTCGATCCCGGCCGCGCTGCGCCCGAAGGCGAGGGTCGGCTCGGTGACGTGGGCGCTGCGGCAGTGCGGGATGCCGATGCCGCCGTCGAGGCCGGTCGGCATCTGGGCCTCGCGGGCCGCCACGTCGGCGAGGAAGCCGTCGAGGTCGGTGATGCGGCCGAGGGCGGCCATCCGCTCGGCGAGCGTGCGGGCGGCGGCTTCCTTGGAGTCGGCGGCCAGGTCGAGGTGGAGGTCGACCAGTTCCGCGGTGATCATCTGGCTCATCGCGGGCTCCTTTGCGGGCGGTGAGGGGCGGGGACGGGGGTCATGGCGCCGGTTCCGTGAGCGGGCGGTCCAGCGGGACGGCGTCGGTGACGGTGACGGCCGCCGGGTCGAGGTCGCCGGGGGTCGGCATCACGCTGCCGGGCAGCTGGACCGCGGCCGCGCCGTGGGCGACGGCGGCGGCCAGCGCCCGGGGGCCTTCGCCGCCCGCCGCGAGGAACCCGGCGAGCGAGGCGTCACCGGCTCCCACGTTGCTGCGTACGGTCGCGACGGGCGCGGAGGCGAAGTACGTACCGGACGCGGTGACCAGGAGCTGGCCGTCGGCGCCGAGGCTGGCGAGGACGGCCGCCGCCCCCAGCTCCCGTACTTCCTCGGCCGCCTTGACCGCGTCGCCGACGGTGGCGAGGGGGCGGCCGACGGCCTGGGCGAGTTCCTCGGCGTTGGGCTTGACCACGTCGGGGCGTTCGCGCAGCGCGGCGATGAGGGAGGGGCCCGAGGTGTCGAGGGCGACCTTGGCTCCGGCGGCGTGCGCGCGGGCGACGAGGTCGGCGTACCACTGGGGTGCGAGGCCGCGCGGGAGGCTGCCGCAGCAGGCGATCCAGTCGGCACGGCCGGAGTGCTTGCGCACGGTGTCGAGCAGCGACTCGCTCTCGGCGGCGGTCAGTTGGGGCCCCGGCGCGTTGATCTTGGTGAGGGTGCCGTCGGGTTCGGCGACCGAGATGTTGGAGCGGGTGTGGCCCGCGACGGGGACGGGGGCGACCTCGATGCCCTCGGCGCCGAGGAGTTCCTGGACAAGGGCGCCCGGGGCGCCGCCGAGCGGCATGACGGCGACCGTGCGGTGTCCGGCGGCGGCCACGGCGCGGGAGACGTTGACGCCCTTGCCGCCGGGGTCGACGCGCTCGCCGGTGGCGCGCAGCACTTCGCCGCGCACGAGCCCGGGGACCTCGTAGGTGCGGTCGAGGCTGGGGTTGGGGGTGACGGTGAGGATGTTCATACGGTGATCACGTCCGTGCCGGCGGCCTCGATGGCGGCGATGTCGTCGGGGGCGAGCCCGCGGTCGGTGATGAGGAGGTCGACGTCGGCCATGTCGCCGAAGCGGGCGAAGTGCTCCTGGCCGTGCTTGGCGGAGTCTGCGAGCAGCACCACGCGCCGGGCGGCGCCGATCGCGGCCCGCTTGACGGCGGCCTCGGCGAGGTCGGGGGTGGTGAGGCCGTGGTCGGCGGAGAACCCGTTGGTGCCGAGGAAGACGACGTCGGCGCGGATCTCGCCGTAGGCGCGCAGCGCCCAGGCGTCCACGGCGGCCCGGGTGCGGTGGCGGACCCGGCCGCCGACGAGGTGGAGGTCGATGGCGGGGTGGTCGGCGAGCCGGGCGGCGACGGGCAGGGCGTGGGTGACGAGGGTGAGCCCGCTGTCCAGGGGCAGCTCGGCGGCCAGGCGCGCGATGGTGGATCCGGCGTCGAGGATGACGCTGCCCTCGGCGGGCAGTTCGGCGAGCGCGGCCCGCGCGATGCGGTCCTTCTCGTCGGCGGCGGTGGACTCGCGCTCGGCGAGGTCGGGCTCGAAGTCGAGCCGCCCGGCCGGGATGGCCCCGCCGTGCACGCGGCGCACCAGACCGGCCCGGTCGAGGGCCTTCAGATCGCGCCGTACGGTCTCGGCGGTGACCTGGAAGGTCTCGGCGAGCGAGAGCACGTCCACGCGTCCGCTCTCCCGCGCGATGCGCAGGATCTCCTGCTGCCGCTCCGGTGCATACATGTCTGTTTACGTCCGTTTCCGTGCCCGAACCTGCGGTTACACCGCCACGGTACGGCCAGTTCTCGGCCATGTAAATCAATTCGGGCATTCGGCGGACACAAACGGACTTTGGTCCCGGCGTGCGGGAGCCACCTGGCCCGGGCCCGGGCAGCACGATGGCCCGCACCCTCCAGGGGTGCGGGCCATCGCGGCGTTCGGCGGGCTCAGCCGACCGGCTGCGCGTCCTTCGTCAGGTCGAGGAGCTCGGCCTCGTCCACCGCGCCCTCGACGTGCTGCTGGGGCTTGGCGGGCAGCGCGAACATGACCAGGAAGATCACCGCGAGAACCCCGGCGACGTACCAGAGCGAGTGCTGGAAGCCGTCCACGAAGGCCCGGTTCAGCTGCGGCGGTACGAGGTCGTCGCCGATCGAACCGAAGAACACGACGGAGACCAGGCCGAGGCCGAGCGCGTTGCCCATCTGCTGCACCGTGTTGATCAGCCCGGACGCGGAACCCGAGTGCTCCTTGGGGACCTCGGAGAGCACCGCGTCGGTGAGCGGGGCGACGATCAGGCCCATGCCGAGACCCATCACGACCAGCGGGAGCGCCATCTGCCAGGAGGCGATGCCCATGCCGTAGCGGTCGGCCTCCCAGATGTAGATCAGGAGCCCGGCGACCATGGTCAGGGCGCCCGCCTGGAGGACCTTGCGGCCGAAGCGCGGGACGAGCTTCTGCACGGACATACCGGCCGCGACCGACACCGCGATCGAGAACGGCACACCGGTCAGGCCCGCGCGCAGGGCGCTCCAGCCGAGGCCGATCTGCATGTAGAGCGTCCACACGAGGAAGAAGATGCCGAGGCCGACACCGAAGGTGGCCTGCACGGCGATGCCCGCCGCGAAGCTCTTCACCTTGAACAGCGACAGCTCTATGAGCGGGGAGCCGTCGCGCCGCGCCTTCATCCGCTCGTACGCGACGAGACCGGCGAAGACCAGGACGCTGCCGGCCATCGACAGGTAGCCCCACAGCGGCCAGCCGAGCTCACGGCCGCGGGTCAGCGGGTAGAGCAGCATCAGGAGGCCGAGCGTGACCAGGACCATGCCGACGAGGTCGAGCTTGAGGGCCTTGGGCGCCTTGGACTCGCTGATGAACTTGATGCCGAGGACCAGGCCCGCGATGCCGACCGGCAGGTTGATCAGGAAGATCGGGCGCCATTCGAGGCCGAACAGGTTCCACTCGGTGAGCAGCGCGCCGAGCAGCGGCCCGGAGACCGCGCCGAGCCCGACGACCGCGCCGAACAGGCCGAAGACCTTGCCGCGTTCGTGCGCCGGGAAGGTGGCGTGGACGATCGAGAGGACCTGCGGCACCATCATGGCGGCCATCGCGCCCTGCAGGATGCGGGAGGCGACCAGCATCTCGGGGTTGGCGGCGAAGCCGCACAGGGCGGAGGCGAGCGTGAAGCCGCCGATGCCGATGAGGAAGAGCTTCTTGCGGCCGTGGATGTCGCCGAGGCGGCCGCCGGTGATCAGGCCCGCGGCGAACGCGAGCGCGTAGCCGGCCGTTATCCACTGGATCGAGGAGAAGCTCGCCCCGGTGTCCTTCTGGATGGACGGAATGGCGATGTTGACGATCGTGACGTCGACCAGGTCCATGAAGGCCGCGGTCATCACGATGGCCAGGGCGAACCACCGGCGGCGGTCTGCTGCGGCTGTGGCCGCGGACTCTGGGGTGGTGCTACTGGTCGTGGTGGAGGTCATGAGAAGAAAGTTAGACCCCCTATAGGTCAAAGCGTGTCCTCTTTGGCCGGGCATCCTGGATGACATGACCGATACCCCGGCACGGCTGCTGCAACTGCTCTCCCTGCTCCAGACCCCGCGCGAGTGGCCCGGCGGCGAGCTCGCCGACCGGCTCGGGGTCTCCCGGCGCACGGTGCGGCGCGACATCGACCGGCTGCGCGAACTCGGCTATCCGGTGCAGGCGGCGCGCGGCGCCGAGGGCGGCTACCGGCTCGTCGCGGGCAAGGCGATGCCGCCGCTGGTCCTGGACGACGAGGAGGCGGTGGCCATCGCGGTCGGCCTGCGCGCGGGCGCGGGCCACGCGGTGGACGGCGTGGACGAGGCATCGGTGAGGGCCCTGGCGAAGCTGGAGCAGGTCCTGCCCTCGCGCCTGCGCCACCGCGTCGCGAGCCTCCAGGCGGCGACGATGCCGCTGGCCGGGCCCTGGCGCGGCGACGGCGCCACCGTCGACCCGCGCACCCTGACCACGCTCGCCTCGGCCGTCACCGGCCAGGAACGCCTCCGCTTCGACTACGTCTCCGGCGACGGCACGGCCACCAAGCGCCTGGTCGAGCCGTACCGCCTGGTGTCGACAGGCCGCCGGTGGTACTTGGTGGCGTACGACGTGGAGCGCGGCGACTGGCGTACGTTCCGGGTCGACCGGGTCGCCGAGCCGTTCGCGACCGGCGCCCGGTTCGCGCCGCGCGAGCTGCCCGAGGCGAACGCGGCCGAGTTCGTGCGCAACTCGATGAACCGGCTGCAGCCCGTCCTGGACGTCGACGTCACCTTCGAGGCGCCCGCCGACTTCGTGACCGCCCGGCTGCCCTCGTCGATGGGGGCTCCCGAGCCGCTGGACGGCGGGCGCTGCCGGCTGCGCACCTCGTGCACCGACTCGCTCGAGTGGGTGGCGCTGCGGCTTGCCCTGGTGGACTGCGAGTTCACCGTCAACGGGCCGCAGGCGATGACCGGCTATCTGCGCGATCTGGGCGAGCGCCTCACGCGGGCGACCGCGCCCGGTCCGGGGGAATGAGGGGAACGAGAGGGGCCCCGACACCAGGGGGGGGAGAGGTGCCGGGGCCGGGAGCTCACGGCACCAGGGGGGGAAGGTGCCGGAGCTCGTCTTGGGGGGGGCGGGGCCTAGGCCGCCGCGTCGAAGCCCGTGTCGCGGGCCATCTTCTTCAGTTCGAGCAGGGCGTGCTTCTCGATCTGGCGGATCCGCTCGCGGGTCAGACCGTGCTCCTTGCCCACCTCTGTCAGCGTACGCTCGCGGCCGTCGTCGATGCCGTACCGCATCTTGATGATGGAGGCGGTGCGCTCGTCGAGCTTGCAGATCAGGTCGTCCAGCTCCTCGCTGCGAAGGAGCGTGAGCACGGACTGCTCGGGGGAGACGGCGGAGGTGTCTTCGAGCAGGTCGCCGAACTGGGTCTCGCCCTGGTCGTCGACCGGCATGTTCAGCGAGACCGGGTCGCGCGCCCAGTCCAGGACGTCACCGACTCGCTCGGGCGTGGTGCCCAGCTCGACGGCGATCTCCGTGTGCTCGGGGTCGCGCCCGTTCTCCCGGTTGAACTCGCGCTGGACCCGGCGGATGCGGCCCAGCTCCTCCACCAGGTGGACGGGCAGGCGGATGGTGCGGGACTGGTCGGCGATCGAGCGGGTGATGGCCTGGCGGATCCACCAGGTCGCGTACGTGGAGAACTTGAAGCCCTTGGCGTAGTCGAACTTCTCGACCGCGCGCACCAGGCCGGCGTTGCCCTCCTGGATGAGGTCGAGCAGCGGCAGGCCGGCCCTCGGGTAGCGGCGGGCGACGGCCACGACGAGGCGGAGGTTGGATCGGATGAAGAGGTCCTTGGCGCGCTCACCGGCGGCGTACAGCGCCTCCAGCTCCTCGCGCGAGGCTCCGGCCGCCTTGCTCTCGACCTCTGCGTCGAGGATCTGGCGTGCGTACACACCGGCCTCGATGGTCTGCGAGAGCTCGACCTCCTTGGCGGCGTCGAGCAGCGGCGTACGCGCGATTTCGTCGAGGTACATACCGACCAGGTCGCGGTCGGCGATCTCACCGCTGACTGCGCGGACCCTGCTTCCCGACTCCGAACCGCCAGAGGCGGACTGTCGGCGGGCGACGGCGCGGGTTGCCATGCGTGCTCCCTTACTGAGTGGGTCGCGACACCCTCCCGGGTGCCCTGCATCCGATGGAAACAACGGCTGGAATCCGGACAGAATTCCCGTCCCGCCCATCGATTTTCGTGATCATGCAGTACCCTGTGCCGCCACGGGAGGGGTTCAGGTGCCGCAGGAACGTACAGAGGTGCAGGTCAGGCCTGGTGTGGAAGCCGATCTGGAGGCCCTCACGGACCTTTACAACCACTTCATCCGTGAGACCGCCATCACATTCGACACGGCCGCCTTCACCACCGAACAGCGCCGTCCGTGGCTGCACTCCCACCCTGAAGACGGCCCGCACCGCCTTCTGGTTGCTCACGATGACCGTTTTGTCGGCCGGGACGGCATCCTGGGCTACGCGACGAGCAGCCCGTTCCGCCCGAAGCCCGCGTACGCGACCTCCGTGGAGGTCAGCGTCTACTGCGCGCCGGAGGCGACCGGCCGCGGCGTGGGCACCCTCCTGTACCGCTCGCTCTTCGAGGCGCTCGCGGGCGAGGACGTGCACCGGGCGTACGCCGGGGTCGCCCTGCCGAACGAGGCCTCCCTCCGGCTGCACGAACGCTTCGGCTTCACCCACATCGGCACGTACCGGGAGGTGGGCCGCAAGTTCGGCCGCTACTGGGACGTGGCCTGGTACGAGAAGGAGCTCGGGGAGGCGTAGGGGTCCGGTGGCGGTCAACTCCCTTGCCCCGCACGCCCGTTCAGCCGTACTGCACCGACCGCTTGGCGAGCCCCATCCAGAACCCGTCGATGACGCTGCGAGCCCCGCCCGGCTCGCCCTCGCTCGCACCCATCGTCACGAACAGCGGGGCGAAGTGCTCGGTGCGGGGGTGGGCGAGCTGCCCGGCGGGTGCCTTGTGCTCGAAGTCGAGCAGCGCGTCGAGGTCGCCGGCGGCCAGCGCCCGGGCGCCCCAGTCGTCGAACTCGGCCGACCAGGCGGGCACTTGGCCGCCGGGGTGCCGCAGGGCCGCCAGGTTGTGGGTGAAGAAGCCGCTGCCGACGATCAGCACGCCCTCGTCGCGCAGCGGCGCGAGCTTGCGGCCGATGTCGTACAGCTTGCGCGGGTCGAGGGTCGGCAGGGAGACCTGGAGGACCGGGATGTCGGCGGCGGGGAACATCTCGACGAGCGGGACGTAGGCGCCGTGATCGAGCCCGCGGTCCGGGATGTCCTGCACGGGCATGCCGGGGGCGCGCAGCAACTTGCGTACGGAGTCGGCGAGTCCAGGGGCGCCGGGCGCCGCGTACCGCACCCGGTAGTAGTGCTCGGGGAAGCCCCAGAAGTCGTGGACGAGCGGCACGGTCTCGGTGGCGCCGAGCGCGAGCGGGGCCTCTTCCCAGTGGGCGGAGACCATCAGGATCGACGTCGGCCGGGGCAGAGAGCCGGACCAGGCCGCGAGCTCGCCCGGCCACAGCGGGTCGTCGGCGAGCGGCGGGGCGCCGTGGGAGAGGTACAGGGCGGGCATGCGCTCGGCGCGGGCGACGGTCATGACGACTCTCCGGCTCACTCACTGACGGTCCGGTCGGCCGGCCCGGAGACCGGGCACGGGACGGACAGACATGCTTGAAGTCTCAAGCTCTGCTGCTCACCCTAACGCGATCTAGTTCAACTTTCAAGAAGTGTCCGTACAGTAGATGTATGACCTCGGCACCCCATTGGCTCAGCGACGAGGAGCAGCGCACCTGGCGCGCCTATCTCCACGCCACCCGCCTCCTCGAAGACCACCTCGACCGACAGCTCCAGCGCGACGCCGGGATGCCGCACATCTATTACGGGCTGCTCGTCCAGCTCTCACAGGCCCCGCGGCACCGGATGCGGATGACCGAGCTGGCCAAGAACTCGAAGATCACCCGGTCCCGGCTCTCGCACGCCGTCGCGCGCCTGGAGAACAACGGCTGGGTCAAGCGCGAGGACTGCCCCTCCGACAAGCGGGGCCAGCTCGCGATCCTGACGGACGCGGGTCACGAGGTCCTGGAGCGGACCGCGCCGGGGCATGTGGCCGCCGTACGGCAGGCGATGTTCGACCGGCTGACCCCGGAGCAGGCGGACCAGCTCGGCGAGATCATGCGGGTGATGGCACAGGGCCTCCAGCCCACGGACGCGAAAGCGGACCTGCCCTGGCTCCGCTGAGATCAGCGGGGCCAGGGCAGGTCGTGCGTCCGGGGTGCTACCGGGGGGTCAGTGGGCGACCACCGGGATGCGCACCTCGTCCTCGATGTCCTCACCGGTGCCAAGACCGGAGACCGAACTGCCGCCGGGGCGGCCGGTGTTGATGAGGGTGGCGGCGATGGCGGCGGCGACCGCCAGGATGCCGACCGCCCACCAGATGGCGGCGGTGAAGCCGTGCACCATGGCCTGGAGCTTCAGGAGCTCCGGGTTGGAGGCGCCGAGCGCCATGTGGCCGGTGACGTAGGCCGTGGTCGCCGAGGCGGCGATGGTGTTGAGCAGGGCGGTGCCGATCGCGCCGCCGACCTGCTGCGAGGTGTTGACCATCGCGGAGGCGACACCGGCATCCCGGGGCTCGACCCCGATGGTGGCGAGCGACATGGCGGG
Organism: Streptomyces mauvecolor; assembly: GCF_039532965.1. Taxonomy (NCBI): domain Bacteria; kingdom Bacillati; phylum Actinomycetota; class Actinomycetes; order Kitasatosporales; family Streptomycetaceae; genus Streptomyces; species Streptomyces mauvecolor. Next base: position 9,524 of record NZ_BAAASQ010000051.1, on the reverse strand, counting down.
CATGAACGCCGTACCCATGCCGAGGCCGAGCAGGATCTGCGCGGGCAGGATCACGCCGGCGTACGACGTGTCGATGTCCAGCTGGGTCAGGAGCAGCATGCCGACGGCGGCGGTCAGGAAGCCGGGGGCCATCAGCAGGCGCGGCGGGACCCGGGTCATCAGACGGGCGCCGATCTGGGTGGAGCCGGTGATCATGCCCGCGATCATGGGCAGGAACGCGAAGCCCGTCTTGACCGGCGAGAAGCCCTTCACGACCTGGAGGTAGTAGGTCAGGAAGAGGAACAGGCCGAACATCGCGATGACCGCGAGGCCGAGCGAGAGGTAGACGCCGCCGCGGTTGCGGTTGGTGACCACGCGCAGGGGCAGCAGCGGGTGGCGCACCTTGGCCTCGACGGTCACGAAGGCCGCGAGCAGCACCGCCGAGGCGACGAACATCGAGATGGTCAGCGCGTCCGACCAGCCGGCCGACTCGGCGCGGGTGAAGCCGTAGACGAGCGCGACCAGACCGGTGGTCGACAGGATCACGCCGGGCACGTCCAGCGGCGAGCGGTTGCGGGTGCCCGAGGGCTCACGGATGACGAGGTAGGCGCCGAGGGCCGCGACGATCGCGAACGGGATGTTCACGAAGAAGGTCCAGCGCCAGTTCAGGTACTCGGTGAGGAAGCCGCCGAGGATCAGGCCCACCGCGCCACCGCCACCGGCGATCGCACCGTAGATGCCGAACGCCTTGGCGCGCTCCTTGGCGTCGGTGAACATCACCGCGAGCAGCGACAGGGCGGCCGGCGCGAGCAGTGCGCCGAAGGCGCCCTGGAGCGCGCGCGAGCCGAGCAGCATGGCCTCGCCGGTGGCGGCGCCGCCGAGCGCGGAGGCCGCGGCGAAGCCGAGCAGGCCGACGACGAAGGTCCGCTTGCGGCCCCACAGGTCGGCGATGCGCCCGCCGAACAGGAGCAGCCCGCCGAACGCGAGGGCGTAGGCCGTGATGACCCACTGCTTGTTGGCGTCACTGATGTGCAGCGCGTGCTGGGCGGAGGGCAGCGCGATGTTCACGATGGTCGCGTCGAGGACGACCATCAGCTGGGCCAGGGCTATGAAGGCGAGCGCCTTCCAGCGACTGGGGTCGGGAGCGAGGGAGAGCTGGTCTGTCTTGTCCAGACCGACTGTTTTTGACATGGGGGTAGCCACCTTGGGACGCGGATTTACCGAGATAAGTGTGGAAACTAGCTTGATCTACGTGTGCACGATGCCTCAACCAGGTTTGGCGAGCGGTGAGTTGAGGGCGTGAACGGGAAGTTGAGAGTGGGAGGCGATCAACTCCGCCGGAGGTCGTCGAGGGTCGCCGCACTGCCCGGCAGCTCGGACCGCGCCGGGGCCTGAAGCCCGTCGAGGAACAGCTGCAGGTGGCGGTGGACGAACTGGTCGATGTTCGGGCAGGGCGTGCCGGGCAGCGGCCTGGTCAGCTGGGAGAGGGCGACCATGAGGTCGCCGACGGCGACATCGGTGCGGAGCCGGCCGGCCGCACGGGCCCGCCCCATGAGCCCCTCGACATCGCGTTCGAGGCGCTCGCGGGCCGCGTTCAGCTCCGCCTGGTCCTGGTCGAAGGTCTCGGAGAGCATCGGGCAGAGCGCCCCGATCCGCTCGTCGGCCGCCGCGTGCACGAAACGGCGCAGGGCCTCGAAGGGATCCGCCTCCTCGGCGGCCGCCGTCTCGGCCCGGTCCGAGACCCGGTCCATGACGTGGAGCACCACGCTGGTGATGAGCTCCGAGCGGTCGGCGAAGTGGCGGTAGATCGTGGCGTTGCCGACCCCGGCCCGGCGGGCGATCTCGTCCAGCGGCACCTCGGCACCGCACTCGACGAAGATCTCGCGCGCGGCGGCGATGATCCGCTCCCGGTTGCGCAGGGCGTCGGCCCGCGGACGCGGGGCACGGCGCGGCGCTGCGGCGACGGGGGCGGCGGCAGTCTGCACGGCTCTGCTCCTTCTTGCTGGTCGTCGGTGACTTGCTGGTCGTCAGTGATCGGACGTGCTGGTCGTACGTGTCCGCCGGGGACCTGAACCCAAGCGGGGAAGCATTCCCCGTTTAGCGGGGACGAAGGTTCAAACGGGGAAACCTTCCCCGGTTATTTCCCGACACGGATGTGACCTGAGTCACACACATAGATATGCGGAAAAACCCACATTTGGCCCACTCAGCGCGCGCACGCGACACGCCCGACACAGGGTGATCAGACGAGCACAGTCAGGATCCGGCCTGCTGTCGCGTCCCTGAAGGCGAGCGCGTGCGCATGGACGACAGCCAGTCCCGCCCGGCTCGGGCGCCAGGCCGCCGGATACCCCGCCGGCGCCGGACCACCTTCCTCGGCGCCGCCCTCGCCTCGGTCGCGCTCGCCACGCTGACCACCGGTTCCACCACGCTGTCGTTCGCCACCCGCGCCTCCGCGGGCCCGGTGGCCGCCCCCGGCGAGTCCGTGCTCGACCCCTGCCGGATCCCGGCCGCACTGGGCGTGCAGATGTCGGAAGGCCTTCCGACCCCGCCCGGCTACGCGCACTCCACCGGCATCGTCCGGGCCCTCACCCTCATGATCGACTTCCCGGACGCGGTGGGCCCCGGCTCCGCGCTCAGCCGGTACAAGGAGTTCTTCCCGCAGACCAGCGACTGGTTCCGCAACGCCTCCTACGGCCGCCTCGACTACCGCCCCGAGGCCCCGATCCCGGACTGGCTGAGGATGCCGAAGGCCTTCACGGCGTACGGGATCGAGCGCGGCTCCCCCTATGAACCCGGCTATCACCGCCTGGTCCAGGACGTGATCGCGGCGGCCGGTTCGAGGGTGAACTTCTCGAAGTACGACCTGGTGAACGTGCTGGTGACCCCGAACGCCGGTCCGTCGGCGCTCGACACCGTCCTCTCGGTGACGTTCTCGGGAAACGAGGACGCCCCCTACGCGGACGGCGTCCCTCTCTCCAACACCTCCTTCGTCTACAGCCGCCAGGACGACGGGTCCGGCTCGTACGGGGAGACCGGCTACCGGGTGCTGCCGCACGAGAACGGCCACGTCTTCGGACTGCCCGACCTCTACACCCCGCAGGGCGGCGGGGCCGTCGGGCACTGGGACATCATGTCCGAGGACTGGGGTGCCAACAACGACATGCTGGGCTGGCACAAGTGGAAGCTGGGCTGGCTCGACAACAGCCAGGTGTCCTGCGCGACGGGCAGCGGCGCGAGCCAGTACGCCCTGACCCCGCTGGCCACGGAGGGCGGCCCGAAGCTGGTCTTCGTCCCGGTGACGAAGGACAACGGGTACGCGATAGAGGTACGCACCCGGGCCGGCAACGACGAGGCGGTCTGCAGACCCGGGGTCCTGATCTACCGCGTGGACGCAAAGGTCGACACGGGCAGGGGCCCGGTGAACGTCTCGGACAGCCACCCCACCACAGGAGGCTGCACCCGCAGCCCGAACGTCAACGCGGAACTGTCGGACGCCCCGTACACGACAGGAGAAACGTTCGTGGACCGGGAGAACGGGGTGCGGATAGCCGTGACGGGGGTCGACGGGATGGGGAACTATCACGTACGGGTGACGAGATCCTGAGAGCTCTTCAGCCCGCCCCAGCCCGTCCGGCGTTTGAGGACGAGCGCCCTCAAGGCGCGACCGGGGGTCCGGGGGCGGAGCCCCCGGGAACGGCGAGCAACCCACCCTCCAACCGCCGGAGGCTCTAGGGAAGGGGCGGGGCGGGGAAAACGCCCCGGAGCTCCCGCTTCAACACCTTCCCCGTGGCGTTCCGCGGCAACGCCCCCTCGCGCAGGACAATGCGCGCCGGCACCTTGAACCCGGCCAGCACCGCCCCGACATGCGCCCGCAGGGCATCCGCGGTCACCCCGGACCCGCCCCGCACCTGAACCACCGCCCCCACCTCCTCCCCCAGCACGGGATGCGGCACCCCGACCACCGCCGCGTCCAGCACCTCGGGGTGATCGTGAAGGACCCCCTCGACCTCCACGCAGTACACGTTCTCGCCACCCCGGATCACCATGTCCTTGATCCGGTCGACGATCGCGACCCGCCCGTCGCACAGCACCGCGAGGTCCCCCGTCCTGAACCACCCGTCCTGGAAGGCGAGTCGAGTGGCGTCGGGATCACCCCAGTACCCCCGGACCAGCGACTGCCCGCGCAGCCACAGCTCCCCGACCTCACCGTCGGCGAGCGCGGAACCGTCCGCCCCGGCGATCCGCACCTCGGTGACGGGGGTGGGCCGCCCTGCACTGTCGGGCCAACTCCGGTACTCGGCACCGAAGTTGGCGAGGACACCCCCGCTGGTCTCGGTCAGCCCGTACCCGTTGCGCGGCTCGATCCGGGACCCGTACCGCGCGGTGAGCCCGCCCACGAGCCCGGGCGGAGCCGCCGCGCCCCCGGTGTTGAGCGCGGTCAGGCTCTCCAGCGAATCCCCCGCCTCGTCCGCGGCGGCAAGCAGCTGAAGGGCGGTGGCAGGCACCCCCGCGTAATGCGTGATCCCGTGCTCCCGGATCAGTCCGAGCGCCCGCCCCGCGTCCCACTTCCGCATCAGGACGAGCGTGCCGCCCGCGGCCATCGCCGCGTACAGCGAGGTGAAGGCGGCGACATGGAAGAAGGGGAAGGTCATGAGGGTGACAGGGGTGGGCCCCTGACCTGGGACGATGCCGCGGCCGAGCATCGACATGGCCGCCTGGAAGCGGGGGTTCATGACCGCCCCGGACTGCGCGAGCTGCGTCGCGACGGCCCCCTTGGGGCGGCCGGTGGTGCCGGAGGTGTAGATGATGGTGGCGTCGGCGTCCGGCGCGATGTCGACGTCGGGCGGCCCCGCGGAAGGGTCGGGCGAGGTGAGCTCGGAGAGGTCGTCGAACCGCTCGAATCCGCCGGGCAGCTCACCCTCGCCGTGGAAGACCATGCCGCGCACGCCGTGCGTGGCGGCCCAGCCCGCCACCCGCTCAAGGCGCTCGCCGTCGACGAGCAGCACGCGCGGGGCGCAGTCGTCGAGGGCGTACGCGAACTCCTCCGCGGTCCACCACGCGTTCAGCGGCACGGCCACCAGGCCCGCCAACTGCACTGCCCAGAAGGCGACTTGCCACTCGGGGTGGTTGCGCATGCCGATGACGGCCCGGTCGCCGGGGCGCAGCCCGTAGTCGTCGGTGAGGCGCCGGGCCAGCGCGCAGGAGGCGGCGAGGAATCCGGCGTAGGTGTACGTGCCGCTCTCGGCGATCAGGAAGGGCTGCTCCCCGAAGGCCCAGACCGTCTCGACGAACTCCCGCAGGGTGCGAGGCCCGGAGGCGTACTCGAGCGCGCCCGCCTCCCCGCGGACAACGGCGAACGGCGCCCCGGGCGCGGTGAGCAGCGCCTCGGCGCGAGCGGGCTCGATGTGCGCCCCGGCCGGTCGCGTCCCACCGCCTCGCGCCCCCCGAGCCCCTGGCTCCTCCGACGCCCCCGTCGCTCCCGTCGCTCCCGTCGCCCCAGTCGTCGCCACCGGATCGCCCTCCTAAGCGCCTGCTCAGTCTCCGTGGCCACGACGCTATGCCGCTGCCCCGCCCCGGTCAAGGTCGGTGTAAAACACAACGGACCCCTGGGTCAGCCCGGCGTCACCACCTGGCCGATTCCGTTCGGTTCCGACGCCGTGCCGGTGAGCGCGCCCTCCGGGACCGGGCGGTCGGCCTCCAGGGCTTCCCAGAGCATCCTGCCCCGGGCGGCGTCCGGCACGAGGCGGTCCTCGTCGCCCTGCTCCAGTTGGGCCGGAAGCGTGACCATCTGGACGTCCTTCGCGCCGATCCCCTTCATCGAGTACGCCAGCGAGGCGAGGCTGTCGACGTGGGCGAGGGAGGAGTCGGTGGTGAGGGACTTCGTCGCGGCGTCGGCGACGGCGAAGAGCCTGACCGGGTCGGTGAGCAGGTCCTGGCCGGCCATCCTGCCGATCAGCGCCGTCAGGAACTGGTGCTGGAGCTGGATCCGGCCGAGGTCGCTGCCGTTTCCGACGCCGTGCCGGGTGCGGACGAGATCGAGGGACTGCTGGCCGTTCAAGTGGTGTTTGCCGACTCCGAGATGGACCCCGCTCAGCTTGTCGTCGATGGGCTTGGCCAGGGTGATGTCGGCCCCGCCGAGCGCGTCCACCAGCTCGGCGAAGCCGTTGAAGCCGACCTCGACGTAGTGGTTGATCCGCAGCCCGCCGCTCAGCGCCTCGACCGCGGCGACCGTGCAGGGGGCTCCGCCCATCTCGTACACGGCGTTGAACATGACCCGATCACGTCCCGGCACGTTCTGGCCGGATGCGGTGGCGCAGGCGGGGCGGTTGACGATGGTGTCGCGCGGGATGCTGACGAGCGCCGCCTTCTTGCGGCCGCCGTACACGTGGAGCAGCAGGGTGGTGTCGGAGCGCCCGGCGTCCTCGCCCCCGCCCGCCCGCGCGGCGTTCTTCCCGGCCCGCGAATCGGAGCCGACGACCAGGATGTTGAGGTCGGAGGTGGCCGAGGCCTCCGGGGTGAGCAGCGAGCCGAGCTCGACGCTGTTGATGTTGCCGCTCAGCCGGTGCCAGGTGTACGCGGCGGCGGCGCCCACGAGCAGGAGCACCCCGGCGAGCGAGCAGAGCACCATGCGTATATGGGTGGCCCGCCGACGGGTGGGCCGGCCCATCCGGGGTATTCGCCCCCAACGGGGTCCGTACGTCATCCTTCGACTCCGTCCGTCGACGACCCCGAGTTCCGCATGCGTACAAACAGGGCGTTATCGCACACTACAAGAAAGGTGCATAACCCCGCATAACGGGCACCCAGGCTGGCAGCTGCCGGAGGGGAGACGTCCAAGGTGAAGCCCACACCGAGGTCCGCGACGGCATCCGCCGCGACCTCCGCATCGGCATCCGCGTCGGCCGGCGGGCGCATACGGGCCCGCCGCCCCGGATTCGCACCGCTCCTGGCCCTGTTCGCGGCGGCCGTGCTGGCGCTCGGCGGCTGCTCCTCGGGCGGCGGCAAGGACGCGTCCCCGAGCCCCAGCCCGACGGTGTCGAAGGCGCGGATCACCACCACGCCGAAGGACGGCGCGGACCATGTCGGCATCACCGTCAAGGACGTCGGGGCGAGCGTCACGGACGGCACCTTCACCTCGGTCACCCTCATGGCCCAAGGCGGCAAGGCGATACCCGGCGCGCTGACCCCGGCCCGCACCGCCTGGCATCCCTCGGCGAACCTGGCCCGCGGCACGGCGTACACGCTGACCGCCGAGGCGAAGGACCCGGACGGGCGGGCGGCGACCACGACCACGCGCTTCACGACGGTCTCCGAGAGCAACTCGGCGGTCGCGTTCTACACCCCCGAGGACGCCTCCACGGTCGGGGTCGGCATGGAGATCTCCTTCAGGTTCGACAAGGCGGTGACCGACCGCAGGGCCGCGGAGTCCGCCGTGAAGATCACGTCGAGCAGCGGCCAGCAGGCGGCGGGCCACTGGTTCGGCGACCGCCGCATCGACTTCCGCCCGCAGGACTACTGGAAGCCGGACTCCAGGGTCACGGTCGCCTTCGACTTCGACGGGCTCGAACTGGCCAAGGGAATATACGGAGTTCAGGACAAGTCCTTCTCCTTCACGGTGGGCCGCGAGCAGATCTCCACGGTGGACGCGGCCACCCAGGAGATGACCGTGGAGCGCGGCGGCGCCACGGTGAAGCGGGTGCCCGTCTCCACCGGTCAGCCCAAGTACGCCACGTACAACGGCACGATGGTCATCAGCGAGCAGGACCGGCAGACGAAGATGAACAGCACCACGGTGGGCCTCGGCGACGAGTACGACATCCCCGACGTGCCGCACGCCCAGCGGCTCACCAACTCGGGCACGTTCATCCACGGCAACTACTGGGCCGCGCCCTCGACCTTCGGCGCCACCGCAAGCAGCCACGGCTGCATAGGCCTCCAGGACGCCCAGGGCGGCGGCGACCCCGACTCCTCCGGCGCCTGGTTCTACGCGAACTCGCTGCTCGGCGACGTGGTGATCGTCCGCAACTCGACGGGCGGCGGCACGGTCGCCCCGGACAACGGCCTCAACGGCTGGAACCTGCCGTGGGCGCAGTGGACGGCTGGCAGCGCGATCACGTGACGTCGCGCGGGCTCAGCCCCGGGGGCCGAGCCCGCCCAGCAGAGTGTCGACGACGAGCGAGGCGAGCGCGTCCGGGCCGGGGGCGTCCTCGCCACCCTGGGCGCTCTCTGTACCTTCCGAACTCTCGAAGCGACCGACCGGAGTCGGCGGCGATCTGGCTCCAACTGGCCGGGAAACACACCCTGTTGGCTCCGGAGTCCCCCTGCGGCCCTGGCCCGACCCCACCTGCGTCGCGAACGGCCTCGCGGGCAGCGGCGCGGGCTTGACGACGCTGCTGCTTACGGCCCCGGTTGCGTTCCCGCTGGTGGCGGGCCGCCCGGTCCAGGCAGGTCTGTCGCTGTGCACGGTACTGAGCGGCGGCCTGCTCCTGGTGGCGGCGGGGCTGGTGTGACTGGGCGCCCCGGGGGCGGGCATCCACCCCGGCCCGCCGACCAGCCCGCCACCCGCACCCGCACCCGACACTTCAGGGCACTCATCCGCCTTGCGTAACTCCGTCAGATCCGATTCCACGGCCTCCGCAACTCAACCGCGACTCTCCTCCTGGCACAGGGTGTCGACCGACCTCGCCGTCATCAAGGAACTCCTCGGCCGCGCTCACGTCGGGGTCACCACGACCGTGTACGCCCACGTTCGGCTCCACCTCCAGCGCGACGGCATCGACGTCCTCAGCCGCACGCTCGGCAACCCCTCCTAGGCCGCCACCAAGCCCGACGACGGTGACGACCCGCCTGTTTGGTGCCGCACTGACTTTGCCGTCAACTACGGCTGCCAGACACTCCAGCGGCCCCACCGGAAACAGATCCGGCGAGGCCGCTGGGTAATTCATGGAGACTCAATTACTTCACTTCAAGGCCCAGTTGCACCCAGCCACTTCAGGACGCCTGCGTCGCATCACTGTCGATAGCGACAACCAGCGATCCTGACCCCTCGGCCAGATAGTCATGTTCCGGAAAGTAGTCCACATGAAGATGGTCGTCCTGATCCGCTTCCAAAGCGAATCCTTCGATATTATCAGCAAGGAGATGAAGGGACTCCAGTTTGCCTTCAACGTCCAGAGATTCACCGTCTCCGGAAGAAGAAATCATAATCTTCCCACTTGCTTGACAGACCGCGATCCGCGACAACGATCTGCTGTAAGGGAACGGATTTGAGACCTTCGACAGCAGAGTTTCTCCCTCGCCACTCCGCAGCTTTCGACTCAAGGCCAGCAGCTCGGATCGGGTTCCAGACAGCTCCAACTCCCCTGCCGAATCGCCGCACAATACTTTCAACATTACGCCTCCGCCAGTCGCCTAGGGCCAGTAGTCACCCGGCCGGATCGTGGATGGATCGATAGCGGTGTGCGGATCCTTGAGCGGGCCACTAGTAGGACTTTGTTAGGTGGCTGGTCAGGGTCCGGTTTTGGTAGTTCGCTCGAGGTATG
>NZ_BAAASQ010000050.1:0-39607 GCF_039532965.1 Streptomyces mauvecolor | reverse complement strand
CACCGCCACATCACGACCTTTCTGTTCGCAGGCCCCTCCAACCTCAATCCGCCGGCATCACTAAACTGCCATGGATCGCAGTGAAACAGCACCAAACGCTCAGTCAGAACCTGTTCTCACCCAAAAGAGGGACGGACCCCCTTCTGAGACTTGCATTGTGCGAAAATCCGGGCCCATGACGGACCCTCAACACCCCTCCCCGACCGGCCGGTCGGACGCGGACGACATCGAGCAGCACGCCTGTCCGAAGTGCGACGCACAGCCCGGCTCGCCGTGCCGCTCGCGCGGCGGCGCGGTCGCCTCCGCCTATCACACCCGCCGCTTCACCCAGGTTCCCCGCCTGAAGAAGGCACTGCGGGTGCCGACCCCCGCGGACCGCAGCCCCGGCAAACCCTGGCGGCCCGGCACCCCGCCCCCGGCTCCGGCCGTCGCGGACGCCCCGGGGGCGGACATCCGCATCGGCTACGCCCGCTGCTCGACCCTCGGCCAGGAACTCGGCTCCCAGCTCGACGCGCTCACTGCGCACGGCATCCCCCGTGACAAGATCTTCAGCGAGAAGATCAGCACCCGGGTGCGGGTCCGCCCCCAGTGCGAGGCGGCGCTGAAGACCGCGCGGGAGATCAAGGCGCACGCCCCGCACTGCCGGGTCATCTTCACCGTCTACGAGATGAAGCGGCTCGGCCGCGACGCCGCCGAACTCACCGCGCTCGCCGACCACATCACCGCCCACGGCCTGGTCCTGGAGATGCTCGCCGGACCCCTGCCCGGCCTCTACGACCCCACCGGCGCGGCGCCGCTGCTGTTCGCGTTCTTCGCCGCGATGGCGGAGACCGAACGGGAGAACATCCGTGAGTCGACGCTCGAAGGGCTCGACACCGCGGCCCGCAAGGGCAAGCACGGCGGCCGGCCGCCGGTCATCACCGACGACATGCTCCACACCGTGCTCCGGCGCAGGGCGAACGGCGAGTCCGTCGAGCAGATCCAGCCCGACCTGATCATCCCCACCGGCAAGCGCAAGGGACGCAACCCCTCCGTCGCCAGCGTCTACCGGGCACTCGCCGAGCACGCCAAGCGCGAGGCGTACCCCGAAGCGGTCGAGGCGGCCCACGCCGACTTCGCCGCCCTCCAGGCCGGCGAACTCCCCGGCCCCCGAGTCCAACCGCAGACCACGCGGTGACCCACTAGAACTTCAGGATCATCCTGTGGCCCCTTTCGGGCTTACCTCGGCGATCCCCCTATGCGCCCACGGCGGCTTGCACGAATCGCCGAAGGTGCGCACGCACAGCGTCGGGCTGCTCCAACCAGGGCTCGTGCCCAGCGCCCTCGATCCGCGTCAGCGGGAGATCGAGCCGGAGCGCGAGTGATGCAAGAGCCGACACAGGGCGGGGATCGTCGGCCCCACCGAGAAGCTCCGCCCGCGCGGGCAGGCAGGCGCGCAGCTCGGCAAGACGCTCATCGAGCGGGTCCGCGCGCCTTTCCCTGCCAAGCTCGCCGTTCATGGCCCAGTTGACGGGGCGACGTTGCCGGGCCCCCTGCGCGGCCCACTGCCACCCGCGTTCGGGATCGGCGTGGTCGGTGAACCAGGCCAGCGTGAGCAGCTCGACTTCCTGCTCCTCCGTGCGGTGCGGCAACTCCTCCAATGCGCGCAGCCGCTCCCGTTGTGCAGCGGACATGCGGCGGTCTCGCTCCGCTCGGTCCCCGCTACGCCAGTCACCGACGAACGGCCCGCACATCAGCAGCATCGCGGCAACCCGGTCAGGATGCGCCAGGCAGAATCGGCTCGCCAGATCAGTGCCGTAGGAGTGCCCGATCAACACGGCCTTGGGCACGTCCCATGCGTCGAGCAGCTCGGCGAGATCGTCGACATGCCGGGCGAAGGAATGGCGCCCCCGCCACGGGGACTGGCCAGTGCCACGCTGGTCGTACCGGCACACAGGCGCGAGGTCGGCGACCATGGGGGCGACATCGCCCAGATAATCCGGCAGACCCGGACCGCCATGGAGCATGACCACAGCCGGCCGCCGAGTCGTGTCCCCCAGCGCCATCCAACGTAACTGCGCCTCGTCGGTCATCGAAGTGAGGCCCTGCGTCTCCATCAAGGTCACCGCGGAGAACCTACCGGTGCCACCGAGGCGGCGCCAAAGGTTAACGAGCGCCCGGCGCCCAAGATCATCCCGTGGCGGGTTTCTGCCGTACCTGGGTCAGACCCCAGGAAGGGCAGAGGCTGCAGCGGATCGTGCGTCGGGGCAGTGCGAGCACGGTGCGCTTCCGTAGGGCGATGATGCTGCTGGTCTCGGCGGGCGGGAACAGCGTGCCGGTGATCGCGCGGCTCGTCCAGGCGGACGAGGACACCGTCCGCGACGTGATCCACCGCTTCAACGAGATCGGGCTGGCCTGCCTGGACCCTCGGTGGGCGGGAGGCCGTCCCCGCCTGCTCAACCGTGATGACGAGAACTTCGTCATCCAGACGGCCACCACCCGCCCGGCCAAGCTCGGCAATCCCTTCAGCCGCTGGTCGATCCGCAAGCTCGCGGAGCACCTGCGGCGCAACCTCGCCCGTCCGATACGGATCGGCCGCGAGGCCCTGCGCCTGCTGCTGTCTCGCCGCGGGATCACCTTCCAACGGACCAAGACGTGGAAGGAGTCCACCGACCCGGACTTCGACGCCCAAGCTGGACCGGATCGAATACGCGCTCCACGAGCGCCCGGACCGGACCTTCGCCTTCGACGAGTTCGGACCGCTGGGCATCCGCCCGACGGCCGGGGCCTGCTGGGCCGGGCAGGGAAAGCCGGACCGGCTGCCGGCGACCTACCACCGCACCCACGGCACCCGCTACTTCCATGGCTGCTACTCGGTCGGCGACGACACCCTCTGGGGCGTCAACCGGCGCCGCAAGGGCATCTCCCCGACCTGGACCGCGCTCAAGAGCATCCGCGCGGCCCGCCCGGACGGCGCCCCCATCTACGTGATCATGGACAACCTGTCCGCCCACAAGAACAAGCGCATCAGGCGGTGGGCGGCGCGGAACAAGGTCGAACTGTGCTTCACCCCGACGAACGCGTCCTGGGCCAACCCGATCGAGGCGCACTTCTGGCCGCTTCGGCAGTTCACCTCGGCCAACTCGAATCACCCCAACCACATCGTCCAGACCCGGGAGTTGCATCGCTACCTGCGCTGGCGCAACCAGAACGCACGGCATCCCGACCTCCTGGCCGCTCAGCGCCGCGAACGCGCCCGCATCCGCAGCGAGAAAGGCATCCGCTGGGGCGGCCGCCCTCTCAATCGCGTGGCCTGAGTGCCCGTCACCAGATCAGATGTCGCCGCGGACCAGGGCGTGCAGATGCTCGTCATGCCATCCGTCTTCGTGCAGCAGGGCGCTGCGCATCGTGCCCTCGAGGGAGAAGCCGGCCTTCTCCGCTACTCGGCACGATGCCGAGTTGGCCACCGCGTGACACAGCCGGAGCCGGTGCAGACCAAGGTCGTCGAACGCCCACCGGCTGACGCGCTGCGTGGCCTCGGCCATGGCGCCGTGGCCACGTCCTGCGGGCAGGAGCCAGTACAGGATTTCGGCGCTGCCGCCCTGGAGGTCGATGTCACCCCAGCCGATCAAGCCCACGGCCTGACCACCATCGGGCTGCGCAATGGCCCATAGCGCGCTCTGCTCGTTCTGCCAACGCGCGTGCATGCGCTCGATTCGCTCGCGTGCTTCCGCCTGCGACGTCACGAAGAGTCGGTTCCACTGGCGAATGCCCGGTTCGTGAGCGGCGGCCACCAAAGCGTCGGCGTCGCTGACACGCCAGGGACGCAGCTCCAGACCACTGGGGAGAGCGAGCACGGGCTGTTCCATCTTGGCCATCTGGCCCGCGGGAACGACCGGCGGTATGGGTGAGGTGATCATCGCGGCATCCTGCCACAGCCCCACACCGCACAGAACCCGATATCCGGTACCCGACCTCGACCCGGCGAACCAATGCGGTCACGGCACTAGGAGCAGCGGTCCGGACGTCAGGGGCGAGTTGCCGCGGGGTTATCTGGGTGTTGGCTGATCCAGTCCAGGCCGGCGGGGTCCAGGTGATGGCGGGCTCGAGTGACGGCGACGTAGGCCAGGCGGGCTTCTGCCTCATCGACGGGTCTGGGAACGGGATGGCCTCCGGCGTCGAGTTCGCCGGTGTCGGCAGGCGGTGTGAAGTCGGATGCAATACGCACTCGGGGCCATTCCCGGCCTTTGGCTTTGTGGGCGGTGGATACGGTGACTTCGGCGTCGTTTTCCGGAACTAGACGGTCCACTGCTCGTAGGAGTGCGTCCGGTCCGTGCTCGTCGATGAGGTTGGCGAAGGGCTGCAGGTCGCTGCCGGCAGGGTCGTGCTCGGCGTAGTCGCGCAAGGCTGTCCAGGTAGTGAAGAACACGAGTTCGGGGTGGTGGGTGCGGTGGCCCTGAATGAGGTCGCGGGCGGCCCATGCCAGGGAGCGCAGGGAGTCTCCGCCGCCCACCAGAGCCGTTCTGGTATCGGATGCAATGAGGGCCAGGACCTCGGTCATTGCACCGATGTTGGTCCGGCATAGGACCGCATCCGGGCGGCCCGGGCAGGATCCGATCGTGGTGGGGATCTCGGGTGTTCCGGACAGCCGGATGGGAGCTTTGCTGAGGGTGAGCCAGCGGTTGGCTTCGGCGGCGAGTGCAGGGCCGAAGCGGAAGGAGCGGGTGAGCGTCAGGCGATGGCCCGTGAATCTCGCCATCACGTCTCGGGCGCCGCGCCAGCCATAGATGGCCTGCGCCGAGTCGCCGACCATGATGATCTGGGTGCGCTCCTGCTGGGCCAGGACGATCTGCTCAAGGACGGGATTGGTGTCCTGGGCCTCGTCCAGCAGGAGGAAGTCGCCGTGCAGGACGGGCCCGGTCAGGGCCCACATCTTCAGGTAATGGTCGTGCTCGAAACGGACCATGCCGCCGTAGGGGTCTTGTAGGTCGGCCCACGCCTTCACCGCGTACGGCAGGATCAGGTCGGCCAGCTCCGCATGGGCCTCGTCGTCGAGGTCCCGCAAGTGTGGGACGTGATGGTGGGCCAGTTCCGCATCGGCTGACTGGCAGAAGCGGGCCACCGTCCGCAGCGTCGCGTTGGAGAGCGCCGCTGGCATCAGCCCCGCTCGACCGATATCGGCTGGGGTGTTAAGGCCCAGATCCTGACCGATCCGCCAGCCGGGCCTGCGGGGACTGTTGAGACGGCCGCGGTAGCGGTGGCCGAGGGCGGCGTAGGCCAACGAGTGGGCCGTCTTGCACTGGACCGTTGAGGGAAAGCGGGCGGCGGCATCTAGGGCGATGGCGCGGTTAAAGGCGAGGTAGCGCCCACGCCGGAGCGGCATCTGCTCCGCGAGAAAGACGAGCGTGGACGTCTTTCCTGTGCCTGCGCCAGCCTGGATGGCGAGATGGCCGCCGCTGCGGAACGCCTTGAGAGCGGCGGCCTGCTCGTCGGTCGGGGAAAAGGGCATGGGACAGATCTCTCCGCAGGCTCGAAGGCCCACGCTAGAAGTACGTGGGCGCAGGAAAGGCCGCACCTCGGGAAGGTGCCGGAGTGAAAAGTGCCAATGGACGCGCCCGCCACCTAAGCACACGCCGCCCGGTCCGCTCGATGCGGTGACCAGGCGGCGACAAGAATCTGAATCCAGAACGGACGTGCGGGAGAGCTGTCACGTTCGGGTGGCCGGTGGGCAGCTGGGCTCAGGTTTCGGATCGTGGGGGTTCGTGCCCCGCACACAGCGGACCGAGGAGCTTGCCGAGCGGGATGGAGAAAGCGTGGGCGAGGGCGTGCCAGGTCGCCAACGTGCCGATCGTGCGGCCCTGTTCGATCTCGATCAGAGTGCGGCGGGATAGGCCGCTACGAGCGGCGAGCTGGTCATAGCTCCACCCGCGCTGCGCACGCAGACGAGCGAGAGAAAGCCTCAGTGCCGTCGGATCGGGCTCCGGCGGCGGGAAGATCGTCACCCGTCCATCCGACGGTGCAGACCCCTGCCCTGGCAGTGCAGACCTCTGCCCTATTTATGCCGGTACGGAAGTGTCCGCAGTGGGGCAGAGGTCTGCACTACGGTGTCCGCTCCCGGAGCCGCCCGGAAGGAGGGCCGGCGACTGACCGATCACGGCTTGGAGGGACCGATGTCCATGGCCCTGTCCGCACGCGCCTGGACCGTCACGATCAGCAGCCCGGCGGGGCGGCCCGTGCTGACGTGCAGTGCCTGTACGAAGCCCGCCGTGGCCGTGGGCGCTGCCGGGGTCGTGCAGATCCGCCGACATCTCGCGGGCCACCTGTTCACGTCCCCGTTGCCCCCGCATCTGCGGATCTGCCAGTGCCGGGAAAGGGCCTGCGCGTGGCACGGGCGTCAAGGGCCCTGTTCCGGGCCGCTGCGGCTCTTGCTCATCCGGGCGGATCACGGCCGGACCTGGCACCTTGCCGACGCCTGCGCGGCCTGTGCCGGTGCCATCCCCTTCGCCGCTACCGTCCCGGAACCCCCGCAGGATGCCGCTGCTGCCGACGTGCGGGCGCCCGCGGGTGAGGCTTCGACGGACCTCGCCGGTGAACCCGTCGTATGGGTGGAAGCGCTGTGAGGAGTTGGCGGTGTTCGGCGGCGTGCGGTCACGGAAGTCCCCGCCGCCGACGTTCTGGATCCGGCCCGGGCAAGCGGTCGGCCGCAACGCGATCGGGCCAGGATCGACAGATACATCAGGCCTGTTCTTCCTAACTCTGTATATGCATCGGAAGCCGCAAGGTGGAATGCCTGAGTCCTCAAGTGAAGGTTCCGGGACGGGAGTTGGGGCTCATCCCGGCCCTCTCCTGGCTGTCATCCCGGGCATCGTCCTGCGAGGCGGTGGTCCTACGGACGGTAGGGTTCACCATTCCCGCAGCAGCCAGGCCGGGTCGAACTCGGGGTGATCCTTGTAGGCCATCGCGAGCGCTCTGACCGCATCGCGCAGAGCGTCCTTCGCGGGCTTGTCAGCAGCGGCTTCGTAGAGGTCCACGATCAAGCGGCGGGACTCGAGGTTGCCCCAGATGTGGGGCGGGTCCCAGGTAGCCAGGTGGGTGGCGGCGTCCCGCCGGGTGTGGACCACAGGCTGATCGTGATCGTCGATGACCTTGCCGCTGCGGGGCGGGTGGTGGCGCCATGACGTGCAGTTGCAGTCGGTGCCCCGCTCGTCTTCGTCGAGGCGGGCGTGCACGAACGAGACCAACGGCTCGTGCAGCCGCCGGTCCGGGTCGCGAGACTCAAGGACCGGCCCGGACCGCTGCGGGTCCGGGGCTTCGGCGGGGCAGTAGGCCAGCCAGCCTGTCCGGCCCCGCCGCAGTGTCCTCGCCCCTGGCGGCAGGAACCGTCGGCAGTGTGCGCAGAAGTCCTCGTACTTGTTCGTGGCCATCGCGGTCATTGTGCCGGGTCACCGGCTGCCGTCGACGGCCAGTCCCAGATCCCCAGCTTGACCTCCGCCGCGGCGTCAGCGCGCAACAGGGTGCCGTCGGGCTTGGCCCAAAAATCAGCCCCTTCAGCCCCTTTGGTTCGGTGGAGCAAGCAGCCCACGGGCCCTCTGGCCAGGTGCTTCACTAGGGCGGGACTGTGACGGCGGCAAGGGGCTCAGGGGCGCCCGAGGGCCCGGAGGGTCCAGCCGATCTCGCGCCAGTGTCCGCGTTGAGCGTGCCGCAGCCGCCGACCGTGCGGGTCGCCTGGGCAAGGATCTGGCTGGACTGGTGGAGGGCGGGCGAGGTCGCGGCGGCGGGGAGGGCCTTGCCGTCGTGTTCGGCGCCCACGACCACGACGGCTGGCCTCTTGGCTCATCCAAAGTGTGGCTGCACTGTCAGTGCTCTGTGGTCCACTGAAATCGTCGTGTGGAGACACCAACTGACCTAAGGCGTGTTTGAGATGTGGTCACAGTGCTTGCCGTATCAGGGTGAGTTGGACGGTGGCCTCGTAGCGGACGGCGAGCTTCTCGTAGCGCGTCGCGATGCCTCTGGCCTGCTTCAACAAGCCGATCCGGCATTCGACCCGGTTTCTCCTCTTGTACGTTTCCCGGTCGAACCCGGGCGGGCGGCCCCCGTCCGAGCCCCGGCGCAGGCGGTGTCTGGCCTGGTCACGCTTCTCCGGGATGGTGTGCGGGATCTGCCGGCGACGCAGGTAGTCGCGGATGGCACGGGAGGAGTACGCGCGGTCGGCGAGGACGTGGCCGGGCCGGGTACGGGGGCGTCCGCCGCCCGGCCGGGGAACGCGGATGCGGTTCATGACCTCGGTGAATGCCGGGGCATCACCCCGCTGCCCGGCGGTGATTACGGTGGCCAGGACGTGGAAGGAGGAGTCAACGGCGAGATGAATCTTGGTGGTCAGGCCGCCGCGCGAGCGGCCGATCGCGTGGTCGGCCGGCTCGGCCTGCAGCCCGTCCGGAGCCGTCCCGCCCGAACCGGGAGCCCCCTTTTGCGGGCCCCGGCCGCATGCTGATGGGCTCGGCAGACCGTCGAATCGACGGACACCTCCCACTCGATGTGTCCTGCCGAATCGGCCTTGACCTGCAGCTTCTTCAACACTTCAGCCCAGGTTCCGTCGATCTGCCAGCGCCGGAAGAGTGTGTATGCCGTTTCCCACGGCCCGTATCGCTCGGGCACGTCCCGCCACGGCGAGCCGGTCCTTGCCCGCCACCAGATCCCGTCAAAACACTGCCGCCGGTCCCGCGGCTTGCGGCCCATCCTCGACAACGGCGGCAACACCGCCTCCAGCCGGGCCCACTGTTCGTCAGTCAGATCTCCACGAGCCATCCAGTGATCGTTCCACACTCATGATCAACATCTCAAACACGCCTTAGGGGGTCGTGTGGTTGGAGATGGCGCGCGAGTCAGGGCGCGGGCAGGGCTAAGCGGCGAGCTCGCCGAGTTGCGTGGGCACCTTGCGGACGTGTGTGCGATGTTGAGGGTGCCCGTGCCGCATGGAATGAGTGAGGACGAGCATGAGCGTCTGCTGGAGCGGCGCGAGAAGCTGCAGTTCGCTGCGCTCGCCGTAGGGGCGGTCATCGGAGGCGCTGGGTTCATCGGCTTCTTCGTCTGGCTAGGCGCCTGGCTGAACGAGCACTGGGGGATCTATGCCGTCCTGCCGCAGGCAGGGCTGATGCTCCTGATCTTCTTTGGGGCGGCGGCAGAGCAACGCCGAAAGTGGGAAGAGCGCCGAGCGCAAGGGCTGCGGATACCGCTGTCCCAACTGGATAAGGCGGGCCACCGGGCCTTCGAATACGCAATACGCGACCTGATGCGGCGAGACGGATTCGCCGCCGAGCGGGTCGGCGGGGCCGGTGACGATGCCTGCGACGTGCGCGCCGTGGATGCCGATGGCCGGGTCTGGGCCATCCAGTGCAAACACCGGCGCGATGGCTGGGCAGGAAGTGCCACGGGGGTCGGCGTGCTGCAACAGGTCAACGGGACCGCAGCGCCAGTCCATGGTGCCAAGGTCGCCGTTGTCGTCACCAACGGACGGTTCAGCGGACCTGCCGTGGCCTGGGCCGAGCGGCATGGGATTCAGCTGATGGACCGTCACTGCTTGGAGCTGTGGAGCCAGGAGCGGCAGCCCCTGTGGGAGGCACTCGGGGGCATCAAGCGCCCCCGGCGTCTGCCCAGTCAGGCGCGCCGACCTCGACCGATCAGGACGACGCGCCGGGCACGATTGAACCGCAAGTTCAGTGTCGCCCAAGGGCGCGATAGGTCCATCCGGCTTCGCGCCAGCGGTCCGCATTGAGGGTGCCGCGAGCGTCGACGACCTTGGAGCTCACGACGCAGTCGGCGAGCCGCTCGGGGTCGATCACCGGAGTGCGACAGGTGCGGGAGGTGCGGACCAGAGCGCAGGTGTCCGCCGACCTGGGTTCAGCGGATCGGTCGGACGCTGTGAGAACGCTTCAAGAATCCCGAAGTTACGTCACTGGGCTATAGAGCGCCCGGAAGGGGAAGAACCCCCTGGCCATGGGCTCGCAGGCTCAACGGGGCTCAGGGAAACTCACGGGATGTCGCACATACCGGTGACCCCCAGCGAGCACCGCCACCGACGAAAGATCGGAGCCGGTCATTCTTCCATCAATTCCTTAAGCCAATTCGGAGGCTCTGATACGGGGGGCGCCTTGTATATCTGCTGCCCGTAGAACAAAGCGGCTAGCTCATCCAGTAGGTCTTCGAACCTAGCGTTGTCTCGCATGTCGACATACCTCCGTGATGCCGCTAGGAAGGGAGGTATAGAATTGCCGTCGCCATCACGGAGAATCGGAACGACCCGATTTGCGGGTCTATCCTTGTCCATAAATCTCCGAATTAGCTCCTTCTCATACCCTACGCCACCTTTACTCCTCCGGGCGCGGTCGGCGTACCTCGGCGTGCAAATGACGGCTATGTGATCGCAGTTTGCTGCAATTCGCTCCATAAAGTCATCGAGGAGATCGCCATATTCGGTCTCGTGAACATCGGTGACAGCTCGAACCCCTCGCGATCTTAGCCCGTTCGTGAAATGCCTGCGCACCCATTCCATATGCGGGTTACTGTCCCATGAGTACGAAACGAACACAATTGGGGTCGACCAAGTAGGTCCGCTCTGGCGAGCCTCCGCACTGCTCATGACGCACCACTCTGACCCTCACTCACCCCTGGATCACGAACTACCTGAATTAGTTCATACTCCATGAATTTTGTGGATTCAGGGTTGACTTCCCTCGCTATCTTGACCTCCTTACTGCCCCCCACGAGGCCAAAGACCGCGTAGAGCCGACCACCAGAGTGCGACCGAAATGCGATGCCATCTTTTCCGCTACCGTATGCGGCCGTCGCAAATGCCTGGCTCGGCATATAATCCTCGGAGCGAATGGAATTCGCGATCGTCTCAGCAGTTGCGGAATGATCCGTCGTGTCGATCAGTCGGAGAGGCGTGGGGAACTCAAGCTCGCTCAGCACATACTTCTCCAGGTCGACCCCTCGGACGGCCGTCAGACTGCCAATGAATTCCTCCATGGCGACCTGCTCGTTTGAGGCGAGATAGAGGACCCCGACATTTTCCTGATCAGGGGCAAATCGAGAAGGACCTCGAAAGTAGAACTCTGGCTCGCTTAGACGTCGATGCACACGCCATCCCAGTTGAACAACTTCCTCAGAGAACCCCTCGATGAGCTGGGCGTTCATGTCCATACTTCCAAGCTATGGGCTCTTCGTCAGGTCTGCACATCCACACACAGATCAGCAGGTGCACGGCGTCGGGGATCGCTGGAGCAGCCGGTAGCGCTAAGCCTCGGTCGACCGTCGATCGTTCCTCGCCACCGGCGGCACCCTGGTGGTACCGAGCCTGGACCGCTACGGCCGCAGCCTGCAGGACCTCATCACGATGGTCAGCGACCTGCGCAAGCGCGGGATCGGCTTCACCTCGCTCCACGAGAAGCTGGACACCACCACCCCAGGCGGGCGGCTGGTCTTCCACGTGTTCGCTGCCCTGGCGGAGTTCATCCGCGAGCTGATCATCATCGGCACTACTAACGAGGGCCTGGCCGCCGCCCGCGCCCGCGCCCGCGGCCGGGGCGGCGGGCGCCCCACCGTCGCCACCGAGGAGGTCATCCGTGCCGCACGGGACCTGCTGCCCGACCCTGGCCGCTCGATCACCTCGATCGCGAAGCTGCTGGGCGTTTCCCCCCGGCACGCTCTACAACCACATCCCGGACCTGCGAGAGCTCAGGGCCGGCGCCGTGCCGCAGCAGCTCAGCGCGGGCGGCCCGTAAACACTGACAGGAACGCCAGGAGGCTGGTCTTGGCGCTGAGGGAGAAGACGTGCGCGAGGTGGAGAGGGTCGGCGCCGTTGGCGAGGGCTCCACGCCCGGGTGGGTGGCCAGCCACGCGGCCAGTGGTCCGGAGTCGCGCGTTGGGAGCACGTCGACCACGCGATGGGTTTCCCCGCAGGTCAAAACGGTGGCGTAGGTCTGCCCTCTGCGGGTCGCGAAGTCGTCCACGCCCAGTACCCGCGGCGTGCTGGGCTGCGGATCGGGTAACGCCATGACCCTGCGCAGCATGGTCATCCGTCCGACGCTGAAGCCCAGGTGCGCGGTCAGCCGGGCGCCGGCTCGTCCCGCGAGTGCGAGCCCAACGCGCTCCAGGACATGACTGAGCCGCGTGGTGAAGCGTGCGTGCGGGGCGGTCAGCTGCGTGAACGGCTCGGCGAACGTGCGGCGCGGGCAGGTGGTCGTGCTGCAGATGAAGCGTCGGACCGTCAGATGGATCACGACGCTCTGCCCGGCGAGCGGCAGATCCTTCAGTCTGCGCTGGTAGGAGTCGTGCACTCGGGTCGAGGAGCGGCCGCAGTCCGGACATGCTGCACTGACTCCCCGGCCCCTGGCCGTGACGTCGACCGTGCCGAAGGCGGCGGTCACCGCTTCGACGTCCACGTCGTCGATGCCGTCGAACACGAACGAGTCCCAGAACATGGTGTCGGCCTGCATGGCCAGCACCGTCACCGGTCACGATGGGCTCTGGCGATGCCGGGGACAGACCTGAGGGAGCGTCACTCCTGGCCACCAGACAGGAAGGCGTACGCGGTCTCACGCGAGCCCGAACCCTCGCAATCGAACGCCGCAGTGACGCTCGCGACCGCTCCCCAAGATCTGTGCCAGAGCCCACAACTCGCCGACAAAGCCATGCGGCTGAGACGGGCCGCCATGACGATCCGCGGGGCGAAGGCTCACACCTCCGACACTCCATCGCGCGGGGCGTTGCGGAAGGCGCTGGCAGGGAGGTGATGCGAGAGATCCTCAACGCGGGCAAGGAAATCTTCCGGGCCTGGTTCTAGCTGATCGGGGCGGCCTCATGCAGCTGCATGGGGCCGCCCCAGTGCTTAAGCCTCATTGCCATAAGGCATCGACTCGCGGTAACGCGGTCAGGGACGGCCGAGGACTCGGTAGGTCCAGCCGGCTTGGCGCCAGGTGTCTGGGTTGAGGGTGCCGCGGCAGTCGATGACCAGGGTCTGGGCGGTGCGGTGGGCGAGGCGGTGTGGGTCGATGTGACCGAACTCGGCCCATTCGGTGACGTGCAGGAGGAGGTCGGCGTCCTGGACCGCGGCGATCGGGTCCTCGATGTAGTCGAGTTCGGGGTGCGTCTTGCGGGCGTTGTCGAGGGCTTTGGGGTCGGTGACCGTGACGGTGGCGCCGGATTCGTGGAGTTTCCGGGCGACGGCGAGGGCGGGTGAGTCGCGGATGTCGTCGGTGTTGGGTTTGAAGGCGGCGCCCCAGATGGTGATCCGCTTGCCTGTGAGGTCGCCGTCGAGGTGTTCGCGCGCGAGGTTGACGACGGCTTCGCGGCGACGGGTGTTGACGGCGTCGGCTTCGCGGAGGATGCCGGTGGCCGCTTCGGCCCCGAGCTTGCTGGCCTGGGTGATGAAGCCGCGGATGTCCTTGGGCAGGCAGCCGCCGCCGAACCCGAGGCCGGGGCGCATGCCGCTCCGTCCGATGCGAGGGTCGTGGCCGAGGATCTCGGCGAGCTGGTGGACGTCGGCGTAGGACTTCTCGCAGATCTCGGCCATCGCGTTGATGAACGAGATCTTGGTGGCGAGGAAGGAGTTCGCGGCGCCCTTGGCGAGTTCGGCGGTCGCCCAGTCGGTGACGATGGTCGGGGCCCCGGCTTCGATGATCTTCTCGAAGCACTGCCGGAGCATGGCCTCGGCCCAGGTGTTCTCGGCCTGGAAGCCGAGGACAAGCCGGTCGGGGCGGAGAGTGTCCTCGATCGCGAACGACTCGCGCAGGAACTCGGGGTTCCAGGCGACCTCGACCCGGTCGCCGGCCGGGGCGAACTCGTGCAGGATCTCGGCGACGCGGGGTGCGGTGCCGACCGGGACGGTCGACTTGACCGCGACGACCGCCGGGCTGGTCAGACGCGGGGCGAGCTGGCGGACAGCGGAGTAGAGGTGGGTGAGGTCGTAGGTGTCCTCGCCCGGGGTCTGCGGGGTGCCGACACCGATGAAGTGCAGGTCGGCGAAGTGGGCGGCCTCCGCGTAGGAGGCGGTGAACTTCAGGCGGCCACTCGCGGTGTGTTTGGCCAGGAGGCCGTCGAGGTCGCGTTCGAAGAACGGGGCCTTGCCGGAGTTGAGGACGTGGACCTTGTCCGTGTCGGAGTCCATGCCGAGGACGTCGTGGCCGAGTTCGGCCATGCAGGCCGCGTGGGTGGCGCCGAGGTAGCCGCAGCCGATCACGGTGAGCTTCATAACGGGGGTGTCCTTCCAGGGCAAGTGAGGGGCCGCCGGCAGCCCCTCACCCGTCATCGGGGAAGGTGCCGTTTGGGCGGAAGCTTCGTCAGGTAGCGGTTGATGCCGTCCCTGATGAAGAAGGGGATCTTGAGGGCGTCGAGGAACTCGGGGGCGAAGAACTGGAGCTTGACGCCCTCGGCCAGCGGCAGCTGGGTCTCGTCGCCGTCCCAGTGGGCGGAGAAGAAGGTGATCAGCTGACCGGAGCCGTGCTGGTCGCGGATCTCGCAGACAGGAAGCAGGCTGTCGATCTCTTCGCCGAGTCCTGCCTCCTCGTCGAGTTCGCGGCAGATCGCATCGATCTCGTGCTCGTCGGGGTCGCAGCCGCCTCCGAGCAGGCTCCAGTAGCCGGGCCAGGCAATGCCGTCGATGTCATCGCGCAGGTGCAGCAGGAGCTCGCCGCGAGAGTTGGTGATGATCGCGACGGCTCCCCGGCCGGGGGTGCTCGGCCGCCGGGAAGCGGTGGTGTCGAAGTGCATCCGGACACCGTAGTAAGCCAGTTGGGGATCATGCGGCAGCCCTCACCGTCTGGTCTGAAAACCAGGCGGCTGCCAGCAGGGCCTGCATCCGGGTCCGGTCGAACCGGCCGCCGGGCTTGAGCCCGCCCATCAGCAGCGGCCGCAGCGACACCGGCGCTTCGGCGAGCGCGGTGTGGATCTGGGCGTCCGCCCAGGCCGCAAGCGGTCCGTTGAGCCAGGTGGGGACCGGGGAGGCGAATCCGAGCTTGTCGCGGCTCGCCCAGACCTCCCGCGGCAGGCCGAGAGCCTTGGCTGCGTCCCGCAGGATTCGCTTGCCCTCGGCGGGATGACAGATTTTGTGCTCCGAGGCCAGCCGGTAGGACAGCTCGACCAACTCCCGCGCCAGATAGGGCGACCGGCGTTCCAACGCATAGGCGGAGGCGAGCTTGTCGCTCGTCATCACCAGGGGCCGCCAGGCTGTCGCCAGATCCGCCAGGGTCAGCCCCCGCGCCAGATCGCCCCCGGCCCGCTCCATCGCGTTGGCGACCAGGCCGTGGATGCGGCTCTCGGGGTCCGGGCCGCGCAGGATCATCCGGGTGACCGCCTCGACCGGATCGAGGTCCTGGCCGGCGGTGTGCAGGAGCTTGGCGGCCAGCGGCCGGTAGGCGTCCATCCCGGCTTTCAAGACGGCGTCCGGGCCGAACAACACGAGGGCATGGCGGACGTAGCCCATCAGGAACTCGTCCGGGCCGAGCCCGCCGACCACGACCTTCAGCCCGAGGTCGGAAATCTTCCGGTACGCCATGTGCTCAGAGAACGTGGACGCGTTGCCCATCGGGTAGTCGAGCGCGGCCATCATGTGCGGCAGGGCCCGGGTGAAGTCGACGTGGGCTGGCTCGACCACCACCAGCTCGGCCCCGATGTCCGCCGCGATGCGGGCTGCGGCCGCCGATTCGTCGAGGCGGTCCTGGCCCGGGTAAGAGACGGTGACGCAGACCGGCGGCCGCATCAGATAGGCCAGCACCGACGAGTCCAGGCCGCCGGATAACAGGAGCGCGAAGTCGCGGGCCGGGGACCGCAGCGGAATCTGCTCGGCCAGGGCCACGGAGAACGCGGCCAGGGCCTGGCGGTAGTCGCCCGTGAACGGCAGCCGGTCCTCCAGCCGCCACCAGATCGTCTGCTCCAGCGAGCCGGTCACCACGTCGAAGGACAACAGCGTCGCTGGGGCCAGCAGCTGGACGCCCTGGAACGGGGTGTCGACGCCGACCGGCGTCTCGATCGCCAGCATCTCCGGGCGGACGATCAGCGGGGCCGAGCCGTAGCCGGTCAGGGTGGTGACCTCGGAGGCGAACGCGAGCCGGCCTCCGTCCAAGCGCCAGTAGAGCGGCTTCTCCCCGAGCCGGTCCCGCGCCAGGAACAGCGTCCCGGCGCGCGGGTCATAGACGGCGAGGGCGAACATGCCATCCAGCCCGTCCAGGCAGGACGGCCCGAGCTTCGCCCATGCCTTGAGGACCAAGTGGGCATCGGTCTCCTTCTCCCCGAGCTCGATGCCCCAAGCAGCTGCCTGCTGCCGCCAGTTGTAGATCTCGCCGTTGAAGGCCAGCAGCACCCCGCTCTCGCGGTCCAGGTAGGGGCCGGGGTGGGCGAGCGGGTCGACAATCAGCAGCGTGTTCATGGCCAGCACCGCCCGCCCGTCGTGGCTTGTGGCGTGCATCGTGCCGTCCGGGCCCCGGTAGTGCTGGGCGATGCCCATGGCCTGCACCGTCGTCTGGTGCCACTGAGCGTCCGGTCCGGCCAGTCCTGCGATTCCGCACATCTGGTTCACCCCCGAGAGTGAGTGGTGATGCCCTGTCGGCGGCCACCGCCGGAAGGAGATCGGTTCCGGTTCCGGCGGTGGCCTGGGCTCTCATCACACCGGCCGGGAAGAAGACCGGGGAGGGCTCGCAGGGGGGCTCACAACTCGCAGACCCGGTTCGCCCAGGGCCCGGATAGGAATACCCTCGGTGACCCAACATGCGGAACGCGTACGACTCTTCGTGCACCAGCGAGGGTTCGCGTACGACTGAACGTCCCCAGCCGTTCGCGTACCACTTCTGGGCCCAGGCACGTACGAGTGCGCGTGGGCAACGCTCCAGTAACTGGTCAGGGGGGACGTCGTGGCATCGACCGTCCGCCGGACCCGTCCGCCCAACGCGGACCTGGCCCGGCTCATCGAAGCCTGCGGTGCGAGCCACAAGTCCCTGGCTCACCGTGTCAATCAGCTCGCCCACCAGGCCGGGATAGCGACCGGCTATTCACACACGTCCGTGGCGAACTGGTGCCGTCGGGGTATGACGCCGAAGCCGCCGGTGCCCCGGCTGCTGGCCCAGGCGATCTCCGAGCGGCTGGGGCGGCCCGTCAGTCTCAGTGAGATCGGTATGGGCGAGGCGGAGACAATCGACGCTTCGGTGGGGTTGGATTTCCCGCGAGATCCCGCCGACGCCGTCCGCGTCGCCACCACGTTCTGGAGCTCCGTGAACCGCCGCGACTTCCTCAACCAGGCCAGTTCCGGCTTCGCCGTGTCCGCGTTCACCGTCCCTGTCACGCGCTGGCTGGTCAGCCCCGCAGACGCCACCGCCGACCACCAGGGCGGCGGACAGGTCGGCCGCGCCGACCTGGACGAACTGCGCGAGGCCGCCGACCACGCCCGCCACTGGGACTCGAAATACGGCGGCGGGAACTGGCAGGCGAACTCCGTCACCGACTGCCTCGAACACCGCGCGGCCCCGCTCCTGGGCGGGACCTTCTCCGACGACGTCGGCCGCGAACTGTTCTCCGTGACCGCCGAGTTGTCCAGATTGGCCGGGTGGACCGCGTTCGACGTCGGCCAGCACGACGCCGCCCAGCGGCACTTCATCCAGGCCCTCCGCCTGGCCCGTGCGGGCGGGGACGTGCAGCTCGGCTGCTATGTGCTGACCACGATGGCCATGCAGTCGCTGATGCGGGGCTTCGCCTCCGAGGCCGTCGACATGGCCCAGGGCGCCTTCGAGCGTGCCAAGGGCCAGGCCACCCCCAGGGTGCTGGCGTTCACCAAGCTCATCGAGGCCCGCGCGCACGCCCGCGAGAACAACGCTCGCGCCGCCTCCCGGGCCCTGGCGGCCTCCGAGGACCTGCTGGGCCGGGCCAGGGCCGACAGCGGCGACGAGCCGGGCTGGATCGACTTCTATCACCACGCCCGGCTCGCCGCGGACGCCACCGAGGTCTTCCGTGACCTGAGGAACCCCAAGGCGTCCCTGGCCTGGGACAAGCAGGCCACCGCGATGCCGACCGGGGTGTTCACCCGCTCCGTCGGCATGCGGCTCGCCATCGTCGGAACCGCCCACCTCCAGGCCCGCGACCTCGACCATGGCCTTGAACTCGGCAACCGCAGCGTCGACATCCTCGCCCGTGTCCAGTCGACACGGGCGCTGGACTACGTCCGCGAGTTCAACACCGCCCTCGCCCCCTGGCGGCGCGAGCCGGCTGTCCGTGAGTTCGTCCACCGGTCTCGCCGCGAACTCGGCGTCGCAGCCTGACGAACTGGGCTCTCAGTCGCGGAGTGGTCGGAGCAGGACGACGTTGTCTGGGACTGGGCCAGGTTCGGGCGGTGGCGGGCTGCCCTGCTCGTGGACGAGGACGGCACTGGCGAGAGTGAGGCGGGTCAGCTGCTGACGGAGATCCTTGATCTCCTTCGTCTGGTCCGAGACCGTCTTCTTGAGAGTGGTGACGGTCTTCCGGAGCCGCTTCTCAGTCTCCGGGACTTGCTTGGTCTCGGTGCGGACGCGTTCGTCGAACTCGCGCTTCAGATCGACGTGCCGCTTGTAGAGGGCCATGCGGTGGACACCGGCCTCGGCGGCGAGGGCGGCGGCGGTCATGCTCCCGTTGGAAACGGTGGCCTGACCGGCCAGCAGCCGGTCCATCGCCTCACGGATGCGGGTGCGTTCGTCCTGGTTCTGTTCGTTCATGTCAGAGCCTCGGCAGTCTGGGCGGTGGCGTCGTGGGCGTCGGCGGTGGCTCGGAGGTTGTTGGCATTGCGCCGCAGTCGTTTGGCGAGCTTCTCCGGAACGACGGTGGCCTTGAGGTCGATCTCGTCGGCCTTTTCTCGCAGTTGACGTGCGTGGGAGTCGGTGCGGACGGTGTTGCCGCAGCCTTGCTGGCAGGCGTACTGCCGCGGGGCGGTGGCGCCCGGCTCGGGTTCGCAGAGTGCGTTGTCGTGCTTGAACGCGCAGATCAGGAAGGCGTCCGGGTTGTCATAGAGCACGATGCCGTCCCGGGCGAGGAACTTGGTGGCCTTCTTCGCGAACGTTCGGGGGACGATCCGGCCCTCGAACCGTGGCGTCGTCCCGGCGGCAGTGACAGCCCGCCGAGCGGCTGGGCCGGAGATCTTCTCCCCGGCGGCCATGCGATCGCGTAGGTGCGCGGCGGTGTCTGCGGCAGCGAGAGCGGTCTCGACATCGAGCACGCCGTGGATACCCCCGCGGCTGCGGGAACCGTAGTTGCTGGAGGTGCGGGCGTCCAGGACGGTGCGCATGTGCCCGTACTGGATTGCGAGCGCGACCAGTCCGCCGGGGCGTCGCGCGATGTGCCAGGCCAGCGTGCGCCGGAACCGGGCCAATCCGATTGCGCCGTGTGGATCCTCGGGGATGATCTGATCAGGCAAGCCCTGGGCATACGCCTCGTGGTTCACCCAGTGCACGAAGTCCTCGATCCGGCGGTTCAGGCTCATGCTCTTCAGCGCCCCATGGTGGCCACGCTGTTGTACGAAGTCGTGGTGGGTGGCGCTCAACAGGAGTTCTCCGGGAGGCACGATGCGTTCGAGGACGCGGATGGCGTGGACGACCGGGGTGATAGCAACCCACGGGACCTCGCGTTCCTCTCCCGCGGAGATCAGGTTGCCGTCGTCGTCGGTGACGTTCTTGTAATGCCGACTGCGGATCAGGTGCCGACTGCGAGTGCCGTTAGCGGCAGGTTCCGGCTCGGGGCAGCAGCCGGACCGCAGACCTTGCACTTCCTGCGGACGCATACCAGTCAAATACAGACAGATGATCGCCGCGGCCGTACCCAGGTGCCGCATCAACCCGGCGGCCTCGTCGAAGTCCAGGTGCGTGCGCCAGGGCTTCCCCTCAATCCGCCCGGTGACCGGCACCTGCAAAGGGCACGGCCCGGGCCTCGTGTTGGTCAGGTCCGAGAGTCGGTGCCGTTCGGAGAAGCGGCTGACCTGATCGACGCTTGCGCCAGTGAGGGCGGCGACGTAGGCGCGGGCCACAGCCATCTTGCCGTGCATCCGGACGGCGGGCAGTGCTTCACCCGACCGGACAAGAGGGAGCAGGTACTCCGCAAGAGCCGTCAGACCCTCCGGAACACTGTTGTTGGCGGCGGCCATGGCGAGTAGGCGTCGTCTTTCGGCCCAGGCCGCGAGGATGTCGTCAGCGAAGTCGTCGATGAAGCGGATCGCCCAGATCAGCAATGGACCGAGGGTCTGAGGATCTAGTGGCTCCCTGCTGTTCTCTCCCGATGCTGAGCCGTCGGCCGCTGGGAGGAAGTCATCGACGCCCTCGACCTCCCACGGTGGCCGGGTAACGTTCGCGGGGTGGGCACTGAGCTGGTCAAAAGCCCAAAGGTCCGACAAGAAGACACATATCTTCTCCGCGTAGGCGCGGGAGATGCCACCCTGACAACGCTCGGATATGTAGGCCCGCCATACCTCTTCGGTGCAGTCGCCGAGGTTGGTGATGCGACGTTCATGGAGCCAGCGCGCCAGTCGCATCCACTCGTTGCAGGTGTCCCGCATGTCGGCGGCGGACGTCCTGCCCCGTGCCTGGTCCCCTCGATCCTTGAGATAGGTGGGCCGGAGTCGGCCGTTGAGCATCGTCCAGGTCACGAGTTTCACCTGGCCGAGCAGAGGAGCGGGGCACTTCTTCCAGGCGATTGAGAACAGGCTGGTGCCGGGATTGTCGATGAGCGGTGCCAGAGACCAGGCGGGATCTTGGTAGCGGGAAATCGGGTGCGTGTTGTCGGGACCGATCCACTGGGGCAGCACCACCGGGCTATTCGGGCCGGGCATGGCCAGGATGTACGGGTCGTATTCGGCAGCGAGGCTGGTCACGGGGCGAGGTCTTCCTTCAGCAAGAGCTGGACGATAGTGCGGTCGGTGTCGCTGACGCGGGTGAGGGCCGCCGCCCAAGTGGCCGGGCCCACCTTCTTGTTGTCGTCACGGAGGTCCTCCAGCCGCAGCAGATGATCGTTCCAGCGTTTGCGGAACGTGCGGTCGTCCGTGGCGGACCGCAGGCTTGAGATCTGCTGGTGCAAGTGGGCGAGCCGGGGGTGGTGGCCGGGGTGGACGTGCGCGTTAGTGCAGGCCAGGCAGAGTAGGAAATCCGCCCCGCAGCCGCCCGCGGGAGCCGGCCACGGGCTGGTTTCTTCGTCCTCGCAGTCCGCCGTCGCGGTCTCCTGATGCCCCAGATCCGGCTTGTCTGCGATCTTCCCGCCGAAGACAGCAGTCCGGGCCTGCTCATGGGCCTCGTAGGCCCCGGCTTCGAAGACATCTCGGGAAGCGCGTTGAACCCGCTTGTCAGGCAGCACATAGACGCTCTCGTGGGTGCCCTGAGAGTGCTGCAGAGGGCGGCCCTCGTCTGTCACCGTTGTCCTGCGGACTCGCCCGAAGGGGGACCCGCCCAGACCATTTCTGTTGGCCCATCGCTTAGCCATGTCGTAGGAGACGCCGAAGGACACGGGGCCCACCGAGGCAGGGCGGTCCAGGTCCCTGTGTCCCGGCTCGGCCTGATAGGCGCGGGCAGCCATGAGCAGGTCGGTCCCCGGCTTCAGATGGTTAGCGAGCGTCCGCGCGTGCTCGGTGACTTCCACAGCCTGCGTTATCAGCCTCCCGGGAGAATCAGCCCCGGAGTCCGTGATGTTCTCGGTGGAGAACCACCGTCCGCTACCCGCCCTGCGTTTTTCGACCTGGACTTGATAGGTCACTGAGGCTGTCTCCGCGACCGACGGTCTGGTCGTCGGCACGGGCATCCGGTCATAGATAGACAGGTTCCACGCGAACCGGTCAGTCAGCAGCACTGCTAGCGCGGTGAGTTCCATGCGAGTGAGGAACAGCCGACCCCAGGTCTGCTCTGGACGACCGCCGCCCAGCAACCCGCGATGCGTCACGTGTTGCTGGCCGCTCGGGTGGAGAGTGCGGGGGACATCGCCGGTGCGGGCGACGTGGTCGAGCACACTCCCGATCTTCCACTCACGACTGCCCCGGGTGATGTCGCCTACCTGCCATCTATTCAGCAAGTGCGTGTTCTCGGTGATCCGCAGCCAGGCCGACCGGAACTGACGTTGAGCCGTCAGCACCACCTGGTCCCGCTCGCTTTCCTCGTAGGACTGTTTGCTCGGTGCTGGCCGCGGAATCCGGCGGGCCAGCTCCTCTGCCACTGGCCCACTGGCCAGTCGGGCATCCCCCTGCAGCAGGCCTCGGACGTTGCCCAGTTTGTTCCTGCCGCTGTTGGTTTTGATGTGCTGGTCCCGCCAGCTCTGCAGGGTGGCGACGGTGAGACCGTCGAGATCATCTGGCGGACTGTCCAGATCGGCGACGAACTTCGCGAACGCCTCAAGATTCGTCCAGCGGGTTGTGGCGGTCTTATGGCTGGTCCAACCGCGGGATCGGGCAGCGAATGATGCAGCGAACGACTTTTGCATCGGTCTGGCCACTGGCAGTTCGGCGAAGTCGAAGTCCTTCGTGTAGCCGGCTTTGTTCGTGACCGTGACCACGAGGCCGTTCGGGGCCAGCGGGGGCTCAACACGGTGGTCGGCAGGCGGCAGAACGGCTCTGTGCCCCCGCCCGCTCACGCAGTCCTCCCGAGCAGCAGCGCGTCGATGTCCTGGATGCCAGCTGTCTCCCGGGCCAGCCGGGCAAACACCCCGTCCAAGTCCTCGACGTCCTGGTCCTCGTCCGTAGTGTCCGCAGCGGCGAGGATCGACTCCAGCTGCAGATGAGCAACAGGCGCCAGGTAGTGCCGTTTTGTCGTCTCCACGTCCGCGTGTCCCAACAGCACTTTGACCAACCACCACGGGTCGCCGAACAGCAGGGCGAAGTCCCGGCGGTCCTTGCTAGTGAGCCCGTAGCGCCTCTCGAACAGGTCGTTCAGCAGAATCAGCATGTAGAGCGCGAACGAGTGCCGGGCCGAGTGTGGGGTGGCGTACGGACTTTTACTCTGCACATCTGCCAGCCGCAGAGCCCGGGTGATCTTCTGTTCCTTCTCGGTGAGCAGCACCTTCTCGCAGCGCAGGTTCGCCATCCTGAACACGCTGTTCCACCGGTCTGGGAGCATCGGCAGGCCCTGCTCGGTCAGCCACAACCACACCGGCTCCGGCCCATCCGGTCCCTCCAGGAAGAGCCACTGCCGCTCATGCCACTTGAGACGGCTCAGCTCTTGCGAACCGACCACACCGTTGCGATCGACCCATTCGATCTTCGGCTTCAAACCGTGGGTCAACTTTGTGACCAGCCGCATCACCGGCAACCGTTCGTATCGGCCCGCCTCCTGGGCCCGCTGGACCGCCCAGGCTCGCTCGGACTGGATGTAGGCCTCGGTCTGGCCGACGGAGTCCACCGATGCGTAGTAGGTCCGGCTGTTTTTCGACCGCGTCAACGCACCGGCAAGTCGACCGTGCATGTACCGGCCACGGCGCAGGCGCTGGGTCGGCAACTCGAACAGCAGCAGGGCCCCGCCTTCCTGTCGCCGCAGCCCTGAACTGAGCAGCAACTGCACGAAGGCCGTGTTACGCAGCTCTGTACGTGACTCCCACTCTGGTGCCGCGACCCCACCGAGGGTGTGGCAGCGCAGCCCGATGTCCGACCACAACCCCCAGGTCCGCGGTGTCAGCCAAGACACCCGTGCACTGACCGAGTCCGCTGCCCGGTCCTCCTGCCGGGAGACGTCCACGGGCAGCGGGTAGACCTTCCCCCACTTGAACAGCTTCGTGAACGCCGCCGCTTCTCGGTCCCACTTCGCACCGCTGATCCGGCTCGGATTCTCCGGAGCGTCACACCGCCAGTTCCGGTAATCCGCCAGATCCTGTGGCGTCGCCTGCCGCCACGACAGCCCGCGCGAGGACAGAAAACTCAGCAGTGGTCGGTAATCTGTTCCGTAATTCCGCTTTGTTTCCCGCTCCAGATTTCGGAACACCGAGGACCGCACGAAATCCAGGAAACCTCCGTCCACCGTGCCGTCCGGTCTCATGTACACCGGGTCGCCCGGCAGCAGACCTATCCGAGCCACCGCCTCTGGCAGGTCCTGTACCCCCAGGACACCATCCGCCGGCATGGTTCCCCACCGCCCCGGATCTGGAACCCACACCACATGCCACTCGCTCAACGGAAGCCCCTCCTAACACGCTTGAACACATCAGATCATCAGGGAAGTCGTCAATTCCGGCGACACCTGGCCGCAGAAGAAGCTCACCGTGGGGCTCAGCCCGGCATCCGTCCCCAAGAGCGGCAGCGGCTTCGACCTGGCCATCGCGTGCGCCATCCTGGGCGCGGCCGAACGCATCGACCCCCGGGAACTCACCGACCTCGTCATGATCGGCGAGCTCGGCCTCGACGGACGCGTGCGGCCGGTGCGCGGCATCCTGCCCGCCGTGCTGGCCGCGGCCGAAGCGGGCTACGAACAGGTCGTCGTGCCCGAACAGACCGCCGCGGAAGCGGCTTTGGTGCCCGGCATCTCGGTCCTGGGCGTGCGCAGCCTGCGCCAACTCGTCGCCGTCCTCACCGACGAGCCGGTCCCCGAAGAGGAACCCGCCGAGAAGGGCCGGCCCGACGCGATGCTCGCCGGGCTCGTCGTGCCCGGCGCCGGAGTCGGCACAGGCCTGACCGCCGGCCCGCGCGACGGCGACCTCGACCTCGTCGACGTCGCGGGCCAGCACGCCGCCCGGGCCGCCCTCGAAATCGCCGCG
Source organism: Streptomyces mauvecolor (assembly GCF_039532965.1). Lineage (NCBI taxonomy): Bacteria > Bacillati > Actinomycetota > Actinomycetes > Kitasatosporales > Streptomycetaceae > Streptomyces > Streptomyces mauvecolor. The sequence continues at coordinate 14,911 of NZ_BAAASQ010000050.1, read as the reverse complement.
GCGGGCGGCCACCACCTTCTCCTCTCCGGCCCGCCAGGGGCCGGGAAAACGATGCTCGCCGAACGGCTGCCGGGCATCCTGCCGCCCCTCACCCGGCAGGAATCCCTCGAAGTGACCGCCGTCCACTCGGTCGCCGGAATCCTCCCGCCCGGCGAACCCCTCGTCCGGCGGGCCCCCTACTGCGCCCCGCACCACTCCGCCACCATGCAGTCCCTCGTCGGCGGCGGCAACGGCCTCCCACGCCCCGGCGCCGTCTCCGTCGCCCACAGGGGAGTGCTCTTCCTCGACGAAGCGCCCGAATTCGCGGGCAAGGCACTCGATGCGCTGCGGCAGCCCCTCGAATCCGGGTACGTCGTCATCGCCCGCAGCGCCGGAGTCATCCGGCTCCCGGCCCGCTTCCAGATGATCCTCGCCGCCAATCCGTGCCCCTGCGGCCGTCACACCCTGCACGGAGCGGGCTGCGAATGCCCCGCCTCCATGATCCGCCGCTACCAGGCGAGACTCTCGGGCCCTCTCCTCGACCGGGTCGACCTACGGGTCGAAGTCGAACCCGTACGCCGCGAAGACCTCCTCGGCGGAGGTGGCCGCGGCGAACCCGGCGCCGCGGTCGCCGGCCGCGTCCTCGCCGCCCGCGAACGAACCGCCGCCCGTCTGGACGGCACCCCCTGGAACAGCAACAGCGAAGTCCCCGGACACGAACTGCGCACCCGCTGGCTCACCGCTCCCGGCGCCCTCACCGGCGCCGAACGCGACATGGAACGCGGCCTGCTCACCGCGCGCGGCCTCGACCGCGTCCTGCGCGTCGCCTGGACCATCGCCGACCTCGCCGGCGCCGACCGCCCCGACGCGGGCCACGTCGCCCTCGCCCTGGAACTGCGCACCGGAATCTCGCGAGGCGCCCCCATGCCGGCCGGGAGCACCCTGTGAACGCGGGAGGAGCCGGCTCCGAACGCCTCGCCAGAGCCGCCCTCACCCGCGTCATCGAACCCGGCGACGAACGCGGCGGCCGCTGGCTGCGCACCTACGGCGCCGTCGATCTGATGCGGCGCCTCACCGACCCCCAGGGCCCGGAGGACGACCTGCCCGGCGCCGGCCCCGCCCGGCTCGACAGCCACCGGCGCCGGGCCGCCCTGGCCGACCCCGAACAGGACCTGGCGACCGCCGCGGCCGCGGGCGCCAGATTCCTTGTCCCCGGCGACGAGGAGTGGCCCCGCCAACTCGACGACCTCGGCGACGCCCGGCCCGTCGGTTTGTGGGTGCGGGGCCACAGTGACCTGCGGATCTGGGCACTGCGCTCCGTCGCGGTGGTCGGCGCCCGGGCCTGCACACCGTACGGGGCCCACATGGGCGCGGTGCTCGGCTCGGGCCTCGCCGAGAAGGGGTGGGTCGTCGTGTCCGGGGCGGCCGCGGTTCTGTACCCAGTGACAGTTGTTGCTCGGTTGTGGGGTGCGGGCCGCGCAATGCCGCCTCAGCATCGAGCATGTAGGTCAGACGCATGTTGAGGGATTCCCCCATTTAGTCACCTGGCGGCTTGCCAGACGCCTATGCTCCTCGCTGAGGCACGACGTGATTCCGCAGGATGCGGCACGTGCGGCTGCTCTGGCACCTGGGGGGAATGTGCGGATTTCCAGAATCAGCATCAAGAACTTTCGCAACCTGATGGATGTAGATATCCCGCTCGGATCCGCCAATGTCGTGGTCGGTGAGAATCGAGCGGGGAAGAGTAATCTCGCTCATGCGCTGCGAATCCTTTTTGATCCCTCCTTGTCCAGCAGTGACCGGCAGCTACGGCGTGAAGATTTCTCGGACAGCCTTGCCCAAGGAAGGAAGGACTGGGATCCGAAGAAGGAGGGCGTGGAGATTTCGATTTCGGTCGAGATCGTTGCCTTTGAGTCCGATGCCAGAGTTAGTGCCATCTTGGCCGACGCAATCGTCGATCGAGACCCCATTCGGGCCCGCCTAACGTACAAATACGCGCCGCGTGTCATGCCGGGGCGCGAGGACGAGCCCGTCTACGGCTGGTTTATCTTCCGAGGAGATAACGAAGAGAGTTTGATGCCGGCGGAGCATCGAGGCTATCTGCATCTCGCTTTTCTTCATGCGCTGCGTGATGTGGAATCTGATGTGGCAGGGTGGCGCAGGTCGCCCCTGAGGCAGCTACTTGAAGCAGCTGCTGAATCAGCCACTGCAGCCGAGCTCGATACGATCGCGCAGTCCGTTGAAGGGGCTAACGGCCAGGTTGCTCAACTCGATTCGGTGCGCCAGTTGAGCACGTCGATCACGGAGCTTATGTCTGAGATGGTAGGGAACTCTCAGGCGATGCAGGCGGATCTCGGTGTGGCGTCAACCGACCCGTTGCGACTGATTCGAACTCTGCGCGTCTTCGTCGACGGCGATTCCAAGCGCCCGCTATCTAGTGCGAGTCTTGGGACGTTGAACGTTCTATACTTCGCCCTGATGGAGCTGGGTCTCCAACAAAAACTCTTGAAGGAAATCGCGCATTTCATCCTCGCGATTGAGGAACCGGAAGCACACCTGCACCCACATTTGCAGCGACTGATCTTCAAGAGGCTGCTGGCGTCGGCTGACGACGATCAGACGGTATTCATTACAACACAGTCTCCACATGTAGTGAGCACTGTCGGCCCGCGAAACCTGATCCTGCTACGAGACGTCGAGGGATCAACCGTGGCGCGTGCTGCCGTGAATGCCGACCTGAGTGAAAGCGACTGGGACGATATCGGCAGGTATATTGATGCGACGCGGGCGGAAATTGTCTTCGCAAAACGCGTACTGCTCGTGGAGGGCTACGCGGAGCAAGTCATGGTTCCTGCCCTAGCCGAGAAGTCGGGAATCAACCTGGATAAGCATGGCATCAGCGTCTGCGCTATCCACGGGACGCACTTCCTTGCGTACTTGAAATTCTGTAGAGCTCTTGGGATTCCATGTGCCGTGATCACCGACGGGGACATCCAGAAGGACAAACTCGGCAACGATCGCTCCGCCGGAGCTGCTCGTGCACAGCGGTACATGACTACCCTTGGGGAGACTGGAAGCCCGGAGGAATCCGGGATCTTTGTGGGTGAATCGACTTTCGAGTACGATCTTCTGTTGACCTCACCAGGTAACCTGGACGCCGGAATTTCAGCCCTCCTTGACATCGCCGTCAACCCTAAGACGCGTAAGGATATTGAGGGTTGGAACAAAAGCGATCCGGGATATGACGCGTACTTGGGCATGATCAAGAAGGTCGGGGGTAAGGGGCGATACGCCAATAGCCTGGTCTTCCGCCAGCTGGATGTCCCCTTGTACGTAGTCAACTCGATCAACTACTTGGTGCAGCAGTGAGCAGGCTGGCAGCGTCAATCGAAGAACTGAAGCGCAACGAACGCCAGTGGGAAGCCTTCAACACTCCAGGCAACTGCGTAGTGATGGCACCCCCAGGCAGCGGTAAAACGAAGCTGCTGTCCACCCGGATAGCTTCCGACCTTCAAGTGATCACGCCACCGCAGGGCGCTGCTGGAATCACGTTGACGAACGCCGCAGCAGCAGAACTGCGACGGCGCGTACTCGAACTAGGGGTCACCCCGAGAGCCAATCTCTTCCTGGGTACGGTTCATAGCTTTGCGATGAGACAGATCCTCTTCCCATTCGCGGGCGTGTGTGGGCGCGGCGAGTTGCTTACGCATCGGATCGCGACGAGCCGAGAAAAGACAGCTGCGTTCAAGGCTGCGATCGCGCAGGTGTATCCGTCGAACTCGGACACGAGAAACGTTCGATCCACAGTTGAGCGTCACCGGAAGATGATTGCAAGTGAAGACGAATGGAACCTTGCTGGTCCGAGGATCGTAGCTGTTTCTCAGGCTTATGAGAGAGAGCTTGCGTCAGAGGGTCTCGTGGACTTCGAGATTCTCGTTACGGCGGCGGTTGAGTTGGTGGAGGGGTACGAGTTCATCCCGAATCTCCTCACGGCGAAGAACCCTTCAATTTACGTCGATGAGTACCAGGACCTTTCGCCCGGCCTGGACCGAATTATTAGATCGCTGTGCTTCGACGGAACGACGCGATCCCGGCTCTTCGCGGTGGGCGACCACAACCAAGCAATCTACGGCTGGACCGGAACCCGCCCTGAACTGTTGGACGAGGTTAGTCGGCACCCGACGGTCTCACGAATCGAGCTGACCAAGAATTATCGATCGGCTCGTGAGATCATCGATCGAGCCAGTCGATTGCTGGGGCTGAGCGGAATCGAGGGCGTCTCGGACGGTGGTCTCGTTGACTCCATGTATTGCCGTGCCGGCATCAAGAGTCAATGCCGGGAGGCCGGGAAGCTGGCTGCCCGATTGATCTCTGAAGGGTGGCCGGCTCACGAAATTGGTGTTCTAACACCCACTAATAATAATGCGGAACTCGTCGTGGAAGAGTTCCGAAACCTGGGTGTGCCAGTGAGTGCCAACGCAAGTCCCTATCTGTCGACCCCTGCCACCAGTTTGATTGAGAAACTTGCTGTGTGGGCAACTCGGCAAGACCGACCGGATGGAGAGTTCCGACTGTCGGACCTGCTGTCCGAGTGGCGATCTATTCTTCGTGCCGAACTTGGCGATCTGTCCGTCGACCTCGCGCTTATCGATGCCATGAAGCAGTCGGCGGACAGCGAGGAACTGGCTGCGCTGTTTGTTGAGCGGATTCTTCAGAGCGGTCTGGGCGCCGCCCTCCGAGACCCTTTGCGGTGGGAGGACTCTGCAGCAGTTTCTGACCTGTTGGAGCTCGTCGACGGTGGTCAACTATTGGACTGGACAATCCAGACCCTAGCCGACAGAGGAAGCCGAACTGGGCGCGTGGGCGTCTACACCATGTCGTCTGCCAAGGGTCTCGAATTCGATGCGACACTCATCCTTGGGGTTGACCAAGGACAAATTCCTCATTTTTCGTCTACCTATAACTCGAAGGACCTGGCGGAAGACCGAAGGAAGTTCTACGTCGCCGTCACTCGGTCGAGGAGGAGGACTTCCATCTTCTATTCGGGTTTCGTTGAGTGGCAATCAGGGAAAATTGGCCGTAATGGGCCTAGCCAATTTCTTCGAGAGATGGGTTTGATCGAGTAAGTCTGGGTGTCTCCCTCCGTCGCACTCATCCAGCACTGGAATTTGAGCCGCAGCCCGAGCCCGGTGACTCCAGCTGCTGATGCTCGTTGTCACCCGTGTGGCGGACTTGGAATCGAGTGCCCGGTGTTGGCAGCTTCATAAGCACGTCCCGAGTCGCACGGCGGATGCCGTGACCGAATTGCTCGGCGAGGTGTTGCCAGGCCGTGCCGGTCGTACGGTGAGCCTGGACGTACGAGACGGTCAGCGGTTTGTGATCGGTCCCGATGGGCGGGCCGATCTGCTGGTGAACTGGTGCCTGGGCTCGGCGAAGTGGCGGCGGATGGCCTGGCGCACGCAGCGAGACTACGCGTACTCGCTGTTGGTGTGGTTGAACTACCTGATCACTGTGGGTGTGAACTGGTGGGATGTCGACGACGAGGTGGCGTCCGAGTTCCTGTTCTGGCGAGTCACGGATCCCGCGAACGAGAACACGGTGGAGACCGGGACCTTCACCCGAGACCTGGCCGGGCTGAGGAAGTTCTACACGTTGGCCGCGCGGTTTGGGGTTCTCGACCCGTTCGTGGACATGGACGCGCCGCGCATCGTCCGGCACGCGGACGTCAAGTGGCTGGACCCCGGCGGATACGCCCGATGGGTGGACCTCGGGGTTCGGGGCTTCGACCTGCACGGTCGGCCGGATCCATGGTGGAAGGGCCGCAACGACCAGCGCGACCGCGCATTCTGTGACGGTCTCTACGGCAATGGCCTGCGAGTTTCGGAGTGGGCCAGTGTGGTGCTGCCCGAGCTGCCCGCCTACGACCGGCGGCGGGGATTCTTCACCTGCGTGCTGGCCGACGCCTGTGCGAAGGGCGGCTACGGCCACAAGTACTGGATGCCCAGGACGGCCCTGCGCGGGGTGCTGGGCTACGTCGAGGGCGCCAGAGCCGCGGCGGTCCGGCGGGCTCAGGCCGCCCACCGCTACGAGCGGATCAGTGGCCGGCGCATCGTGCTGGCCACGCACGGGACGCACTCGGTGACCATGTCGAAGCCCGGCGGCGGTTCACGTAAGGAGGAGTGGAACGACGTCGGGCCACAGACCCGGATGCGACTGTTCCGGGAGACCGCCCATGGCCTGGAGCCGGTGGTCTTGTGGTTGAACGAGGACGGCCTGCCGCGCGACACCGGTGGCTGGGAGCACACCTTCGATGTCGCCAACGAGCGGATCGCCTCGCTCGGGCTGGAGAACTTCACCTGCACGGCCCACATGCTGCGGCACAGCTTCGCGCTGAGGTGGTACGCGGTCGGCAAGCTGATCAAGTACGTGAGGCTGGGGCATCTGACGGAGCACGAACAGCGTGACTTCCGCGAGGAGGTTGGCAACACCTGGCACCTAGTCCAGACGATGCTCGGACACCGCAGAGTCGAGACCACCAAGAGCGTCTACCTGGAGCCTTTCCGGACGCTGGAGGTGGAAGCTCTGCTGGCGCACGCCGACAGTTTTCCGGTCGCGTCGTTCATGGCTGACGTGTTCGCCGAGCATCCCTGGGTTCGCACCGACCCGCTGGCGGTGACCAGGTGAGCCGGGGACGCCGAGCGACCCTGCCCGCGGGGCGTCGGACCCGGCACGGGTTGATGACCGCCGAGGACGGCCGCCGGATCGTCCGGTGCTTCAGCCAGGACGGTGAGGAGTACGCCGATTTCGACGTGTCGGCGCTGGACCTGCCCGAGGCTCTGCAGGCGTGGCTGGTTGGAGCTCTGATCGCCCGCACCACACCTGGCAAGGGACTGACGTCCGTCGAGTCGATGAAGAAGGCCTACCGGGCACTGGTGAATTTCACCCGCTACCTTGCGGGCCTGGAGGTGGTGCCGCAGAGCGCGTTCGAGCTCGCTCCGGAGCATTTTGACGGGTTCTACGAGCACCGCAGGGACGAGGGCATCAAGACCGCCTCGCACGAACTCGCCGAGCTGAGGCTTTTGTTGATCAAGACGAAGGGCCTCAGCGACGCGATGGCGGGCTGTCTTGCAGCCGCTTTGCCGTCCCGCCCTCAGGGCAGGCCAGCGGACAGCTACAGCCGCACCGAACTGAGGAGGATCGCACAGGCCGCGCGGACGATGTTACGCACTGCGGAGAAACGCATCCGCTCCAACCGCGAGCTGCTGAAACAGTTCCGGGCCGGTGAGATCAACGTCAGCCGCAATACGGATCTGCGGCGCCGCCTGCAGATCCTCGATCATCTCGACTGCGTCGGAGACGTTCCCCGCCGGACGCGCAACACCGCCGGCAAGTATCAGAACGCCCCCGAGACCTGGGTGACGTCGAAGGGCAAGGTCAAGGAGGTCGTCGGCTGGCTCTACCTGACGCCGGAGGAGATCGCGGCCGCGGCGGTGCTGTTCGGCGTGATGACCGGGCAGAACCCGGAGCCGATCTTGAAGATGACCGCGGCTCACCACCGGGCGGACGGCGGCGTCGGCCCCGGCACGGCCATCGTCGGACTGCGCAAACCACGTCGACAGAGCCGGGCCTACATGGATCTGGCGTTGTCGGAGGTCCCGGACTGGATCAGCATTCCGGACCAGCCCGATCAGATGTCGACCCGGGACATCCTGCACACACCCTTCGGTCTCTATGCCCTGGTCCACGAACTGACCTTTCGGGCCAGGCAGTTCGCCGGCGGCAACCGTCTGCTGGTCACCTACATGGCCAGCGGCGGCGGCCCGGGGGCCGCCAAGGGCAGGGGATGGCGCCCGATGCCGACGGACGGAGCCTTGATCAGCAAGCTGGGCCGGGATTGGCACCTGTCCTCGGACGGGTTGGACAAGGAGGGCAATCCGCTGCCGCTGCGGCCGCTGCGGCTGGAGACGCTGCGGATGACCTACATCGAACTGCACCAGAAGCCCGTGGCTCACACCCGGCAGACGGCCACCCGCTATCTGGTGCGCAACCGCGGCAACATCAATGAATACCGGACGATCGTGGCTCAGGCGCTGACCGCCGAGGTCGTCAAGGCACGGGCCCGGTCGAAGATCACCATGATGACGGCTGAGCAGGTGGTCCAGGCCCAGGAGAACGTCGACGAAGTCGCCGCTGAGATGGGCTTGGAGGCGGCTGTGCTCAAGCGGATGATCGCTGGCGAGCTGGACACGGTGCTGGGGGCCTGCAGCGACAACAACAACGGCTCCTACAACCCGGGGGAGCCCTGCCGGGCCTCGTTCCTGCTCTGCCTGGGCTGCGAGTGCGCCAGAGCCCTGCCCCGGCACCTTCCAGTGCAGGTCGTCGTCCACGACCGGCTCGCTGAGCGCCGCGAACAGATGGGCCCGCTGCAGTGGGCCGAACGGTTCGCCGGCCCGCATGCCCAGCTGGCCGACCTGCTCGACCAGGCCGACGAGGCAGCCGTCGAGGACGCCCGCAAGGCCGCCGGGCCGGACGAACACAAACTCGCGGACCGCCTGCTGAACAGGGAGCTCGACATCCGATGACCTCACCCGCCCCGATCCTTCACGACGAGCGGGACACACGTCCTGACGGGCTCCCGGACGGCACCGTCTGGCCAGGCCCGGACATGCTCGTGCTGACGAACCGGCAGATCAGAAGCGACACCGACCTCGCCCGGCTGTCCCGCTTCGCGGACGACCGCTGGGACCTCAATCCCGGGATCTTCGAGGGCCATGCACGCTCCCAGACCCTGAACTTCGAGATCATCCCCGAGCCGCTGAGGCTGGCCACGAAGTTCTACATCTGGCAGCTCATCAACCACCCCAAGGCCCGCACCCTGCGGCGCTCGGCGACGAACCGGATGGCCCTGCACTCGGTCGAGGTCCTCTTCTACGGCTCTTTGCAGCATGTCCTGAAGTGGTTCGTCGGCCGGGGGATCACCGAGTTCTGCCAGGTCACGAACGACATGCTCTGGGACTACCTGGACGCACTCGACGAGGACGGCGTCGCCATCCACAAGCGCTACCGCCGCATCACCGAAGTCAGACGGCTGTGGGTCCACCGCAATCTTCTGCCGTTCTACCTGCGGCTTCCCGAGGCACCGCCCTGGGACGGCGAGGACACCAAGGATCTGCTGGAGAGAACCCGCGGTGACCGGGAGAACCGGACCAAGCGGATTAGTGAGCAGACGATGCAGCCCCTGCTGCGGTGGGCCATCCGCTTCCTGGAGGACTTCAGCGAGGACATTCTGGCCGCCTGGGACGAGTACAGGCTGTTGCGGTCCCGGCGTCCGGAACACCGCCGGGGCCAGCGGCGCGGGCGGAAATCCGGAGAGCTGCAGGCCGACATCAAAGTGCTTCTCGACGGGCTGCGCCGCCGGGGCGAGGGGCTGCCGGGCAGTCGGCGCGAGGACGGCACGCTGGGGCCGGCATGGCGCCATATCGCGTCGCTCCTGGACTGCTCGGTCTCCATCGAGAACACCGGGTCTCATCGTCTGATCGTGGAATCGGGCCTGCCCATCGCTGATGACTGCTACCTGGACACCCCGGTCACCGCGGACCTGGACGGGCAGCCCTGGCACCTGCGGATCCCGTTCGATGAGGCCCCGCGGCTTGCCCGCCTGCTGAGCACGGCCTGCTTCATCATCGTGGCCTATCTCTCGGGCGCCCGTGTCGGCGAGGTTCTCAACCTGCGGCGCGGATGCGTTAGCCATGACAAGGACCTGGGGCTGTGGTTGGTGGAGGGGCTCTACTTCAAGGGCGCCGAGGACGAGGAGGGCAACAAGATCCCCGAAGGCACCGTCCGCGAAGACCCCTGGGTGATCATCGAGATTGCCGCCAAGGCCGTCGCCATGCTGGAGCAGCTGCACGACAGCCATGTGCTCTTCCCGAACCGGCTCAAGCCGATCAAGACCAAGCCCGGCATGGAGACGAAACGCCGTGGTGAGGCCCGCGCCGACCGGATCATCGCCGACGACATCACCAAGTTCATCGCCTGGGTCAACGAGCGATGCCGGCAACTGGGCCGCAAGGACCACATCCCCGCCGACGCGGGCGGGGCCGTCGCCCCCAGCCGCTTCCGCCGCACGCTGGCGTGGTTCATCAGGCGCAAGCCCCGCGGGCTGATCGCCGCCTCCATCCAATACGGGCACGCATACACGCAAATGCTCCAGGGGTACGCGGGCTCCTACGAGGCCGGCTTTCTGGACGACTACGCGTTCGAGGACTGGCTCTTCCGCATGGAGGGCATCGCCGAGGACGAACGCCGCCTCCTCGCAGGCGAGCACGTCAGCGGACCCGCCGCGGACGCCTACCGTTACCGCGTCCAAGCGGCCAGCCGCGAGTTCGCTGGCCGGGTCCTGCACAGCGAGCGTCATGCCCGCGACATGCTCGGCAACCCGCTCCTGCAGATCCACCACGGCGACGGCATGACCTGCGTCCTCAACCCCGCCGTCGCGGCCTGCCAGCTCAGAGGCTCGGCGGACGACCCCATGGTCACCCCCGACACCGACGACTGCCGCCCCAACTGCCAGTGCCTTGCCCGCACCGACCGCGATATCGAGATCAACAAAGCACGCGCCGCTGAACTCGCCGAGATCATCAACGACACCCTCGCCCCACCGATCCGTCACACGCGCGAGAAGCGGGAAATCGACCGGCTCCTCGCGATCATCGAGCACCACGAGCACGGAGCGCGACCATGACCGTCCTCCCGCTCGACGGCGAGTACGACCCCGTCCGCCGCGACATCATCGCCGCCATCAACCGTCTCTTCGCCGGCGCACCACACCGATCGAACGGCCGCCTCAACGTCACTCAGCTGGCGATCGAGGCCGACGTCAAGCGCTGGCACCTCACCCACCAGCACACCGACCTCAAGGACCGGTTCCAGGCCGCGGCCGCTCAGGAGGAGGCCAAGCGGACAAAAGCTGCCCAGACCGGTGACGACCTAGAAAAACTGAAGCGGGAGAACGCTGAGCTCCGCCAGCACTGCCGTCACCTTGAGAGCCGCCTGGAGATCTACGCGACGGCCCTCAACCAGCTCGCGCTGGAACATGCAGCCTTGTCGGGACGCGACGCCGACGCCGCCAAGGTCAGGACACTGCCGCGACGCCGCCAGCCCCTGCCCTGACAAAGCGCAATTACCACGTCGTCAAGACGGCCCGATTGCTCAGGTTGACGGGTTGACGCACCATGGGGGTATGAGCGACCGAATGGATCGCCTACTCGACGGGTTCCGGGATGCCGTGATCCATCTGCCGGACCTGGTCGACGCGCTGCCGGATGACATTGACCCCTACGACATCGGATATGAAGCCGGTCGGGCGGCCTTGGCGCCGGTCGCCTGGGCGCAAGCCGTCGGCGACAGGGTTCAGACCACCGAGCTCACGGAGCGACTCGGAGTCTCTCGCCAGGCTCTCCAGAAGCGGGTCTGCAATCACACCCTGATCGGGTTGCCGGGCAAGCGAACAACCCACTTTCCACGCTGGCAGTTCGACGTCACGGGAAAGCAGATCCTGCCTGCTGCAGAACGCGTGCTGCGGATCTTCCGGACCAGCGGTGAATTCGACCCCTACATGATCGCCACGTGGATGAACGCGCCCTGCCCTGATCTCGGAGATGTGAGACCAGCTGACCTACTCGATGATGAAGGGAGGGTGGGAGAGGTTTTCGAGCTCGCAAGGGCCGTCGCGAAGAGGTGGGCTCAATGACGCCACGCGCCCCCCAAAGCAAGAAGGGGATCAAGGAGCTGGGAGACACGTTCCCCCCGGCACACATAGGCGCCACTCAGACCCTCTATCGGTCGCACCGGTCTGAGGACGGCCCCCTCTATTACTGCAACTGCGGTCAATGCCGGTTTGATCCACCTCGGCGAATGCGGACGGAGTACGGCTGCTGCTACACCGCCGACGCCCCTGAAGTGGCGGTCCTGGAGAACCTCGCCGGGCATACACCTCTCACGACGACGTGGGCGGACAGCCGCGTGGTCTCGGAAGTCACTCCGCTGCGGACGCACAAGGTTGCAGATGGCACACACCCCAACCTTGGCTCCTGGGGCGTCTGGGCAGAGCTCCAATTCGGGACCCAGCGGCGACAAACACAAAGCTGGGGCGCAGCCTTTAGGAAGGCGGGATTCGAAGGTGTCCGGCACAGATCGCGTCGAGCTAACGCCACCAGCGACGTCTGCATAGCCTTCTTCGGACTCCCGGGAGAGCACGAGGACCTCCTCAGTAGCCGCCCACTCTCTCCCATCGACTGGCACCTACTCAGGACCGTTGAACAAAGGTTCGGCATCCAGTGCTTCCCGCCAGCTCCGCTGCTTGACTGAGGCTCTTCATCAACTTCAGGGGCAGGGCAACAGGGTTGTTGCGGTCCTTAAGGCACTTCCGCTAGCTATGACCTGGCTCGATGCCGAACCAGAAACCATCAGACACTGGCGGAAGAACCGCGGGCGTCGACGGGGCCGTCCATCGCGGCGCCCTGGCCGCCGGCGGCGCGACCATCGCCGTCCTCGCGTGCGGGGTCGACGTGGTCTACCCGCGAGGGCATGCCGAGTTGATCGGACGCATCGCCGAACAAGGCCTCCTCGTGGGCGAATTGCCACCCGGCGGCCATCCGACACCCAGCAGGTTCATCCTGCGCAACCGTGTCATCGCCGCCCTCACCCGGGGAACCGTCGTCGTGGAGGCCGAGTACCGCAGCGGCTCGCTCGTCACGGCCCGCGCCGCACAGAAGCTCGGCCGTTTCACGATGGGCGTCCCCGGCCCCGCCACCAGTGGGCTCTCGGCGGGCGTCCATGAACTGCTGCGCGGCGAGGGAGTCCTGGTCACCGACGCCGCGGAAGTCGTCGAGCTCGTCGGAGACATGGGCGAGCTGGCACCCGCCCGGCGCGGGCCCGTACTGCCCCGCGACCTCCTGGCTCCCGACGCCGCCCGGGTACTGGAGGCCCTGCCGTCCCGCGGCACCGCCGCCGCCCGCGACCTCGCGCGCGAAGCCGGGACCAGTACCGACGAAGCACTCGGCCGGCTCTACGAACTGCACTCCCTCGGCTTTGTCGAACGCGTCGGCGACGCCTGGAAGTTGACGGCCGGCGCGCTCCACGCGGCGAGCGCGCGGCGAGGCGGTGCTTGACCTGGGGCATTCGGGTGACAAGGTGAGGGGCTATGTCCACCGCGGGCCGCACGACAGCGCTTTCGGGGCCGACGCGCGGCGCGACGGCCCCCACCTGCGCCTGGGCCGCGACAGACCGGAGCGACCCCGTCCGATCACCTGGTCTTCGCGCACCGCGACCGCTCAGTCACGCTACGCTCACGAGGATCCCCGACCGGAAACAGCCCCCCGCTCACGTCACAGCAGAACGGCTCAAGGCAACGCATGCCCCAGCACACCTCCGGGTCTGATCGCACGGCAGCGCCCCCGGCTGCCCGCGGCAGCGGCACCGTGCGGCCACCGGCGCCCTCGTCCGTCGACGAGCTGTGGCGGTCGTACAAGGCCACCGGCGACGAGCGGCTGCGCGAGCAGTTGATCCTGCACTACTCGCCCCTGGTGAAGTACGTCGCGGGACGCGTGAGCGTGGGCCTGCCGCCCAACGTCGAGCAGGCCGACTTCGTCTCCTCCGGGGTTTTCGGGCTCATCGACGCCATCGAGAAGTTCGACATCGAGCGGGCCATCAAGTTCGAGACGTACGCGATCACCCGGATCCGCGGCGCGATGATCGACGAGCTGCGAGCGCTCGACTGGATCCCGCGCTCCGTGCGCCAGAAGGCGCGCGCCGTCGAGCGCGCCTACGCGACCCTCGAAGCCCAGCTCAGACGCACCCCCTCGGAGGCCGAGGTCGCCTCCGAGATGGGCATCGCCGTCGAGGAACTGCACGCCGTCTTCAGCCAGTTGTCGCTCGCCAACGTCGTCGCCCTCGAAGAACTGCTGCATGTCGGCGGCGAGAGCGGCGACCGGCTCAGCCTGATGGACACGCTCGAGGACACCTCCGCCGACGACCCCGTCGAAGTCGCTGAGGACCGGGAACTGCGCCGCCTGCTCGCCCGCGCCATCAACACGCTCCCCGAGCGCGAGAAGACCGTCGTCACGCTCTACTACTACGAAGGCCTCACCCTCGCCGAAATCGGCAACGTGCTCGGCGTGACCGAGAGCAGGGTGAGCCAGATCCACACCAAGTCGGTGCTCCAGCTGAGGGCCAAACTGGCCGACGTCGGGCGCTGAAGGGCCCCGGCGAACAGTCCCTGACGATCTCCCCGGGCGGCCCGGCCGTAAAGTGGAGCAGTGCCCAGGATCCGAGCGGCCTCCGTGGCCGAGCACCGCACCATGCAGCGCGACGCCCTGCTGGACGCCGCACGCTCCCTGCTGTCCGAAGGCGGCACGGAAGCGCTGACCTTCCCCGCCCTGGCCGAGCGCACCGGCCTCGCCCGCTCGTCCGTGTACGAGTACTTCCGCTCGCGCGCCGCGGTCGTCGAGGAACTCTGCGCCGTCGACTTCCCGCTCTGGGCCGCCGAGATCGAGGGCGCGATGCAGCGGGCCGAAACGCCCGAGGGCAAGGTCGAGGCGTATGTACGCCACCAGCTCGGCCTCGTCGGCGACCAGCGCCACCGGGCGGTCGTCGCCATCTCCGCCAGCGAACTCGACGCCGGCGCCCGCGAAAAGATCCGAGCCGCCCACGGCGGCCTGATCGCCATGATCGTCGAAGCCCTCGCCGACCTGAACCACGACCAGCCCCGCCTGGCCGCCGTCCTCCTCCAGGGCATCGTGGACGCAGCGGTCCGCCGCATCGAACAGGGCGCGACAGAACCCCCCTCCGTGATCGCGGACGCGGCGGTGGCCATGGCGCTGCGGGGCGTCCGGGGCTGAACGTTGCGGGGGCCCCTCCCCCCCCGCCCCCTCCC
>NZ_BAAASQ010000049.1:0-23369 GCF_039532965.1 Streptomyces mauvecolor | reverse complement strand
TTTCCTCGGCTGCTCTCTTCGGGAGTTGAAGTCCTGCGCTTCGCTTGGGACTTGGCCTCGCTCTGCTCGGCCTGGCGGACTCGCTGCGCTCCCCCGCCGGCTTTCCGGCTCCGCCTCCAAGCCCAAGGCCCGCTCCGCGGGCCCGTCTGGCTACAAGGGCAGGGGGCTTGGTCTTGACTGCGTTTCATATGCTCAAACACGTGACCGATGAGCCCACTGGAACAGCAACCCTTCGAACCCGCAGCAAAACCATCCTGGCTGCCGTCCTGGCCATAAGCATCGCCGGACTCGTCTGGGTGGCCGCCTGGCACTTCGGATGGCACTACTGGGGCATCGCGTGGCTCGCTTCAAAAGCCGCGGTCAAGGCAGTCGTTCTCGGCCCGCCCCTGGTGGCAGGCGCCATCATCTGGATCCGCCAGCGCTACAAGAAACCAACCCCACACCATCCCGCGGATGACCAACAAACCTGAATCACCGCCGGCAAGATCCGGCGACTCAGACTGAAACGAAGAGCCGCAACTGACATCCCCTGAGACACGGCTACCCCTCGGCTGCTCTCTTCGGGAGTTGAAGTCCTGCGCTTCGCTTGGGACTTGGCCTCGCGTTGCTCGGCCGGGCGGGCTCGCTGCGCGAGCCAATCTGGCTACAGAAAGGCGGGATCCTGGGCGCGGAGGGGCTTGAGGTCAGGCCTGTTCTCGTTTGCCTGGCGGGGTCCACGACTCCACCAGGGGCAGCGGGCCTTCCAGGGCGCCACGGAACTTCTCTTTCAGGCTCCTCTTCGGCGCTTCCTTCTCCGCCCGCGCATGCACGAGCCGGGCCGTGCTCACCCGGAAGTGGCACTCTTCCTGACGCTGCCTCACCAGCACCACCCAGCTACCGTCCTGAGCCAGGAACGCCTCCCGCGCCGGCTCATCCCCCGGCCGCGCACACCGAGCCAGCCCAAGCGGCATATAGCGCAACGCCGCATCCTCAGCCGCAGCAACCGCCTCCGCCTCATCCCCGCCAATACGGTGAGCACCCACCAGCATCCACCGATGCAACTCCAAGGCCACGCCATCGGCACGTTCGTTTATCCAGCTGTCCTCCTCAATGAGGACATACCACTCGTTGGTCATGACCAGCGTCTACCTGTTCTTCCTGGGACTTCGGACTTCAAACCGGGCTGCAACCCAGCCGATACAGGCCACTGACGCCCCGGACCGGCTGGGACTTTCCAGCTTCGCCTCCAAGCCCCGCGGCCCCCTACCGCAGGCCCATCCGGCTACAAGAGCAAGACGCTAGGCCTGGGCGCGCTCGAAGGTGAGAGTCCAGCGCTGACGCGGAGTGGCCGGGTTCTCATGACGGCTGGTCAGCTTCCAGCCTTCCGACTCGATCGCCGTGATGTACCGCTGGTGTATCTGGTCCGCGGAAGCGGCCAGGGTGTGCACATAGGTGGCGTCGCCTCGCTCCCTCGCGGCGATCGCACCCTTCCGCATCTGATTGTGCCCCCAGTTCTTGAACCACCCCATGCCGAAACCCCTCCCCGATTTGGCGGACCGGCCCTCTGCCGGCCGACACCAGCAGGACAATAGCCACCCCAGTCAACAGCGGAGGTCTCGGAACGGGATCAACAACATGCCAGAACAATTTCCTGCTCGCCCTGGGCGTTTCTACTCTCCGGCGAGATGATGCAGCATGTAGGTCCTCTAGATCACAAAGGGTGCCGCGGGGGTTGTCATGGAAGGCATCGGTACCGGCTGTCTTTGAAGCTGCGCGCCATCCAACCAACCTGCGCAACCACGCTCGTTGAGCGGACCGCCTCAGGCATCGAGCGAGGGCAAGCCCTGACTCCCGAACTACCAACTATAGGGCTGATGTTGGGCTGACGACCTTTTCTAGGGGAAAGAGCGGAAGCTCCTCTGCGTTCACCGCGTCTGCGGGAACGTGGACACCATGGTGCACGCAGGCGTCTTGCGGGTTGCTCCTCTCGCTGGCGAGACAACGTGGTCGTTCCTGTGCCGGGTCACTGCCTCGTACGGGATGCTCCCCGGGGCGCTTCTGCCGTGGTGGGAGCAGACGAACGGCCGCCCACGGCATGCGAGCGGTGAGTCGCGGGCGGATGCCGAGATCCTCCTCAACCCAGCCGGTCAACAGATGCTCGCCCAGTTGTCCGGGGCCGAAGGGGGAAGCCTGGCGCGCGCCCTGCCCACATGGCCGCTGGCCGTCTTTGAGGACAGGACGGACGGTGAGCGCCCGTTGCTCAGGTGGCAGACGGGTGCGGCAGCGTTGGGGCCGGTGGCGTTCGGGTGCCGGCTGTGCACGGCACGGCGTACCGGGGCCGAGGTGCGTGTGATGCGGTACGCGCAGCGGTGGGAGCGGGTGTGTGTACGCCACGGGCGGTGGGCCCTGGACGCGGACGCCGATCAGCCTCTCGAGCACCTGGATCTCCGCGGCACCCCGGAAGCGGCCGCGGCGCAGCGCCGGTGGTTGGGCGTGGCCCGGCACGCGGCACGGGCGGGAACTGATCCAGGCGAGGTCTTCGGTCTGGCTTATGCGGTGGTGGCCCGGTGGTGGGAGGCGGCGTACGGGTGGGAGCGGGAGGAGATCTGGCCGCGCCGCCTGCACCAGGTCGCGGGCGGCAACGCAGGGGCTGATCTGGAGCGGTGGCGGGTGGTGGGGCGGGACCGGTGGTCTTCCCAGAGGTGGTGGCCGTTGCGGATGCGCTGCTGGATCCGGCCATGGCGCAGCTGGTGTGGGCCGACAGCGGGGGTATGCGGCCGAGGCCTCATGGGGCGGACGGAGTGTTCTGTCGCCGTCTCGGGGAGAGGGTGGGAAGGCCGTGGCTGGGGCCGCTGATCGGGGTCGATTACGGGGGCCCGCTGATCGCGTGGATGGGGATGGTGGTGCGTCTGCGCCGCTATCCGCAGAAGCGGCCCGGGTCGGATACGGGGTTCGAGGAGAACCTGTGGTGGGTGCGCCAGGAACACCAGCCGCCGACGATGGCCGCTGGATTACGGGTGTTGAGCAGGGAGAAGAAGATGCCCGGGTCAGGGACGAACTGGCGGGCCGCGGTGCCGGCTGAGCAGCGCTTTGTGATCACCAATCTGCTGGATGAGGCCGAGGAGCAGCTGCAGCAGTTGCACGGCGCCCAGGTCGGCACCACCGCCGAGGTGGCCCGGCACATGCTGGAGGGCTTGAGCCGCGGCACTCATCTGCTCGACCAGGTGCTGCTACGGGTCATGGTGGCCGCCGTGAACGCCGGAGTGCCACTGGAGGAGGTGGCCCGGTGGGCTCGGCTGTCCATGGACGAGGCGGCGGAAGTCCTCGGGACGTACCGGGACGCAGACGGCCCGTAGCCAGTAGAGACAGACGGCTGCTGATGGTTGAGGACGCGCCCGCGCCGCGGCTGCGGTGCGGGCGGGCCTCGCCGTCGTGGGGCAGTGGGCCGATCAGGTCCAGAGGCGGTACGGCGATGGGGAGATGGGCGGTGCTCGGTTCCTCGGCGGTGTGCAGCGCGATCAGCGTCTTGCCGGTGCCGCACGCGGGGACCATGTGGCCGTTCGAGCCTGGCCTCTTCAGCCCGCGCACTGCGCTGTCCGCCGCCGCCTGCTGATCGAGGCGCAGCACCTGGCGAGGAACGGCAGCCTGGGGCGGGGGCTGTGGCCGCAGCAGCCGCGAGCTCGGGGGTTGGCAGGCGTCTCGGACAACCTCGGCTCACGACAGCAAGGGGCTTGTCTCGTCCTCCCGTATGGGACGGGGCCGGTACGGGCCGTACGGGGAGTGGTCTCGCGCGGTTGTAGTTCTGCTGAGAATCACCTTTTTGAGTGGGACGGGCGGTGTTCGCGGGTTGTACATGCCCGGTACGCCTTGGCTGTTCGGTGGAGAAGACGCGGAGTGGCGGTGGTGCCCGGTGTGGTGCTGGGGAGGAGGTCGGGCGTGGAGGTCGCTTTCAGCAGTGCTGCGGGGCAGGTAGAGCAGTTGGTGTGGGAGCAGGCGGCATTGTCGGTGGGGTTCGAGGAGCTGGCGCCGGTGTCGGCGTTCCCGGTGGTACCGGGGCGTCGGTGGGGTCCGGGGTGGTGGTGGTCGGCGACCACTGGACGGCATGTGGTGCATGGGTCGGCCACGATGCGTACGCAACTGATGGTCCTGGACCGGGATCCGGCGGTGACTGGGCTGGCAGGGCGGCCGGTTCGGTTCGTGTGGCGGGACGAGGCGGATGGCCGGGTGCGCTCGTGGGTGCCGCAGCTGTTCGCCCGGTACGCCGACGGCACCGGGCTGTTCGCGGACTGTCCGTCCTCACTGAGTGCGGGCGGAACCAGGGCGCGGCGGGCGGGGGCGGTACTCGAGGCGGCGTGTGCGCGGGTGGGGTGGGCGTACCGGCGCCTTGAGCCGCTGCCTGCGGTGGTGGAGGCGAATCTGCGGTGGCTGGCCGGCTACCGCCATCCCCGGTATCGGGGGTTGTCCCGGCTGCAGGCTGTGGTGGCGGGGGCGTTCGCCGTGCCGCGGCCGCTGTTCGACGGGGCGGTGTCGGTGGGTGATCCGCTGCAGGTCTTGCCCGTCGTCTATCACGCGTTGTGGTCAGGGCAGTTGGTAGCGGGACTTGATGAGCCGCTGCATGGCGGATCGCTGGTCTGTGTACGTGTGGGCGTCGGCCTGGGGCGTGGCCAAGAAGTCGGAGTCGACGTGCTGGGTGGGGAGTGAGCACGGTGGGTGGGGTTAAGGGGAAGGGCCGGCATCCGGTGGTGGAGGTCGGCGCACACGTCGTCTACCAGGGACGGACGTTTCAGGTGGCCGCGTTGCGGGAGCAGCAGGTGTCTTTGGTCGACGAGGGCGGGGCGGACACGTTGCTGCTGTTGAACCGGTTGTTCGCCGATCCGGGCTTTGCGGTGGTGGGCGCGCGGGCGCCGGACGCGGTGCCGCAGTGGGGGTTGTTCGAGACGGTGCCGGCGGCAGAGCAGCAGCGGGCACTGGCGTGGCTGCCTCACATCCGGGAGGTGGAGACCGGCTGGCCGCATCCTGAGGGCGGCCGGGACGGGCAGGTGGTGCGGGAGGAGTACGACCCCGGGCGGTGGACACTGGCGCAGCGGGAGGCGGCCAAAGCGAAGGAGATGACGGCGCTCGGCTTTACGCGGGTGTCGCGTTTGACGGTGCAGAAGATGCGGCTCGCGTATCGCAAGCAGGGACTGTGGGGGCTGGTTGACAAACGCACGGTGTCGGCGCGTGGCCGTCGGCCGACGGGTTACGCCGACGAGCGGGTGGTGGCGGCGGTGCTCGAGGCTCTGCGCAGGCAGCGGGGCCGGTCGAAGGGGACGGTGAAGGGTCTGCAGGTGCTCGTCGGGCAGATCCTGGAGGAGACGCACGGGCGCGGAGTGGTGGAGATGCCGTCGCGGTCGTCGTTCTACCGGCTGGTGAACGTGCTGGCGGACCCGACGGATCGGCTTGGCTACGGTGCGCGGACGGCTACCGCGCCAGCACGGGGCACGGCGGCTCCGGGGGTGTTGCGGCCCGGGGAGCAAGTGCAGATCGATACCACCCGCCTGGACGTCATGGCGGTACTGGCGGACGGGAGCCTGGGGCGGCCCGAGTTGAGTATTGCGGTCGATGTGGCCACCCGGTCGATCCTGGCCGCGGTGCTGCGTCCACACGGGACCAAGGCGGTGGATGCGGCGCTGTTGCTGGCGGAGATGGCGGTTCCCCACCCTGCCCGGCCCACCTGGCCTGCGGCGCTGCATCTGTCGCGGGCTGAGGTGCCCTACGGGCGGATGCTGTCGCTGGATGCGCGGCTTGAGGGGGCGGCCGCGCGTCCGGTGATCGTGCCGGAGACGATCGTCGTCGACCGGGGGAAGATCTACGTCTCCGAGAGCTTCGTCGCCGCGTGCGAGACACTCGGGGTGAGTGTGCAGCCCGCTCCTCCCCGGCGTCCTCAGGCCAAGGGTGTGGTGGAGCGGACCTTCGGATCGATCAACGACCTGCTCTGCCAGCACGTCGCCGGCCACACCGGATCCAACCCCCTGCTGCGGGGCAAGAACGTTGAGGCGGAGGCGTGCTGGACGATCCCGCAGCTGCAGGACTTCCTCGATGAGTGGATCGTCTGCTGGCAGAACCGGCCGCACGAGGGCCTGCGGCACCCTGTCCTGCCGAAGACGGCGCTCACTCCGAACGAGATGTGGGCCGCCCTGATCACCGTGAGCGGGTACGTGCCCGTGCCGTTGAGCGGAGCCGACTGGCTGGAGCTTTTGCCGGTGCGCTGGCAGCCGGTCACCGAACGCGGCATCCGCATCGACTACCGCACCTACGACCACGAAGTGCTGGATTCCTGCCGCGGTCAGCGCTCCGACGTCGTGGCCAGGGACGGCCGGTGGGAGGTCCACCACAACCCGCACGATGCCCGTCAGGTCTGGGTGCGCCTGGGCGACGGAAAACTCTACGAGATCCCGTGGATCCACCGCGGTCACGTGCACCAGCCGTTCAACGACCAGACGTGGCGCCATATCCAGGGCGAAGTCGCCCAGCGGGGCGACCGTGAACAGCACGAGGCCGACCTCGCCGACGCCCTCGACCAGCTCCTGCGCCGCACCCGCGGCACGGGAGTGCAAACAGCGCCGAAACGGCGGGGCCGCAAGAGCCCCGTCACGCAGCCCGGCAGCGCGGCGGTACTCGAGGGCCTGGCGGTCGGCCTGCCCGCCCCACGGCAATCCGGCACGACCGGCACCGAAGTCGAAGAAGTTGAGGACGCGGCGAGCAGCGGGCAGGCCGCCCCACCCGCGAGGGCCGAGGCTGCGGGGGCGTCACCGGCAGGGCCGGCGCCGGATGAGGGGTGGGGCGAGAGCCTGGACGACCTCGCCGCCACCGGCCCGGCTGCCGGGACCGATGATGTTCCGGCTGGCGGATACGGGCTGTGGGATGCCGAAGCGGAGGCCGAGCAGTGGTGAGCGGCCCGCCGGGGATTGAGGCCGCGTCGATGCGCGGTGTCGCTTCAGCAGCGCAGCAGCCGACGGAGTCTGCGGCACGTGCCGGGGATGTCGCAAGCGGCGGGGAGCAGACGCGACCGGGCGCGGTGACGGTGTGGGACGGGTTCGCCCGCTTCGCCACCACACCCGTCGTTACTCCTCCCGCGCCCGGGGCGCCGGCGCGCAGCCTCGAAGAACGGGTGGGCTATTACTCGCAGTTCGTGACGATCCGCACTCCGGCCATCGACACACTGGCCAAGCAGGTACGCACCCTGATGGTCCTGGGCCGCCACCAGCAGGTCACCGCGCGCCCGTCCCTGATCGTCACCGGCCCCGCCGGGGCCGGGAAGACCACCGCGCTGCTCCAGGTCGGACGCGCCTGTCACCTCGCCCACACCCGGCGCCACGGCACGACGGCCGCGACCGGACACGTCCCCGTCGCCTACGTCCTCGTACCGCCCGCCGCCAGCGCCAAGACCCTCGCCCTCGAATTCGCCCGCTACCTCGGCATCCCCGTCGCAGGCCGGATGTCGCAGGCCCAGGTCGTCAACAGCGTCTGCCACACCTACACCCAGGCGGGTGTGCAGCTGGTGCTGATCGACGAAATCCACCGCCTCAACCCCCGCACCACCACCGGCGCCCAGAGCGCCGACCTGCTCAAAGACCTCACCGAACGCATCGGCGCGACATTCGTGTACGCGGGCATCGACGTGACGGCCACGCCGCTGTTCACGGGGGTGCGCGGTGCCCAACTCGCCGCACGCGCCAGCCTCGTCGACTGCGACCCCTTCCCCGCCCGCGACGGCATGCACGAACCGTTCAAAGACCTGGTCCGGGCACTGGAGAACGCACTCGACCTGCGCCACCACCGCCCCGGGAGCCTGGTCCGGCTGGCACCGTACCTGCACGCCCGTACTGCCGGGCGGATCGGATCGCTGACGCGGCTGGTCAAACAGGCCGCCCTGACCTCGCTGCTGGACGGCACGGAACGCATCACGAAGACCACCCTCGACCAGGTCCGCCTGGACCACCTCGCCGAACAGCACTACCGGCCCCGGGTGCCGACCAGGTCCGGCTCCCGGTGAACCGGACACTCCTCACGGCCCGCTTGCCAGCCGCGCCCGGCACCGAGCGCAGCGACGCGTCCGCCGCCGGGGCATGGGCGCAGCTCTCGCCCCCGCCCCCAGGTGTATTCCGCATCCGGCCGCTGTCCTTCGAAGCCACCGCCTCCTACAGCGAACGGCTGTCCCACGCCTACCGGTTGACGCTACCCCAGCTCTGCGACGGCCTGGGCATCAGCTTGAGTGGCCACGGTGCCTGCCCCACAGCCGGGCTGGTCCTCTCCCCCACCGCCGCGAGTCGCCTCGCGGACCTGGGCCGGATCCCGATGACTCACCTCACGCACGCCCTGCCACACCTGGTCCAGGGCGGCACGCCCCCTACCGGCCCGGCCACCGCGCGCTGGCGGCCCACCGAGCGCCGGCGGCAAGCCGTACGGGCGTGCACGATGTGCGTGCGGCACCACAGCCACGGAGCGACCGGCACCGCGTGGATCCACCGGCCCTGGCACCGACTCGTCTGTGTCCGTCACCAGCAAGCCGCCCCCGACCCGCGACTCACGTCCACGCTGTACACCGGCGTTGTGCCTGAACTCGCCGCCGCGCACCACGCCCACCAGCCGCTACAGCGGCATCCACGGAGCGCGAACGCGTGGATGGCGGCACGCGCGATCACCACCCGCTGGTACGACCACCAACAACACCTGACCGACCGATGGCACCACAGGCTACGCCAACTCTCCAGCAGCAACTCACAGTTGGACCCCGCAGGAAACACATCAGCCGTACTCCTGACCCGCGACCTGGTGACCTACCCCGAAACCGTCGCGCTCACCCGCACCCTGGCCACTCTCCCCCGCCACCGCCGGGCCTATCCCACACACGTCCTCCTCAGCGGGATCGGACACCGACTCGGCCTCGCCCACTTCTCCCCCGCTGCCAGTGACCCGCTCCACACCTACCTCGGATCACGCCCCTGACCAGGCCCCTGTACACGGCCACACCAGACAGATACCCCCCGACGCGCCACCTCATCGACAACAAACCCAAGATCAATCCCACACACCCGCGAAACCCAAGCTCAACACCCCGAACACCCAAACCGAACACCCACCACAGAGCCCAAAAAGGACCCCACCCCACACCCACGCCCACACCCACACCCACAAATCCCCACCAGAAACACGAAACACCAGATCAGACAAACCCACCCACCAAAGATCTAAAACCCCGTCATATTGAGCGCACCGTCGTCCTCTACATGGCCACCGGCAGCGAGTGGCCCGAAACCCGCCTCCTGGTCGATATTGGTAACTGCGGATATCACAACCTGCGGAGTGCTGTCGGGTGAGCTGGCTCATCGGCCCCTGAAGATGTCTTCGTCAACCGGCGGTTCGTCGTCGATGTAGTCGTAGGGGTCGTCATCCAGTAGGACGTCCTCGTTCAGGTCACCCAAGTGGATGAGGAGCTTGCTGCCCACTTCGAGGTCGCATGCTGCGCAGTGGAAGCCATAGGGGACGAGGTAGACCTCGTTCAGTCCGCTGGCGTCTGCGTAAAGGTTTACCTCGCCAGCCACCCACCCCTGGGATCCGCAGGCCGGGCACTGCTTCGGAGCTTCCCGGCTCATGGTGAGCAGGGGCTGTCTGGTGATCGCGGCCAGCACCACATCGCGCTCCTTGCGCGACATGTGCCCGAAGCGTTGTTCGAACATTGCGCGGGCCTTGACCAGCAGAGCTTCCGCTGCAACTCGTTCCTTTCGGACCTGTTCATCGACCAGCTTGTGATGCAGGACCAGGTAGGGGCCCCAGTATCCGTTCGGATCGATCTTCAGTTCTTCGAGAATCGGGTCGACCAAACGCAAGCAGATCGTGAAGACCGCTTCGGCTTGCGTCGCGTCGTGTATCGCGCTGTGTGCGACCCCGTTTCGGGCGTCCGCCAGAGGCTCCAGAGCCTTCTTGTCGATCGGGATCTTCTTGGGGAGGAGCTTGAGCACCCGTTCATGGGCCTCAGCGAGACCGATGGTCTTCACCTTGGCCAGAGGGCCCGCGTGGGAGCCCAGCCCCGTGGCATGCAGCAGCGAGTCGAAGTGCCGGCCGTCGACGATCAGCGCCGGGTGAATCCCAGCGAGGTAGGCCTTGAGCAGGTGCTCCGTAGCGATCCCAGCATGGTGAACGGCGAAGTCGTAGCCCTCCGGCCCCTCGACGAAGGCCGCCAGTGCGGCACTCATCCAGCGTTGCGATGATCTTTTCAGCTGCTCTGAGTCCATGGCCGAGACGATAGGGCCGCGGAACCACTGAGTGCCTCGGGATTAGCCAGCAGGCTGGGAACGGCTCTGGAGTTCTGCCGCGTATCGGGCCCAGTTGCCCCCGGACTGGGTCCAGGCGGTCGCCGTGCCGGGGCTGATGCCCAGGAGTTCCGTGAGGACCGCCGCCGGCAGCTGGGTGGAGAGTCCCATCAGAGCGGAGGCTCTGCCAGGGCGGGAGTAGATGCCCAGCCGGTTGAGCCGCTTTCTGAGATGGGGGTGGCTGAGGTGCTGACCTGGGAAGGCGCCAGGGAAGAGCCAGGGAGAGTCGGACAACGTTCCGGTGGTGGTGTGCCCACGTCGCCGGGCGAGGAGCCGTCGGGCGATCGTGTCCAGGGGGTCGGGCAGCAGCAGCGGAGTGTCGCCCAGCCTCAGCGACGTCTGCGGGCCCTCGGTGATCACCGCGGTGACCGGCAGTTCGGAGACCACACTGATGGGCTGGGCGTAAAGCAGGACGAGGAGCCCGGCGAACCGGTCCTCGATGGCGATGTCGTCGTCGTGCATGAGGCGCCGGCTGACCGCCCAGCGTTCGTCTTCGTCGGTCGGTTGGACGTGGCTCTGCTTCTCGCGGGTCGCGATTTCCAGGTCCTTGCCGATGTGCCGGTTCTTGCGGCACCACTCGATGAAGCCGCGGGCGCTGTATCGGGTCGTGGGCCCACCGTCGATCCACTCGTCCAGGTGGCTTTGAGTGCAGAGGGCAAGCGCGGTGTCCTGCTCGCGCAGCCAGCCCAGCAGGGTGACGGCGGCGCGGACGGCCGAGCGGACCGATGCCGACTGATTGGAGGTGACCGGATGCTTCGGGGCCTGGCGCCGGAGGCGCCGCAGGTGATGCCAGGTCGCGAAGCGGCGGACGAGCTGGCGTTCGCCGTCATCCGTGACGGCTTCGGTCGTGGAGGTGATCCACTTTTCCAGGGCTGCGAACTGCTCGTCGCGGGCGGGCAGGACGCCTGCGGTGACCAGGGTGGCCCGGAGAAAGGACACCGACTTGTTCGGCAGGAGGGTGTCCAGGCCCTCGTGGGTGAGAGAGCAGGTGCCATCCGCGAGCGCGTCGAGGATCCTGCGGGCGCTCGGCTGGGTCAGCCACTTGAGCCCGGCTTTCGCCCCACCGGCGGTCAGGACGTTGCGGACCGGCTCAAGGCCGGGATCCATGACGCCGTCGAGGGAGAGCGCATCGCGAACCTGCTGGTCGCGGACGCAGCTGTGGCAGCGGCCATAGCTGTGCAGATACTCGATCGTTCCGCAGAGCCGGCAGGGGTTGAAGGAGATCGGGTTCCTCTACCAGCAGGTTTCCCAGAGGTGGCCGTCGGCGGTCAGGGCCGCGGCGTACTTCTTCTGGCCGCAGCCCACGCAGGTCCGACGTGTGCGTGAGCAGGTGTCGCAGCGGGGCATCCCGGTCGAGGCTCGGTGGCAGCGTCGTGGTCCCTTGCCGCAGAACGAGCAGGTCCGCAGGGTCGGCCTGAAGCAGGCCCGGCAGAGCGGCCCGTCTTTGGTCCGCTGGCCGACGGGTCGGACTCGGTCGCAAAGGACACAGGTGATCTCCTGGTCGGGTTCATCGCGCATGCAGACCGAGCACAGCGGAGTCCCGTCCAGGCGACGGGTCGCGACCGCCCGTTCGCGTCCGCAGTGTCCGCAGGCCGCCCTTGCGGCCTTGCGGCCTTGCGGTAGCACTCCTTGCAGCAGCGCAGGCCGTCGAGCACGTGGGTGAGCGGTCGGACCTCGCCGCAGCTGTGGCAGGCCGGGGCCGTGATGGAGACGCCGGCGTCGGTCAGCGCGGTGATCAGCCGTGCTGCCCGTGCGGATGCCTTGGCGCCTTCTCCCGTCAGCAGGCCCGGCGTGTCCTCAATCTCCCAGAGAAGCCGGAACATCAGGTAGAGGTTGCCGACCGGCGCGACGGACTCGACGGCCCCGCAGACGGCCGCGGGCTCGGCGTCAGGGGCAATGGCGGTGACAGCCGAACTGAGCAGAAGTCGAAGCCGCCCGCGGCGACCGCCTCCGCCCCGACTGGAGCATCACCGACCTCATCCGCCACGCCACCACGTGCGGCACACCCGACCCCGGCATCATCTGCCCCGACGACGGCCAAGACTTCACCGCCCTCGAAACCCAAGTCCGAACCCAACTCGCCCAACCGCCCCGCAAGCCCGTAGACCTCGCCGCACACCTGACCGGACGAACACTCTGCGACAGATGCCGCGCCCATGCCTGACCGCCCGTCCAGCCCCCGACCGCACGAGAGAATCGGAACCGATGACCTACCCCACCGAACACCTCATGGATCTCGTCGCTCTCGCACGTACGACGACCGATCCCGACGAACTGCTCAGGCTGCTCCGTGACGGGCACTCCCTCTACCACCAGGGCCTCGCCGAGACCCGCGCCGCTATCACCGCCGAGCGCCAGGCCCTGTCCGACCGCGCACTCCTCGAGCAGTGCCGCGCATTGCAGCTCTTTCTGCCCGAAGACGCCACCCGCCAGGACGCCCTCTGCGCACTTGCTTTCGTACGCTGGGAGAACACCCCCACCGCCCTCGCCTACGACGCGATAGCACGACACGCCGCTCAGCACGGCGTGAGCCTCTTGCCCGAGGAAGGAGGCCAGTAGCACTGCGCGGACCTGCCGGAGCCGCGGTCGGCGCCGGCTGGGCCAGGGCAGTGTCAGAGGCCTCCCGTAGGTTCATCCCATGAGTTCCTCCCTGAGCGTCTACCTCGTCGATGTAGCCGCCACACGTGCCCTGGTCGGTTCGCGCGATGAGCAGCTGCTGGAGGTGATCCGCAACAACTTCGGAGACGACCTGGCCCGCGACGACGAGTACTTCAGCGACGCGATTGAGTCTGGAGCCCCCACGGCGTACGAGGCATTGCAGGCCGTTGTCCACGGCGGGCCCTTCAGCGAGGACCGGGAGGTCGCCTTCGCGTACGGCTATGCATACGAGCGGCTGTGCGACCTGACTGGATCCTTCCTGGACAACAACTCTTTCACCCCGCACCGGGGAGACTGGCTGTCCGTGATACCCAGGGCCTCCGGGCACTGGGTATCACGGCCGTGTCGGTCGGGCGCTTCAGCTACAGCGACCTGCCCGATCCTCTGCCGTACGCCTACACACCGGGCTGCGGCGAATGGACTCCCGCCCAAATCACCAGCGCTCTCGCGCAGTTCGAAAGGGCCAAGCAGGCGATCGACGCCTCGGGCCAGGCACCGCCCCTGGAGCCGGAAGTCGTCGAAGCCTTCACACAATGCCTCGGCTGGATGCGCGCAGCGGCGAAGCCGGGCTTCGGCGTGATCGGCTTCCGCTCCTGAGACGAGTGCACCAGACCATCAGGAGCTTTATCATTTCCCGGTAGATCGGGGGTATGGACGGCGTGGCTCCATGATCAGTTTGGTCATCTCGGCCTCCTCGAGGACGAGGGCCGCTTCGTCCACAAGCATCACCCTGACCGGCGGCTTGGCGGTATCCGACAGTTCGATGTCCTGCGACGGGGTGCGGGCTTCGTCGGTCATTTCCGATCCTCCATCTTGGATACGGCACAGCCTCTCACCATGCCAGGAGACGTCACAGACGACGTCCGCAGCTGCGCGCCCGGACGAGCCTCCCAGATCCTTGTGGCGGAAGTTCGCGGGACCAGGTGAATTCCACGGGCCCTGAGGTCACATGCACCCGAGGGAAACTGCCGGCGCGCGCTGGACCCACCCTGCCATCTTCTGCCATTATGGAAAGAAGAAAGCGGGGGAACCGCCCCCGCCGACATCTGCGGGACGGACTCCGCCATGCCCCCCTCGCCCGATCGCGCCCGCCTCGTGGGCACCGCGGAGATCGGCGAAGAGTTCGGCGTGAGCACCGGAACCGTCACCCTCTGGTACAACAACCGCGAAACCACGGGCTTCCCGGACACCGCCGGCAGCAAGGGCCGGGCACGCCAGTGGGAGCACGGCGCGGTCAGCGACTGGTTCGCGGCAAAAGAGAAGCCCCGCCTGCAGGAAGCCGGCGCAGCGATCGCCGGCGACCCGGACGAGCTGCTGAACGCGACCCAGGTCGCCAAGCTCCTCGGCTACAAGAACGCCAACCAGATCACCAACTATCTGCGCAACAACCCGGGCTACTTTCCCGAGCCCGACGTCGTCGAAGAACTCGGCACTCCCGAACGCCCCTGGACCCGCAAGCAGTGGCGGCGCTCGACCGTCACCGAGTGGGCTGCCAGCCGCCGCGGCAAGGGGAACCGACGTGACCTTGCCCGTCAGGAAGTCCTGCCTGAGGTCACCCTCGACGGTGACCCCGACGAGCTCCTGGCCGCCCCGGCCGCGGCCGCGCTGCTCGGCTACAAGAACACCAGCAGCTTCAGCAGTTCCTTGTCGCAAGGCCTTCTGCCCCGCCTCAGGGAAACGGATGGCACCCTGCCCGCCGCACGCGGGAGCCGCCCCGCCTGGACCCGCCGTCGTATCCTCGACCAGGCCGCAGAACGCTCGAACAGAACCAGAAGGACTTCGTCCCCCGAAGGGTGACGTACAGACACGGTGTCTGGTCAGGGTTGTTGATGCCCAGGCGGGCCAGAACACCGTCCGGTGGCCGGCATGGAGGAGTCGCCAACTCCTCCCCCGCGGCGGCACACGCCGCCGCGGACCGGCCGCTGCGAGCCCTTGCCCACCAGGATCCGATCCTCCTCGGCCCCGTGTCCACGCTGTCAGCTCGGGGTGGCCCGCCCACCCCTGAGATGAGAGCTGGGACAATGAACGTGCCACGAGCGGCCCGGCCGGCGTCCCTCCCAACTCCGCCTACCTGTCCGTCCGCCAGGCACTGGCCGATAGCCTGACCCGCCGCGGAGGCTTCCCTTGCTGACGTCGGGATTCCTGCCTACCGGCAGCTCAGGAGCCGTAGCGTTCAGGCTTGAGTGCCCGGGCCAGCAGCCGGTCGGCTGCCTGCGTGACGTTGATACGCCCCTTGATGACGTCGACGACGACCTCGGTGATGGGCATCTCCACCCCGTACCGGTGCGCGAGGGCCAGCAGCGCCGCGGACGACTTCACGCCCTCCGCCGTCTGCTTCGTGGCCACGGTCGCCTCGTCCACGGCCATGCCCTGACCGAGGTGCTCACCGAACTTACGGGGTCGGCGCCGAGGCGGGCGGTTTCGGCGAGGCCGCGGGTCATGAGGAGGGCGGTGGCGTTGTCGCCCAGTCCCATGCCGCCGGCCAGGCCGACGGCGAGCGCGATGACGTTCTTGACGGCGCCGCCGAGTTCGCAGCCGATGACGTCCGTGTTGGTGTAGGGCCGGAAGTGCAGGGTCAGGCAGGCCTGTTGCAGGGTCTTGGCCACGGTTTCGGTGGTGCTGCTGACGGAGGCGGCGGGCTGCTTCTCGGCGATCTCGCGGGCCGGGTTCGGTCCGGACACGACCGCCACCCGCTCCGCCGGCACCCGGGTCACCTCGGTGATGACCTCGGACATGCGCAGGCCGCTGTGGGTCTCGATGCCTTTCATCAGGCTCACCACAACGGTTTGGGGCTCGATCAGTGGCGCCCACTGGGTGAGGTTGGCGCGCAGCGCCTGGGCCGGGATGGACACCACCATGAAGTCGGCCCCGGCCAGAGCCTTGGCCGCACTGGTGGTGGGGCCCAGCCTCGTCGGCAGCGCGATCCCCGGCAGGTAAGCCGGGTTCTCGTGGCCGTTGTTGATCGCGTCAGCGATCTCGTCGCGGCGGGTGTACAGCATCACGTCGTTGCCGGCGGCATCGGCCAGGACCGCTTCGTGGAGTGCCTGACAGCGACGTATCTCAGCCGTGCGCAGCGGACTCCCAGTGATCTCCTGCGCTCAGTCCCGCTGTCCAGGAAGGGTCGTAAACACGGATTTCCAGGCGGGCGTTGGGCAGCCGGGAAGCATCGCTCCACAGGTCACGCCAGGCATCTTCGAAAGCTGCCCGCCAGGCAGCCTCATCGTGGGAATCCAGACCGCGGGCGCGTAGCCCGTCCTCAATGCGCCGCTTCTCGGCTTGCTCAGCGAAGGGGAAGTTCTGCAGATCACTCATCGTCACACTCTCGATGATGTCCTCGGCCGCACCGGGAACATCATCCCGCCCACGGACACTCGCGTCACCGGCTGCGCGTTCCCGTCCGTCGACCAGCAACCGCAAGGCGAAGAGCGCACTGTCCGAGGGAGCACCGCTATCCGGGTGCACCGAGGTGAGACGCAGAGTCAGCTCACGCCCGCTGACCATCTCGACCTGTGATTTCCACAAGCTCGACACAGGTCCTCCTTTCATTTCCGCTACCCAAGTTCACTACCGGAAGAAGATTACAGATGGAGTACACCGGCGGCCATAGAGTGGATCAGGGCATCCAGAGCCTCTGTTCCAAATGCATGGTTCTCGGTAATTCGCATGTCGAATGTGGTCACATTCACCTGCGCCGCTGCGCGGGCATTGGCACGGGGAGGAGCAAAGGGGATCCTACTAAAGGCCTGGGCTATGTGGGCGGCGCTGGTTCCGCCGTTCAGCAACTGAATGAATTCAGCTCGCCGCTGGCCCGCTATGACCTGAAGGAAGTCGACGTCCTGCTGGTTCCAGACCCCTGCCGTCTGTTGCGTGGTGCAGCCGGTGTACTGCCGCAGGGTGGGCAGATCTACCTGGCTCAAGGACATTGGCTGCCTGGTGTCGGTCGGCTGCGGCACACGGAACGGGAATATCGTTCCGTTGTGCCTCCACTGCCAGCCGACGGCAGGACTGTAAACCTTGTGATACACCGCAAGCCTGGTGGGAAAGTTGGGTGCGGAGGCCTGCTGCAGGGCTGTTGTATTCGGCTGAGGAGTGCTCCCGTACTCCACTTCCACTCCGAAATAGACGTGGTCTTGCGGATTCGCGGCAGCTGCATCGACGTCGTCCTTGAGTGCGGCCTCGATACCTCTTTCATAGAGCTGGTTGTCCGACCCGTGGGCAGGCACCAGGTTGTCAGCAGAACCGGGCCCACCCGCCACGTTGTTGACCAGATGGAACCGAACCCACGAACTAGTCAGAGCCAGGGAGCGGATGTAGTCGTAACCCGGTGGATCTGCAAATGGAGTGCTGCCCGTGGTAGATCCATCATTGATCATTTGCGCGGTCACAGCCCTGTTGGACGAGTCGGTGGTAGCCCAGAACCGATACCCGTTCGGCACGGCAGCGTAGTCCAGGGCGCGCTGCACAACCTCATTCCCCGAAGCCGGCTGCGAGCTTTCCGGCTCCGGTGCTGTCATTTCAGTACGGACGGGCGCGCGCATCACCCGTGTGGCGTTGGCTTCTGCTTCGCGCTCGTACCGGTCTGAGGGGTCGGAGACTTTCAGCCCGGATCCGTTGTCGGTGCCCGCGACGGGGCCCTGGCGTTGCTGGATGACGTGGGTCAGTTCGTGGGCGAGGGTGTGCTTGTCGGCGCCGCCGTCACCGATGACGACGTGGCTGCCGGAGGTGTAGGCGCGGGCGCCGACTTCGGCGGCGGAGGCTTTGGCTGCGCTGTCGTTGTGGATGCGGACGTCGGAGAAATCCGCGCCCAGGCGCGCTTCCATGTCGGAGCGCGTCGCCTCATCCATGGGCTTTCCGGGGGCACGCAGAACGTCATGGACGGCGGAGCGCTGCACCGCGGGCTGCTCGGTCCGCTGGTGGCCGCAGCCCGCTCCGTGCTGGTGCTGCTCCGGCTGAGCCCAGGCGTGGCCAGCCTGTCGCAGCATCTGCACGACCGCAGCGTTGCCCGCACTGGCCTGCAGCGCCATCAATCCCACCGGCGGCATACCTGCCCGCCCTGACGCGGAGGTTTGGCGCGAGGGCTGCCCGGCCTGCCTGTCTGCCTTCTGCGCCGTGTCATGAGGGCGACTGGGAGTCACACGAGGGCCTTTCGGACGTCTGGACAGTCGCCTTGCATCGCTGCCCAGCCACTGCCGCAGTGAGGGACCCCAGAAACGATCACGGGATGTGATCAGGGGCGTGGGGCAGTCTGAAACATCCCGCTAACGATCCGCTAAACGCCCTGCGGCACATTCCATCCCGCATGCAGCACCAGACTGATGCCGAACTCAGACACCAAACGGTGCACGGCGTACCCCCGTTCCGCACGCCGGTCGGCATGCATGCTTCCCGCATGATCCGACCAATCAATACTGCTCCAGCGTGAAGCTTCCAGCGACCCCGGGGAACGCCTCGGCGTGGGCTTGAGCGGCGGCACTGGACGAGATGGTCCGGCTCATGGTCTGCATGCTGCCAGGCGGTAAGCCGAGTTCGGAGGGGTGGCAGCGGCACGAGCAGCGCAGCACCTCGAAGGCGCGCTGTGTGGGGCGTTCGCGCAGTTCCAGTGGCCCCGGGCACTGCTGGTGCCCTTCCTCCCAGAGCATCCGTCGGGCAACTCGGCACTCTGGGGCCACGTAGCCGCTCTGCGCCGGTGGTTCGGTCATGACTCGGGCTGGCTGTCGAGTGCGGTAGTGCCCACCTCGATCATTGCGTTGAGCCGGATCGGATCGCACAAGGCACCTGGGGCGGACATGGGCACAGCCCAGTAGCTCGTTCGGTAGCTGTTCGGCTCGTCGTCTCCGACCCGGGGCACGCCGATGTAGTTCCCAAGACCGAGATACGTCGCGTACCGGCCGAGGCTGTAGTTGGGCGGGGAGCACGGCACCAGGGCGTAGAAGCGCCGGTTGTGGGGGTCGTGGATGACGGGACCGCGCAGGCACTCGCGCAGGACAGCCGTCGCGATCGCCCCGTGGCCGACGGCCACGGCATACACCAGCTCATCAGCCATGCGGACAGCGGAGAAGCGGCGGCCGAGCGCGAGGAGGGCGATATGCCCGTCCGCCCACTGCCGACGCGCGTCGCCCGGCCGGTTGAGGCTGTCGGCCAGCCAGGCCGCCACGGCTTCTCTCTGGGCGGCGTCGGTTGCGGTACTCATTGGAGGACTCCTGTCCCGGGTGGGGCTTCGTGTGTTGGCGAGGATGGGCTTACGGGGTGTTCGGGACGCAGGCCTCAAGGGCGTCCTCGATGGCCGCGCGCAGGGCTGCGGGCTCGGTGTGCCAATTGGTGTCCCCGGGGCAGATCCGCCAGTACGGGCCGGGGCCTTGGGTGCGGCGGGCGGGCGGCACGGTGAGCGAGCTGCCCGCCGTCAGGGGCCATGTGCTCTCCACCTGCCAAGCGTCGACCGTGCCGAGCGGGAGGAACCAGTACAGGGCGTGGCCGTCGTCGATGACGGCGCCGGAGCGGGGCCCGAGGATGTCGAGGGCGGTGAGGCCGGGCACGCGGGGCACGCGGATCGCGTCCCAGTCGATGCCTGCGTCGTGCAGTTCGCATCCGTCGGCGGCAGGCAGTCCGGTCCGTGTGGTGTGCATGGCACGTGGCTCCTCGCTGCCGTCAGGGGCTGGCTGGGGGGTAACCAGAGTGGGCTGCAAACAGGGCCAACACGAGGACTTTGAAAGGGCTTTCGTCGCCTAGAAAGCGGACTTTCCTGACCTCATCCGGGTGAGGTCTGGCTATCAACCGGACCTGCGGCGACACTGATGGAGCACCCACGCATCGGAGGTGACCCATGCCACGCCCCGCCGGCAACACCCGTTTGAGAGCTGCCCGAGTGGCGGCCGGATACAACTCGCAGCAGGCCCTGGCCGACGCGCTGACCGCGCTCGGCCTGTCGGTCGGCGAACGGCAGGTGCGGCGGTGGGAGTCGCCCAACCCGCCCTGGCCGCACCCCGATTGCCAACGCGCCCTCGTACAGCTGCTCGGCCAGGACATGCAGGCCCTCGGCTTCACCCCGCCCGACGGACGCGACGAGGCCCGCCCCGGCCCCATCCGACGTCCCCCAGCCGGCATCCTCACGGCCGTCACCCGGACCGCGGTCCCCGCCCGCGCGCAGGCGGCCATACAGCCTGCCACCGTGGCGGTGGACTTCGCGGCTGTAACCCGTTCCCACCGTCGCATGTACTGGTCCGTCGCCCCCGCCGAACTGCACCCCTCAGTCCTCGCGCACGCCCGGCTCGGCTGCACCCTCCTCAACGAGACCGCCGGAGACACCCGCAAGACCCTCGCCGCAGCCCTTGCCGAAAGCTGCCTTCTCGCCGGACGGATCGAGTTCTTCGACCTGCGCGAGCCCGACGACGCCGACGCCACCCTCCTGCACGCCCTGCAGGCCGCGGGCGAGGCTGACGACCCACTGCTTGGCGCGGCCGTCCTCGCCCACATGGCCTTCATCCCGGGATGGGCAGGGGAGCGCGAAAAAGCCGTCGAGCGGATGGTCGCCGCACGGACCTACGCCCGGCGCGGCGAAGCCAGTGCGGAACTCCTGGCGTGGCTGGACGCCGTCGAAGCGGAATGCGAGACCCGGTGCGGGAACACGCGCACCGCACTGCACCTGATCGGGCACGGCGAAGACGTCCTTGCCACCGGGCCGGAGCACACCTCACCACCATGGCTGGACTGGTTCAGCGCCGCCCGGCTCGCGGCGTTCAAGGGCAACACCCAGCTGAAGGCCGGACACCTGCCGCAGGCCCGCGAAACACTGA
Source organism: Streptomyces mauvecolor (assembly GCF_039532965.1). Lineage (NCBI taxonomy): Bacteria > Bacillati > Actinomycetota > Actinomycetes > Kitasatosporales > Streptomycetaceae > Streptomyces > Streptomyces mauvecolor. The sequence goes on along the minus strand of NZ_BAAASQ010000049.1, from coordinate 2,590 downwards.
CCCAGGTCCTGGAGGAGCTGCCGCCGGAGTCGGACAAGCAACGCACCGTCGTCCTCGGCGACCTGGCCGCAGTCGAGGCGGCCGCCGGAAACCCCGAGAAGGCCTGCCGGTACGCATCCCTCGCGCTCGATCAGCTCGCGGCGACCTGGTACGCCACGGGCATGGACCGGATCCGCGAGGTGCGGCGCTCGCTGGCACCGCACCAGCACGAACCGTGCGTGCGGGACCTCGACGACCAGCTGTACGGGTGGACGACGACGGTCAGCGCGCTGACGCGTTGAACTTCACGATCAGCTCGGGAAGTTCGGTAAGCCTGTCGACACGCAAGGTGGGCAGACTCCGGGCCTCCTCGGTATTCCACTGGATCGTGGCCCACGGCCCGCGGTGCACGAGCGCGGTGTACATGCCGACGGCGACCGCCGGGCGCAGGTCGTTGTCGATCCGGTCACCGACGTACAGGATCTCGTCGTTGGCGAACGGCACGACCTCGGCCACGCGCTGGAAGAACGCGGGGTCGGGCTTGCTCGCGCCCCAGTCGTCCGACGTGCCGATCAGGTCCACATCGTCGGTGAACAGCTCTCGCAGGATCCCACCCGCCCGCACCGTCTGGTTCCCGGCGATGCCCAGCCACAGCCCCTCGGCGCGCAGCTGCGCGAGCGCCGGCCGGACATCGTCATACAGATCCGACTCGTCGAAGTACTCGGGCTGGCCAGCGTCCGCACGCGCCTGGCGCTGCTCGTACAGATCAAAGCCCGGCCGAAACTCCTGAAACGTCTCCCGGTAATCACGCCCCTGAGCGATGACCGCACCGAACATCGCAGCGAAGGTATGGCGCGGCACACCGAGCCAGTCGGCCCAGGTGCCGTACTCGCGCGTCTCATCAACCAGGCACTCACCGACGTCAAACACGACCGCGCGAATCGTCATGCCCGGATCCTAGACGCCCCATACGCCACCCTGCTGCGCACCCTGGCACCGGCCACCACCGCGCAGCCCAAGCAGCGAGCCGTTCGGGCGCTGGTTCTCAGGCGTGCCGAGACCAGAAGGCGACGAACCCGATGTAGGCGATGGCGGCGGTTGCCACGAACCAGAAGTACGGGTCGCCGCTTCGTCCGGATGCCAGGTCACCGACAAAGGCGTAGAGGTTCCCCACGGTGAGCACCACGCCCGTGCCGGCCCAGGCCCGCCCTGAGATCCGGGCGAAGCGCTCGTCGGGAGCCTTTTCTGTGAGGCCTTGATAGGTCTCGCTCCGGCGTCCCAGCAGCACTAAGACAAGACTGCAGACCGCCAAAATCCCGAACGCCACCAGGCCGATAGCGAAGCGGCCGCCGAAGGTCGCGGCCACGAGGCAGGCGCCTCCGAGAGCGAGGAAGAAGCCGGGGACGGACCGCCTGGCTGCGTTACTGGTCATCTGCTGGGTCCTCTTCGGCATGAAACATCTCCTCAACGCTGACTTCGAAGAACTTGGCCATGGACATGGCGAGCGGTAGTGAAGGCGTGTACCGCTCGGTCTCGATGGCGTTGATCGTCTGCCGCGAGACCCCCAGAGCCGTGCCTAGCTGCCCCTGGGAGAGCCCACGTCCCGACCGCAGTTTCCTGACACTGTTGCGCACATGTAAAGCTTACTTGTCACCCCTCAGTGATTGTCAAGCGTGCTTTACAGGGGAGATAAGGGCTGGCAACGACGCCTCGGGCAGCGTGGGCACCGCACCGGTGGCCAGACCGGCATGGAAGGGCGAGTACATCCCCCAACCGCCGAAAGCCTGTCCGTCTCGGGATCTCACTGGTCAGCTGGCTGCGAAGGCGTACAAGTCCGCGACGGCCGGATGAGCCCGGTGCGGGCCGAAGTGTTCGAGGGTCGCGTCGGCGAGTTGGATGCCGCGGGCCGCTTGGGTTGTGCGGGGGCGCCTTCGGCGCGGTAGGCGAGCATGACGGAGCGGGTCCTGGCCCGGACGGGGTCGAGGAGTTGGAGGCCTTCGGCCAGAGCGGTCTCCGCTCGCTGGTGCTTGCCGAGGTCAAGCCAGCAGCGTCCGGCGTCGATGGCGAGGTCGGCGGGTGACATCCAGGAGACCCAGGCAGGTGCGTAGCCCGGTCGGGCACGGTCGAGTTCGTGCTCTGCGCTACGCAAGGCGCGATCGGCGTTGTGGTCGTCGCCGAGTGCGGCGAGGGCGCGGGCCCTGCGCAGGTCAAGGAGGGAGCGGGCGGCTGCGGAGTGGGTGCGGGTGCGGGCGTGTTCGAGGATGTCGACGGCCGTGCTGGGTTGGTTGAGCCAGTTCGCGGCGTAGGCGATGTCGGACAGGATGCCCGCGCCGAAGTACCGGTTGTCGGCCGCGTGGGCCGCGTGGAGGGCCCCGGTCCAGTGGCGTACGGCGTGAGTGTGTTCGCCCTGGTCGAAGTGGAGCCATCCGGCGTGTTGAACGACTTTCAAGATGCCCATGTCGTCCGCGGGGGTGTTCCGTGGCCACCACCGAACTCGCCCCGCTCGGCAAGGTCCTTCCCGCCGTCCGTACCAACGCCGAGGAGTTACCTCGTGACCAGCAGCCCGACCACCGCCGAGCTCATCCGCTACAACCGCGACCAGCTCGACGCG
>NZ_BAAASQ010000048.1:0-57069 GCF_039532965.1 Streptomyces mauvecolor | reverse complement strand
ATTTCGTGTTCCCGACTCTATCAGACTCTTTCGTGTCCGATTCCCCGTCGGAATTGGGGTTGCTTTGAGGTTTTCGCTTTCGCGTTTCCCTTTCGGCGTGACCCGACTTTATCAGAGATTCTGAAGCCGGATTCCCGCCCCGATCGGGTCTCCCGTGTGGCACACGAGTGTGCCGGGTTCCCCTCAGGCGGAGCCGTAAACCTACTGGAGCGGGGCGCCCCGATGCAAATCGAGGCGCCCCGCTCCGGGTGTACGTCCTGGGGTCGTCAGACCTCGACGACCACGGGGAGGATCATCGGACGCCTGCGGTAGGTGTCCGAGACCCACTTGCCGACCGAGCGGCGGATCAGCTGCTGAAGCTGGTGGGGCTCGACGACGCCGTCCTGGGCGGACCGGTTCAGCGCTTCCTCGATCTTCGAGACCACCGGAGTGAACGCCGAGTCGTCGATACCGGAACCGCGCGCCTGGATGTGCGGGCCGCTGGTGATCTTGCCGCTGCTGGAGTCCACCACCACGTACACCGAGATGATGCCCTCGTCGCCGAGGATGCGGCGGTCCTTCAGGGAGGACTCCGTCACGTCGCCGACCGAGAGGCCGTCCACGTAGACGTAGCCCGCCTGGACCTTGCCGACGATGCGCGCGGTGCCGTCGACCAGGTCGACGACCACGCCGTCCTCGGCGATGACGATGTGGTTCTTCGGCACGCCCGTGAGCGCTCCGAGCTCCGCGTTCGCCCGCAGGTGGCGCCATTCGCCGTGGACCGGCATCAGGTTCTTCGGCTTGCAGATGTTGTAGAAGTACAACAGCTCGCCGGCCGAGGCGTGGCCCGAGACGTGCACCTTGGCATTGCCCTTGTGGACGACGTTGGCGCCCCAGCGGGTCAGGCCGTTGATGACGCGGTAGACCGCGTTCTCGTTGCCCGGGATGAGCGACGACGCGAGGATCACGGTGTCGCCCTGGACGATCCGGATCTGGTGGTCGCGGTTGGCCATGCGGGACAGCGCGGCCATCGGCTCGCCCTGCGAGCCCGTGCAGACCAGGACGACCTCGTCGTCCGGCAGGTCGTCCAGCGTCTTGACGTCGACGACGAGGCCGGCCGGGACCTTCAGGTAGCCGAGGTCGCGCGCGATGCCCATGTTGCGGACCATGGAGCGGCCGACGAAGGCGACCCGGCGGCCGTATTCGTGGGCCGCGTCCAGGATCTGCTGGATGCGGTGCACATGGCTGGCGAAGCTGGCCACGATGATGCGCTTGTCGGCGTTCGCGAAAACGTTGCGCAGGACGTTGGAGATGTCCCGCTCCGGCGGCACGAACCCGGGGACCTCGGCGTTCGTCGAGTCGGACAGGAGGAGGTCGATACCCTCCTCGCTCAGCCGGGCGAAGGCGTGCAGGTCGGTGAGGCGGCCGTCCAGCGGGAGCTGGTCCATCTTGAAGTCGCCGGTGGCGACGGCCATGCCCGCGGGGGTGCGGATGGCGACCGCGAGGGCGTCCGGGATGGAGTGGTTGACCGCGACGAACTCGCAGTCGAAGGGGCCCAGACGCTCGCGGTCGCCCTCGGCGACCTCCAGCGTGTACGGGCGGATGCGGTGCTCCTGGAGCTTGGCCTCGATCAGGGCGAGGGTCAGCTTGGAGCCGATCAGCGGGATGTCCGGCTTCTCGCGAAGCAGGTAGGGCACGCCGCCGATGTGGTCCTCGTGGCCGTGCGTCAGGACGATGCCCTCGATGTCGTCGAGGCGGTCCCGGATCGAGCTGAAGTCCGGCAGGATCAGGTCGACGCCGGGCTGCTCCTCCTCGGGGAAGAGGACGCCGCAGTCGACGATGAGCAGGCGGCCGCCGAACTCGAAGACGGTCATGTTCCGGCCGATCTCGCCGAGACCGCCGAGCGGTGTGACGCGCAGGCCGTTCTTGGGAAGCTTCGGCGGGGTGCCGAGTTCAGGATGCGGATGACTCAAAAGACTCTCCTCACCACACGCGCCACGTACCTGTAGGGCACGTGGCGCGTATGTCATTCGTGCACTTGCTGTTGTGTATGGGTTTTCGCGCGTTTGTCCGGCGCGTATTCAGTTGTGAAGTCTGTGGTTAGAGCTGTACCCCACCGGCTGCCAGATCGAGCGCCAGCTGGCTGGATTCTTCCGGCGTGAGCTCGACCAGGGGCAGGCGCAGCGGCCCCGCGGGGAGGCCCTGGAGGGCGAGGGCCGCCTTGGTGGTGATGACGCCCTGGGTGCGGAACATGCCCGTGTAGACGGGGAGCAGCCGCTGGTGGATCTCGGTGGCCTTGCGTACGTCACCGGCGAGGTAGGCCTCGAGCAGGGCGCGCAGCTCGGGGGTGACGAGGTGGCCGACCACGGAGACGAAGCCGCAGGCGCCGACGGAGAGCAGCGGCAGGTTGAGCATGTCGTCGCCGGAGTACCAGGCGAGGCCGGAGCGGGCGATGGCCCAGCTGGCGCGGCCGAGGTCGCCCTTGGCGTCCTTGTTGGCGACGATCCGGGGGTGCTCGGCGAGCCGGACGAGGGTCTCGGTGTCGATCGGGACGCCGCTGCGGCCGGGGATGTCGTACAGCATCACGGGAAGCTCGGTGGCGTCGGCGATGGCCGAGAAGTGCCGGAACAGGCCCTCTTGTGGGGGCTTGTTGTAGTACGGCGTCACGGCGAGCAGGCCGTGTGCGCCGGAGCGTTCGGCCGTACGGGCGAGTTCGAGGGTGTGCCGCGTGTCGTTGGTGCCGATTCCGGCCACGACGTGGGCCCGGTCTCCGACGGCCTCCAGTACGGCCCGTACGAGCTGGTCTTTCTCCGCGTCGCTGGTGGTCGGGGACTCGCCGGTGGTGCCGTTGACGATCAGTCCGTCGTTGCCTGCGTCGACCAGATGGGCCGCCAGTCGCTGGGCGCCGTCGAGGTCGAGTGCGCCGTCCGCCGTGAAGGGCGTGATCATGGCGGTGAGGACCCGCCCGAAGGGGGTCTGCGGAGTGGAGATCGGAGCCATGGGTAACACGCTACTCGCTGCTCAGCGCCGGGTGCCCCCTCGGGGGCCGGTGGCTGAGGGAGCCCGGCACTGCCTGCTCGGGGGTTCAAGCAGTGCCGGGTCCGTTTGATCAGCCTAGATGAACTTCACGAAACGCCGCAATACGGACACTTTGCGCGGCCTATCCGCACATCTGTGCCGGTATGGGCGCGAAGCCCGGCCGGTCGGTGCGGTTACGGGGCCACCCTGCCGTTGGTGTTGAAGGCCGCGTAGGTGAGCGGCATCAGGCGGGCCCACTCCTCTTCCATCTTCTCGCCGACCATCTCGATCTCCCGCTGCGGGAAGGACGGGACCTTCGCCAGCTCGTGCTGGGTGCGCAGGCCGAGGAAGTGCATCAGCGACCGTGCGTTGCACGTCGCGTACATCGAGGAGAACAGGCCGACCGGGAGCGTGGCACGGGCGACTTCGCGGGCCACGCCGGCCGCCAGCATCTCCTGGTACGCCTCGTAGGAGCGGCGGTAGGAGTCCTCCATGACGCGGGAGGTCAGCTCCTGCTGCTCCGCCGAGCCGTCGACGAACTCGTACTTGCCGGGGCGGCCCTGCTGGACCAGCTTGCGCTCGGCGCCCGGGACGTAGAAGACCGGCTGGAGCTCCCTGTACCGGCCCGACTCCTCGTTGTACGACCAGCCCACGCGGTGCCGCATGAACTCGCGGAAGACGAAGATCGGGGCGCTGATGAAGAAGGTCATCGAGTTGTGCTCGAAGGGGCTGCCGTGCCGGTCCCGCATCAGGTAGTTGATCAGGCCCTTGGAGCGCTCGGGGTCCTTCTGGAGCTCCTCGAGGGACTGCTCGCCCGCCGTGGAGACGCGGGCTGCCCACAGCACGTCCGAGTCGGACGCCGAGTGCTTCACGAGCTCGACGGTGACGTCGCTGCGGAAGCTGGGCTTGAGGTCTGGGGCGGGGGTGTCGGTCACCGGCGGGTCCTTCCAAATTGCGTCGCTCGGGCGGCGCCCACTCTACGGCCCGGCACTGACAACTCCGTCTCTGACGGATCGTCACCATATTCTTCGGCCAATTCGGGGAATTCGGGCACCAATCGGCACGGCTGTGCGTCTGTACCAGTAAGCAGCAATCAGTTCGACAGCCCCTCGAGTTTCCCAGGAGATGTGCCCCCATGTTCCGCCGGCGTGAGCCCGTTCCGTTCGCCTTCGTCGCCGAGGCCGACCGCTACCGCAGCAATGTCGAGCCGCCGCCTCGCGAACGCGCGAGCGCAGGTCAGCTCGTCGGGCGGACGCTGGTCGGGCTCACCGTCATAGCCGGGCTCACCGGTGCGCTGCTCTTCGGGCTGCCCGCCATGGAGAGCCCCCAGTCCCCCGCGCACAGCCAGCAGTCCGAGGCCTCCAACGGCCGCTGACCCGCGCCGAACGCGGCGACGCGCGCCCGGACCCCCGGATGTGGCCGCGCGGTGACCTCCTGGGTAGCCTCACCCCGCACAGCCCAATCGAGCGTGCTTGTGAGTGAGGATCAGTCGTGCCCCTGCCCTTCCTGACGGCCGACCGCGCCATCGACGCATCCGGTGAGTTCTCCGACGAGGTCGCGCTGCCCTTCGACGACCACGACCGCTGGCGGCGGCCCTACCGGCCGGGCCCGTGGCGGGTCGGGGCTGCGGCCGTGCTGCTGCTTCTCGCCTCGTTCGTGCTGCTTGCCGCCGTGATCATCGCGGCCGCCGGGGAGCCGACGGGCGCGCTCGTCGTCCTGTTCATCGCCGTACTCGTGATCGCCTCGTCGCTGCGGCTGCTGCGGGTCGGCGTCTGGGTCAGCCGGGCCGGGCTGCGCCGGGTCGCGTTCTTCACCACCACCACCGTGGCGTGGCCGCGGATCCGGGGCGTACGGACGGTGCAGCAGCCGGTGCGCTGGCTCGGGCTGCCGCGGACCGTGCAGGGACAGGCGCTGATCGCCGAATCGCAGGGCGGCCAGGCACTGCCCGCGCTGCTCACCGACCACAACGCGGACTTCCTGGGGCGCGGCGAGGCCTTCGGCCGGGCCGCCGACCTGGTGGAGGCCTGGGGCGACGAGTACCGCCGCGGCTGACCCGCGGCGCCGCCGTCGAGCGGGATCCGTCGCGCTAGACCCCGGCGGGCTTGTTCTCGTGCAGGGCGATCGCGCGCTGCATCGCCTTGCGGGCCCGCGGGGTGTCACGCGCGTCCTGGTAGGCGATGGCGAGGCGGAACCAGCAGCGCCAGTCGTCCGGCGCGTCCTCCGTCTCCTCCTTGCGGCGGGCGAAGACGGCGTCCGCCGAGTCGCGGTCGATGCGGCCGCCCGCGCCGCGGACCAACTCGTCGACGGGCAGGCCGCCTTCGGCGTCCAGCTCGGCCGCCAGCTTGTTGGCCTTGGTGACGAAGCGGGTGTTCGCCCACAGGAACCAGATGCCGATCAACGGCAGGATCAGCACGGCCACGCCCATGGTGACGGTGATCCAGGTGCCCTGTTCGAGGAGGAGCACGCCGCGGCTGCCGGCCAGGACGAAGTAGAAGACCAGGACGGCGGCCGTGACGAGATAGGTGATTTTTGCGCGCATGAGGCCGACGGTGCCGCTCAGTTGAGGTCGAGGAAGTGTTCCAGGCCGAAGGTGAGGCCCGGAGTGGTCACCACGCGGCGGGCGCCGAGCAGGATGCCCGGCATGAAGCTGCTGTGGTGCAGGGAGTCGTGGCGCACGGTCAGGGTCTCGCCCTCCGCGCCGAGCAGCACTTCCTGGTGGGCCAGGAGGCCGCGCAGCCGGACGGCGTGCACCGGGATGCCGTCCACGTCGGCGCCGCGGGCGCCGTCGAGGGCCGTGGTCGTGGCGTCCGGCGCGGGGCCGACCCCGGCCTCGGCGCGGGCCGCCGCGATCAGCTGGGCGGTGCGGGTCGCGGTGCCGGAGGGGGCGTCGACCTTGTTGGGGTGGTGCAGCTCGACGACCTCGACCGACTCGAAGTACGGGGCCGCGAGCTGCGCGAACTTCATGGTCAGGACGGCGCCGATGGAGAAGTTCGGGGCGATGAGCACGCCGGTCTCCGGGGATGCGGAGAGCCAGCCGTTCAGCTGCGCGAGACGGTCCTCGGTCCAGCCCGTGGTGCCGACGACGGCGTGGATTCCGTGGCGTACACAGAACTCCAGGTTGTCCATCACCGAGGCGGGGGTGGTCAGTTCGACCGCGACCTGGGCGCCCGTCTCAACGAGCGTCTCCAGCTGGTCGCCGCGGCCCAGGGCCGCGACCAGTTCCATGTCCTCGGCGGCTTCCACGGCTCGTACCGCTTCGGAGCCGATCCGGCCCCTGGCACCGAGGACCGCCACGCGCAGCTTGCTCATTCGCTTGATTCCTTAGGGGTTACGAGACCGCTTCGTGGAGGCGGTCGGCCTGCTTGTCCTTCAGCGGGCCGATGACGGACAGCGAGGGACGCTGCCCCAGGACATCACGTGCCACCTCGCGGACGTCGTCCGGGGTGACCTCGGCTATCCGGGTCAGCATGTCGTCGACCGACATCTGCTCGCCCCAGCACAGCTCGCTCTTGCCGATGCGGTTCATCAGCGCGCCGGTGTCCTCCAGGCCCAGGACCGTGGAGCCGGAGAGCTGGCCCACCGCGCGGCCGATCTCGTCGTCCGAGAGGCCCTCGTTCGCGACCCGGTCCAGTTCGTCCCGGCAGATCTTGAGGACGTCGTGGACCTGGCTCGGGCGGCAGCCCGCGTACACGCCGAACAGGCCGCAGTCGGCGAAGCCCGAGGTGTACGAGTACACGCTGTAGGCCAGGCCGCGCTTCTCGCGGACTTCCTGGAACAGCCGGGAGGACATGCCGCCCCCCAGTGCCGTGTTCAGGACGCCCAGCGCCCAGCGGCGCTCGTCGGTGCGGGCCAGGCCCGGCATGCCGAGGACCACGTGGGCCTGTTCCGTGCGGCGGTTCAGCAGTTCCATCCGGCCGGCGGCCTTCAGGGTGCGGGATCCGCTGCGCGGGGTGAGGGGGACGGCGTCCGTGCGGGACAGCGCGCCGGCCTTCTCGAAGGCCTTGCGGACCTGGCGTACGACGGTGGCGTGATCCACGTTGCCGGCGGCCGCGACGACCAGGTGGCGCGGGTCGTAGTGCTTCTTGTAGAAGCGCGAGATCTGCGGCTGGGTCAGGGCGTTGATCGTGTCCACGGTGCCCAGGACCGGGCGGCCGAGGGGAGTGTCGCCGAGCATGGTGTGCGCGAACAGGTCGTGCACGCAGTCGCCCGGGTCGTCCTCGGTCATCGCGATCTCTTCGAGGATCACGCCGCGCTCGGCGTCGACGTCCTCGGCGAGGATCAGCGAGTCCGTCAGCATGTCGCACACGACGTCGATCGCCAGCGGCAGATCGGTGTCGAGCACCCGCGCGTAGTAGCAGGTGTACTCCTTCGCCGTGAAGGCGTTCATCTCCCCGCCGACCGCGTCGAGCGCGGAGGAGATGTCGAGGGCACTGCGCTTCTTGGTGCCCTTGAAGAGGAGGTGCTCCAGGTAGTGCGTCGCGCCGTTCAGCGTCGGCGTCTCGTCGCGCGAACCCACCTGGACCCAGATGCCGAAGGTCGCGGACCGTACGGAGGGAAGGGTTTCGGTGACGACCCTGAGGCCGCCGGGGAGGGTCGTACGGCGGACGGTGCCGATGCCGTTCTGACCCTTCAGAAGCGTTTGGGTACGGGCGACGGCCCGCCCCTCCGAAGAGGGGCGGCCCGTCGTCGCGGAACTACGGGACGTCACTTGGCAGCGTCGTCCTTGTCAGCCTCGGCGGCCTCTTCGCCCTCGATCACGGGGATCAGGGAGAGCTTGCCGCGGGAGTCGATCTCGGCGATCTCGACCTGGACCTTGGAGCCCACGGCCAGGACGTCCTCGACGTTCTCCACCCGCTTGCCACCGGCGAGCTTGCGGATCTGCGAGATGTGCAGCAGACCGTCCTTGCCCGGGAGCAGGGAGACGAAGGCACCGAAGGTGGTGGTCTTGACGACCGTACCCAGGTAGCGCTCGCCGACCTCCGGCATGGTCGGGTTGGCGATGCCGTTGATCGTGGCGCGGGCGGCCTCGGCGGCCGGGCCGTCGGCGGCACCGATGTAGATGGTGCCGTCGTCCTCGATCGTGATCTCGGCGCCGGTGTCCTCCTGGATCTGGTTGATCATCTTGCCCTTGGGGCCGATGACCTCACCGATCTTGTCCACGGGGATCTTGACGGTGATGATCCGCGGGGCGTTGGGGGACATCTCGTCCGGCGTGTCGATCGCTTCCATCATCACGTCGAGGATGTGGAGGCGGGCGTCGCGGGCCTGCTTGAGGGCGGCGGCCAGGACGGAGGCCGGGATGCCGTCGAGCTTGGTGTCGAGCTGGAGCGCGGTGACGAACTCCTTCGTACCGGCGACCTTGAAGTCCATGTCGCCGAACGCGTCCTCGGCACCGAGGATGTCGGTGAGGGCGACGTAGTGCGTCTTGCCGTCGATCTCCTGGGAGATCAGGCCCATGGCGATACCGGCGACGGGGGCCTTGAGCGGCACACCGGCGTTCAGGAGCGACATGGTGGAGGCGCAGACCGAACCCATGGACGTCGAGCCGTTGGAGCCGAGGGCCTCGGACACCTGACGGATCGCGTAGGGGAACTCCTCGCGCGTCGGCAGGACCGGCACGATGGCGCGCTCGGCGAGCGCGCCGTGGCCGATCTCGCGGCGCTTGGGCGAGCCCACGCGGCCGGTCTCGCCGACCGAGTACGGCGGGAAGTTGTAGTTGTGCATGTAGCGCTTGCGGGTCACCGGGGAAAGGGTGTCCAGCTGCTGCTCCATACGGAGCATGTTGAGGGTGGTGACGCCCAGGATCTGGGTCTCGCCACGCTCGAACAGCGCCGAGCCGTGCACGCGCGGGATGGCCTCGACCTCGGCGGCCAGCGTACGGATGTCCGTGATGCCACGGCCGTCGATGCGGACCTTGTCCGTGATGACGCGCTCGCGGACCAGCTTCTTGGTCAGCGCGCGGTACGCGGCGGAGATCTCCTTCTCGCGGCCCTCGAACTGCGGGAGGAGCTTCTCGGCGGCCAGACCCTTGACGCGGTCCAGCTCGGCCTCGCGGTCCTGCTTGCCGGCGATCGTCAGCGCCTGGGCGAGCTCGCCCTTGACGGCGGCGGTGAGCGCCTCCAGGACGTCGTCCTGGTAGTCGAGGAAGATCGGGAACTCGCCGGTCGGCTTGGCAGCCTTGGCGGCCAGGTCGGACTGGGCCTTGCAGAGCACCTTGATGAAGGGCTTCGCGGCGTCCAGACCGGAGGCGACGACCTCCTCGGTCGGCGCCTCGGCGCCGCCCTTGACCAGCTGGATGGTCTTCTCGGTGGCCTCGGCCTCGACCATCATGATCGCGACGTCGCCGTCCTCCAGGACGCGGCCGGCGACCACCATGTCGAAGACGGCGTCCTCGAGCTCGGTGTGCGTCGGGAACGCGACCCACTGGCCGTTGATCAGCGCGACGCGGACGCCGCCGATCGGGCCGGAGAAGGGCAGGCCGGCCAGCTGGGTGGACGCGGACGCGGCGTTGATCGCGACGACGTCGTACAGGTGGTCGGGGTTGAGCGCCATGATCGTGGCGACGACCTGGATCTCGTTGCGCAGGCCCTTCTTGAAGGACGGGCGCAGCGGGCGGTCGATGAGGCGGCAGGTGAGGATCGCGTCCTCGGAGGGCCGGCCCTCGCGGCGGAAGAAGGAGCCGGGGATCTTGCCGGCCGCGTACATCCGCTCCTCGACGTCCACCGTGAGGGGGAAGAAGTCGAGCTGGTCCTTGGGGTTCTTGGACGCGGACGTGGCCGAGAGGACCATCGTGTCGTCGTCCAGGTACGCCACGGCGGAGCCGGCGGCCTGCTTGGCCAGGCGGCCCGTCTCGAAGCGGATGGTGCGGGTGCCGAAGGAGCCGTTGTCGATGACGGCCTCGGCGTAGTGGGTCTCGTTCTCCACTAGCGTTTTCTCCATTTGCTTGTCGTCTTTTCGCCCCCGGGCCCGTGTGGCGCGGGGACGGTGGGGTGACGGCGGAGAAGCGCTCCTGAGGGCGGGCCGGTCTTCGATCGAAGCACCCGGTCTTCCTTGCGTTCCGGGGGCCACTACCGAGGACCGGCGGCGGGGAGGAGGGCTTCTGCTCGCTCGTCGCGGTGAAGCGTCTTCGGTGAAGCTTGTTCTGTTGTGCGTACCAGACTACTGAGCGTTCGGTACGTCTCGCATGTACAGCAAAGGGAGCGGCCCCCTAATAGGTGGGAACCGCTCCCTCGACAGCATGCTTACTTGGCGCCGCCGGCCGCACCGCGGCGGATGCCCAGGCGGTCGACCAGCGTACGGAAGCGCTGGATGTCCTTCTTGGCCAGGTACTGCAGAAGGCGGCGGCGCTGGCCGACGAGGATCAGCAGGCCACGACGGGAGTGGTGGTCGTGCTTGTGCGTCTTGAGGTGCTCCGTCAGGTCCGAGATACGGCGCGAGAGCATGGCGACCTGGACCTCGGGGGAGCCGGTGTCGCCCTCCTTCTGACCGAACTCGGACATGATCTGCTTCTTCGTAGCGGCGTCGAGCGGCACGCTTACTCCTCAGTATTGTTCGAAGCGCCCACGAGTGCCCCTGGTCTTGATCTCAGAGGAGCTTCCGTGACTCGGAGGCGAAGGTCCGATGAGCGCAGCTTCCAGATGATCCGGAAACGCGTACACAAACGGCCGTCACACAGCGTACCAGTACCCCGGGTGGCGGTTGACCCGCGGTGAGCGGGGGCGGGCTCAGCTGGTCAGGGCGCGGGCCCGGGCGTACACGTCGAAGACGGCCAGGGTCAGCGGCAGCAGCGTGAGCAGGACGAATCCCTCGGCGATCTCCAGGAAGCGGCCCCAGAACGGGGTGACGCCCCGGTTCGGCACGATCAGCGCGATCGCGGTGACCAGCGCGCCGGCGGCGGCGATCGCGGCGACCAGCCACAGGGTGCGGATGTCCAGGGCCGCGGTGTCGCCCTTGAGGGCGTCGGCCATCAGGCCGCGCGGCGCGTTGATGCACAGGCCGAGGCCGAGCAGGACGAGTGAGCCGAGGCCGGCGGTCAGGGTGGCGGCGACCTGGGCGGTGTAGCGGAAGAGGTGGGCGCGCATCAGCAGGGCGACGCCGGTGGCCAGGGCGAGCAGGCGGCCCCAGTGGTTGTCGCCGAAGCCGAGCACCGCGGAGCCCGCGACGGCCAGCAGGGCGCAGCCGCCGACGAGGCCGACGAGCAGTTCGTGGCCGCGCCGGGCCTGGGCGGCGATGCGCTCGGCGTCGACGGGCTGCGGGTCCACGTCCTCGCCGAGGTCGCGCTGGGAGGAGTGCGGCGCGTCGAAGCCGATGGGCAGCCGGGCGAAGCGCATGGAAAGGCCGGGCAGGAAGGCGAGCGCGCCGACGGCGAGCTGGGTGCAGACCGCGGCGGTCTCGGTGGGCGTCATGCCGGTCAGGATCGAGACGAACACGACGAGCGCGCCGACCGCGGAGGCGAGCACGAAGGCGACGAAGGGGCCGTCGCCGCGGGGCGAGAGCAGGGTGAGCACGAGGGAGGCGATCAGGACGGCCGCGCAGGCGAGCAGCATCTGGAGCCGGCCGGTGCCGTGGTGGGCGGCGAGCGGGAGCAGCCCGGAGCCGGCCACCGCGATGTTGGGCAGCGAGCCGAGGCCGAGGGCGACGGCGGAGAGCTGGTCGTCGTAGATCCGGGCGCGTACGGCCGCGAGGGTGAGCAGGAGCACACCGGCGACGGCGGCGAGGATGCCGGGCAGGCCGTGCATGTCGTGGCGCGGGTCGCCGGTCCAGGCCGCGAAGGCGAGCAGCGCGGGCAGCACGCCGCCGCCGATGAGGCCGGCGGCGCGGGTCAGCTCCGTGTTCCACAGGGTGCGGTCCTGGGTGACCGCGGAGGCGACGGCCTCGGACACGTCGTCGAAGACGGCGGGGGGCAGCGACTCGGAGAAGGGGCGCAGGGTGAGCAGCTCGCCGTCGAGGATCGACTGGGCGGCGAACGAGCGGGCGCTGTCGAGGACGGTGCCGTCGCGGCGCACCAGCGAGTAGCCGACCGGGGCGCCCTCTTCGGGGCTCTGCTGGGAGAGCCGCAGGATCTCGGGGTAGATGTCGGCGACCGGGATGTCGTCGGGCAGCGCCACGTCGATGCGGCCGTCCGGCGCGACGATCGTCACCCGGCAGAAGCCGAGGCCCGCCCCGCTTGTCTGGCCGGGCCGGTTCGGCTCGGCGGCCGTCGTCGCGGTGGTCGTCGTGCTCACCCTCGGCTCCCCCTTCGCTGGCTTCACTGGTTGCGCTCGCGGTGTCCGGTCGCCCGGTGCCGGGCCGTCCGCCCGTCGCGTCAATTGCCCGGTTTTCTTCGCTCTGTTCGCGGGTGCTTACGCGAACAGACGGCACCCTATCGCCAGCCGATCACATCGGATGTCAGTAGGATCCCACCGCGGTCGGCGTTCGCCGGACACGGGGCGGCGGGCTGAACTTCTTCGACCGTCAAGAGAATTGGTGCGTTGTGAGCCAAATCATTGTCAAGCGCCCACCACGGGCCCTGCCGTCCGAGGTGCCCACGGAGGAGGTCGTTCTCCAGCCACCGCCGGAGCTGCCACGCGGACAGCAGGAGGGTGCGCTGATGCAACTCCTGCCCATGCTGGGCATGGGCGGCTCCGTGGTGTTCTTCTTCATGCCGAATTCGCAGCCGTTCATGAAGGTCATGGGCATGGTGATGGTTGCCTCCACGGTGGCCATGTCGGTGGCGATGATCGTGCGTTACCGCAAGGGTTCCCAGGGGCAGTTGGCGGACCTGCGCCGTGACTACCTGCGCTATCTCGGCCAGACCCGGCGTTCGGCCGCCGAGGCCGCGCGCAAGCAGCGCGACGCCCAGTACTACCTGCACCCCTCCCCCGAGCAGCTGTGGGCGCTGGTCGCCGAGGGCAGCCGGGTGTGGGAACGGCGGGCGGGCGACGAGGACTTCGGGCAGGTGCGCATCGGGCTCGGCCCCCAGGCCCTCGCCACCCCGCTGGTACCTCCGCAGACCGCGCCGGTCGACCAGCTGGAGCCCCTGACCGCGGGCGCCATGCAGCGTTTTCTGGCCACCCACCAGACGGTGGAGGACCTGCCGATGGCGGTCTCGCTGCGCGCCTTCTACCACATGACGGTCAGTGGGGAGCCGCAGACGGTACGCGCCTCGGCCCGCGCCCTGACCGCCTCGCTCGCCTCCCTGCACTCCCCCGAGGACCTGGTGATCGCGGTCGCCGCGTCCCCGTCCGCCTCGGCGCACTGGGAGTGGACGAAGTGGCTGCCGCACACCCAGGCTCCCGGCCTCAGTGACGGCGCGGGCAGCCGGCGCCTGATCAGCCGCAGCGCGGCCGAACTCGAAGAGCTGCTCGCCACCCGCCTCACCGGCCGCCCCCGCTTCCACCCGGAGGGCGCGCCACTGCCGGAGGAACCGCACATCGTCATCGTGCTCGACGGGGTTTCGCCGCCCCCGATGTCGGTGCTCGCCTCCGCCGAGGGCCTCCAGGGTGTCACGGTCGTCGAGGTCGTCCCGGGTGAACTGACCGGCGCGCGGGGCGACTTGGCGGTCGTCGTGCATCCGCGGACGCTTCGCCTGGAGTCGGGTCACGGCCTCGTGTACGAGGGCACGCCCGACCTCCTCTCCTACGAGTCCGCCGACGCGCTGGCCCGTCAGCTCGCCCCGCTGCGCATGGCCTCCGGTGGCGACGACGACGAACCGCTGCTCGCCAACCTGGAGTTCACCGACCTGCTGAGCCTCGGCGACGCGGACTCGGTGGACACCGCCCGCACCTGGCGGCCCCGCTCCGCCTCCGAGCGCCTTCGGGTGCCGATCGGTGTGGGTGAGGACGGCCGGCCCGTCATGCTCGACCTGAAGGAAGCCGCGCAGGACGGCATGGGCCCGCACGGCCTGTGCGTCGGTGCGACCGGCTCCGGCAAGTCGGAGCTCCTTCGCACCCTGGTCCTCGGCCTCGCCGTGACCCACTCCTCCGAGACCTTGAACTTCGTCCTCGCCGACTTCAAGGGTGGCGCGACCTTCGCCGGCATGGCGCAGATGCCGCACGTCGCGGCGGTCATCACCAACCTGGCCGACGATCTCACTCTGGTCGACCGCATGGGCGACTCGATCCGCGGCGAGCTCAACCGCCGCCAGGAGATGCTGCGCGACGCGGGCAACTACGCCAACATCCACGACTACGAGCGGGCCCGGCTCGCCGGCGCCCCGCTGCAGCCCGTGCCCTCGCTCGTCCTGGTCATCGACGAGTTCAGCGAACTGCTCACCGCCAAGCCGGACTTCATCGAGATGTTCGTGCAGATCGGCCGCATCGGCCGGTCCCTCGGCGTGCATCTGCTGCTCGCCTCGCAGCGCCTGGAGGAGGGCCGGCTGCGCGGTCTGGAGACCTATCTCTCCTACCGGATCGGTCTGCGCACCTTCTCCGCCGCCGAATCGCGCGCGGCCCTCGGCGTCCCCGACGCCTATCACCTGCCGAGCATCCCGGGCTCCGGCTACCTCAAGTTCGGCACCGACGAGATGACCCGCTTCAAGGCGGCGTACGTCTCCGGCGTGTACCGCACGGGCGCCGACCGGTCGGCCGCGCTCGGCGGCCCGGTGCCCGTCGACCGCCGACCGGTGCTGTTCACCGCGGCCGAAGTGCCGGTGACGTACGCCCCGCAGACCGTGCCGGGCCCGCGCGCCGAGCCCGGGCCGCGCACCGACGACGCGCTCGCCGACACGGTGCTCGACGTCATCGTGCGCCGCCTCGAAGCGCGCGGCCCGGCCGCCCACCAGGTGTGGCTGCCGCCGCTCGACAGCCCGCCGGCGCTCGACTCGCTGCTGCCCGGCCTCGCGCCGGTGCAGGGCCGCGGGCTCACCCAGCCCGACTACGAGGGCGCGGGGCGGCTTGTCGTGCCGCTCGGTCTCGTCGACAAGCCGTACGAGCAGCGCCGTGATCCGCTGTGGTGCGACTTCTCCGGCGCGGGCGGCCATCTGCAGATCCTGGGCGGCCCGCAGTCCGGCAAGTCGACGCTCCTGCGCACGCTGATCGCGTCGTTCGCGCTCACGCACACCCCGCAGGAAGTCCAGTTCTACGGGCTCGACTTCGGCGGTGGCGGCATGGCCGCGGTCGCCGGTCTGCCGCACGTCGGCGGCGTCGCCTCGCGTCTGGATCCGGAGCGCGTGCGCCGTACGGTCGCCGAGGTGTACGGCGTGCTGACCCGCCGCGAGGAGTACTTCCGGTCGGCCGGCATCGCCTCGATCGCCGACTTCCGGGCCCGCCGGGCCCGCGGCACCATCTCGGTCGCCGACCAGCCGTGGGGCGACGTGTTCCTCGTCATCGACGGCTGGGGCAACTTCCGTACCGAGTACGAGGGTCTGGAGCCGGCCGTCCTGGACATCGCGGCGCGCGGCCTCGGCTACGGCATCCACCTGGTGCTGACCGCGTCACGCTCCATGGAGGTCCGGGCCAACCTCAAGGACCACCTCATGAACCGCCTGGAGCTGCGGCTCGGCGACACCATGGACTCGGAGTTCGACCGCAAGGTCGCCGCCAACGTGCCCGTCGGCGTGCCCGGCCGCGGCCAGTCGCCGCAGAAGATGCACTTCATGGCGGCCGTGCCGCGCATCGACGGCCTCCAGTCCGACACCGACCTCGCCGAGGCGACGGCCGCCCTGGCCACGGAGGTCGCCCGCCACTGGACGGCCCCGGGCGCGCCCGCGGTCCGTCTCCTCCCCCGCGAACTCCCGGCATCCCAGCTCCCGCCGGGCTACGCCTCACCCGACCGCGGCATCGCCTTCGCGCTGGACGAGAACAACCTGGAGCCGGTGTTCGTCGACTTCGAGCAGGACCCGTTCTTCCTCATCTTCGGCGAGGGCGAGTCCGGCAAGTCGAACCTGCTGCGCCTCCTGATCACCCAGCTCACGCAGCGGTACGAGGGGGATGCCTGCAAGCTGTTCGTGGTGGACAACAGGCGCGCCCTGCTGGATGTGACCCCGCCGTCCCACCTGGCCGAGTACATCCCCATGTCCAACGCCATGGACCACCACATGGACGCCCTGGCCGACCTGATGCAGCGCCGCGCACCCAGCGCGGACGTGACCGCGCAGCAGCTGCGCGACCGCAGCTGGTGGCGCGGGCCCACGGTGTACGTGGTGGTCGACGACTACGACCTGGTGTCGACATCGAGCGGCAACCCGCTGGGCAAGCTCACGGAACTCCTGCCGTTCGCCCGGGACGTGGGCGTGCGCTTCATCATCGCCCGCTCGACGGCGGGCGCGGGCCGCGCCTCGTACGAGCCCTTCATCCAGCGCATGAAGGAACTGGGCGCCCAGGGCGTGGTCCTGGCCGGCGACCCCGGCGAGGGCGACATCCTGGCCGGCGTCCGCCCCCGCCCGATGCCGACGGGCCGCGGCACGTTCGTCTCCCGCAAGCGGGGGAAGCCGCTGGTGCAGACGGGGCTGATGGAGTAGGGCCGCGTGAGGGGAGGGGGCGTCCGTGAGGAAATCGGGCGCCCCTCCCCCGTACCCGTGAATCCTCCCCGGTCACCCTGGACGCCGGGCGGTGCCAAGTAGGCTGAGCCGGCAGCCGGTTGGTGTACGCATGGCTGCGCTTGGCACGTCCGGGTCGGCACGTCTGGAAGGAATCGCTCCGTCATGGCTGAGGAACAGGACAGGGAACTCCAGGAGCGCAAGGAGCGCGAGAAGAACGAGCTGTACGCCCTCGACATCTCGGGGGTCGAGTGGCACAGCGCCCCGGGCACGTCCGAGGACGAGGAGCGCGTCGAGATCGCCTATCTGCCGGCCGGCGCGGTGGCCATGCGGTCCTCCGTGGACCCCGACACCGTGCTGCGGTACACCGAGGCGGAGTGGCAGGCGTTCGTACTGGGCGCGCGGGACGGGGAGTTCGACCTGGAGCCGTCGGTGCGCAACGGGGGCCTCGAGGCGCCGTAGTCACCGCGCGCGGACGCAGAACGGGGTGGGCGCCTCCCGCGCGCGCCCACCCCGTTCGCCGTGTCCCGGCACTCCCTAGTGGAAGTATCCGGCCGCCTTGTGGTCCCCGGCCCGGTAGGTCGGGCCGGCTTCGGCTACGGCGTTGGCGATCTGCATCAGCGAGGTCTGAACGCTCTGGGCGGTGTTGGTCCAGTCCCGCTGCTTGGTTGCGTACACCTCGTGGGCCTGGCCGTGCCAGTTGGCGGCGGCCCTGTCGACCAGCTTGCCGATGTCCTCGAGGTCCTGCTGGAGCTTGCCGGCCTGGTTCCGGATGGTCTCGGCGGCTTCGGTCAGGCTGCCGTAGTGGACTCCGAGGACATCGCCGCTGTTGTCAGGCATGACTTCCCCAATCTCTTTGGTGAATAAGGTGGTTGTGGGCTGACGCCGCGGGGCGGGGCGAACCCGGCGCGACTAGTACGTGCTGAGGTTCGAGGTGATAGCGGTCGTGGCCCCCGCGTCGCCGCTGTAACCGTCCACGACGTCGATGCCCATGAGGGCCTTGCGGACCTCATCGTCGGTGTCGCCCTTGAGGGTGCGGGTCGCCTTCATCGCCTCAAGGAAGTCCAGGAGCAGCCGCCCCATGTGGACCATCTGGTTGTTGATGTGGGTCTGCTTCTTGTCGAAGGCGTGGGCGCCGATGCCCTCCCAGGCCCCTTCGAGGCTGTTGATCACGTTCTGGAGATGGTTGACCTGGCCCTTCACCGATTCGAACCGGTCGAGGATCTGCCCCTCCAGCTTGGCCATTTCGCTGTCTGATACCCGCTGGTCCTGCGTCATGCCAGGCCTTCCCTTCGTGGTGGTGATGCTGGTGATAGTGGTGGTGCGGACGGCTGGGTGCAGCTGGCTGTACGCCGGCCGACCGCCGCGGTGTGCCGGTGCCCGCGTCCCCGCTCAGGCGCCGCGGCGCCTCGTCCTGAACACGGCGAACACGCCGCCCCCGATCAAAACGAGCCCGGCGAGGACCCCGCCGACGATCCAGGGAGTGCTTCCGCCGTCCTTGGTCCCGCCCGTACCTTCGCCCTTGGCGACAGCCTCGCCCTTCGCGGGCGGCGAGGAGCTGGGCACGGCCGGGGCCGCCGGGGCCGCGCTGCTCCCCCCATTCTCCTTCGCAAGCGGGTCGACGTCGGCGGGACCGGGATTGATGTCGGCCTTCTCCAGCACGAGCCGGGGCCGGATCAGGCCGTAGCCGAGGTATTTGCTGGGCGTGTTCTTGTCCCAGGACCGCCCGGCAGTGTCAATCATGGTGCGCAGCACCTGATCGGCGGTCCATGAGGGGTGGGCGGACCAGATCAGGGCGGCTGAGGCGGAGGCGATTGCGGAGGCTTGGCTGGTGCCCCGACTGTCGCAGTACTTCTGGAAGCTGGTGTCGCACCAGACGGGCACATTCAGACCGGGTGACGCCAGGTCGACATAGTCGCCCGACTGGGAGAAGTGGGTGACGGTGCCTTTTTCATCCGCTGCGCTGACGCCGACGACGCCAGGGTAGGCAGCAGGGTAGTCCCGGTAGAAATCGTTGGTTGCCCCTTCATTGCCGGTACCGGCAAACAACAACTTACCTTTAGAAAGCGCGTACTTGACTGCGTCCGCTTCCGCTGGCTCCGAGCCCCCAGAGTACGAAAGGTTGACGATCTTTGCATCCGAATCCGCAGCAGCACGAATGCCCGCAGCTGACGATTGCGTGAGCTTCTTCTCTGCTGGGTCTTTGAGGGAGCCAAGAGAAATGCGCAGGGGAATGATCTTTGCATCTGGAGCCAGGCCCTTGAGCCCGCCACCCTTTCCGGTGCCAGCAATCAACTCGGCCATCGTTGTCCCATGCCCCTGGTAGTCCTTGGTCGCACCGTATGCGGCGGACTGCGGAACGTCCTGAGTGAGCACCTGCCCCTTCAATGAAGGAGTGTCGGGATTAACCCCGGTGTCCACAACGGCAACCTTGATGCCTTTGCCCGTGCTTACCTTCCACATCTCAGGTGCCTGCATCGCCGCCAGGTACCACTGATTCGGCGAAACAGCGTCATCGGCGAGCGCATGAGGAGCCAGTCCACTAGCCGCGACAACCCAAGCACCAAGCGCTGCGCCCGCCGTGACCACACGTCTCCGACTGGCTGCCCTCGCCATCGTGTTGCTCCTGCCGGGTCGGCTGATTCCTGGCCTCATGCGTTCTTGCATCCTCGCCTGCGCTAGTCGATCACTGGTGGTACGAGTCCCTACCGACTGGGCAGGTCCCTCTCCTGGCCTGCGCCCGAGCGGCCGGGGAGCAGCGTGGTCTCGACTTCCTCACTGTCCAAGGCCTGCTCATCCCTCGATTCTCTGGCGAGACCTGACCCGCCGCTCGTGAACCCGCTGCGGTTACCACGCGCACCAGTCGAGCGGCCCTGAGGCACTCCGACCACACCGTCCGCATTGCCCTTTGCACGCCCGCCCGTCCGCGCTTTGCCAGTCACAGAGGACTTGGCAGCTCCAACTACCCCCCTCTGACCGGGACCGTTCTTCGAACTGGCTTGGCCAGGTACTCCCTTGGCACCGACAACCGTCGGCTTCGACGTGCGCGATCCAGTGGGGCCCGTAGTTTGAGCGCTCGGCCTTCCACCGACAATTCCGTTGCGTCCATTGCCGCCAGTCCCTCCAGTGCCTGCGCGAGAAGACGCTGCGCCCCCAGCACGTGGAGTCCCTCCCGAGACGCCCCTGCCCATCGGCGACTGGCCGACCGTGGAAGAGCTTCCGCCCCTGGCGGCTTCGGAGGCTGAAGTTCCCGCACGTCCCACGGGGTTGGTGGTCCCTCGCCCCGTGGCACTGGCAGGTCCTCCTGTGGGCTCGCCAATACCGAGCCCACGTCCGCCACCGAAAGCTCGCGCAGAACCACTCCCGGTCGGGTTGAAGAATCCGCCATCGGGCGGGAATGCGGTAGTCACTCCTGGAGCCGCATGCGTTACCGGCAGCGTCGGCGCAACGACAGGCTGGCTCTGCACCGGAGCGGGCACTGGCAAAACGCTATTGATCTCCGTACCCACCGGATTGCTGGGCGGGAGGCTCACCGAGGAAGTGGGATGCCCTGTCGTTCCGGCAGGGCTCCCAGTGATTTCTGTGCGCCCGTGGTCCGCCGGAGCGTCATTGGTGTGACGTACTGGTGCCGCGCCTTCTGGCAAACGATGGCTCATTCCCCCTGCCGGAGGCTGCTTCGGATCCTCCCCAATGGCTACCTTGCTGGGCTGAGGCACCCCCACATTGGGCATGGGCTCAAACACGGGCGGCTGCTGCGCGGCCAGGGTCTGTTCCGAGACCGAGTAGAAGGACGACAGGCGATTCATCTGGTTGATCGCCTCCTGGCGGTCCTTCTCCACCTTCACCGCGGCTTCGTACTCCGCGTTCCCCGCAACCCTCTTCGCCGACGGGATGTCAGCGACCTTCATCGGCTCTGCGCGATGGTCGCGCGGAGGCATGGCATGGCGCACGAACGTGAGGCCCTCGCCTGCCGCGCTGATCTGAACACCGGCTGTATCGGCAAACTTGGCCAGGTCCTGGGCATGGCCTACGAGTTTCTTCCCCCACGTACGGAAGGCCTCGCCAGACTTACCCTCCCAGTCAACATTGGCGATGTGCCCGTCGAGTTCGGATGCCGCCTCGCTGATCGCATCGTGCGCCGCGAAGAGCGCTTCCCCAGCGCTTGTCAGATGCTGGGGGTTCGCGTTCTCTACGAGGTCGATCATTTGGTTGAGCTGGTGGCCCTCGAAGTCGGTCTTCCCGAAGAGGCGGATGGTTCCCCCGAAGGGGGACATGGCCGACAGGGCCTCCGACATGGTGACCGTCATGTCGGTAGCGGACACCTGCTGACCGACGCGCTGCTTGTCCGTCAACTGCGGCGGCTGCGGCTGAGGTGGCTGAGGCTTCTTGTCGGTCATCGCTACCACGCCGTCCCGGAGGACTTGTCGTCGGTGCGCTGCGGCTTCTGCTTGCCGTCCTTCTCCCGCTGCGCCTGCTCGGCTTCGTAACCAGTCGCGTCCTGGATCTGTTTGAAACGCAGCCGCATCTCCTCATCCAGGTTGTCGAACCCGATGTCCGCCCCATGCACGGCGATCCCCATCGCCTCGATCTGATGGGCCAGCGACTTCGACAGCGACGTCAAACGCTCGTGCACGCGGTGGTACTGGGTGAACAGGCCATCGGCCTCGGGGAACGCGGTGCTCCCGGCACTGAAGGATGTGCGGGAGATCTGCTGGGCCGCCAGTTTCGTGGGGCTGGCGTGCGAGCCCTCAAGGGTGGTGAGTACCGCGTCCACCTTCTTCTTGAAGGACGTCAGCGCCTCCATGCCCTTCCTGAGGTCATCACTCATAGCCGCCGCCTTCACCCATGGAGGCAGGACGCCCCATGACGCCCCTCCCCGTAAACCAATTGCCGTTCATCCGCGCCGCGATCCGCCCTATTGACACCGCTTATCGCACCGCAGTCACTCTAGCCAACACCAGTCGCCCGCCCAACGGACTATCGGCGGGGCCGAGTTGCCCCCGCAGCCCCGACACTACGAGGGTTCACCTCACGCCACATGAGTACGTCTACTCAGTTCCACTCAACTCTCATCAGCATCTGTCACCTTCTGGCTCGCACAGAACAGATCTGGAACGCTCTTGACCCGTTCTGCACGAACCCCTCGCATTCATCCCGACCCGGCCACCCTCCGGCGCCGCCGCCGTGCATCCCGGATCGTCACTGCCGCCCCGCCCAGCACCGCCGCCAGGACCGCCACCCCGACCGCCACGTACGTGGCAAGGCGTTGCGTGCGTTGCTCGTCCGTCTCGCCCAGGTGCAGGGCCGCGGGGGTCGGGGCCTTGGCCGGGGTGACGCCCTCGTGGGCCACCGGGGTTTCGATCGGGTGGTCGTCCTCCGTGAGGGCGCGGACCGGGTCGATCACGCCCCAGCCGACCAGGCGGTCGTGGCCGGACACCGAGCGTTCCGCGGTCTGTTCGATCTGGGCGACGACCTCGCGCTGGGTCCACTTGGGGTGCTTGGCCTTGATGAGGGCCGCCACTCCCGCGACGTACGGGGCCGAGAAGCTCGTACCGCTGTCGGCGCAGTGGCCGCCGCCGGGCACCGTGGAGACCATGTCGACGCCGGGCGCGGCCACGCCCACGAATTCGCCGGACTGCGAGAACGCCGCCCGCTCGTTGTTGCGGTCCGAGGCCGCGACCGCGAGGACGCCGGGGTACGAAGCCGGGTAGGTCTGCTTGACGTTGCCGCCCAGGCCGTCGTTGCCGGCCGAGGCGACGACCACGATGTTCTGGGCGAGGGCCGTGTCGATCGCCTGCTTCAGGGTGGCCGCCGGCTCGACCGCGTTCGCCGTGTCCTGGGAGATGTTGATGACATCGGCGCCCACGCCGATCGCGTAGCGGATGGCGTCGGCCAGGGTCTGCGCGGTGCCGTGGCCGTCGGCGTCGTTCTGCTCGACGGGGATGATCGTGGCGTCGGGGGCGAGGCCCACGAAGCCCGTTCCCTTGGCGGGGCGGGCCGCGATGATGCCGGCGACCTTCGTGCCGTGGCCGACGGTGTCCGTCGTGCCGTTCTCCGCGCCGCGCGGAAGCGGCTGGCCGCTCGTATCCTTGAGATCCTTCTGAAGGAGGTTCTTGCCCTTGGACGCGTCCACCGCACCCTTGAGCTGGGGATTCTTGATGTCGACGCCTGTGTCGATCACGGCGACCTTCATGCCCTTGCCGGTCGACTGGCGCCACAGTTCGTCCAGGAGCACGCGCTGGAGCGCCCAGGGGCGGCCCGCGTACGGCTTGGACGGGAACGTGCACTGGCCGCTGCCTCCGTCGTCGGAGGGGGCCGCGGCCGCCGGGGTCGCGAGCACCGTGAGGGTCGCCGCGGCCGACAGGGCCAGCGCCTTGAGTGCGTACGCCATGGTGGTGCCGCCTCTCAGGAACCCTGGGGCTGGCGGGCCGCCCCGGTGGACAGGCGGGGGCCGGTCGGCAGGAACGTGGACCAGCTGATCGGGATCGGGGCCGGCTCGGACTTGGCGTAGCCGAGCCGGGTCTGGGCCTGCTGGGCCTCCTGGTCGGCCTGCTTGCGCTGATCGGCCGTCAGGCCCGTGGCCGCGTCCCCGTCGGCGCTGTCGCTGTTGGACTGCATCGCGTAGCGCAGCCCGGTGTCGGTCACCAGGAAGACTCCGCCCGCCTTGGTTTCGGAGCCCTGGATCTGGCGGAAGAGCTGGCCGGAGCCGGGCGTCACGTACGCGCTGCTCGAACCGGTGGGCAGCGACGCCGGGAAGTCGGTGCCGGCCCATGTGCTCATGGTGGTCTCGCCGTTGTCCTTGTTGACGTCGCGCAGCACGTTGCACACCGTGTTGCGGCTGCCGTTCGCGGTGCCCGCGTCGTTGACGGCCACCGGCATCTGGTGCGGCCAGTTCTTCTTGCCCTCGAACTCGGTGGCCTCGGGTGTGAACGCGGCCGCGTTGGTCTCCGTCGCATGGCCGGTCTTCATGAGCGTGCCGAGCTCATGGCTGTTGAGGAGCAGCTTCGCGGTGAAGTCGGAGACCGGGGCGACCTTGCCCTGCTGGACCAGGTAGTACTGGGTGCCCGCGCCGTTGGGCGCCTTGAGGACCATGCCGATCCGGTTGGCCTCGGGGGCCAGGGTGCCGGGCACCGAGGCGGGGGTGCCGATCTTCCCGCCCACCTTGGGGAAGGCGACCGGATCACCCGAACGAAGGGTCTCCAGCCACTCCTTGGACACCCGCTCGGGCTCACGGCCCGAGCCGACCAGGGCGCGCAGCAGCAGTTCGTCGGAGCCGACCTGGTACTTGGTGCCCTGCGCGTCCACGACGTAGCGGGTCTTGTTGTCGGGCCCCACGACATACATCAGCTCGCCGCCGGTCAGCCGCTCCGAGCCGTCCGTGCGCTTCTTGTCCCGGTCGGCGAAGACGAACGCGGCCTTCTGGATGGCGCGGCCGCCGTCGCCCGGACGCTCGCACACCGCCCAGCGCTTGGCTGACCCGGCCTCCTCGGGGGAGGGCAGCCGGTCGGGCGCGTACGGGATGCCGAGGGTGGCGCCGTGCGGCAGGGAGCCCTTGTCCAGGACGGACTCGTCCACGTTGACGACCTGGCCCTTGTCCGGGTCGAGCAGGAGCTTGGCGGACGCCATGTTGAGGACCGGGTGCAGTTCCTTCTTGCCGTCGGTGGTCAGCACGACGTAGCGGGTCGTGGACTTGCTGGCGATGATCACCTTCTCGCCCGGGGTGCCCCAGCCGGGCGGCGCGGTGGGTTTGAACATGCCCCACGCCCCGAACGCGGCGAGCAGCACGACCGCCATGATGCCGCCCGGCAGCACGGCCCTCAGCGGGCGCGGCGCCCCCTCTTCCGAGCCCGTCGGAGAGGGCTGGATGAACGACGCGAGCGTGCGACGCTTCGCGAAGGTGTACGCGTTGAGCTCGTCCCGGCGTGATGCCATGAGTGTCCGTGTTTCTCCGTTGTCCCCGTGCGGAGCCCCAGGGAGCCCGTCCCCCGCCCGCCGTTGTCAGACCGGCCCCCTACTATGCCTGTTACGTGATCGTACGCCTGGGGCGGGTAGGGTGGACGGGTCCTCAAGGGCCCTACTGGCCAGGGGTTTTCGAGGAGTTCGGGGGGTTCGGGGATGGTTTCGTCGACTGGGACGCGGTCGCGCTCCCGTGAACGCTCCGGCGCGCCGAGTGGTGCGGGCTCCCGTCCCGGAGTGCGTACGGAGCCGTCCCCTCCGGTCCGCCGGGCGGCGGCGCCCGCGGCCGTCGGGCCGGTGACGCCCCATCTCAAGTCCCGTTCCGGACGCTTTGGTTCGTTTCGTCTGCAACAGCTAATCCTGGTCGAGTCGGCCGCCGCCCTGCTGCTCGCCGCGTGGGTCGTCGACACGATGGCGCTGGTGCCCGCGGGTGTCGTCGCGGTGGCCCTCGTGCTGCTCGCGGTGGTACGCCGCCGGGGACGCTCGCTGCCCGAATGGCTGGGCACCGCCTGGGCGCTGCGGGCGCGCCTGAAGCGTGCGAGCAACGCCGTTGTGCCGCCGGGCACGCTGCCCGGCCTGGCTCCGGCCGTGGAGTGCGATCCCACGCTGCGCACCTACAGCCATGGCGAGCGGGACCAGCGGCCGATCGGGATGATCGGCGACGGCGGCTTCCTCACGGTCGTCCTCCAGGTGGAGTCGGACGCGACGGCGCTGCGGGCCGAGCGGGGCCAACGCCCGCTCCCCCTCGGGCTGGTACGCGACGCGCTGGAGGTCGACGACATCCGGCTCGAATCCGCGCAGATCCTGCTGCACACCCAGCCGGCGCCCGCGCTGCGGCTGCCCCAGCAGTCGGTGGCCGTCACCAACTACGCGCCGCTGCACGCCCAGACCACCTCGCCCGCGGTCCGCATCACCTGGATCGCCCTGAAGCTGAACCCGGAGCTGTGCCCGGAGGCAGTGGCCGCGCGCGGCGGCGGCCTGGAGGGCGCCCAGAAGTGCGCGGCGCGCACCGCGCTGCACCTGGCGAGCCGGCTGACCGGGTCGGGCCTGAACACCACGGTCCTGACCGAGGAGGAGCTGGCGGACGCCGTGGCCACCTCGGCCTGCGCCAACCCGCTGGTGACCGCGCAGGCGGGCCGCACGGAGACGCCCCAGCGGCGCACCGAGGAGTCGGCCCGTTCCTGGCGCTGCGACAACCGCCGCCACACCACGTACTGGGTGCGGCGCTGGCCGAGGATCGACGCGGGGTCCGGGACCGGCGGTCTGCCGCAGCTCGTGGCGCTGCTCACCGCGGTTCCCGCGCTCGCGACCACCTTCAGCCTCACCATCGCCCCTGCCGGCGCCCAGGAGAGCAGCATCAGCGGCCACCTCCGGGTGACGGGCCGCAGTGAGGCCGAACTGACCACGGCCCGCCAGGCGTTGGAGCGCTCCGCGCGCGAGGCGAAGGCCCAGATCGTGCCGCTGGACCACGAGCAGCTGCCCGGCATGCTCGCCACCCTGCCGTTCGGAGGCGCCCGCTGATGGCCACGACGACTTCCGGCCCGCGCCACGAGCCGCGCACCGGCTTCGGCCTCATCGGCCCCCGGCACCGCCGTCACACCCTGTCCGCCGGGCAGTTGGACACCCTGGCGCTGCCCATCGGGGACGACGGCGTGGTCGTCGGGGTGGACGCCGGGGGCCGGCCCGCGGTGCTCGGGGTGAGCAGGCCGACCGCGTACGACATCGTGCTCATCGGCGGGTTGTGGACGGCGCAGGTGCTCGCGCTGCGGGCGGCCGCGACGGGCATACGGGTCGCGGTGGAGACCGGCCGGCCGCAGGCCTGGGCGCAGCTGGTGCACGCGATCGCCAGCCAGAGCGGCATGACCGTGCACGACGTGGGCCGGGTGCCGCCGCTGGGCGCCTCGGCCGGTGAACCGGTGCTCGTGGTGCGGGACTGCGGGATGCGCCCGCCGCGCGGCCGGGTGGTGTCGGCGCCCTGGCAGGCGGTGCTCACGCTGCTCCCCTATGTCAGCCCGGTCGCACCGCGGCTGATCCGGCAGGCACGGCTCGTCGGCGTGCAGCGGGTCTCGCCGGACGAGGCCGCGCAGATGGGCCGCATCATGAACCTGCCGCGGACGGAACAGGAAGGTCTCTCGACGCTTGCCGACGGAGTCACGCTCTGGTGCAACGAGCGCGACCGCTCCTTCGCGATGACGCAGGCGACGGACACCGAGACCGGATTGTTGGGGAGCGCCCGACGCGTCGACTGAACAGCGGGGCACTGGCGAAAGTTGACCTGATCTGACCGATTCGCCCTGCACACTCCGCCCCCGGCCGGTCACTTCGACGTCACTCGTGAGGCGAGGGTGACGAAAGGGACAGGCGATCGGGGCGACCGGGCCTGCCCCGGCGGTATTGACGACGATTAGGGTGGGACGGACCGGGGGCAGGGACTCCACGGCGAGGTTGCGTCGTCCGTACGTTCCGGATGCCGCGGCTCTCGCAGCGGACAGGGGCGGGCGACCGCGCACGACCGCGCGCCCACCGCACGGGGGCTGCCTCACCCCGGCCCGTACATGCCAATGAACCCCACGGCCTACACCCGGTCACAGGCGAACGAAAGGAAACCGGTGAACAGCGACCAGGACCAGTTCCGCACCGGCGGGAACGCGCGCGACGAGAATCGGTCCGACGCCGATCCCGAGACCACGGGTGAGTTCACCATCGACTACACCCCGCCCGCCTGGTACACCCAGGGCGCGCAGGACACCCCGGCCGCCCCGGTGCCGGCCCCGCCCGCGGCCGGTGAGCAGAGCGGCGGCCCCGGGGTTGCGCTGCCGCCGCCCCCGCCGCCGCACGGCCAGCCCCTCAACATGCCCGGGCTGCCGCAGTCCGGCGGCTTCCAGCCGAACTGGAGCCCCGCGCCGCCGCCTCCGGGCCCGGCGCCGACCCCGGCACCCAGCGCATCGGCCACACCTCCGCCCGCCTTCCCTCCGCCCGCGCCCCCGGCGCCCACGCCCGAGCCCGCCCGCCCCACCGACGAGGGCCAGGCCTTCGGCGGCGGCGACATCGAGAGCGGCGCGACGATGCGGTTCTCGCCCTCCGCGCTGAAGCGGGAGTTCGAGCAGCTCGAAGCGGCGGCTGCCGCGGCGCGCGGCGAGTCCGCGGCGCCGGATGCGGCACAGGGCGCAGCTTCTGACGCACCGTCAGTCGCGGCCCCGAGCACCGACGCGGAAGCGTCCCCCTCGACGGAGGGCGCCGAGATCGAGACGGCCCCCGAGGCCGCCGATACCACCCCTGACGCCCCGGAGGCTCTGGACTCCGCGGACCCGGTGGCCTCCGCGAACTCGACCGGCTCCGGCGAATCCAGCGTCTCCGCGGATGCCTCCGACGCCGGCTCCGACGGCGACGCCGACTCCGGCTCCGCCGACGAGCACTTCGACGGTGCGTCCGTGACGTCGGCCAGTGCCGAGGAAGCTCCCGAGGCCGCCGAGGCACCCGGGACCTCGGCCGGCGAGGAGGCCGCCTCCCCGTCCCAGAACGCCGAGTCGACCGGTACCGCGTCGGCATCCGCTCCCGCACCCACGCCGTTCGATGCCGCGCCGACCGACGCCGTCCCCGACGCCGAATCAGCTCTCGGCACCGCGCCCCCGGCTCCGGTCGCGCACCCCTCGCCCTTCGCAGACGCCACTCCGGTCGCGGACGCCGTACCCGTGCCGGATGCCGCACCGATCGCGGACGCCGTGCCCGTCGCGGATGCCGAGCCGATCGTGGACGCCGTACCGTCGGACGGCTCCGCCCCGGAGCCCCAGGACGCGCCCCCCGCCGACCAGCCCTGGGCCGCGTCCGCCGGTGCGCAGCCCGGGCTGCCTCCGCTGCCGCCCGCGTTCCAGCCCGCCGCGCCCACCGCGGCGCCCCAGTGGCCGGTCCAGCCGCAGCCGATGCCGGGCCCGTTCCCGGATCCGGCCGCCCAGTCCGCCCCGGCACCCGCGTGGCCCCAGCAGCCGCAGAACGGCTACGGCTTCCCCCAGCAGGGTCAGCAGCCTCCGCAGGGCCCCACCCCGCCCGCCCCCAACTCCCCGGCACCGCAAGCCGGTTACGGCTTCCCGCACCAGGGAGCCGCGCCGAGCGGGCCCCCGGCCCAGCAGGGCGGCTACGGCTTCCCCCACCAGGGAGCCAACCCGCCGGCCGCGCCGAACCTGCCCGCCCCGCAGGCCCCCGCACCCTTCGGTGCGCCCAACTCCCCCGACCAGCAAGGCGGTTACGGGTTCCCGCACCCCGCCGCCAACCCTCCGGCCGCACCGCAGGCCCAGCCCCTGCCGCAGCCCCTGCCGAACCCCGCCCAAGGCGGCTTCCCCCAGCACGGTCAGCAGCCCCCGCAGGCGCAGCCCTTCGCGCAGGACCCGGCCAACCCGCAGGCCCAGCCCGCACCCCCCGCCGACCCGCGGGCCGGCGCCGCCTGGCCCTCGCCGGTGACGCACGACCAGCGGGAGCGGTCCATGCCCGGGGCTCCCCTCGGGTACACCGCCGCCGTCGAGCTCTCCTCCGACCGGCTCCTTCGCAACAACAAGCCGAAGGCGAAGAGCAGCCGGGGCCCGGCCGGCGGGGCCTCGCGCTTCAAGCCCGGCGCCAAGAAGGAAGAGGCCGCGCGGCAGCACAAGCTCAACCTGATCCGCACGCCGGTCCTGTCGTGCTACCGGATCGCGGTCATCTCCCTCAAGGGCGGCGTCGGCAAGACGACCACGACGACCGCGCTCGGCGCGACCCTGGCCACCGAGCGGCAGGACAAGATCCTGGCGATCGACGCCAACCCGGACGCCGGCACGCTCGGCCGCCGGGTGCGCCGCGAGACCGGGGCCACCATCCGTGACCTCGTCCAGGCGATCCCGTACCTCAACTCGTACATGGACATCCGCCGGTTCACCTCGCAGGCGCCGTCCGGGCTCGAAATCATCGCGAACGACGTCGACCCGGCCGTGTCCACGACGTTCAACGACGAGGACTACCGGCGCGCGATCGACGTGCTGGGCAAGCAGTACCCGATCATCCTGACCGACTCGGGTACGGGCCTGCTGTACTCCGCGATGCGCGGCGTGCTCGACCTCGCCGACCAGTTGATCATCATCTCGACGCCGTCCGTCGACGGTGCGTCCAGCGCCTCGACCACGCTCGACTGGCTCTCGGCGCACGGTTACGCCGAGCTCGTGCAGCGCTCGATCACCGTCATCTCCGGCGTCCGCGAGACCGGCAAGATGATCAAGGTGGACGACATCGTGCAGCACTTCCAGACCCGCTGCCGCGGGGTGGTCGTGGTGCCGTTCGACGAGCACCTGTCGGCGGGCGCCGAGGTGGACCTCGACATGATGCGGCCCAAGACCCGGGAGGCGTACTTCAACCTTTCGGCGCTGGTGGCCGAGGACTTCGTACGGGCGCAGCAGCAGCAAGGGCTGTGGACGGGCGACGGTCTCAACCCGCCGCCCGTCCAGGCCCCGCCGATGCCGGGTCAGCAGGGCGCCCCCGCCCAGCCGTTCCCCGGCCAGGCCCAGCCAGGTCAGCCCTACCCCGGTCAGCCGCAGCCGCACCCGGGCCAGCCCTACCCGGCGCAGGGCCGGCCCGCCCCCGGGCAGCCCTACCCGAACCAGGCGCAACCCCAGGCCCAGCCGCAGCCCGGCCAGCCGTTCCCGAACCAGGCCCAGCCCTTCCCGGGTCAGCCGTACGGGGCCCAGCCCGGCCAGCCGGGTCAGCTCCCTCCGGCCCAGCCCGGGCCGCCCGCCCAGTGGCCCGGCCAGGAGGGTGGCGGACACGCTCCGCAGCCGCCGTCAGCCCCTCAGCAGTAGGGCGTCAGAGGACTGGACCAATGAGGGCCCGCACCGTTCGAACGGTTCGGGCCCTTCGGCGTTTTCGCAGACCAAATGGCCTGCGATGCGCCGTTGACACGTCTAGACCACCGCTGATAGACCTGCGCCCACACCGGCCGCCACCTCCTGTTCAACCGGCGCTCTCCCTGCGATCAGCCCTGCTTTTCCGTGCGAGTGATGACGCGAGGTCACCGTCCCATGGCAAGAACAGTTCCATCGCGCAAGACCCTGCGACCGACCGGGCCCGGCCGCCCGCTGGCCATAGGAGCCGCCGCCCTGGCACTGACGGCCTCGGCCGTGCTCCCCGCCCAGGGCGCGGCGGCCGATGACGCCAAGGGCGGCGAGAAGGTGCTCACCGTCGCCGTGTCCCAGAGCGTCGACTCCCTGAGTCCCTTCCTCGCCCAGCGGCTGATCAGCACCAGCGTGCACCGCCTGATGTACGAGTACCTGACGAACTACGACGCCAAGGACGGTCACGCCATTCCGGGCCTGGCCACCGCCTGGAAGACGTCGCCGGACAAGCTGACGTGGACGTACACGATCCGCAAGGACTCGAAGTGGTCGGACGGGCAGCAGGTCACGGCGGGCGACGCGGCCTGGACGTTCAACAAGATGATGACCGACAAGGGCGCGGCGACCGCCAACGGCAGCTACGTAGCGAACTTCAAGAAGGTCAGCGCCCCCGACGCGGCGACGCTCGTCGTCGAACTGAAGCAGCCCCAGGCGACCATGACGGCCCTGGACGTGCCGATCGTGCCGCAGCACGTGTGGGAGAAGGTCGGCGACTTCACCAAGTTCAACAACGACAAGGAGTTCCCCGTCGTCGGCAACGGGCCGTTCGTGCTGACCGACTACAAGGTCGACCAGTACATCAAGCTGAAGCCGAACAAGAGCTTCTGGCGGGGTGCGCCCAAGTTCGACGAGCTGGTCTTCAAGTACTACAAGGACAATGACGCGGCGGTCGCGGCGCTGCGCAAGGGCGAGGTGTCCTTCGTCTCCAACCTGACGCCCGCACAGGCGAGTTCACTGGGTTCGACGCCGGACATCAAGGTCAACGACGCCCCCGGGCGGCGCTTCTTCGCGCTCGCCACCAACCCCGGCGCGCAGTCCAAGGACGGCCAGAAGTTCGGCAATGGCAACCCGGCGGTGCTCGACCCGAAGGTGCGCCGGGCGCTGTTCGCTGCCGTCGACCGTAAGACGCTCGTCGACAAGGTCTTCCAGGGCCACGCCGTCGAGGGCGAGGGCTACATCCCGCCCCGGTTCGCCGACTACTTCTGGAAGCCGGCCCCGGACCAGAAGATCGCGTACGACCCGGCGAAGGCGGCCTCGCTGCTCGACGAGGCGGGCTACCGGACCGGCGCCGACGGCAAGCGGCTCGGCAAGGACGGCAAGCCGCTCGGCCTGCGGCTGCTCTGCCACGCCATCGACCCCAACGACAAGGCGGTCAGCAAGTACCTCCAGGAGTGGTGGGGCAAGCTCGGCATCGGCCTGACCGTGGACTGCGTCGACAACGTCACCGACCCGTGGACGGCCGGCGAGTACGACCTGGCCCTGGACGGCTACTCGGTCAGCCCCGACCCGGACTACGTCCTGTCCATCCACACCTGCGCCGCGCTGCCCGCGACCCCCAAGGCGACCGGCCAGACCGACAACTTCGTCTGCGACAAGCAGTTCGACGAGCTGTACGCGAAGCAGTTGGCCGAGTACGACACCGCCAAGCGGGCGGACCTGATCAAACAGATGGAGTCGCGGCTGTACGACACCGGGTACATCAACGTCATGGCGTACCCCAACGCGGTCGAGGCGTACCGCACCGACCAGATCGAGTCGATCACGACGATGCCCGAGGCCGCGGGCAACATCTACGGCCAGGACGGCTACTGGAGCTGGTGGTCGGCGGTCCCCGCGGCCGGCTCGTCCGCGAAGTCGGGCAGCGGCTCCTCGGCGGTCGTCGTCCTCGGCATCGTCGCGGGCGCGATCGTGCTGGCCGGGATCGGCTCCTTCCTCGTCCTTCGCCGCCGTGCCGGCGCCGACGACCGCGAGTAGGCCATGACGACAGCGAGTTCGGCCGACACCCCCGCGGTGGTCGCCGAGGCGCGCACCCGGCAGCGCGGCCGCCGCTTCGCGGCCGCGGGCCCGGTACTCACCTATCTGCGCTATGTGGGCGGCAAGCTGGCGGGGGCGGTGGTCTCGCTGTTCGCCGTCCTCGTCACCAGCTTCTTCCTGTTCCGGATCATCCCCGGCGACCCGGTCCGCACCATGACCCACGGCCGCCAGGTCTCCGCCGAGCAGCTCGCCGCACTGCGCAGCCAGTTCGGGCTCGACCTGCCGATGTGGCAGCAGTTCACGGACTACTGCGGCAAGGCGCTGACCGGGGACCTGGGCACCTCGTACCAGTTCCACGCGCCGGTCGGCTCGCTCATCGCCGAGAAGCTCCCGGCGACGCTGCTCCTGACCGGGACGGCCGTCGTGATCTACTCGGCGCTCGGCATCTGGCTGGGCACCCGCTCGGCCTGGCGCCGCGGCGGGCTCGGCGACCGGTTCAACACGGGGCTCGCGCTGACCCTGTGGTCGGTGCCCTCGTTCTGGCTGGGGCTGCTGCTCATCATCACGTTCTCGGTGGGCGCGGGCCCGGTCCCGGGCCTGTTCCCGACCGGCGGCATGGAGTCGGGCGACACGACGGGCTTCGGTTACGTCCTGGACGTGGCGCACCACATGGTGCTGCCGGTGCTGACCCTGGTCGCGGTGCAGTACGCGCAGACCCTGCTCGTCATGCGGTCCTCGCTGATCGACGAGATGGGCGGCGACTATCTGACGACGGCGCGCGCCAAGGGCCTGCGCGACGACGCGGTGCGCCGCCACCACGCGGTGCCGAACGCGCTGCTGCCCACGGTCACGATGCTGTTCATCAACCTGGGCCATGTGGCGGCCGGTTCGATCCTGGTGGAGACGGTGTTCTCGTGGCCGGGCCTGGGCGGGCTCTTCTACCAGGCGCTGAGCGTGCCCGACCTCCCGCTGGTGCAGGGCCTGTTCGTGGTCTTCGCGGGCGCGATGATCCTGATGAACCTCCTTGCCGACCTGCTCTATCCGCTTCTCGATCCCAGGGTGGGGCGATGACGACGACCACGTACGGGCCCGGCCGCCCGATGCCGACGACCGCGTACGCGAGCGGGGCGGTCCGATGACGACGACCACCGCCCCCGACAAGGCGGGCTCGCTCGCCTGGGCCCGCCGCCGTGACTCGCTCGCCCGCTTCTGGCGCTCCTACCGCACGCACCGGGCCGGCCTGTACGGACTCGCGGGCCTCGCCGTCATCGCGCTGATCGCGCTCACCGCGCCGCTCACCGTCGGCGAGGACGTCCAGAGCGTGACCAGCGCGCCCGGCACCGCCCTGGAGTCCCCGAGCGGCCAGTTCCCGCTCGGCACCGACCAGTTCGGCCGCTCGCTGCTCGGCCTGCTGATCTGGGGCGCCCGGATCTCGCTCGCGGTCGGGCTGCTCGCCGCCGCGCTGAGCGTGGCGATCGGCACGCTGGTCGGGATCCTCGCCGGGCACTACGGCGGCTGGCTCTCCACGGCCCTGATGCGGATCACCGACTGGTTCCTGGTGATGCCGACGCTGGTGCTCGCGATCGTCCTCGCCACCGTCATGTCGCACAGCCTCTGGACGGTGATCCTGGCCATCGGCGTGACGTCCTGGCCGACGACGGCCCGGCTCGTGCGGGCGCAGACCATCGCGGTCGAGTCGCGCCCGTACATCGAACGGGCCCGCGCGCTCGGTGGCGGCCACGGCCACATCATGTCCCGGCACGTGCTGCCGAACGTGTTGCCGCTGGTGCTCGCGCAGACCACCCTGGGCATCTCCAACGCCATCCTCACCGAGGCCACCCTCGCGTTCCTCGGCCTCGGTGATCCGACCGTGGTGTCCTGGGGCGGCATGCTCCAGGATGCCCGCGAGGCGGGCGCGGTCTCCTCCGGGCACTGGTGGTATCTGGCCCCGCCCGGCATCGCGATCGCCCTGGTCGCCCTCTCCTTCACGCTGTGCGGCCGCGCCGTCGAGGCCGTCCTGAACCCGAAGCTGGGAGCCCGATGAGCCTCCTTGAGATCAGGGACCTGCACGTCACGTACGGGACCGGCGCGGCCGCCGTGCGCGGCGTCGACCTGACCATCGCGCCCGGCCAGAAGCTCGGCATCGCGGGCGAGTCGGGCTGCGGGAAGTCGACCCTGGCGATGGCGCTGCTGCGGCTGCTTCCCTCGTCGGCCAGGCTGACGGGGTCGGTGCTGCTCGACGGCGAGGACGTCCTCACCATGAAGTGGGGGCGGCTGCGGGCGGTGCGCTGGGCGGGCGCGTCCATCGTGTTCCAGGGCGCGATGCACTCGCTCAACGCGGTGCACCGCATCGGCGACCAGATCGCCGAGCCGATCCTGCTGCACGGCCTCGCCACCCCGGCCGGGGCCCGCACCCGCGTCGGCGAACTCCTCGAACAGGTCGGGCTGCCCGCCGCCCGCGCGGACGCCCACCCGCACGAACTGTCCGGCGGCCAGCGCCAGCGCGTGATGATCGCGATGGCCCTGGCCTGCGCCCCGGACCTGATCGTCGCGGACGAGCCGACGACCGCCCTCGACGTGATGATCCAGGCCCAGATCCTGCGGCTGATCGAACGGCTCGTCGCCGACCAGGGCATCAGCCTGCTGATGATCAGCCACGACCTGGCGGTCCTCGCCGACACCTGCGACCGGCTCGCGGTGATGTACGCGGGCCGCATCGTCGAGGAAGGCCCGGCGCGCGCGGTCTACGCGGCGGCCCGGCACCCGTACGGCCAGGCGCTCTCGGCCGCCTTCCCCCGCATCGGCGACCCCGCTTCGCGCCGGGCGCCCCGGGGTCTGCCGGGCGATCCGCCCGACCCGTCCGCGCTGCCGGCGGGCTGCACCTTCCATCCGCGCTGCCCGGTCGCGATCGGCGTCTGCGCATCGGACGACCAGCCGCTGCGCGACGCGGGCCCGGACCACCGGGCGGCCTGCGTGCACGCCGGGACCCTGTCGAGGAGCACCGCATGACCACCACCACGGCCCCCCTCCTCAGCGCCGCCGGCCTGCGCGTCACCTTCCCCGGGCGGCGCGGCGCCCCGGCCGCCCACGCGGTCGACGGCGTGGAACTCACCGTCGGCGCGGGCGAGATCGTCGCCCTGGTCGGCGAGTCGGGCTGCGGCAAGACGACGCTCGCCCGCACCCTGCTCGGCCTGGTCACCCCGACCGGCGGCACGGTCGCCTTCGACGGCAGCCCGCTCGACCACCACGCCCGCGCCCTGAAGGCGTACCGCAAGCGGGTGCAGTTGGTCCTCCAGGACCCGAGCGGCTCGCTCAACCCCCGGCACACGGTGTACGACGCGGTCGCCGAGGGCCTGCGCATCCACGGCTCCCCGCACGACGAGCGGGAGTTGGTCGCCCGGGCGCTGTCCCGGGCGGGGCTGCGCCCGCCCGAGCGGTTCTTCCTGCGCTACCCGCACGAGCTGTCGGGCGGCCAGCGCCAGCGCGTGGTGATCGCGGGCGCGCTCGTCCTGGACCCCGAGCTGATCGTCGCCGACGAGCCGGTGGCCTCCCTGGACGCCTCGGTACGCGGCGAGATCCTGGCGCTGCTTCTTCGCCTGCGGGACGAGCTCGGCCTGTCCGCGCTCGTCGTGACCCACGACCTGGGCCTCGCCTGGAACATCGCGGACCGGGTGGCGGTGATGTACCTGGGCCGCATCGTGGAGACGGGGCCGGTCGAGGATGTCCTGACGAACCCTCAACACCCTTATACCCAGGCTCTGTTGTCGGTTCTGCAGGAGTCCCCCGGCGACCCGGTGGTCCTCACCGGCGAGCCCCCGGACCCGTCCCGCATCCCGCCCGGCTGCCGCTTCCACGCCCGCTGCCAGGTGCTCGCCTCGGGCGAGGCGGACCGGGCGGGCGTGGCGGACCGCTGCCGCACCGAGGACCTCCCGGTCCTGGCGGGCGGCACGGCGGCACAGGTCGCCTGCCACTGGGCGGCGGAGGTCAGGGCTGGTTGAGGGCTTTGCGGGCGCCGACTTCGGAGGGGAGCTCGCGAATGAACTGGACGGCGCAGGTCATGCCGATCCACCAGGCGACGCAGGGCGGCAGGAACGGGGTGAAGAAGAGCAGCGCCCCGCCGCGCCTGCCGAAGTCCGGGTTCGCGCTGCCGCGCCCGCGCCGCGCCTGGCGGTGCCGGATCCAGGCCTGCTCGGGCGTGGGCGGATCGGCGAGCTTGGTGCGGATGGTCCGCCGCCCCCAGATCCATCCGCGTACGAACCCGATGAGGCCCAGCACACCCATGACCACGTCGACGGCCCGGTGCCAGCCGGTCGGCAGGCCCGATTCGATGCCCTGCCAGATCGCCACCGAGAGCAGCGCGAACAGGCCGCCGAAGACGAGCTGGAACACCACCAGCCGGACGCGGCGGAGCCAGTAGCCCACGCCCCGCCGGTACCAGGAGGTGCCCAGGAGCGGGAGTTTCGCGGGGCCCGCGCTCTCAGAAGAGACCCTTGAACCCATTCCACGCCTTCTTCCCCAGACCCGCCGCGTCGTCGCCGAGCCGCTTCAGGTCGTCTCCGGTGTTGGAGAGCACGTTGCCGCTGCCGTGCCAGATGCCGCCCAGGACGCCGTGGTCGTGGATGTCCTCGCTCCAGTGCTCGTGGAAGCTCTCGTCGAGCAGGTCGGTCGCCCCGATGACCACCGCGCCGCCGACCCCGGCGACCACGGCCACCGGCACCGTGATCTCCGCGCTCGCGGCCAGCGCCACGCCGCCCGCCGTGGCGGCCGCACCGACGGCGAGTCCGCCGAGCGCCGCGCCCCCGTCGACCACCACGGAGTGCGTCCAGGACCACCCCTTCTCGTGGTCGTCCTTGGCTTCGAGGAGCCCGCAGGCGGCGGCCGCCGCGACGTCCACCACCGGGATCTCCTTCAGGAACTCCGGAAGGCTCTCCAGGCTCTTGCCGACCCGCAGGGTGTCCGCCACGTCCGCGATCTTGGTGTTGAGGACGTGGTCGTAGGGGAGCTTCGAACTGCCGGCCTCGCCACGGGCGATGTCCGTCTCCAGGCTGTCGAGCTTGCTCAGCGCGTCCTTGTACGCGACGCGGGCCTCGGCGTCCTTGGGGAGGGTCTTGCCCTCCTTCTGCCACGCCTTGCGTTCGGCGCGCAGATCCTTCTTCGCGTCGTCGGCCTGCTTTTTCGCGTCGTCGAGCGCGTCGGCGGCGTCGTGGCCCTTGACCCGCGTCCGCTCGGAGTCATAGGCGTACAGGCCGCGCAGATAGTCCGCGACGGTGATCTTGTCGCCGGGCGAGACCGCCGCGCCGGTGTCGTCCGCGTAGAGCTTCTGCAGGGCCTCCGCCGCTTCCAGGCGGGCCTGCTGGGCGGTGTGCAGGATCTCGTTGCGTACGGTGCCGTAGTCGCTGAGAGCCTTGACGGCCTTCTTCTCGGCGTCGCTCTGGTTGTCGGGGGTGTTGGTCATCAACTCGCCCGGTACGCCCATGGGGTGCATCGGCACCCCGGCGCGCACGGCGACGTCCTCGGCGTTCTGGAGTGCGGCCTCCGCCTTGCCGAGGTGGTCGGCGAGGTCGGTGAGGACCTGGCCCGCCGCCTGGACCAGTTCGGCGAAGGCGCCCGCCGTCATGGAGTCCTCGGTCCACTTGGCCCGGAACGACTCCGCCGACTCGCCCTGCCAGCCGGTGTCCTTCGCGAGCGCGTCGACGCACGTGCTCAGCGGCTTCACGATGGATTCGAGGTCGGTCTTGGCCTTCTTGTAGGCCTCCCCCATCGTGCGAAGGCCGCCGATGTCGCCGCCGACCCAGCTGTCCGTCATGTGCGGTCCTTCATCAGGTCGTCGAACAGGCCGTGCACATCGATGTCGTGGCGTGCCATCGAGTCGTGCGCGTACTTCAGCTTGTCGCTGCGATCGTCGAGGCGGTCCGACAGTTTGTCGTGCAGGCCCGCGATCAGGTCGGCCACCGCCTTGATCGCCGCGTCGCACCCTGCGTCCCCGG
Organism: Streptomyces mauvecolor; assembly: GCF_039532965.1. NCBI lineage: Bacteria > Bacillati > Actinomycetota > Actinomycetes > Kitasatosporales > Streptomycetaceae > Streptomyces > Streptomyces mauvecolor. The sequence goes on along the minus strand of NZ_BAAASQ010000048.1, from coordinate 18,790 downwards.
AGCCGACGATCGCCGGCTTCACGTTCTGGTGCATCTTGCGGTAGTTGTCGGCCTCCTTGTGAAAGGTGCCCGCCATCGTGTTCAGGTCCGCCAGGACCAGCTTCAGGTCCACGCTCATCGGGTGTCCTCCTCGCCGCCGTACGCCCGTTCCAGATCCTCGGCCCGCCATCTGCGCCCGCCGGGGTCGACCACCGGGTCGAGCCGCACCTTGGGCAGACGGGCCCGCTGCATCGCCTCGGCGAACGGGCCGAGCGAGACCGCGACCCAGGGCTGGGCCGGGCCCAGCGCCTCGACGAGTCCGCGCAGGCTGGTGAACGCGACCGGGACGGGCGGTCCCGAGGGACCTTTGAAGAGCTCGTAGTCGACGTGGGGCGCGGCTCCACCGCCGGGATAGCGCGGATGGGCCGGGATGAACACCGGGGTGTGGTACGGCGGTACGCCTTGCTGCGCGCCCTGCGCCGGCACGTCGCCGACCAGGCCGAGGAGGCGGGACACGGGCTGCTCGCCCACGTGTTTCCCCCTTGCGGGATATGGCTGAATCGCCGTTCAACCTACGCGCAGCGCAGCGCCCCCTGTACGCCAAAAACCGCCCATACCCCGTGCTCGATACGCAGTCGATGCAAGGACTTGGACGGTTTCAGGCCACTGCTTGACCGGTGCTTGACCGGATCAAGTGGCCTCGGCCGAAAGGGGGTCAGTCCCGCCGGGACTCGTACGCCTCGATCAGCTCGGTGGACCGCTTCACGTCGTTGCCGATCGCTTCGAGCAGGTCCTCGATGGAGTCGAACTTGGCCATGCCCCGCACATAGGCGAGGAAGTCCACGGCGACGTGAAGCCCGTACAGGTCGAGCCCGACGCGGTCGATGGCGTACGCCTCCACCGTGCGCTCGGTGCCGTCGAACTGCGGGTTGGTGCCGACCGAGATCGCCGCGGGCATCCGCTCCCCGTCGGCCGTGAGCCAGCCCGCGTACACGCCGTCCGCGGGGATCGCGGTGTGCGGCAGCGTCTCGACGTTCGCGGTCGGGTAGCCGAGCTCGCGGCCGCGCTGGGCGCCGCGCACGACGACGCCCTCGACGCGGTGCGGGCGGCCGAGGATCTCGGCGGCGCCCTCGATGTCGCCCTCGGTGACCAGGCGGCGGGTGAGCGTGGAGGAGAACGGCTCGCCGCCGCCCGCCTCGCCGCGCACGCGCAGGTCGATGACCTCGACCTCGTAGTCGTAGGTGCGGCCGAGCTCGGCCAGGACCTCGACGTTGCCCGCGGCCTTGTGGCCGAAGCGGAAGTTCGGGCCTTCGACGACGAGCTTGGCGTGCAGCTTGTCGACCAGGACCTTCACCACGAAGTCGGCGGCCGAGAGCTTCGAGAACTCGCTGGTGAAGGGGAGGATGAGGACCGCGTCCACACCCAGGTGCGCCATCAGTTCGGCGCGCCGGTGGTGCGGGGCGAGCAGCGGCGGGTGGCTGCCGGGGCGCACGACCTCGCTGGGGTGCGGATCGAAGGTGACGACGACGGACGGCACGCCCAGTTCGCGGGCGCGCTCCACGGCCCGCCCGATGATCAGCTGGTGTCCGCGGTGCACCCCGTCGTAGGAGCCGATGGTGACGACGCTGCGTCCCCAGTCCTGGGGGATGTCCTCCAAGCCACGCCAGCGCTGCACTGTGACCGCTCCTCGAACCCGTGTACGTCGTTGACCCTTACGCGTTATGCAGGTCTAAGACTGCCATGCCCGGCCGCCCGGGATCGCATCGGCATGGGAGAGCCCAGCGTCTCCACTGCCCGGCGGGCGCTCGGGCCGACCACCGCGGCCCACTCGTGCGGCGCCTGCAGGAGCCATCCGGCGACCTGCGCGGCGAAGCCCGGGACCTCCTGGCACAGCTCGACCAGGCGCCGGTCGAAGCAGGCCGCACCCTCGGGCGTACGGACGAAAAGGAGTCCGGTGCGGTGCACGAGGTCGCGGGTGCGCGCCTCGGCCCGCTGCGCCGAACCCGTCGCCGCGGCGCCGAGCAGCGCGTCCAGGACGGTCAGGTCCCGGGATTCGTACCGCTCGAATTCGAGGAGCGCGTCGAGCAGCTCGGAGCGCAGCGGGCGTGAGGACCGGGTGCCGGGGGCCGCCAGGACGGGGGCGAGCGCGCGCCGGACGGGGTGGGCGCAGCCGCGCAGCAGGCTGGTGACCATGGGGAAGAGCACCGCGCGGGCGGCGGGGCCGTATTCGAGGCGCCGGTCCACGAAGTCCGCCGCGTGCCCGGCCGCCTCGGGGTGACGCTCGACGTGGTCCTGGACCAGGGCCGCGGCGCGCCGGGCGAGGGCCGGGGTGTTGATCTCCGCGAGCGCGTCGAGGACGTCGGCCGCCCCGGCCCCGGGCTCGTGCAGCCGCGTCTGGAAGGCGGCGAGGACGGGCTCGGGGTGGGTGGTGAGGGCGGCGGCGAGCGCGGAGGCGGGGAACCTGGGGTCGCCCGCGGTGTACACGGCGAGCGCCTCGTCGAGGTAGCGCCCGCGGGTCAGCGGATCGCGGACCAGGAGGGCGAGGGCGGCGCCGTGCAGCGCGGTGTCCGCCGGGCGCGCGAGCAGGGCGAGGGCCGCGTAGCGGAGCAGCTCGCGGTCGGCGGCGGTACGGATGCCGAGGGCGACGCGCGGCCCGTAGGTGGCGGCCGCGGCGCGCCGCTCCGGCCGGTCGTCGTGGGCCCAGCGGTCCACGGCCCGGCAGAGCGCGGACGGCTCGTCCTCGGCGAGCTGGTTGAGGAGTTCACCGGCGCGGGCATGGACGGTCGCCACGAGCGCCTCGGTGAGGTCGTCGACGGCCAGCGCCCGCCGCGCGTACAGCAGGGCCTGTGCCGCCCGCGCGACGGTGGGCCGCACCTCGGTCCCGGGCGCCACGGGCAGCGGCCGTTCGTCGGTGAACCAGCGGCAGAGCAGCGGCTGTACGGTCCTGGGCTCGACGGCGAGCCTCCGGTCGACCGCGTCCAAGTAGCGCTCCCACCCGGGCGAGGCCCCCGGCACCCCGTCGGCGGGCACCAGGCGGCGAAGCAGTTCGAGCCGCCGGTCGTCGCTGAGCCGCAGCCGCATCCAGAACCAGGGCCCGAACTCCCCGAGCGCGCCCAGGTGCGCGGGTCCCCCTTCGCGTACGGAGCGGCGGCTGATCCGGTCCGCGAGCAGGCGCAGCACCTCCTGGTAGGGGCGTACGTCCGGAACCCTCAGCAGCGTCTCGGTGAGGAGGCGGACCGCCCACCACTGGGCGTCCGCGAACCGGGCATGGCCTGCGCCGGCCGCCGGGGTGCGGTCCAGGGCGTCCACCAACCCCTTGAGTTTCAGGGCGAGTTGAGTGGATCCCTGCTGGCTGCCGAGCAGCAGCATGGCCTCCAGGACGGGCCCGATGCGGTGCCGGGGCACCGGCAGGGGGCGCCCGTCGGGCGTGGGCCCCGAGCCCGGCGGGGGCGGCACATGGCCGCCCGGCACGGCGCTGATGGCGGGGCGCGAGGGCAGCCGTACGACGGTCTGCGGATCGCTCTCGTCGTACCAGCGGTGCACCAGCGCGTAGAGGGCCGCGTCGAGGTCGAGGTGGGCCGCCTGCACCCAGTCGGCGAGCTCCTCGTGCGCGAAGCGGTAGCCGGCTCCGGCCGGCACGAGCAGGCCTTCGGTGAGCACCGCGGAGGCCGATCCGGTACGCCACGGGAAGATCTCCTCGAACGACTCCCGGTCCAGCTCGCCCTGGCCGGGGCCGAGACAGCGCCGGGCCGCCTCGTGCACCTGCCCGGCGACGCGCGCCGTGAGCCTGCGCACCTCGCTGCCGCGCACCGGCGGGCGGGCCGAGGCGGCGACGCGCACCGCGATCCGCAGGCACATCAGGTCCAGGTGCGCGGAGAAGACCTCCTCGCGGTCCGGCCTTCCCTCGACCTCGCCGGGCAGGGCCGCCCGCACCTCGGCTAGCAGCCGCAGCGTGAGCGGGTGGCGGGCGTCGCGCTCGGCGAGCGCGCCCTCGGGGATGCCGTGGCGCTCGCGGGCCCGCGCGGCCTCCTTGCGTCCGAGGTCGCCGATGCGCACGGCGTCCGGCAGGCGGGGCAGCGGGGCCGGGTGCAGGACGCCCTCGGGGTAGTGCGCCCCGGCCTGCTCCCAGTGTTCGGGCCGGCAGGCGACGACCATGCGCACCCCGGCCGCCCCGAGCCAGTCCACGGTCCCGGCGGTCCATTCGGCCAGCCGGTGGGCGAGGACGGGCGGCATCTCCTCCGGCCCGTCGAGCAGGACGAGCAGGGGCCGCCCGGCCTCGCGGGCGAGCCGTGCCACACGGTCGGGGGTGGCCGCCTCCTGGCCCCCCTGCGGGCAGGCGGCGACGATCCGGGCCGCCTGGGCCAGCGCGCGGGCGACCGCGTCGGCGACCGAGGCGTCGTCGGCCCACAGGTCGGCGCCGCGCAGCCAGAGCGTGGGTGCGGGCTCGTCGCCGCGCGCGCGGCGTCCGGCGAACGCGGCGAGCTCGGTGGTGCGCCCGGTCCCGGGGTCTCCTACGAGCCCGAGTACGAGGGCGCCGCCGGTGGCGAAGGCCCCGAACTCCCTGAGCGTGGAAAGCCGTTCAATGGGCTCCTGCCCCATGCCGGGGCCGCCGACGGAGCCGACGGAGAGCGCGGTGAGCTGGAGCGCCCCGGCCAGGTTCAGATCGCGGCCGTAGGCGGGCACGGTGGCCGCGTTGCGCCGCAGCAGCTCGGCGAGCGGACCGTGCGCGGCGTGCAGCGGCACCGCGAAGCCGGAGGCCTGGTGGGCGGCGTGCAGCGCGGTCCCGACCACGCCGAGGACGGCCCCGGTGACGGTGTCCACCACGGGCCCGCCGCTGGCCTCGCCGCCCAGCCGCATGGCCTCGCTGCCGGCCGTCCCGATCGCCAACTCCAGTACGCCGCCCAGGAGATGGAAGCGGTCGGTGGCGGTGTAGGTGACGGGAGAGGTGCCGAGGACGCGTGCCTCGCGCCAACCGTGCGCGGCGACCCGCACATAGGTGCCCGTACGGATGTCGGTGCGTGCGGAGATGGGCAGCGGGCGCGCCCCGAGCCCGTCGGTGCGCACCAGGGCGAGGCCCGCCTCGGGCAGGAAGGTGAGGTCCTCGGCCTCGGCGAGCCAGGTGCGCTCGCCGGGTGCGTGCAGCACCACTCTGGCCAGCCCGTCGACGGCTTCGTGACTGGTGACGACGGTCCCCCGGTCGTCCGCGACGAACCCCGTCCCCCGGGTCCGCCCGGCCAGATCACAGATCCGTACGAGCGTCTCCCCGGCCTCTCCCCCAGCCCCGCGTCCCATGTCCGAAACGGTAGTTCTGGGATGATCCGCCCGAGAAGAATGTCGAGGGAAAGCGCCCCCCTGCGCTCCCGTGGTTCACTCCGAGCGCCTGCTCGTAGGGGTGAATCCCCCAGGCGCGACGGATAGACCCCTTGCGAGGGGGATCGTGGAGCGGGCCGTCCCGCCCGCTCCACGGTGGGCGCCGGAGCCGGTGTCTCAGCCGAACACGGCGAGGCTCTTGGCCTTGCCCTTCTGGCTCTCGACCAGCGCGAGGAACGTGCCGTCGGGCCCGAAAACGCCGACCGCCTTCCCGGTCTCGTACTCGTCCGGCATGTCCAGGCGAACGCCGTTGAGCAGCAGCGAGCCGCGCCGGGCATCGACGTCCCAGCGGGCGAACGCCGCGGCTGCGGCCTCGGCCACCGGCATCACGGTGAGCGACTCCTGGAGCTGGTCCAGGGTGCGGGCCGCATCCAGGCCGTATGGACCGACGCGGGTGCGGCGGAGCGCGGTGAGGTGGCCGCCGACGCCGAGCCCGGCCCCGAGGTCACGGGCGAGCGCCCGGATGTAGGTGCCCGACGAGCAGACGACGGAGACGACCAGGTCGATGACCGGGGTGCCGTCCTCGGCGACGGCCTCGCGGACGTCGTAGACGCGGAACGAGGAGACGGTCACCGGGCGGGCCGGGATGTCGAACTCCTCGCCGCCGCGCACCCGCGCGTACGAGCGCTTGCCGTCGATCTTGATGGCGGAGACCTTGGACGGCACCTGCATGATGGCGCCGGTCAGCTCCGCGACCCCCGCGTCGATGCCCTCGCGGGTCACCTTGGACGCGTCGGTCGACGAGATGATCTCGCCCTCGGCGTCGTCGGTGATGGTGTCCTGGCCGAGCCGGATGGTACCGAGGTACTCCTTCTCGGTCAGGGCGAGGTGGCCGAGGAGCTTGGTGGCCCGCTCGACGCCGAGGACGAGCACGCCGGTCGCCATCGGGTCGAGGGTGCCGGCGTGGCCGACCCGGCGGGTCCTGGCGATGCCGCGCATCTTGGCCACGACGTCGTGCGAAGTGAAGCCCGACGGCTTGTCGACAATGACAAGTCCGTCGGGCGTCTTTGCTGCGGTGCTCATGCGGTGGCGTCGTCCTCGTCGCCGGGCTTCTTGTACGGGTCGGCGTCACCGGCGAACTGGGCGCCCGAGGACACCTCGCGCACCGCGGCGTCCGAGGCCCGTGCCTTGTCGAGGAGGTCCTCGATGGTCTTGGCGTTCTCGGGGAGCGCATCCGCGATGAACGTCAGGGTGGGCGTGAACTTGGTGCCGGCTGCGGAGCCGACCGCGGAGCGCAGGATGCCCTTGGCGCTCTCCAGGCCCGCCGCGGCGGCGGCCCGCTCCTCGTCGTCCCCGTACACCGTGTAGAAGACCGTGGCCTCCCGCAGGTCGCCGGTGACCCGGGTGTCCGTGATGGTGACGTGCGTTCCGAGGCGCGGGTCCTTGACGCCACGCAGCAGCTTCTCGGCCACCACCTCCCGGATGAGGTCCGCCAGCTTCTTCGCCCGCGCGTTGTCGGCCACTGGTCCTTCTCCTTCTCAAGCCTTGCTCAGTGTTCAGTCTTCGTCGCTGTGGAGCCTGCGTCTCACCGAGAGCAGCTCCACCTCGGGCCGGCCGGCGACGAGCCGCTCGCACCGGTCGAGTACGTCTGTGAGGTGCCCCGTGTCCCCGGACACCACCGCCAGGCCGATCTCGGCCCTGCGGTGCAGATCCTGGTCGCCGACCTCGGCCGCACTCACCGCGTACTTGCGCTGGAGTTCGGCGACGATCGGCCGGACGACGGAGCGTTTCTCCTTCAGCGACCGTACGTCGCCGAGGAGCAGGTCGAAGGACAGCGTCCCCACATACATGTATGTCCGGATGTCCCGCCGGTACGGGTTAGAGGACCCCGCCAAAGCCTTGGCAGGGACATCAAGAACCGTACCGGAACGGCCGGGGCCGATCGACGGAAATATCTTCCCGCCGATCGGCCCCGACACTGCGTTCCTCAGGAGGCTCCGCCTCCGGGGGTACGGATCGGCTGCACGGACTAGCCGCGCGGCTTCTCGCGCATCTCGTACGTCGCGATGACGTCGTCGATCTTGATGTCGTTGAAGTTTCCGAGGTTGATACCGCCCTCGAAGCCTTCGCGGATCTCGGTGACGTCGTCCTTGAAGCGGCGCAGACCGGAGATGGTGAGGTTCTCCGCGATGACCTTGCCATCGCGCAGCAGGCGCGCCTTGGTGTTGCGCTTGACCTCGCCCGACCGGACCAGGACACCGGCGATGTTGCCCAGCTTGGACGAGCGGAAGATCTCGCGGATCTCCGCCGTGCCGAGCTCGACCTCTTCGTACTCCGGCTTGAGCATGCCCTTGAGGGCCGCTTCGATCTCTTCGATCGCCTGGTAGATGACCGAGTAGTACCGGACGTCGACGCCTTCGCGCTCCGCCATCTGCTGGGCACGCCCGGCAGCGCGGACGTTGAAGCCGATGACGATCGCGTCGGAGCCGGTCGCCAGGTCGATGTCCGACTCGGTGACCGCACCCACGCCGCGGTGCAGGACGCGGATGTCGACCTCTTCGCCGACGTCGAGCTGGAGCAGCGAGGACTCGAGGGCCTCCACCGAACCGGACGCGTCGCCCTTGATGATGAGGTTGAGTTCCTGCACCAGACCGGCCTTGAGGGCCTCGTCCAGGTTCTCCAGGGAGAACCGCACACCCTTGCGGGCGAAGCGGACGTTGCGCTCACGGGCGGCACGCTTCTCGGCGATCTGACGGGCCGTACGGTCCTCGTCGACGACCAGGAAGTTGTCGCCGGCGCCCGGGACGTTGGTGAGACCGAGGACGAGGACCGGAGTCGAGGGACCCGCCTCTTCCACGTTCTCGCCCTTGTCGTCGAGCATCGCGCGGACTCGGCCGTACGCGTCGCCGACCACCATCGTGTCGCCGACCCGCAGGGTGCCTCGCTGGACCAGGACGGTCGCGACGGCGCCGCGGCCGCGGTCGAGGTGCGACTCGATCGCGATGCCCTGCGCGTCCTGCTCCGGGTTGGCCCGCAGGTCGAGCGAGGCGTCGGCGGTGAGGACGACGGCCTCCAGGAGGGACTCGATGTTGAGGCCCTGCTTGGCGGAGATGTCGACGAACATCGTGTCGCCGCCGTACTCCTCGGCCACCAGACCGAACTCGGTGAGCTGACCGCGCACCTTGGTCGGGTCGGCACCCTCGACGTCGATCTTGTTGACCGCGACCACGATCGGCACGTCGGCCGCCTTGGCGTGGTTCAGCGCCTCGATCGTCTGGGGCATCACACCGTCGTTCGCCGCCACCACGAGGATCGCGATGTCGGTCGACTTCGCACCACGGGCACGCATGGCGGTGAACGCCTCGTGACCCGGGGTGTCGATGAAGGTGATCTTGCGCTCTTCCTCGTTGACCTCGGTCGTGACCTGGTACGCACCGATGTGCTGCGTAATGCCACCGGCCTCGCCCGCAACGACGTTCGTCTTGCGGATCGCGTCCAGAAGGCGGGTCTTACCGTGGTCGACGTGACCCATGACGGTCACGACCGGCGGACGCGCGACGAGGAACTCCTCGCCACCCTCGTCCTCGCCGAACTCGATGTCGAAGGACTCGAGCAGCTCGCGGTCCTCCTCCTCGGGGCTGACGATCTCGAGGATGTAGTTCATCTCGTCCGCGAGCAGCTTCAGCGTCTCGTCGGAGACCGACTGCGTGGCGGTGACCATCTCGCCGAGGTTCATCATCACGGCGACGAGCGACGCCGGGTTGGCGTTGATCTTCTCCGCGAAGTCGGTCAGCGAGGCACCGCGCGACAGGCGGACGGACTGTCCGTTGCCGCGGGGCAGCATGACGCCGCCCACCGACGGGGCCTGCATGGCCTCGTACTCCTGGCGCCTCTGGCGCTTCGACTTGCGACCACGACGGGCGGGCCCGCCGGGACGGCCGAAGGCACCCTGCGTGCCACCGCGGCCACCCGGGCCACCGGGACGGCCCTGGAAGCCGGGACGACCGCCGAAGCCGCCGCCACCACCGGGAGCGCCGCCACCCGGACGGGGGCCGCCGAAGCCGCCGCCGCCACCGGGACGACCGCCGCCACCGGGACCCGCCGGACGGCCGGCGAAGCCGCCGCCGCCACCGGGACGACCGGCACCGCCGCCGCCACCCGGACGGCCGCCGGGGCCACCGGGACCACGGCCACCGGGGCCGCCGCCGGGACGCGGGGACGCGGCCGGACGCTGCGGCATCATGCCGGGGTTCGGACGGTTGCCGCCCGGAGCACCACCCGGACGCGGGGCGCCGCCCTGCGGACGGGGCATGCCGCCCGGGCTCGGACGGGCGCCGCCCTGACCCTGCGGACGCGGAGCGCCGCCGGGGCCGCCCTGCGGACGCGGGGCACCACCGGGGGCACCGGCACCACCCGGACGCGGGGCGCCGCCACCGGGACGGGGCGACTGCGGGCGCGCCATGCCGGTGGAGCCACCCGAGGTGAAGGGGTTGTTGCCGGGGCGCGGACCGGCCGGACGGGCACCGCCCGGACGGGGGGCACCCTGACCCGCGGGGCGGGCCGGGCGGTCGCCGCCGCGCTGGCCGCCGTCGCGCTGGCCACCGTCACGCTGCTGACCGGCCGGGGCCGGACGGGCGGGACGGGGCCCGGGGGTGGCGCCGGCGGGACGCGGGGCCTGGGGCGCCGCGGGCTGGGCCGGAGCCGGAGCCGAGAACTCGGCGGCGGGCACCGGGGTGACCGGGGCCGGCTTGGCCGGGGCGGGCTTCGGACCCGGGCGCGGGCCCGAGGCGGCCGGAGCCTGCGAGGGGGTGCTGCTCACCGGGGCGGCCGGGGTGACCGGGGCCGCAGGCGCGGCGGGGGCCGGCTTGGGGGCCGGGGCGCCGGGCTTCGGGGCAGCGGGACGTGCCGCAGCGGCCGGGGAGGGCGCCGCGGGCTTGGCGGGCGCGGCCTTGCGGGGCGCGCCGGGCTTGGCAGCGGACTTGCCGGCGTTGCCGCCGGGCCCCTGCAGTGCGTCAGTCAACTTGCGTACAACCGGCGCCTCGATCGTCGAGGACGCCGAACGGACGAATTCACCGAGTTCTTGGAGCTTGGCCATGACGACCTTGCTCTCAACCCCGAACTCCTTGGCGAGTTCGTATACCCGGACCTTAGCCACTTCGCTCCTTTTAGGTCCGGGTTACCGCCGGACCGTCGCTACTTCATGGGCGTACTCATCGCGTACTCATCGAGTGCTCATCGCAATCTCGACCTACTTCCAACTCGCGAGGTACCTGACCGCACGGGATTCCGTGCCGTACTTCTTCTTACGTTGCTGCCTGCTCGACGTAATCCCGCAGTGCCGCGGTGTCGAGCGCTTCCTTGACCTTGAAGGCCCTGGAGAACGCCCGGCGGCGGACCGCCTGGTCGAGACAGACCGAGGCGGGGTGTACATATGCACCCCGGCCGGGCAGCGTACCGCGAGGATCAGGGGCGCAAGCACCCTCGACCGCCACGATGCGCAGCAGATCGTTCTTGGCCGCTCGCTCCCGGCATCCCACGCAGGTTCGCTCAGGGCAGGCGCGGGCGTGCGTCCGGCCAGACACGTTTAAGTCTACCTCCCCGCACCGACCTCACCCCTTTGGGGCAAAAATCGAACGGTTGTTGTCCAGAAAGCTCACCCTGCCCCCCAGAACGGGGGCAGGGCCACTTCTTATTCCCGTCGGGCCGGTCAGTCCTCGGCCGGCTGCTCGGTGTCCGGGCGGATGTCGATGCGCCAGCCGGTGAGGCGGGCGGCAAGGCGGGCGTTCTGCCCCTCCTTGCCGATGGCGAGCGAGAGCTGGTAGTCCGGCACGGTCACCCGGGCGGAGCGGGCCGCGAGGTCCACGACCTCGACCTTGGAGACCCGGGCCGGGGACAGCGCGTTGGCCACCATCTCGGCCGGGTCGTCCGACCAGTCCACGATGTCGATCTTCTCGCCGTGCAGCTCGGCCATGACGTTGCGCACCCGGCCGCCCATCGGGCCGATGCAGGCACCCTTGGCGTTGAGGCCGCTGCGCGTCGAGCGCACCGCGATCTTCGTACGGTGACCGGCCTCACGGGCGATCGCCGAGATCTCCACGGAACCGTCGGCGATCTCCGGGACCTCGAGCGCGAACAGCTTCTTGACGAGGTTCGGATGCGTGCGCGACAGGGTCACCGAGGGGCCGCGCACACCCTTCGCCACCCGTACGACGTACGTACGAAGGCGCAGTCCGTGCGTGTACTCCTCGCCCGGCACCTGCTCCTGCACCGGCAGCATGGCCTCCATCTTGCCGATGTCGACCAGCACGTTCTTCGGGTCCTTGCCCTGCTGGACGACGCCGGTGATGACGTCGCCCTCACGGCCGGCGAACTCGCCGAAGGTGATGTCGTCCTCGGCATCGCGCAGCCGCTGCAGGATGACCTGCTTGGCGGTGCTCGCCGCGATGCGGCCGAAGTCCGACGGGGTGTCGTCGAACTCCTTGGCCTCCTGGCCCTCTTCGAGATCGGCCGGGTCTTCCTTCGCCCACACCGTGACATGACCGTTCTCACGGTCGAGCTTCACGCGCGCACGCCGGAAGCTGCCCTCGGTGCGGTGGTAGGCGATGAGGAGCGCCGACTCGATCGCCTCGACCAGCAGGTCGAAGGAGATCTCCTTCTCCCGGACCAGACCCCGCAGGGCACTCATGTCGATGTCCACGGCTACGCCTCCTCTTCGTGTCGAATGTCGTTCAGAATGTCGTTCTTGCTGTCTTCGGTGATCTCGTTCTTTCCGTCCTTGCGGCTGAACTCGATCTCGACCCGCGCCTTGGCGATCTCGGTGAACGCGATCCGGCGGGCGGTGGGCTTGCGCCCCTTCACGCCCGGGATCTCGGCGTCGATGCCTTCTTCGTCGGCCTTGAGGATCCGCGCGACCAGCTCGCCGCCGTCGTGCAGCTGGAGCCGGGCGAGCCGGCCGGTGGCGCGCAGGTAGTGGCGGAGCTCGGTGAGCGGGCGCTCGGCACCCGGAGACGTCACTTCGAGGACGTACTCCTCCTCGCCCATCACGTCGCTCTCGTCGAGCAGCTCGGAGACGGCCCGGCTCAGCTCGGCACAGGCGTCCAGCTCCACGCCCTCGTCGGAGTCGACCACGATCCGCAGCACGCGCCGGCGGCCCGCCCGGGACACCTCGATCTCTTCGAGGTCCAGATCCTTCGCGCTGACGAGCGGTTCAAGGAGACCGCGCAGCCTGTCGCTCTGGGTCGTGCTCATCCGGGTGACTCCTCGGCCGCGTCTGCTGTTGTGGGGATCGTCGTCGCGCACGGCGGCCGTCATCGGACCGCCGCCGTCAGATCAAAGGGTATCCGGTCCTGGAGGGTGTTGCCGTCCACGGCCCGGGGCCCGCGGGTACGCTCGCCTGCGGTGATCACTCGGTCACCGGCGGAACCGGCACGCAGGGGAGAGACACGTGGGGCACCCGGGGACCACGCGAAGGCGTGTGCTGGCCGTGACGGGAGCGGCGGCCACCGGCCTGCTGACCGGCTGCTCGGGCGACAGCTCCGGCGCCGGTCCGCGCGCTTCCGAGACCGGGGCGCGCGAGGCGGCCGCCCGCGCGGAGGCGGCGCTGCGCTCCCGCACCTCCGCCACGAGCCGGGCGCTCGTCACCGAGTACGACGAGGTCCTCGCGATGCATCCGGCGCTGCGGCCCCGGCTCGCGCCGCTGCGCGACCAGGCCGCCCAGCACACGACGGCCCTCGCACCGGCTTCGGCCACCACCCCTTCCCCCAGCCCCTCGGCCACCTCCTCCCCCGCCGCCCCGGCCGGGGTCTCGGCGGTCGCCACCGACGCCGACGAGGCCGTCAAGCAGCTCGCGGACGCCGAACGGCGCACCTCCGACGCCCAGTTGGCGGCCCTCGCGACCGCGCCGCCCGAGCTCGCCCGGCTGCTCGCCTCGGTCGCGGCGTCCAACGCGGGACACGCCTTCCTCCTCGGCGGGGGTGCGTGATGGCCGGGCCCCTGGAGGCGGCGCAGGCCGCGCTGGCCGCCGAACACGCGGCGGTGTACGGGTACGGGGTGCTCGGCGGCCGGCTCTCCGATGCCCGCGCCGCCGAGGCCCACGAGGCCTACACCGCGCACCGCTCCCGCCGCGACTCCCTTGCCCGTACGGTGCGTGACCTGGGCGGATCGCCGGTGGCGGCGGCCGCGGCATACGCCCTGCCGTTCGCCGTACCGGATGCCGCCTCGGCACTGCGGCTCGCGGCGGACCTGGAGGACCGGGTCGCCGGTGTCTACTCGGACCTCGTCCGGGCAGCAGCGGGCCCGCTGCGCCAGGAGGCGGCCGGTGCCCTGCGGGAGGCAGCGGTGCGGGCCGTTCGCTGGCGGGGCGGCAGCGTAGCCTTTCCTGGGCTCGCGGAACGCCCGAGCGCACCGGTTCCACCGGCCAGTACCTGAGTTCCACCGGCTAGTACCTGAGCAAGGGGCAATACACGCATGGCTTTCGAACCGCCTGAGCGGCTGGTACGCGCGCTCGGCGAGACGTACGGGGACACGCTGGCCGGGCCCTGGCTCGACCGGTTGCCGGAGCTGGCCGAGGACTCGGCCGCCCGGCGCGGGCTCACCGTCGACCGGGTGCAGGCACCGGGAGGCCGCTCCAGTCTGGTCGCCCTCGTACGCCGTCCGGACGGCTCCCCGGCCGCCCTCAAGGTCGCCCCCGCCTTCGCCCGGCCGGACCTGGAGCGCGCGGCCCTGTCGCACTGGAACGGCTGGGGCGCGGCCCAGTTGCTGGAGGACGAGGCCTCCGACGACGCCCTGCTTGTTGAGCGGCTGCACCCCGAGGTGTCGCTGCGCTCGCTGCCCGAGGCGAAGGCTCTGCTCGAAGCGGCCGGGACGGTGCGGCGCCTGTGGGTCGAGCCGCCGGCCGGCCACGCCTTCGAGACGGTGGCCGACCGCACCGAGCGCCAGAGCGTCCCGATGCGGGCCCAGCAGGACGCCGACCTCGCCCCGCTCGTATCGGCCGCCCTGACCGCCCGCGCCGAACTGACCGCATCTGCACCGGAGTTGGTGTTGTTGCACGGCAACTTCCGCCAGAGCAAGGTGCTTTCGGGCGAGCGGGCGCCGTGGCTGACGGTGGGGCCCGAGCCACTGGTGGGTGAACGGGCCTATGACCTGGCCCGGTTGGTGCGCGACCGCGTCGAGGACCTGATCGCGGCGCCGAGCGGTGCGTCCTCGGCCCGCCGCCGCGTCAACAGGCTCGCCGACTCGCTGGACGTCGACCCTGCGCGGCTGCACGGCTGGACGCTGTTCCGGGCGGTGGAATCGGGGCTTCGCGCCCGTGCGGCGGGCCGCGACCGGGACGCGGAACTCCTCCTGGAATTCGCGGGCTGGCTGTAACAGCCCCGCCCTTGCCCCGGGGCTCCGCCCCGGACCCCGGAGGCGCCCCGCCCCACCCCTTCCCGAAAGCCCCCGGCGGATGGGGAGGGGGGCGTGGGTGTGCCGTCGGTCAAGTGCGGACCGTGGGTGGCCGGGCGCGCAGTTCCCCGCGCCCCCAGCAGCATCAGCGCCGACCCGCACCCAAGCACCTCAGCCCACCCGGCACACACGGACATCAGCCCACCCCAGCCCGTCCGGCGATTGAGGACGAGCGCCCTTCAGGCGCGAACGGGGGTCTGGGGCGGAGCCCCAGGAAACCCAGCCCCACCCCATTCAACCCCCGGCGGGTTTCGGGAAGGGGCGGGGAGGGGCCAACGGGGTCTGGGGCGGAGCCCCAGCGCACCCCGCCCGAGACGCACCCCGCCCCCCCCCCCCGGAGGCCACGCGGCGGAGCCGCGGAGGGGCACAGCGGGAAGGGGCCGGGTGGGGGAAGGTCAGGCCGTCACGCGGTCAGGCGGGTGATCGCCTCGGCCAGGGGGAGTTCCTCGCGCTCCCCCGTCCGGCGGTCCTTCAGCTCGAAGACGCCCTCGGCGACCCGGCGCCCGGCCACCAGAATCTTCGGTACCCCGATCAGCTCCGCGTCCGTGAACTTCACGCCCGGCGAAACCCCGGCCCGGTCGTCGACCAGAACCCGCAGCCCGGCGGCACGCAGCTGCTCGGCCGCGTCCAGGGCCGCCTCGGTCTGGACGGCCTTGCCCGCCGCGACGACGTGCACGTCGGCCGGGGCGATCTCGGCCGGCCAGCAAAGACCCTTGTCGTCGGCGCTCTGCTCGGCGAGGGCCGCGACCGCGCGCGAGACGCCGATGCCGTACGAGCCCATGGTGACCCGGACCGGCTTGCCCTCCTTGCCGAGGACGTCGAGCTGGAAGGTGTCGGCGTACTTGCGGCCGAGCTGGAAGATGTGGCCGATCTCGATCGCGCGGTCGAGCTTCAGGCCGGCGCCGCAGGACGGGCAGGGGTCGCCCTCCTCGACCACGACGACGTCGAGGTAGTCGTCGACGTCGAAGTCACGGCCGCAGACCACGTTGCGGGCGTGGGTGTCGGCCTTGTTGGCGCCGGTGACCCAGGCGGTGCCGTGCGCGACGCGCGGGTCGGCGATGTAGCGGACCTTCTCCAGGCCCTGCGGGCCGACGTAGCCGCGTACCAGGTCGGGGCGGTCCGCGAAGTCCTCGGCGGTCACGAGTTCCACCACGGCGGGCGCCAGGTGCTCACCGAGCTTGCCGAGGTCCACCTCGCGGTCGCCGGGCACGCCGACGGCGACGATCTCGCCGTCCACCTTGACCAGGAGGTTCTTCAGGGTGGCCGAGGCCGGGACGCCCAGGTGTGCGGCGAGGGTCTCGATGGTGGGGGTGTCGGGGGTGTCGAGCTCCTCGACGGGCCCGTGCGCGGAGCCGTCGACCGGGGCTGCCACGAACGTCACGGCCTCGGTGTTGGCCGCGTAGTCGCAGGCCGGGCAGTCCACGAAGGTGTCCTCGCCCGCGGCGGCCGGGGCCAGGAACTCCTCGGACGCGGAGCCGCCCATGGCGCCGGAGACGGCGGACACGATGCGGTAGTCCAGGCCCAGGCGCGCGAAGATCTTCTGGTAGGCGGCGCGGTGCAGCGCGTACGACTCGGCGAGGCCCTCGTCGGTGGTGTCGAAGGAGTACGAGTCCTTCATCTGGAACTCGCGGCCGCGCAGCACGCCGGAGCGCGGGCGGGCCTCGTCGCGGTACTTGGTCTGGATCTGGTAGAGCATCACCGGCAGGTCCTTGTAGGACGTGCACTGGTCCTTGACCGTCTGCGTGAAGATCTCTTCGTGCGTCGGGCCGAGCAGGTACTCGCCGCCCTTGCGGTCCTTGAGGCGGAACAGCAGGTCGCCGTACTCCTCCCAGCGGCCGCTCGCCTCGTACGCGTCCTTGGGCAGCAGCGCGGGCAGCAGGACCTCCTGCGCGCCGATGGCGTCCATTTCCTCGCGTACGACGGTGGTGATGTTGTCCAGGACCTTCTTGCCGAGCGGCAGCCAGGTCCAGATGCCGGCGGCGTTGCGGCGCACGTATCCGGCGCGGACCAGGAGCTTGTGGCTGAGCGTCTCGGCGTCCGCCGGGTCGTCGCGCAATGTCTTGGCCATCAGACGGGACATGCGCTGAACCTGGGCGGCTGCCATGGATTTCTCTCCTGTACGTGCACGGGGTGATGCCTGGAGGTTAGCCGGGCGGCCCGAGTGCGCGGAAATCCGTTTAGCGGAATTCCGTTTGGCCGTGCCTCAGCAGGGGGAGAGGCGCGCCCATCACGGCGTACGGCCGGGCCGCGCTCGGGAAGTGCACCTGGCCGGCCAGATCGACGTAACCGAGCCCTCGGTACAGGGCGCGGGCGGGGCTCTCCGTGTCGATCGCGGAGAGGATCGAGCGGGGCTCGGTGGCGGTGTCGGTGATGGTGGTGATGAGCGCGCGGCCCAGGCCCCGGCCCTGGAAGGCGGGGTGGACGTGCAGCTCGGTGATCACGAAGGAGTCGTCGAGCCACCACTCGGCGCCGTTGTTGCGCAGATACGGTTCGACGACGGTCGACCACCAGTGGGCCCGGTCGTTGGGCATCCCGTACACGAAGCCCGCGAGGCGCCCGTCGGCGGTCGTGGCGCCGAGCGCCCTGGCTCCTGGGTAGGACAGGTGCCGCAGCACGATGTGGCGGCGTACCCCGACCTCTTCGGCACTGAGCCCGAAGGCGACCGCCTGTACGGCGAGGGCCTCGTCCACGCGGGCCGCGAGGTCGAGCGGTCCGACCAGTACGTCAGAGTCAGCAGGCATGGGCGCACCCTAACCTCAGACCCGGGCTCTCAGAACAGGACGCTCATGAACGCCCCGGTCTCACGGAAGCCGACCCGGCGGTAGCAGGCGCGGGCGGGGGCGTTGAAGTCGTTCACGTACAGGCTCACGACAGGGGCGACGTCCGCGAGCGCGTAGCGCAGGACGGCGGCCATGCCGGTGGCCGACAGGCCCTTGCCCCGGTGTTCGGGGGCGACCCAGACGCCCTGGATCTGGCAGGCCTGGCTGGTGGCGGCGCCGATCTCGGCCTTGAAGACGACCTTGCCGTCCTCGATGCGCGCGAACGAGCGCCCAGAACCCACGAGTTCGGCGACGCGGGCCTGGTAGAGCAGTCCGCCGTCGCCCGCGAGCGGGGAGACGCCGACCTCCTCGGTGAACATGGCGACGCAGGCCGGCATGATCACGTCCATCTCGTCCTTGCGGATCCGGCGGACGTACGGATCCGGGGGGATGTCCTCGGGCATCTTCTCGGCGACCATCAGCGGCTGGTGCGGGCGTACGTCGCGGGCGGGGCCCCAGTGCGGTTCGAGGAGGCGCCAGAGCTGGGCGGTGGGTTCGGCGGGGCCGACGATCGAGGAGCAGCGGCGGCCGGTGCGGCGGGCCCGGTCGGCGAAGGAACGTACCGCCTCGGGCGTCGCGCAGATCGGTACGAGGTTGGCGCCGGAGTAGCAGAGGGAGCGCAGGTGGCCGTCGGCGTACCAGCCCCACATCTCGCCGCCGAGGCGCCAGGGGTCGAGGCCGGCGATCTGCACGCGTGAGGTCACGAACGCGTTGGCGACCGGGTCGCTCTCCAGGATGGCGAGCGCCGCGCCGAGGTCGCCGGGTTCGAGGACCCGGGTGGTGGTCTGCATCAACACGAGGGGGCCTCACGGTACGGTCTGCTGATCTCCGCACTGTACCTGGCACCCTGCGCCCCGCGCCCGTACACCCTGGTTCCGCCCGGGGCCGGGGCCCTGCACCCCCGTTCGCGCCTGAAGGGCGCTCGTCCTCAAACTGCCCCAAGGCCTCAAAGGCCAGGGGACCCCCATGACAGGCTGAGGATGCCGGCATGCGCCAGAACCATGGGGTGCCGCCGGGCCCCGGTGCTGTCAGGGGCGGGGGGAACTGCGCGAGGAGCGACCGCGGCCCGCGCTGAACGGCAAAACCGCCCCTCCCCGTATCCCCCGGAGGGTCTCGGGAAGGGGCGGGGTGGGGAAAATCAGCCGGCCACCGAGACCTGCGGCTCGCCCGAGGCGATGCCGTCCTTCTCCATCTGCTCCGCGATCTTCATCGCCTCGTCGATCAGCGTCTCCACGATC
>NZ_BAAASQ010000047.1:0-23639 GCF_039532965.1 Streptomyces mauvecolor | reverse complement strand
CAACTGGCGCGAAACCTGACCCGGGAGCAAACGCCAATCAACGAACCAAACGCTCAGTGAGGGGGATACGGGTCATACCCGGCTCGATCTCCTGTGTGATGCGGGATGTTACGCGGCCGACGTCGAGGCCGCATCGAACGACAAGGCTCAGTGGGCGACGGCCGGGCCCACGCAGCCGGTCTCGAGGTAGTGGCCGCTGACCTCACCCGAGCCCCAACTCCAAGGCGATCGTCGGCACACGCTGCCCGGGGTGGCTGCGCGCGCCGAGCTTAACCATCACCTTTCGCCGGTACGCCTGACGGTACTTAGATACGTGAAGTGGGGACCACCCACCAGGATGGCCCCCAGTTCACACAAACTCCAGCTCTATCGCCGATTGGACGTCAAGCCCGGAATCAACGACGCGCCCACTCGATGTCCGAGTTACTCTGCGGACACCGTTGTGATTTCTCCGCCTGCGGCTGTCCACTCCGCCTCGTCGAAGCAGAGGGCCACCGTATGCGGATGGGGTGTTCCCTCCACGAAAACCCGCACGTTCCAGCTGCCCGGGCGGGGGAGCTTGACGTCCTCTTCTTCGAAATCTCCGACGCGAGTGATCGAAAGGAAGGACGACTGGAAGACCATGGTCCGATCAAGCACAAGTCGCCCGTTCGGCATGTCAGGCTCCCCTACGTAGACACGCGCCTCGACGTCGCCTACCGGGTCATTCCTCGCTGTGGCAAAAATGCTGCCGGGGAGGGAGACACTATCAACCTCGCCGCCAGAGCCGATGGGATAGTCCTCGGTCTCGTAGTCATGGAACGCTACCAATCCATGCTGTGTGGAAAGGCTGCGCGTGAATACCAGTCCGCTCACGCGGTCTCCTTCTACGAGGCGGCGTAGCCGCCATTCACTCGACGTACGTTGATCACTGTAACCAGGTAGGGGTCCCCAGCATGCCAGTGGGTTGGGTGCCGACACAGAGCAGAGAAAGGGGCGGAGCTCGGCCGCAAGGTCGGGGACCGCGGTGGGACTCGGAGCGGGTCAATACCTACCCGTCACGAGAGCCTGCAAGGTCAAGACGGCGATGCTTCACGACCACGATGTGTCAGCGTTCGCCGAAGAACATGCCGAGGCTCTCGAAGCCGACCTCCTGCGCCATTACGGCGTGGACCTGCCGGACTGGCACCGTGGGGCCGTGTCGTACCGCTGCCTCGCGGTCCTGGTGACGCACCTGCCACGCGACAGCGCGGTCAACCGCGACCTGCACGGCGAGGCGGTGGAGTGGGACGCATCCACCCATCTGCTGGCCGCGACGGTGGACCACCTGGCGGTGGCCAACTGGATGACGGCCACGATCAATTCGGGAGAGGGCTCCGACCCGCTGGATTATCCGGAGGGGGTGCCGCGGCCCAGCCAGGCCGAAGGTGCTTCACCAGACGAACCTGTAGGGAACGAGCAGGTCCCGGCTTATCCTCTGCCTACCCCCTTTCAGCTGCAGAGCTTCCTTTCCTGACCTTCAGGGCCGTACAGAAATCGAGTCCGAGGTACAGCACTGCCGCTCACGAAATTTTCCGGACGTCTCAGAAAATATTGTACAAAATCACATAGACCCAGAGTGCTTGCGGGATGAGGAAAAAACCCTCCAGGATCATCATGTTTCGGGTGGTGGACTTTTGATCTGGCGTTCCGTCCACCCATTGCGCCAGCTGCGCCCGATGGGGATTAAATGGATCGTAGACTATTTCAACGGCTTCGCCCGGCTCTATTGGCATGGAATAGTTCGGCCGAGTGTGATGAACATGCCTGAGGCCGTTGGTCGTGACGTACTTGATAGTCGATATCGACGCGTTCTCATCCCATGAAATTCTCACACAGGCTCCAGGAACAGTGATTCCTCGCTGCTTCAGGGTTCGGGATCGCCGACGGGGGGCTATCACAAATGCATAAAAGAAGGGCAGTGGCGCTGACAGGCCGAGGCCTATCACGAGAATGACACCCATTTGGGCGGTACACCTCTCCAAGCGGAGCCAAGGGTGAGGTCACGCTAGCACCTGAAATGAACGGATGCGGTGGCAGAGCAGGAAATCGCGTCGTTCCAGATGACTAGCTTTCTGTTCCTGATCCGGGGGGGGGCAAGCAGGAACGCCAGGACGAACGGCACCGGCGAGAACACGCCGAGGCCAAGAATGCTCAGAGTTAACATGACAGAAGCCCATCTGCTCGATATGCAGCAAGATCAACAGCGTATCAAGCGGAATTACGGATTGGGCATGGCACTATCCGCAGGGGCTTCCAGCCCAGACCCCGCCTGCGGCTACACGCTGGAGGCATATCTGCCCAGGTCTAGCCCATCATGGCCGTTATCGACTACGGACTCGGCGTCGCCGGCTGGGGTCAGCCGTACCAGGGGAGCGGCTGTTGTCGGCCAGTGGCGTCCCCCGATCAGTGCTCCAGCTCGTTCCACCAGGCGGCGACCTTCGGATCCACCCGATAGAGCATCTCGGATTTTCCGCTCTTTGGTCTTCTGCCGGCCCTGCCACTTTTCGGTGGGTCACCGCAAAGAACTCACGAGCGCCTTAAACCATGGTGTACTCCGCCTGCTCAAGAGCTCCCCAATATTACAGGGAGAACAGAACGATGAAGGGGAGCAGCATTACATGCAGGGTCACCATAAGCAGGATTCCGAAGCGCACATCGCCGCGCAGCTGCGACCTCCCGCCAAACAATTCCATTTCGGTCCGGGCTCTGCCATGCGGCGCCTTGGGGTCGTAAATTATCAAGACCTCCGCACCGTCCGATGAAATTCGACCATCCGCGAGAGGGCTCTTGTATGAGGCTCGATATCCGTCCAGAGTCTTGAATTTGAAGTACTCCGAGACCCTGCCCTCGCTCCAAGAAGCTCCAGTACAAACGGCTGGAACGGAGATTCCCGCCCTCCGAAGCCTGCGTTCCACGAGGAATGGGTAGACAACGAACGGTATTACGAATACCGCCAGCGCGAGGCCCATAATGAGTAAGTAGAGAAACAACATAAAGTGCGCAAGCGCCCAGTTCAGCATCGAAGCCCCTCAGAAACCGATAGAAAATACATCGCAAAGCATCACAAGCGGATGGAGCGCCTTTCTCGTGCAGCGTCTGTACGGACAGTTCACCGGAAGGCCCTGTGTACCAGGGCGGGTTTCGCCTGACGGCCGGACGGGCTTAGCCCTGCCGCCATCACGTACTCCGACTCCACTCGCACGCCCGCTCGGACGGCTCTCACACGCCTGCTGACAAGCGCCCACCCGGGAGTTCGTGAATATGCGATTCCGTGGGGTGACACCCACAGCCAGAAGCCTGCGCTCCGCCCACGGATTCTGTTGAGCCACATGCAGGGGCGCGACGGCCGCACTCCGCCTGAGGGCAGCCATGACTTGAACTCCCGCCGACCGACGATGAGCTGCCTGTCTGTCAGACCCGGCGGCAGAGCCGACGGCAGTCTGGACCGCGGGCCGGGCGGTGGAACTTCCGGATCACCAGCGGTCCACAGGAATGCTTGTGCCGGCCCGTCGGTGACGTGAGAGGGCGCCGTCACCGGTACGGGCGGTGTGGCCTGCCGCGAGGGGCAGGCCACACCGCCTGGCGTTTCAGCGGGGAGGGGCTAAGTGCTCATCGGTTCCAGTAGTTGGTGCCGCCGGCGAGGGTGCCGTCGCCGTTGCCCTGGTAGACGGTGAACTTCTGCTGGTTGTTCCAGAGGCTGCCGAGGTCGGTCTTGCCGTCGCCGTTGAAGTCTCCGCCCAGGATGGCCTGGACGCTCTTCCAGCTCTTGTCGGGCCACATGGACACGCCGTCGCTCAGGCCGCCCTTGCCGTTGCCGTAGCGCACCAGTGCGCCGGCGCCGTCGGTGATGACGACGTCGTCGCGGCCGTCGCCGTTGAAGTCGCCGGTGGTGAGCTTGGAGGCGATCTTCCAGGAGGGGTCCTTCCACATGCTCTGCGAGTCGCCGAGCACGCTGTCGCCGTTGGCGGGGTAGGCGTACAGGTCGCCGGTGGACCAGACGGTGAGCAGGCCGTCGCGGCCGGAGGTGTCCGGCTTGAACCGGGCGATCTGGAGCATGCCGTTCCAGTTCGTCTTGGTGTCCGTCCACATGAGCTTGCCGTCGGTCAGCGTGCCGTCCGGCTTCCCAGCGAACACACGGAGGCGGCCGTCGTTCCAGACGGAGGCGATGTCCATCTGGCCGTCGCCGTTGAAGTCACCGGCCACGATCTTGGTGGCAGCCTTCCAGCTGCCGTCGGGCCAAAGCTGGCGCCCGTACTCGAAGGTGCCGTCGTCCCGGGCGGCGAAGGTGTGCAGGGTGCCGTCCTTGAGGACCACCGCCAGGTCGCTGCGCCCGTCGTTGTTGAAGTCACCGGCCGTCATCACCGTGGTGACATCCGGGAGCAGCTTGGCCAGCTGCGGCCGGACCAGCGTGGTGTTGCCAATGGGCTGGATGAAGGTGCCCAGGCCGTCGACACGGGTGTCCAGGGCACTGGTGCGGGTCTCGGCCGGGTCGGTGCCCAGGCAGCCGCCCTGCCAGGAGCGGCTGTTGACCGCGGCCAGTTCCGGGGTGCCGTTGACGTTCCGCACTGCGGGCGCGCCGGCGTCGCCCTGGCACAGCACCGCCGCATCCGACCCGTTCAACCCGATCGAACCGCCCTCGACCGAGGCGACCGTGAAGGTGCCCGAGTGCGGCTTGTTCGGGACCCACTCCGACTTCGTCCGCCCAAAGCCCACCGACTGCAACTGCTCACCGGCCACCGGAGCCGACGTACTGAGCTTGATGGGCCTGGCGCCGGCGATCGGCCAGGCCAGGCGCACCAGCGCCACATCACGGTCCTGATGCACATTCACCTGCACGGCCTCCACCGTGCTGCCGGACGCCGCACCGACGTCGGGACGGCCGACCGTGACCGTCGTCCGCACCGCAGGCTTGCCCGACTTCGCCGGCTGACCACCCTCAGCGAAACACGACGCCGCCGTCATCACCCACTGCGCCTCGACCAGCGCGCCCGAACAGCCCTGCTTGTCACCGAAGTTCAGCTTGACCGTGTAGCCGAGGTCGCTGTCCTTGGCATCGGCGCCTGACAAGGCACCGGCAGGCGTGACGGACAAGAGACCCGTGGCTGTGGTGAGAGCGAACAGGCCAGTGAGCCACGCGGTGCGTGAACTCTTTCCAGACATGGTGGTCCTTATGAATGGGTGCGGTGGTGCAAAGCAGGCCCCAAGGTCGCGAGCGGCCTTTGTTGGTGGGGCGTCACGCTGATGCGTCGCGGTTGTCAATGGGTTGCTGATTTGCTGCAGTGTGCAGCGCTGCAGATTGGTGAACAGGCCCGTGTGGCAAGCCTGTTGATAAGCCGTGGTGGAGATGGATTGCCGGTGGTGGCTGGGTCAGCCGACGCGGAGCTCGATGAGGGAGGCGGGCACCCTCTCGGCAGTTGCCTCGCCGTAGCCGGTGAAGGTATTGGCCGGCGCGTTGATGACGGTGATGTCTCCGTCGGGGTCCTTGATGGTGGTCTTCACCGGGTCGGCCTTGGTCCAGATGCCGTAGGCCTTGGCGAGTTCCAGCGCGACGTAGCCCCGTTTGGCTTTGACGGCGAAGCAGTAGTCCTTCTGCCCCGTCTTGCTGATGACCTTGATGCCCTCGGTGCCGTCGCAGGCGGTCAAGACGATGTGCCCGTCGCCGCGCTTGAGTGTGATCCCCTTTTCGGCCTGAATCTTTGCAGCGTCCGGGTAGTTGAAGTCCTCGATCGTGGAGGGCATCTCGTCGCTGGCAGCTGCTGCAGGAGTGGTGCTTCCGGTCACCGCGTGTGCCGCTCCGAGGGCTGTAGCGGTCACCGCGAACGCAGAGGCCAGGCCAGTCATCAGCAGCTTGCGGACACGGGATATAGCCATGAGGGGCCTTTCGCAATCAGGGTCGGGACATAAAGGTCCCATCAAGTCCCGGAGAGCTAACCACATTTGCAGCCTGCCTTCACACCGGCCTGCCTGTGACAGGTATCTCAGAAGAATTGGCAGATGTCGTACAACCCTCCTCTCCTTGCCGTATTGGGCGCCGTACTCGGCTCTGTGTCTGCGTGTTCGTCAGATGCTGGTGTGGATAGTCCTGTACGCCCCCAGGACTGGACCGCTTAAGGCCCGCTGTACGATCGTCCGGCTCGGTCCGGATCGAATGCGTCGGCACTACTGTCGCGCTGACACTGCAGGAAAGTGCTCGTGTGTGCGCCTGGGTAACTCGGCTGTTCTTCCGCCGATCCCTGCGACGGGCCGGGCCATAGTTTCGATGTGCAGTCAGAAAAATGGGGGCCCGCCGAATGAAACGGCGTATACCGTCCCGGTCTCTTGGCTTGGGAACACTTCAACGATTTTCGGCACGCAGACGCGTGCTCAGAACAGTGCTGGCAACTGGCCTGCTGTCGGGACTTCTTGGGGCACCGAACGCGTTTGCCGCCGATGCGCCCGCAGTGCCGGCCGATGCGCGCGGTCAGATTGTGAGTTACTGGCAGCACGGCGGGGATGACCTGAAGGAGGCTGCGGAAAAAGCCCTGCTGGGCGGCGACGATGAGATCCGCAAGTTCCTGCAGGACGCTCCGTCCATCCAGTACGACGACAACCGTGTCGACGCCGCCCGGCTGGCGATGACCGGTGGGCCTGAGGTAAGGCAGGCCGCCCAGGCTGCGATGCTCAAGTCGCCCGGTGAGCTGGAGAGGTTCCTGCTCGACGGTTTTGAGGACGCGCAGGATGAGGACGCCAAGGTCGACATCGCCCGGATGGTCACCCTCGGTGGCTCCAGCGTGCGCGACGCCGGCAAGGAAGCCCTGCAGGGCACGGCGGAAGACCGTGAGCGTTTCCTGCAGTCGGGACAGTACGAGGCGCGTCAGGAGGACAACAAGGTCGATGTCGCCCGCATGACGAACACGGGCGGCCCGAATGTGAAGGCGGCCGCGATTGTCGCTCTGCAGGGCACGCCCGAGGACATTGCCGAGTTCCTGGAGGTCGGACAGTTCGTCGCCCGCAACCGGGACCAGGAGTACGCCTCTGTTGCCCAGCTGACCGAGCAGGCCAAGGAAGCGGGCAAGCAGGCCGAGGACGCCACCAAGCAGGCGGAGGCGGACTCCAAGAAGGCGATCGAGGCCTCCAACTTGGCCAAGGCGGCCGCGAAGAAGGCCGCCGCCGAGATGCAGGACACCAAGACCGACTCCAAGAAGGCGGCGGTCAAGGCGAAGGAGGCCGCCAACGCTGCCCGGGCTGCGGCCCAGGCATCACAGGAGGCCATCGGATCGGCGAACGCCGCCAACCGTGCCGCCCGCAGGGCGGCACTCGCCGCCTCCCAGACGGCTGCTGCCGCCGCGGGGGCTGCTGACGCGGCGAACAAGGCCTACAACGCGGCCATCGCCGCGGGCGCCAACGCCGACGAGGCGGACAACGCACGCAAGTCCGCCGGCGGCGCGAGGTTCGCGGCACAGCTCGCGACCGCCTCCGCCACAGCCGCCCACCACGCGGGACTGGCTTCCGCCGCCGCGAAGATTGCCTCGAGCGCGGCCAAGAGCGCTGCCTCGAACTCCAACGACGCCGCTGATTCGGCGGACGCGGCCAACAACTACGCGGACGCCGCCGGAGTGCACTCCTCCGAGGCCCGCCAGGCCGCGACCGAGGCCCGCCGGCATGCGAACGCCGCCAACGCTGCGGCCGACCGCTCCGCCGCTTACGCCGACCGCGCGGCGGCGGCCGCCTTCGCCGCCCGCGACTGCGCGAACTCGGCTGCCGCACACGCCAACAGGGCAGCCGACTTCGCGGACGAGGCAGCCCAGCACGCGGGAGACTCCGCCACCTACGCGGACCGTGCCAAAAAAGGTGCCGATGCCGCCAAGGAGGCAGCGGAGACAGCTGGTACGGCAGTGGCCAAGGCCAAGGAGATCTTCGCCCTCGCCCGCGAGGGGGAGGCAGTCGACCTGCAGACCCGCACCGAGGGCGCCATCGAGCAGGCCCGGTCGCTGAAGTCCAACGGCGAGGCCCACATCGCCGCTTCCGCCTCGGCCCAGGTGGAGGCCCTGTCCCTGAACGACACCGCCGCCACCCTGGCCCAGACGGCCGCCCGGCCCGACGTGGACGTCAAGGCCACCGCGGCCAAGGGCCGCGAGCTCGCCATGCAGGCACTCAAGATGCGGGGCCCCTGGCACCAGGAGGCTGCCGCCCGCGCGCTGTCCGGAACCGACCAGGACGTCCTGGACTACCTGCGCACCCGCTGGAAAGAAGCCAGCCAGCACGACATCCGCGAAAACGTCGTCCGCCTGAGCACCCAGAGTCCCTACGCCGCCGTGCGCACGGCGGCCACCGAGGCTCTCAAGGGCGCACCCGAACAGATTCAGGGCTTCTACACCAGCGGCCAGTACACCGTCGCCGTCGACGAGATGAAGGTCGACGTCGCACGGCTCACCAACACCGGCGGGCCCAGCGTCGCCGAGGCTGCCAAGAAGGCCCTTGCCGATGGCAGCGGCAAGGCACTGGCCACGTTCCTGCAAGCCACCCAGTACAGCGAGCGGATCACTGACGACAAGGTCACTGCCGCCCGGCTGACCAACACCGGCGGGCCCGAGGTCAAGGCAGCCGCCAAGATCGCACTGGCCGGCCCGCCCGACCTGCTCCACGCCTTCGTCACCACCGGCCAGTACATGGCCCAGCGCAAGGATGATCTGGCAGCCAACCACATCCATCTCGTCGAGCGCCTCCTCGCCGAGGGCCAGCAGGTCGCCGCCAAGGCCATGGAGAACCGCTGGCGCGCCGCCGAAGCCGCTGCCAAGGCCAAGGCAGCCGCGGCCGACGCCGACGTCGCCGCGGCCGAGGCGAAGAAGTCCGCCGCAGCCGCCGCCGGTTACGCGGCCGACGCCAACGCGTCCGCCAATGCTGCCGCCGCCTCGGCAGCCGACGCGGCCAAGTCGGCCGCCACAGCACGCAATGCCGCCAACCGGGCGGAACAGGACGCCACCGCCGCGGAGAACTCCGCAGCCGACGCGGAGTTCTCCGCCGCCTACGCCCGCCAGTCCGCCCAGAAAGCCAATGCCGCCAAGGCAGAGGCCCTGCAGTCCGCCCTCGCCGCCGGCAAGAGCCGCGACGAAGCCGAGGCCGCGTCCACGGGCGCCTGGCAATCAGTCTTCGACCTCCGCGAGAAGGAGGCAAAGGAGGCCCTCCGCCAGGAAATGGAGGACCGCCAGCGGGAGCAGGACGGCAAGAAGCCCAAGCGGGTGTGCATCCCGTACGCCAGCCGGGACAGCCTGCTGCCGATCATGCCGTGCCTCGCCCACCCCGAAGATTCCGAACTTCGGGTGTGGGAAGACGAACCCGTCCTGCGGAACCTCATCTGGGAGCTCTCCGGCCTCAACGACATCAAGGAGTGCATCAAGAACCCCACCGCACTCGGCTGCACCATGGCCGTCGCGGGTGTCCTGCCCCAGGGCAAGGTGAAGCTCCTCGGCAAGATCGAAGACGGCATCGAGGCCTTCAAGGACTACCGAAAGACCCAGCGCTCCGTCGGCTGCCTCGTGGGCGCGGCCACACACAGCTTCCTCGCCGGCACCAAGGTCCTCATGGCCGACGGCACCGGTCGATCCATCGAACAGATTCAACCGGGCGACCGTGTCACCGCCACCGACCCCACCACCGGGGAGACCGGCCCCCGCACCGTCACCCGCACCATTCACACTCCTGACGACCGGAACTTCACCGACGTCACCCTCACCGACGGCTCCACTCTCACCTCCACCAGCCATCACCCCTTCTGGTCCGACAAGGACCGGGGCTGGAAGAACGCCGCTGACCTGACGGACGGCGACTCCCTCCGCACCTCAGAGGGCAAGACCACCGCGGTCGTCAACACGCGCGACTGGCAGGGTCTCAGTGACGCCTACGACCTCACCGTCGACGGCGTCCACACCTACTACGTCTCCACCGGCACCACCAACGTCCTCGTCCACAACAACGACGAAGGCTGCCCCATCTGGGTGGGTAAAACCTTCGACGAGCTCCGCCCTTACCTCAAGACCGGTGACAAGACCCAGGGGGCACTGAGAGACGCAAACGGCAAACGCATCGCCGGCCTGGGCGGAAAGTACGATGACCTCCTGAGCGGGGAAGACGATCTCTATGCGGTAGCGAACGAGTACCTGCGCACCTCGCCTTCCCCTCTTTACGGAGGGAAGCCTGCTGGTGTCAAGTTCAATATCGCCACGCATGTGGAGACGAAGTATGCCGCGCTGATGAAGCAGAACGGAATTGACCACGCTACTGTTGTGATCAATAACAGTAACGGCGTCTGCAGCAACCGGATGAACTGCACCAACGCTGTCGAATCAATCCTCTCCAAGGGGTCCTCGCTCACGGTGTACTATCCTGGTGCTCAGAACCCAGTTGTAATTCTCGGAAAGCGGTGAACGTGATTCTCGTAGCTCATTTCTTCGGCGAGTACCGCTGCGCGGACGGCCCATCGGAGATGTCTGCAGTCATCGACGCCTTCCTTGCAGGCCCCCCGGGGCGGAGCGACCTTCCTCCGGGATCCGCGTCCGAATGCGAAACGGCCTTCTTCGGTTTCGCGGAAACCGAGATCCCCGCAGGCGTCGACCCGGCTTGGTGGGAAGGATATCCAGACAATAGCCTGCTCGTGACGGTTAATTTCGAGAACAGGTATGGCGGGCTTGCCTGGATGGTAAACACTGGGCGAGCCGAGCAAATCAACAAAAAGACAAACAGTGACATGGCGGACTGGCCATGGGTATCTGACAGTCAGAGTCCGCCGGACTTCGATCCAAAAATTCTGATCGACCCGGAAGGCCCCTCCTATCACGACATAAGAAATGCTCTTCCAGGATCTCAGGTTCGAGCGGCAATTGAAGAATTCTGTCGCATGGGGTCAGGGGAGCGGCCCACCTGCATCCAGTGGGTCAAGGGGCAGGAAACCGGCGAGCGGATGGAAGATAGTGCCGCCTAGAGGTACAGCCTTCAAAAGCCCTCCTCTCTAGTCCCGATCGTGACGGTCCGCCAGTTGAACTGGCGGACCGTCACGGCTTTTTCGGAAAATTCTATAGTCGGGTGCGTCGAGGCGAGGGTCTCCGTAGCGGGTCCTTAAATCGGAAGAGAGCGCCGTGCTGGTGTGACTTCCGAGAACGTTGCAGGCTGTTCTCGCCATCCTCTACAAGGATCAAACCCTATGGGTGCACTGCCCCGGGTTGGAGAAGGGCATTCCGCTCAAGGGTACGGCTAAGAGGAAGTAGGGACGATAGCCTCATGATGGTTCTTGGCACCACGCACGAAGGTCCCGTCTACGCCAGGACCGACGGTCAGGTCGATGCGCTCATCGACCACATCATGAACGACCTGCCGCAAGGATCCACCACCCCTGACGGGTATGCTGTCATGCCCGAGAAGGCAGTGGTCAGTATCGTCAAAGGGAAATATCCTGAGGAGACTGACGAGAGGTGGGCAAGAAACTTCCTCTACGTCACCGTGAACACCCGGAACGGATATGGGGCGCTGAGATGGTGGACGCCGGACACGCCTGAAGGGGCCGACGAAGATCACGTTTCCAGGTTCATCTGGACGTCCGGAAATCCCACCCCCCCATCGTTCGATCCCAAGCTGATCTTCGATCCAGGAACGCCCAGTTACTACCCGCCTGAGGCTGCCATCCCTGTAGCGCAAGTCCGCGACGCCGTCGAAGAATTCTGCAGAGCTCGCACGGGGGAACGCCCGGAATGTGTCCCATGGCTACTGCTGGACCAAACCGTGTAACGCGCTGAAGCTGATCATGGGAAGGGTGCCTCACGCCGCGCAGGCGTGAGGCACCCTTCAGGGGCATCTGCGTCCAGCCCCGATCTCTTGTGACAGCCCGCAAGCTGGATGGGCGGTCCGTCACGCTGTTTGCAGTAAAGCCTCCGACGGCTAAAGCCTTGCAAAGCTAGGGAATCACGCAATTTTCTCCCCATGTAGTGCGGTATTGCCCGGCAACCGGTGACGTGATCCCGGATCCCGAGAATTCTGCAGGGAAGGTATAAGTGTGATTCTTGTGGCCCGTTTCTTCGGCAGGTTTCACTACGCCGAGTCGGCAGAGGAAATGAGAGAAGTGGTCGAACGCTTCCTGTCTGGTTTTCCCGCAGAGACCGTGCAGGCGCCCGGGTTCGAGCTGGACTGTGAAACTGCATCATTCGGTTTCATGGAGAGCGCTCCTGGCGAAGGTGCCTCCGTCCAGTGGCCGGACAACAGCCTGGAAGTCACAGTCAATTTCAGCAATGGGCATGGTGGGCTCGTCTGGTATGTTGACGCCAACCGTGCTTCTGAAATCAACGAGAAGACCCAGAGCGATATGGCCGACTGGGCCTGGGTATCCGACAATCCGGAGCCTGTGGCATTCGGCCCCGAGATCTTGATCGACGTGCACGTCCCCTATTATCACGATTCGCGCAACGCTCTCCCTGTGAGTCGTATTCGTGCGGCTCTGCAAGAGTTCTGCCGCGCGGGTAGTGGCGCCCGGCCGGAATCCGTCCATTGGGTGAAGGGGCAGCCCACAGGTGAGCGCGACGAAGGTTAGCGCCTGATCCTAGGAGGCCAAGGCCTATATTGGCGTGGTGGGTTGCTCTCCTCGGTTGAGAGGAACCCACCACGTTGCTTTGTTAGCAAAGGGCCATCCCATTCGGGCCGCTGCGGTTGGATCAGGCTGCATTTCGCAGAAAGTAGTCACCGTGATTCTGTTAGGGCCTTTCCGAAGGTTTAGCGTGCGCGATGGCGGCGAGTTCGCCGTCCGGCGAAGTCGGCGCTTCGGCGCAGTTCTGCCCGATCACACGGTTGATACCTTCGCCGACTGGCTCAGCCAGCACCGGCATATCATTACGGTCTGACGAGACTGCGGGGGGATTCTTCGCCGAGGGAGTTGATCAGGGGGTGGCCGGCCCGGGATCTCGAAGGCCGCGGGCAGTTGGCATCTTGCCGTTCGGAACGTATTCGGGCCCGGCTCTTTCTTTGGCCGATTACGACTACGGTCTGTGCATCCGGTAGGGCTGGACGTCTGCCAGAGGGCGCCGACCCTCCTTTCGTGCGGTGGATGCCCGCCGGGTTTTCAGGGCGAGTGACGAAGCAGTTGTTGATCTTGTTCGCTGCCTCGTGCTAGTTTGCGATGAGTTTATAGGTCTTTGGTTATTGGGGGCTTGGTGTGCTTGCTAGTTTTCTGACCGGGTTAGCGTGGATTGTTCTCGCTGTGGCACTGGCCATTTCCAATACGCGTTCCTATCGACGGAGCGTTCTGATGTCGGCTCGCTGTGAGAGTGTGACGCGCGAGCCGGGCGGCAAGTACAGGCACCTACTGCGCAGGAAAACCGTCGGTCGTGAAAGCAAAAGGGTCCTGCTTCGCACAGGCAAGAACGCAAGGCTCAGGGTGGGGGACGAGGTCTATATATCCTATGACCCGGCCCCTGCGAATGCGCACCTGGTCTATGTGGGAAAATCCTATCCACGCTTTACGCACGGCAGGGCCGTGCTCCTGTTCCTGGCGCTGGGCCTAGCATGCTGGTTTTTTGCCGCCCTCGCCTGACGGCGAGATCATATTTTGCTTCGACAGGGGGTTCAGGTGGTGACGCTTGCTCTTTCCGGTGCTCTTTCGCTGGGGCGCTGGTGGATCTTCGCAGGAGGTGTGGCTTGGATTTTGTGCGCGGTAGGGCTGGCCATTTCGGATCTCTATTCCTATCGGAGGAGGGTTAGCACGCGCGCGCGGTGTATCGCCGTGGAACGTGAATCCGGAGGGATCGTCAGACACACGCTGGAACGGATCCCGGTCGGCGACGAGAGAAAGCTCGCGTCGCTGCGCACCAAGGGCGAATCCGTCAGGGTGAACAAGGTGCTGACCATTTCCTACGACCCAAGGCAACCGCACGAGGTCTTCGTGGCAGAAAGTCATCCGCGGATCGCGAGGCTGCGGGGAGAGATCCTGGTCGCGGGAATCGGCGGCGTACAGATTCTCTATGTATTGATCAGGTGGGGCCTTTCCTGAGGGCGTCCGTAGCGGGATGGCTCAATACTGGGAAGGTTATTCAGAAGTCCGTGGGCCATGAGGATTTCGGGATCACGAGAGCAACGCAATCATGTCTCGCCGCTGCGTGGGCGCCCTCGTGGAGCAGTACTCGGCTGCGCACGAGGCCACGGGGATCGCGCCTCTTCCCCCGGCCTGCGACAACAGTTCTGAATAACCTTCAGGCATCCTCTGGAGGCGAGAGGGTTTCGGCGGGATCGAGGTACGGCGCGTCCCGAGCGCGGAGGCCCATCGGCCGCTCCGTCAAGGATCCTGTTGGAGCGGCTGCGTGCGTTCGTCTCCCGGGTCTCCGATCTGCCCAGGCCTTCGGCGGGACGCGTCGGTTCGGTGGTCGAGCCGCCAGGTGGTGCCTCGTGTTGGGGCTGGGGTCATGGGCGCCGTCGGTTGACGAGCTTGACGGAGGTGAGAATGACGCCGCCGATGGCGAACAGCCCGGCGATGCCCGCGATGACGGGGAGGATCGTGGGGCGCTCGTGCAGGACGTAGCCAGCGAAGAGCGCGACGAGGACGAGCAGGTTGGCCAGCATGGCCTGGACGAGGCGCCGCAGGGAGGCCTTCGCTCTATGCCCAGTGGACCACAGCGATTTCCCAGCTCACCGTCGACCACATCGAGGAGACCGACGGAGCCGTCCACATCCGCCTCGGCGCCGTCGCCATCGACCATCCCGCACCCGTCGCTGAACTGGCCCTCTAACAAGTCGCGGTCCGCTGAAGCCATACCGTACTCGCCCGCACAGACTCACCCTGAGCAAGCATTCCGAGACGCCGACTGGGACGGTCTTCCACACCCGGACACCGGTGCTGAGGGGGTCCTGATCTCCGCGCTGTCGACCGACTTTGGCTTCCACGTCTTCCTCAGCTGCAGCCCGCGGACACCCGGTTGGAGCATGGTGGTGCACGACCGGGACGAAGGCGGTACTGGCAAAACCCCATGGGCTTCGCCGAGTGGCTCCGCCGGCACCTCATCGGCGAGGAGGTCATCCATCCCAACGGGACGTATTTCTACCCGGGCCCGGTGGAGCTCCGGCACTTGCCCATGAGCCCGGAGGACCGCCCAGTCCCGTGGCACGGCCCTGACCGCGGGATGTGACCTCGGTCGAGGCGCGCCTGGATGCCAGTTCCCTGACCACCAGGCCGCCGGGTGATGTCACTCTGGCGGCAGCCGTCCCGCGATGTCCGTAGCCAGCCGATACACGTCCAGCGCCTCGTCACTGTCCCCGTCGCCGGCCTCGGCGAAATGCATCAGCAGCCGCACCGCCTCCCGCGCCTCCACCATCGTGATTGGGGGCTCGCGCGGGGCGTCGGAATGCGTGCCGGTCACGGGAGCAGCGAAGTCATCCATGGGCAGTCAACTCCCCAACGCCCGCCAGAGTAACGGTCGTTGACCAGCTTTGCCCGGGCGCCTCAGGACGGGGCAGTCACTCGTCCTCCAATGCTTCATGGTGCTCGGCGACGACTGCCCGGAGCTCCTCGAAGCCGCCGCCGGCAAGGATCTGCCACTGCGTGTCGTCCCCACTGTCCAGCGCCCGTTCGCTGCTGAAACGGACGAGATCAGGACGAGGTACGAGACCGCTGCGCAGCCACAGCGCGAAGTGCGCGGCCTCTGCGCTGGTCGCGCCCACCAGGGTGATCACGGCACTGTTCTCGACCGGAGTGCTGGCAACACCCTCCACCCACATCTCCGGCTGCACTTCGACCTCGAAGTCCACGACGGAGTTCCCGCGGAGACCACTGTTGCGGTACTTCGTGAACGCCTCGGGAAATGCCGCCGTGAGGGCGTGAACGAACCCCTCGACCGTCATCTGCCAGGCGGCGGCATCGTCAACGGGCGGATGGAAAAGGAACGTGGACCGGATGTCGTCTGCTGCACTCAAGTCTTGCTGCTTCCTCATGGCACGTACCGCGCTGACCCGGTAAGGCTGTTCATGGCCATCATGCTCTGCCAGTACCCCTCGCGGCATTGCGATCGTTCGTCACGATCTCCCCTGACCCCGGCACAGTCGCACCCTTGACCTGCTGCTTTGATCTGTGCCATGACCAGCAGACAGGATCCCAAGACAGCACCGCCCGGCCGATTCCCCATGGGCACCTTCCTCGGGGGGCTGTCCCTGGGCTGCTGGTTCTGCTGTCTTACCTGGCTGCTGGCCCTACCACTTGCCACCGCCGGGCTCGCCGTGAGCGCTCGCGCTTTCCTGTTGGCTCGACGGGAAGGAGTCGGCGCGGGCCGTGCAGGTGTCGACCTGGCCCTGTGCGGCGCCGGTTTCATTGCAGGACTCGCCTACTGGATCTACTACATCAACAACCCGGACCGCCCCATCTGGGACTGACGCCTGCACGTGCCCGGGAGGACAGGAGCTCGACGGAAACCGCCCCACCACCAGCTGCTGGCTCATGACACGGACCCTGACACGGCGGATTCGCCGCGCGGTGTTGCCCGACACGCTTCATGAGCACGACGGCGTCACTGTCGCTGAAGAGGTGCAGGACTGACTGATTCCCAATGCCGTCTGTCAAGCCGCGAGTGCGTTGGGTGGTGAGAGCTCGTAGCGTCGCCCGTCGCGGAGGAGGGCCCACAGGACGTTGACGCGGCGACGGGCAAGGGCGAGCACGGCCTGGGTATGGCGCTTGCCTTCGGCTCGTTTGCGTTCGTAGAACCGGCGCGACTCCTCGCAGTGCCGGATGCTGAACAGCGCCGAGGTGTAGAAGACCCGTTGGAGGCGCCGGTTGTATCGCTGGGGGCGGCGGAGGTTGCCGCTGATCTTGCCGGAGTCGCGAGGCACCGGGGCGACGCCGCCGAAGCCGGCGAGGCGGTCGGCGGTGCCGAAGACGGTCATGTCGCCGCCGGTGGCGGCCAGGAACTCGGCGCCGAGGATGATGCCCAGGCCGGGCATGCTGGTGATCACCTGTGCGCCGTGAGGCGCTTCGTTGTATCCCCGACGCAGTTGGGAGGAACTCAGAGGAATGTTCTTGGGTCGCCTGGCTTACCTGGACGCGAAAGCGCGAGGGGACAATAGCATGCCAGGAAAGTGGTGGTCATCTGGAGGCGTTCAGGATGAGGTGCTGCAAGGCCCGCACGATATGGCCAAGGCTGAATTGCTTGAAGTCCAATCCCCGAATGGTGTCAACCGCTACGCCCGTCGGAACAACGCCTGTTACCGGCACCGTGCCATGTCCAGGCATCGAAGTGAGGCCCGGACAACCTCTGTGGCACGGGATTTCGTCCAACGAGGACGGACAAGGGGATGAGTGGGCGGCCTACGTCGTGCTCGATACGTACAACGAAGACGTACCACGGGATCGCCTAAAGGGCGCGAGCCCCACGGTGACGGAGCACCCGTAGTAGTCGCGGGAGTAACGACCCGCCATGGAGCCCGGGAAAGCCGGTGCACAGGGCAAAGGGGTGTAGGTGAACGAGGCGTTCAGCGAAGGGAGGTATGCGTAATGCAAAGCGCCGAAACGGTGCTGAACGTCATTCGGGAACGTGGCAGGCGTGGCCTGCCATTGGAGAGGCTCTACAGGCAGCTGTTCAACCCGCAGTTGTTCCTTGTGGCCTACGGGCGTATCTACTCGAACCGAGGGTCGATGACGCCGGGGACCACTGGGGAAACCGTGGACGGCATGTCACTGACCAAAATCGAGACGATCATCGAGCTCCTGCGCTCGGAGACGTATCGCTGGTCACCGGCCAAGCGGGTCTACATTCCCAAGAAAGTGGGGAGGCGTCCGCTAGGTCTGCCGACGGTCACGGCATAGTGCCGGTTTGTCCAGGCCGTCTTTGGGTTTTGTGACGGTGACGCATCCGTTCCACGCGATGGTGGGCGAGCGTCTGGAGATTCTGTACGCCAAGCGCCGGGGTGGTGCGCTGGTGTTCGTGTGCGCGTACGGGGTGGCCCGGACGGTGACGCTGCCGCAGGCGTGGACGGATCGTGGGGAGGTGCCGTTGGACCACCGGCTCTCGGTTGAACAGCTCTGTGCTGCCCGGGAGTTGGCGGATGCGCTCGTCCGCCGGGGTGAGCGAGCGGTGGGCGGGGCATCGTGAAGGCGGCGGGGATGAGCCGGACGCGGTCCTTGATGGGGCCGGGGGTGCGGGCTGATGCCGCAGGTGGGTGCGTTGTGCGAGCAGGTGACGGTGCTGGCCAACATGATCGAGTCGGCGCTGGGCGGCGGTCATGAACGGGCTGTCGAAGATCACGACGTCGCATCGCTCCAGGACTGCGGCGATCTATCTGCGGCAGTCGACATACGTACAGGTCCGGGACAACACCGAGTCCACGCTGCGGCAGTACGACCTGGTGGAACGGGCTGTGGAGCTGGGCTGGGCCCGTGAGGACGTGCTCGTCATCGACGCGGACCTGGGCCGCTCGGCGAAGTTCGGATCCGAGCGCCTGGGGTTTCGGGACCTGGTCGCGCAGGTCTGCCTGGGCGAGGTGGGGGCGGTCTTCGGCTTGGAGGTGAGCCGGCTGGCCCGCTCCTCGGCGGACTTCGCCCGCCTGCTGGAGCTGGCCCGCCTGACCGACGCGCTGCTGGTGGACGCCGACGGCGTCTACGATCTCGCGGACATCAACGATCGTCTCCTGCTCGGCTTGAAGGGCAGCATGTCGGAGGCGGAGCTGCACATCCTCGCCGGCCGGCTGCACGGCGCGAAGCGGGCCGCGGCGGAGCGGGGCGAGCTGCGGTTCCCGCTGCCGGTCGGTTACGTCTACGACGACGAGGGCTGCTGCGTGATCGACCCGGACCAGGAGGTCCAGGCGGCGATCGCCGCCGTGTTCGCCGTGTTCCAGGAGCAGGGCTCGGCGTTCAAGGTGGTCGGCTCGTTCGTCGGGCGGCGCTTTCCGCTGCGTGCCTACGGCGGCATCTGGGCCGGTCAGCTGCGCTGGGGCAAGCTCACGCACTCGCGGGTGCTGGGGCTGTTGCGCAATCCGTGCTACGCAGGCGCCTACGTCTACGGCCGCTATCTCACGCGGCGCACCGTCCGCCCGGACGGCAGCGTCCACACCGGGATCGTGCTGCGGCCCCGCGCGCAGTGGCCGATCGTGCTGCACGGGCACCACGAGGGCTACATCAGCTGGGACGACTACCTGGCCAACGAGGCGAAACTCAAGGCGGACTGCACCCACGACGGGGCCCGTCCACCGCGCGAGGGCCTGGCCCTGTGCCAGGGGATCATGCTCTGCGGCTCGTGCGGACGCCCCATGACCACCCGGTACTACGAGTACCAGCAGGCGGCCTACGGCTGTTCGTCGTCGCGCGCCGATCACGAGGCCACCGCGACCTGCCGCTCGATCAGGGCCGACGCGGTCGATGAGCCGGTGGCCCGTCTGCTGCTCAGCGCGCTGTCCCCGGGCCAGATCGAGCGGGCCCTGGCCGCCGCCGACGAGGTCACCGTCCGGCACAGCCGTTCCCACCGGGCGGCCGAACTCGCC
Source organism: Streptomyces mauvecolor (assembly GCF_039532965.1). Lineage (NCBI taxonomy): Bacteria > Bacillati > Actinomycetota > Actinomycetes > Kitasatosporales > Streptomycetaceae > Streptomyces > Streptomyces mauvecolor. The sequence continues at coordinate 4,151 of NZ_BAAASQ010000047.1, read as the reverse complement.
GTCGAGCGGGCCCGGTTCGACGCCCAGCGGGCCGAGCGCGCCTTCAATGCGGTCGAGCCGGAGAACCGGCTGGTCGCCCGAACGCTTGAGTCCCGCTGGGAGGCCCGGCTGGTCGCCCTGGCCGAGGCCGAGGCGGCACTCGCCCAGGTCCGCGAGGCCCGGCCGGCACTGCCGGACCGCGACGGACTGCGGGCACTCGCCGCCGATCTGCCCAGGCTGTGGTGGGCCGACACGACGAAGGACCGGGATCGCAAGCGGCTGCTGCGGACCTTGATCTCGGACGTCACGCTGTTGCCCGAGACGGACCGCTCCCGGGCCCGGATCGGGGTGCGCTGGCACACCGGCGCGACCGACGTTCTCGACATCCGCCGCCCCCACACCTCGGCCCAGGTCCGCAAGACCCCGGCTGCGGCACGGGAGTTGATCGCCCGGCTCAGCCCCACCCACAGCAACGCAGAGATCACCGCCGAGCTCGCCCGGGCCGGGCTGATGACCGGCACCGGACAGTGCTACACCGTCGCGGCCGTCAAGTGGGTCCGCTACACCTACCAGATCCCCGCTCCGTCCCCGTTCCAGGACGGCGAGGTCAGTGTCGACCAGGCCGCGGAGATCCTCGGCATCAGTGCGAACGCGGTCTACTACTGGCTCACCCACGGCCGACTGGCCGGTCGCAAAGAGCCTGGTGGACGATGGTGCATCCCCTGGGACGAGCAGGTCGAAGCCGCCTGCCGCAGCCAGATCGACGCCTCCGGCCACCTCATCCCGCACGACCTCGTCCCCCGCGAGATCCGACCGGGCGAGATCACCGTCCAGCAGGCCGCCGACCGGCTCGGCGTGGTCTGCCACGTCCTCTACTACTGGATCCGCATCGGCCGGCTCACCGCCCGCAAGGGCCCCGACACCCGCTGGTGCATCCCCTGGGACCAGGAGACCGAGACCGCCTGCCGCAACTGGCTCGCCCACCCCGAACAGTTCGTCCCGCAAGGGCCCGGCAGTCGCCCCTTGTCCGAGGGGCACGATGAGCTGAGCATCCAGCAGGCCGCGGCCCGCCTGGGCGCGCTGCCCGCAGCCATCGCCTACCAGATCCGGGCCGGACGCCTCGCCGCCCGCCACTTGCGCAACGGCCGCGTCGCCATCGCCTGGGACGACGACATCGAGGCCGACCTCCGCTGGCAGCTGGCGCAGCCCAAACACCCAGGCCCCACCGGCCCCGGCAGTCATCCGCTGCCTGCTGAGATCTCTGAAAACGGTGAGATCAGCGTCCAGGACGCGGCCGCTCGGCTCGGCATCCGGGCCGGCACGGTCTACCACTGGATCTACCAGGGCGACCTCACCGCCCACCGCGCCGCTGGCGGCCGCGTCAGCATCCCCTGGACCCCGGGCGTGGAGGCAGCATGCCGCCAACGGGCCTTGAACTGCAGGAAGTTCACACCCCAATCCCGAATGAGTACAGCAGGAGGGGCAGTATGAAGCCACCATGCCGCCGTGGTCGGACAAGCTGGTCGCCGAGGTCGTCCGGCTTCTGCTAGACGCTTACTACGACGTCCAGTTCTCCGATCACTCCCACGGCTTCCGTACCGGCCGGGGATGCCACACCGCTCTGCGGGAAGTGGCTAACACCTGGGCGGGAACACACTGGTTTGTTGAGGGCGATATCTCTGACTGCTTCGGCAGCCTGAACCACGAGGTCATGCTCGCAGTTCTAGGAGAGAACATCCACGACGGCCGGTTCCTGCGACTGATCCACCGGATGCTGAAGGCCGGGTATCTGGAGGACTGGCGGTGGAATGCCACCCTGAGTGGCGCTCCACAAGGCGGAGTTGCCTCGCCCGTGCTGTCCAACATCTACCTGGATCGCTTCGACCGGTTCATCGAAGAGCAGCTGGTCCCGGAATACAACCGTGGAAGGCTTCGTCGCCCCTATCCGCCTTACCGAGACATCGAGAACCGGATCGAAACGGCTCAACGACGTGGAGAACAGGAGTTGGCAAACGCGCTTCGACGCGAGCGCCGGACCCTGCCAAGTCGGGACCCTGCCGACCCAGGCTATCGACGCCTTCGGTATGTGCGTTACTGCGACGACTTCCTTCTGGGGTTCGCTGGTCCGAAGCATGAGGCCGAGGAGATCAAGTCGAGGGTCCGGTCGTTCCTCCGTAACGAACTCAGGCTGGAACTCTCGGAGTCGAAAACTCTGATCACTCACGCCGCCAGCCAGGCAGCGCGATTCCTCGGCTACGACATCAGGACTCAATACGCCGACACCAAAATTACCGCCGGAAGGAGGGCAGTCAACGGTGGGATTGGGCTCTACGTGCCGAAGGACGTCATCCGGGAACGGTGCGCCCGCTACATGAAGAAGGGAAGGCCCTGGCATCGCAGCATGCTCCTGCATGACGCCGACTTCACAATCGTCGGAAAATTCGGGGCAGAGTACCGGGGCATGGTTCAGTACTACCTGATGGCTCAGGACGTATTTCGCCTGAGCCGCCTGCGCTGGGTCATGGCAGTCTCACTGCTCAAAACTCTGGCCGCAAAACACAACTCCACCGTCAGCAAGATGGCGTACAGATACCAGACGACCATAAGTACGCCTGACGGACCGAGAAGGTGCTTCGAGGTCACAGTTGAGCGCGACAAGGACAGGAAGCCACTGGTCGCCCGCTTCGGCGGAATTCCCCTCAAATGGCAGCGAGTCACCCCGATTTCTGATCTCCAGCCAGCCACGGACTACCGGTACAACGAGCTGATACACCGGCTCCTTGCCGGACAGTGCGAGATGTGCGAGGCAACGGAAGGACTTCAGGTCCACCACATCCGGAAACTCGCAGATCTCAAACGACCAGGCCGACCGGAGCCAGGAGTGTGGGTCCACCTGATGGCACAACGCAAGCGCAAGACCCTCGTGGTCTGCGCGAACTGCCACCAAGAGATCCACGCAGGGAGGGCAACAACCTCCACCCGAAACCGATCACTGGAGAGCCGTGTACTGGGAAACTAGTCAGCACGGTTCGGGAAGGGGCCGTCGGAAAAGGACCCGAGCCACGGGCACCTCGTCGGCGGCCTACTTCACCGAAGGTGTGGTGGTCGCGAAACCGGTCTTCTATGTCCTTGTCGAGCTCTTTGGCCTGCTGGTTGTAGGCCATCACCTCCTTCGCCAGCGTGTGCACCAGCTGGGCGGCCAGCTTCTCCCCGGGGAGGCGGGTGTGCTGCCTTTCAGCGGCCTGGACGGCGATCGCAGCAAGCCGGTCAGGCCGCAGGACGTGTCGGTTTCGAAGCCACGTCTCCAGCCGCTTGGCACCGATCCGGCGGATGGCCGCAGGCGTCTGATAGCCGGTCAGCAAGGTGAGCGGGCCGGTGTTGGTGAAGTCGAAGGCCCGTTCCAGTGCGGGGAAGATGCCGGTGAGTTGGGCTCGCAGGCGGTTGACGGTGCGGGTGCGGTCGGCAACCAGGTCCATGCGACGGCTGGTGAGGAGTTTGAGGTCGGTGACGGTTTCGTTGCTGGTGCGTAAGGGATGCAGGTCACGTCGGATGCGGATCTGGTCGGCGATGACAGCGGCGTCCCTGGCATCGGTCTTGCCTTCTCCGCGGTAGCTCTCGGAGGCCGGTTGACGGCCCGGCCGGAGATGTAGTGCACCGGCTGGTCGTGGTCGAGGAGGATCGTGATGGCCAGGGAGGCGCCACCGTCGGCCAGGTCGATGCCCCAGGTCACCTCCTCGGCCAGGGCCAGGACGTCGGTGAGGAGTTCGAGGAGTTCGGGCTCGTCGTTCACGACGCGCCGTGAGAGCACTCGTCGGCCACTCCCGTCGATCGCCACACAGTGGTGGTGGGTCTTGCCTGCGTCGATGCCGGCCCAGATCTCGGCCATGTAGTGCCTCCACGTGTTGTTCTGCTGCTGCCTCCCACAGACGACCTCGCTGTCGACTCCCTACAGAGCGATCATTCGCAATTCCCAATTGGCAGCCGAGTCGTCGTGGGCGCCGGGCGGCCAATCAGTCAAAGCCACCAGTGGCAGAGCGTTTTAAGCCTCACCCGACGCCCTGGGTGGATGAACCATACGAAGGGCTCACCACGTCCCGCAGAACAACGTAGGGAGCGTTTGGTTCGTTGATTGGCGTTTGCTCCCGGGTCAGGTTTCGCGCCAGTTGAGGGTG
>NZ_BAAASQ010000046.1:0-24817 GCF_039532965.1 Streptomyces mauvecolor | reverse complement strand
ACCCCGCTCCCACCAGCGGAAAGCCGCAAGATCCCCCGAGACCTAACGGAGTCCTACTAGTGACGGGTTCCGACACTGCCTCGGGCAGGAGCCCCGCCTGACCCGCTGCCCTACTGGACGCTCAGTCGCAGTGGCTCGAACGGCAAGGGCAGTCCTCGCTTACCTCGCAACGTTCGATTTATGCTCGATATATTGATCTCAGAGGTGCATCGGCAGCCCTCGAATGCACTGAGAGGCGGATGGTCATACTGCTGCGAACGGCGTGCGTCTCGCGGCCCATGGTGACGAACCCGTCCGCAGCAGCAGAACGAGACACTCTGAGGCGTCTGGAGAACCAGGGCAGCGCGGGGTGACCTCATGAGCGACAACCGTGCACGCTGCATCATGCGGGTCTTCTTCCACCCCGGCCCGGACCACCAGGCGGACCAGGACGCGGTGTTCGGGCAGCTCCTGGTGCTGGTCGAGGACTTCACGCCCCGCTACCAGGCACGTCCCCAAGACCTGGCCGTCGACCTCGACCTGACCGGGTCCCTGCGCTATCTGGAGGGCACCCCGTACGAGGCCGGTCAGGTGCTGGCGCTGCGCGCGCTCGCCCTGCATGGGGCGGTGGCGACGATCGGCACTGGGGGCTCGGTGGCGATCACGGCGATGGCGGCCGCGGTCCACCGCACCCGGCCGCATCACCGTCATCGACCCCGACCCGGCCGCCGTCGATGCGTTCCTGCGCCGCCAGCCGGTGGCACTTTGATCGCCACGAGCCGGGATCCTAAGCGGCCCCTCTGACAATGCCCGTCACAGCAGACGGATCGTTCCTCCAGCCGAACCACCCCGCCCCCGGAAATCCCTCTTGCTGTGCTCGCCGGCGCGCCGGGGGCCATGTATGCGGCCGGACGCCAACGTGCGGGAGACGACCGGCCGCGCAAGCACTCTCGGGAGCACTCCGGATCACCGTACGGGCACCCTGGCGCTCCCGCAGATCACGGCAGTGGGGAGCGGTCTTGGTGGCGCGTCTCGGCGAGGAGCCACACCACGGTCACCACCCGTCGCACCCACCGGAACATTTCCTCTGCGGAGGTCAGATGGCCCAGCAGTCCGCGAAGTGAGGCGTGCCGCCCGGGACGATGTTGCAGGTCGTCCACTGGTCGATCGTACGGCCGTTGTGGCGGCCCACGTTGTGGATGGACACGCTGCCGCGCCACCACCAGCCGTTGACCCGGGTCCAGGCGTGCGGTGTCGGGACCCAGTCGGTGTGGACCGCGTTGCCGTACTGGTTCGTGCCCCACACCTGAATGTTGTCGGAGTAGTTGGTGTGGACGGTGACCTGGAGCTCCCCGTTCGCCGAAGCACTGGCCGGCATGTCCACCGCCGCCACCCCCAGTCCCGCCAGGGCCGAACCGGCCACCAGAACCCTCTTCAGACTCGACTTCATCGGCCCTCCCGTTGGCTTTGCATCTGGTCACAGGCAACCGCCGGCCACGAAGTGGCAGCGCCGGCCCCTGATGAACAGCCCCAGGTTAGGAACGTGATGCTGGCGCGTCGTCAAACCAGCGCGGTAGCGCCCATGTCAACCTCCCGGGTCAGGCACACCACTTGCTGCAACCAACGGTGTAGCGACTCGGCCGGACGGCGGGCCCGGCGCAGCCCTCACCCTGTCCGGCGGCGCACGAGCGCCCCCTAAATGGGTGGCCGCGCCCGACCGGTGATCCATAGTCTCAAGGCACGCGCCCCAGACCGGGTCACAGTACATCAAAGGGATGGTTTTCACCATGAGATCAATACGCCGATTAGCCGCATCCGTGGCCCTCGTCTCCGCAGCACTGGCCGCCGTCACGGCCCTCGGCACCACGACCGCATCGGCGGAGACGGCACCCAAGGTGCCGATCGAGGGCGTCGCCTGCGGCTTCGACGGCACCGTGACACCGCGAACCGTCCGCCTGGGCGACCACGGTCCCGCAGTCCGGGAGGCCAGGTGCCTCCTAGACTTCTGGGGTTACATCGACTTCAGCTGGAACGACGAGACCCACGGCACGTTCGACGCCGATATGGAAGAAGCGGTCAAGAACTTCGAGAAGCGGCGCGGGCTGCCCGTCGACGGCGTCGTCGGACCTGAGACGTGGGAGGAACTGCGCCACAGCCTCGGCGCGCCTCACCGGCCCCGATAGAGCACCCCACCGGCCGGTGCGGCCGGCGCTGCACGAGGCGGGGGGCTCTCCCCTGGGCCTCGGCCAGGGCCACAGCCTTGACCCGCTTTTGGGCGGGGTGGCCAGTTCGGCGTGTAGTTCGCCCATGTCTGCGCGGAGCGCAGGTCCGGTTCTCGCCCGCGCAGCCGAGCCGCGCAGTCAGAGGGAGGGCACTTTCAAGCCGTTCATGGCTTGTGGGGCGGTTGAGGGACTTTGATCCCTGGAGAGTCAAGATCAAGTAAATGGATCATCAAGTGACCTGGTGCTGATGCACCGTCACTGAAACGACCCATGGGGGGGATTTGTGTCCGTCATCGACTCGCACACCTTCAAGACCGCCTGCGCCAGCCTCGTCGCGGCAGCACTGATCGCTACCGTCGCGCCCGCGGCGAACGCCGCCCAGAACACCAAGGCCAGCGAGCCGGGGGCAGCGGTGAAGGCTTCGCCGTCAACCTGGCCGAGTGGGGCTACACCGATGAAGAGGCCGTCGAGGCGTTCAAGGACTCCGACATCGTTCAGGTCGTCTGGGGCGAGCTGCCGCCCGTCGGCGACGGGCGGATCCAGAAGCGCGGCGTGAGCTTCGGCTGGTACGTCTACGTCACGCTCAGCCAGAGCCAGGCCCGCGCCACCTGTTCGGCAGCGCGGCCACCGCTGCGGGCATCATCGGTGTCATCACCGGCGGTATCGGCGGAGCCGTCGCCGCGGGCGTCTACTCCTACATAGCCAGCCTCGGCAGCGACAACCTGAACAAGTGCAAGAAGGTCGAGATCCGCTTCACCTACGCGGGCAAGGCTGCCGGAGGGAAGTGCATCAAGTGAACCAAGGAGCCACCTGCATGAGGACACGCCCGGCCGCCATCGGGATGCTCACCGCCGTTATCGTCTTCTTCCTCGGCATGCTCATCAACGCCCAAATCCGCGCCGACAGCAGCGAGCTGGGGACCTCGCTGCTAACCTTCGCCGCCGTCGCCGTCCCCGGCGGACTGCTCGCCTGGTGGCTCGCCGGCCGTCCCCGCCGCTGATCCTTGCCGGGGCTCGGCCCTATCGGCCTGGCCCCGGCAAGGCGCCGTTTCACTGCTTGAGGCCGAGCTTGGCCGGTGCCCGTCGGCCAGTCCGTCTTCGGTGATCGACTCCGTGGTCTTCACGGCCGCGGTGAGCTCGGTGAGCGTGGTCCGCGCGTACCGTCGGCACGTGCGGCTGAGGCAGGTGGCGGAGGCGGAACTGCCCGTCCTCCGCGAGATCCTTGCGGATGCGGACCGGCCGGACTCCGATTCTGCTGTCGACTGGGCGGCGTCCTACCTCCAAGAAGCTGAGGCCGCCCTTCGAAGCGGGCAAGGGGCAGCGGCCGTGTGGCATCTGACTCGGCCGCCAAACTTCTGTCCGGTACCGGAGAGCGCGGCGAGGCCGACCGCAGGGCGGCGGAACTCCGAGACCGCCTCCAGGCCGCCGGACAGCGGCACCGGGTCGTCGACACCCGTAGTCCGGGCTACCCCCCGACCGTCTGAGGTTCAGGCCCCTGGTCCGACGCCGCCTCCACAGCACCAACCGGGACGTGCGTGCCATCCGTCGTCACGAGGGTCGAACGTAGCCATCCGTACCGGCCTGGCGGACGACGATTTGCCGGATCAGACACGAAAGAAGCCTGAGACCACGAGGTTCTCCGAGGAGCACTGGAGGCGAACTGGCCGAGATCCCGATGAGGTTTCGCAGTCGGCTTGATCCTGCGCAGGGCCGGTTGCACGCAGGTGGACCAGCCACGGTCCGGGCGCCCGGCAGGGGGTTACCTACAGTGCCCGGACGCGGGTGTCGACGCGGACTCTGGCTGCGGTGTCGGCGTCCTGGTCGAGGGTGAGGTGGGTGGCGCCGGTGGCGAGGTCGAAGCGCGTGACCTCGCCCAGAGTATCGTGGTCGGCCCAGATGCAGAGGGGGGTGGTGCTGTCGGCGTCTGAGTGTGAGGGGCTCGTGGGCTTGTATATCTGGCATTTCATGACGGCGTCCCCGAGTCCGATGGGGAAGACTCGCTGAGGGGCGCCTACGAAGGTATTACCGGTCTTGTCGGCGGCGGTGCGGGCGGCGGTGGCGAAGTCACGGTCGATCGCCTGCTCGGGATCGTCGATCGTCCCCCAGACTCCCAGAAATTGGACCCGCTGCTCGGAGTCGGGATTGCTGGACCTGTAGGAAGCACTCACAGCCTGCAGGTTGCGGATCCCGTCCGCGAGGCAGCCCTTGATGTCGCCATTGGTGATCCGCACACCGACGTTGGCATCGCCGACGAACGCGCCGCCCATGATGCTCGGCGGCGTCTTCACCCTGTACGACACGGCTGCGGCGCTCGCCGGCCCGCTGGCGCCCCGACCCCATACATAGCCGGTGGCGCCGACCGCACCGACCACCACCGTGAACGCAACCGCCAGCACCGTGTTCCTCACACGTGCGCCCGTCGGCGCGCCGGACGCCACAGCCACAGTCGAGGGCGGCCCGAAGGAGGGCGTGGGCGGCTGTGGGCCGTACGGGCCGGGCTGGTTGTAGCTCACGTGTCGACGGCCTCCCGCTCAGTGGATCTGATCACTTCATCCTCGCCGATGAGATCGCGCTCCCCGCAGGCAGGGGCATCGTCGAGGACAGAACGGCCTTCCCCGACCCGTACGCGGTTGGACTCGACACCATCGCCAGCCGCACGGAACAGGCGGCTGTCCGCCGCTGAGTTCAAGGGATCACCGGCGTCTGGCCCCTGGCACCAAGTTGGACGACGCCGCCGTGCCCGTCCCTGGTCCTGCTCCGAACCTGTCGCCCTGCCCACGCTGTTCACCGACGGCACGACCAGCGCCGCGCTCGCCGAGGCATGCCTCGCAGCCCTCTTCACCCACACAGCCACCATCGCCCGGCCCAGCCGGCCACCTGTCCGGCATTGGAGTCGCCTGCCATAACGGTGCATCTGCATGCTCTGCACGTACACCGCCCGGCCCGGCCAGGGCATAAGCCCGCGAATCAGGAGCAGTCCTGTTGGCGGACCCGGGAGCGCTCACCGCCGGCAGCTCCGCCGCGACCGGGGAGGCAGCCAGCGTGGAGGCCCCCTCTCAAATGGGTGACGCTGAACTGTTCGTGAGCTTGTACGCGCACATGGGCGCTATCTCTTGACGCAAGATCACTTCTCGCGGGTGGGCGCCGCCATCGCCCTGGTCGGTCTGTCCGCCGTCCTTGCCCCTGCCGCTCCGGCATCCGCCACTGCCCCCGCCGTCACAGCCCAGTCTTCCCCGGCGCTGCGGCGGGCGCTGCCGGAGCCGCCTCCGGCCGATGTCGCCCGGGGCGAGCTAGGGGACCTGAACGTCGAGGCCCCGCACGCCATGACCGGCTACACCCGGGCGAAGTTCCCGCACTGGGCCATGCAGTACGGGCAGTGCGATACGCGTGAGGTCGTTCTGCAGCGCGAGGGGAAGAACGTGGTCCAGGACGACAAGTGCCGTGCGGTGTCCGGGACTTGGTACAGCGAGTACGACGGCAAGACGCTCACCGCATCCGGCCAGGTCGACGTCGACCACATGGTGCCGCTGGCCGGCGGCTGGCGGGCCGACGCGGATCTGTGGGACACCGCCAAGCGCAAGGCCTTCGCCAACGACCTGGTCCACTCCCAGCTGATCGCCGTCTCCGCCGCCTCCAACCGGTCCAAGGGCGACCAGACCCCCGACCTGTGGAAGCCCCCGCTCAAGTCGTACTGGTGCGCGTACTCCCGGGCCTGGATCGACGTGAAGCACGTCTACCAACGCAACGTCACCGAGGCGGATAAGACGGCGCTGGACGAGATGCTCGACACCTGCGACAGCTGATGCCCAGCCCCGAACCAGCGGTGTGCGACGACCAGGTCACCGCCGGTCCGGGCGGGGCGATGACCGACGAGGTCGGAGTCATCACAGGCGACCTCACCGTCCACACCACCCGCCTGCCCAACAACCTCGTCGGCGTCCAGGTCCAATACACCGGCACCGAGGAGTGGTACACCCTCACCGGCAGCCCCGTCACCGTCACCGACGGCGAGCTGGAGGGGTATCACGAGCGTGTCGTGGCCGCCGTCGAACACGGCGAGGAGGCCGTCGCCCCCACCTGACCTGCCCGCCGGAGAGAGATGTCCCTCTTCCCTGCCCGAGCCATCGCCCGGGGCGCGGCGGTAGGTTCCTAGCGCGGTCGAACCGGCCTCGGTTCAGGTGGGGGTGCCCCACAACTCGTAGGGGGCGGCCTGTGTTGGCGGGTGTGTTGGGGTTCAGGTTCTGACGGCTATGGCGGCGGCCGGGCCGCGTTGGGAGCGGGGGGTTTTCTCGCCGACGCGTCGGGGTTGGAGGGTGCGGGGGTCGATGGCTTCGCCGGGTGCACCGACGTTGTAGACGCCGTTGGGTTCGGTGTCGCGGTCGTGCGGGAGGAGGAAGAAGACGCGGCAGCGGTAGAGGCCGCTGTCGGGGTCGGCTTCGGCGTGCTGGTCGAGTTCGGTGTAGCCGACCACGCGGTCGTCGCGTTCATAGCGGGGTTTGCCGCGGCGGCGGGCGAGTTTGTCGAGGGCCTGGCGGACGTAGTCGAGGTTTTCGGGGTCTTCCAGCCACACCAGTGCTGCTTCGTGGCGGAGATCGCTTTCGTTCAGCAGCGAGCTCATGACTGCAGTCCCGTCAAGTGGTGGGCGGCGTCCGGCAGGCGGTTCGTGTGGTGGCCGGGGTTTGGCTTCATGGTAGGCCTGGCGGGCCGGCGGTGGCAGGGCGTCCATGGTCAGTCACCTGCCGGGGTGGGGTCGTTGGTGAGGAGGCCGAGGCCGGGGTCGTACTTCTTTCCGCTGGATTTCATCATCTCGGAGGCGGAGGCGAGGTTGAGTTCCCGGCGGACCCGGTGGCGAAGGCGCGGACGGTGGCGGGGCGGATGCCTTCGTTTGCGCACCAGGCGGTGTAGGTGGCGAAGAGCAGGCCCTGCTCGACGCGCAGGTCGCCGGCGTCACCGCCGGGGACGGTGGTGGTGCAGGCTTCGGTGAGGAAGCGGCCGATGTGGTCTTCGGTGGTGGCGTAGGCCTCAGTGGCGGTGCGGACCGTGGCGGGCCCGGTGAGGGGGTCGCGGGTGGCGAGGTAGCGCTGGGCGCCTTCGATGAGCCAGTGCAGGATGCCGGGGCCTTCGCTGGTGACGAGTTCGGGGGCGAGGTTGTCGATTTTGCGTTCGGTGGGGACGACGCGTTCGAAGGGGATGAGGCGGATACGACGCCAGAAGGCTTGGCCGCCGGTGCCGACTTCGGGGCGGTGGTTGCCCAGGAGCCAGAGTTTGTGGGTGGGGTTGAAGCTGAAGTAGTCCTGGCGCATGCGGCGGGCGGTGATGCGGTCGCCGCCGGTGAGAAGTTTGACGCGGGCTTCGTCGAACTTGTCGTTGGGTTTGAGTTCGGAGCAGACCACGATGCGCCGGCCGTGGAGTTCGGTGAGTTCGGTGGAGTGTTCGCTGTAGTTGCCCTTCTCCATCAGGAAGCCGGGCGGGGCGGCCAGGGCATAGTCGCCGTGGATCTGCGTCATCACGTCCAGGAGCACGGACTTGCCGTTGGCTCCGGTGCCGTAGAGGAAGGGCAGGACCTGGGCGCCGACGTCGCTGGTGATGGAATAGCCGATCAGCAGGTGGAGGAAGGCGATGGTTTCGGCGCCCTTGGGGTCGTCGCCGAAGGTGTCGGTGAGGAAGCGGTGCCAGCGCGGGGTGGGCATCGCTGCGGGGGCGACGGTGGTGGCGCGGGAGTGCAGGTCGCGGATGGGGTCGGGTTTGCGGAGCTCGCCGGTGTGCAGGTTGATGACGCCGCCGGGGGTGCACAGGTCGTAGGGGTCGCCGTCTAGGACGTCAGGGTCCAGGGCGAGGGCGGGTGAGGCCTTGGCCTGGGTGAGCATGGCCTTGATGCCCTGGGTGGACATGGCGCGCTTGCGGTGGGCGGCGACTTCACGGTCGGTGTGCAATCCGGTCGGGTCGTTGGGGGGCATCTGCTCGGCCATGTCGCCGGCCGCCCACAGAGCGGCCTTCTCTCCGCCGGTGCGCTTCCACTGGTAGGTGTCCCAGGTGTACCAGCCCAGGCCTTCGACGTGGCGGAACTGGTCCCCGTACAGAGAGGCGAACAGCCTCGCGTTACCCCGGTCTCTCAGCAGGCCCGGCAAACGGCCTGTCAGCGTGACCTGTTCGGGGACCGTCGGACGGTGAGGGCGGGGGCAGCGTTCTGCTGGGCGGCGGCCGCGGCGTCGACGCGGCTCTCGGCGCTGCTCATGAACGTCCTTCGTGATGGAACGGCCGGCGCATACCGGCCTGCAGAGCAGAGACGATGACGGACTGACTGCGCCGCTCCTGGCCCGGACGGGCCTGTTCGGCAACCTCGGTCAGCAACTCCAGGGCCCGGGCCTGGGGCAGATGGCCGGCTGCCACCAGTCCCCCGGCCGTGAAGGCCGCGCGGTTCAGCTTCTCCGTAAAGGCTGCTCCATGCGCAACCGCGGCACAGGAGGCGACTTCCGCCAGCAGCGGCTCCAGAGTGCGCAGCGCGCGGGCGGGGGCACGTCGGGGCCCGCGGGGAGCGGGAACGTCGGGGTTCGTCGCAGGGGCTGAGGGTGCTGGAGTAAGGCTGTGACCGGTGCGGTCCAGTTCGGTGGCGAGCCACATGGGCAGGAGGGCGGGCTCGCGGGTGTCGCCAAGTGACACGTAACTGCCTTTGGGGGTGCGGGTGGTGGGGGCGACGATGTAGCCGCCGTGGGCCCGGACGTCGACCTGCCAGGCCAGCGCGACGGTGGGGCTGGAACCGGCCGACGAGCAGTAGCCCGTGTGTTCGGGGGGCAGGCGGTACCAGAGGTGGAGGCCGCCGGAGGGAGTGCGGACTCGGAGCGTGGTGGTGTCTGCGGCCGGGTCGGGCTGACGGCGGTAGGCGGCGAGCAGGGCGAGTGTGTCGAACCCGGATGCCAGACCGGCGAGGTTGACCTCGGTGGGGATCGGGATGCCGGGCAGCAGCCGACTGCGGTCAGGCACCGGGGCACTGTGGGCATCGACGTCGATGACGACCAGGCGGGCGGGACCGCAGGCGATACCCACACCCAGTTGGGGGCGGGGGCCCACCAGGCGTCCAGGCAAGCGGGGTTGGTGGTGGGCGCGTGGAAGCCGTGGCACCAGCCGCCTTGTGCATGGCAGGGACAGTCCTGGGGGCGTGGTAACCAGTGCGGCATGCCGGGCAGTTCGCGGGAGGAGTTTTGCGGCCGGCGGCCAGCGGGTGGACGGGCCAGCCCTGGGCGCGCGCACCAGCGGGCCACATCGAGAGTGCGGACGTCCGTGTGCGGCGCGGTCACGCTGCGGGGAGCTGGCACACGACTTCCTTGACGAGGGGCTGAACCGGTTGGTCCTTCTTCGGTCCCTCCACAAAGCCGCAGGTCAAGAGGCCTACGAAAGAGGGAGAGGGACTGAAGGGACTCAACTTCCCAGTTATGAGCCGCACTGACTACTACGGTGCACTGCTCGCCCGTACACGTATGCGCACACACATAAAGAAGGGAACTGGGATTTTCAGTCCCTTCAGTCCCTCACGGAGCCATCACAAGGCTTTGACCTGGTCCTTTTGCAAGGGACTGAACAGCTGCCTTCGGGCACCCCTCCCCGCCGATGGAGACGAATCAGTGCAGGCTGTCCTGGCTGGAATGCGTCTGGTCGAACCAATCGCTGCGTACCTGGTGCCGCCTGCTGCTGGAGGTCTCCTGCCGCGCGCCCGTCTCCTCCCCGGGCCCCGGCTGATGGTCGTCGTGCGACGTGGTCGATGCTGTCCTGGACCCTTCCCGACGAACACCCTGGGCATCCATGACCGACTATCTGCAGGCCGTCTTCGACATGCTGGGCCCAGCCATCAACCGTGACAACGAGCCTGCCGACTGGCTTCACCTGGAGCAGGAGATCGGCAGCCCCCTCCCCACGGACTTCAAGGAGTTCGTCGCACGGTATGCCCCCGCTGAACTGAACGACCGCCTCTACATCCACCATCCCGGATCGGATGCGTGGAACCTGTTGCGCTGGATGAGGGAGACCGTGGAGGCCTTCGACGCGTGCGAGTGGGAGGAGGTCACCGCGGCCTCTCTCAATCCCGGGCACCTGGTATTCGGGAAAGGCGGCCTGATCCCGCTGGCGTCGACCAACGGGGGCGAGTACCTCTTCCTGCTGCCCAGGCCCGGCAACACACCCCTGCTCGTCGTCCACGTCGGAGACGATGACGACTTCTACGAGTACGACATGAGTTTCGCCGAATGGCTCTACCGCTACCTGTCCGACGAGGACATGACCGGGCCGAACAGCAGCATCGGCTGGAACGGCCCAGCGCAGGTGAGCAAGCCCCCCCGTTATGTTTTTCGCGGTCCTGCAATGGGGCCGCTGGCCTCCGGGCCCGGTATGACTGTGTCCCCTCTGTCGAACGGATGACCTGGGGGGTGGTCCTACGTTGTTGATGGGTCTGATGGGCTGCCGTACGGTCCGGAGGATCCAGTGGCCCCGGGTATGGCTTGGGGGTGGTTGCCTTCAATGGTTCCTGTGACACCTGGCCGCCCGGAGCCGCACGACGACTCGACCACTGATGAGGAGCTGCGGGCCCGCCGGTACCGCTGAGTAGGACCATGCTGGAGGGGTCGTCCGGATCGAAAATACGTCGCACGACCGGAGGAACCATGGCCTGGAACTGGGCGGGAACCGATATCGGCAAGGCTCACCACCACACCGTCGTCCTGAACAACGACGGCGAGGTGCTGCTGTCCCGGAAAGTGATCAACGACGAGCCCGAACTGCTGGACCTCATCAGCGAGGTACTGTCCCTCGGCGAGGACGTGGTCTGGTCCGTCGACGTCGCCGACGGCATGGCCGCTCTGCTGGTCAACCTCCTGCTCAACCAGGAGCAGACCATCGTCTATCTGCCCGGCCTCGCGGTGAACAGGGCCTCAGCCGGCTACCGCGGACTGGGCAAGACCGACGCGAAGGACGCCCGAGTCATCGCCGATCAGGCGCGTATGCGCCGCGACCTGCACGTCCTCGCACCGGAGAGTGAACTGGCCGCCGAACTACGGGTGATGACCGACCGTCGGGCCGATCTGGTCAAGGAACGGACGCGGAAGACCAACCGCCTGCACGCACAGGTACTGGGCATCTTCCCGGCCCTGGAACATGCCCTGGAACTGACGAGCATGGGGTCGCTGGTGCTGCTGTCGGGCTACCAGACGCCGACTGCACTGCGGCGTCTCGGCCGACGGCGGCTGACGACGTGGCTACGCAACCGCCACACCCGCAGCGCGGAAGACCTGGCCACCGCCGCTGTCGATGCTGCGGAACGGCAACACATCCGGATTCCCGGCGAGGCCGCGATCGCCCGCGTGGTGCACGACCTGGCGCTGGAGCTACTGAGCCTCCACGAGAAGATCCACGAACTGGACAAGCTCATCGAGGCCCGGTTTCGTGAGCATGAGCTCGCACCGGTGATCTCCAGCATGCCCGGCATCGGCCCCCTGCTGGGCGCCGAGTTCCTCGCCGCCACCGGCGGGGACCTATCGCGCTTCCCCAGCGCAGACCGGCTTGCCGCCTTCTCCGGCGTCGCTCCGGTCCCCCGCGATTCCGGCAACGTGAACGGCAATCTGCACCGACCCCGCCGCTACCATCGCGGCCTCCAGCGTGTCTTCTACCGCTCCGCGATGATCAGCGTCCGCACCTGCCCGGAGTCCCGGGCCTTCTACGACCGCAAGAGGGCCGAGAAGAAGACACACAAGCATGCTGTCCTCGCGCTCGCCCGGCGTCGCGTCAACGTCCTGTTCGCCATGGTCCGCGACCGGCAGTGCTACCAACCCCCAACTCCCTTCCCTGCAGCGGCTTGACAACAACATGAGGAGGTGTCACCGGGTTTGTGGGGTGCCGTCGGAGACGCTGATGAGAGACCCGGCCACCGCCCGGTCCGGCGCAATGCCGGGCAGCCTGCGGGCGGCAGGTCTGCATAACGTGGATGCGCGAGCACGGTGCCATTGCCGAGGCCGGCACGGTCAACACCTCCGGAAGGGTGCGATGTTAGACACCGAAGGCGTGGGCGTCTTCCTCGGGATGGACGTCGGCAAGACCGCCCACCATGGTCACGGGCTCACCCCGGCCGGGAAGAAGGTCTTCGACAGGCCGATGCCCAACAGCGAGCCGAAGCTGCGGGCCGTTTTCGACAAGCTCAAGGCCAAGTTCGGCACCGTCCTGGTGATCGTGGACCAGCCCGCTTCCATCGGCGCCCTTCCCCTGGCCGTGGCCCGCGACGCGGGCTGCGAGGTCGCCTACCTGCCCGGCCTCGCGATGCGGCGGATCGCTGATCTGTATCCGGGGGAGGCGAAAACGGACGCGAAGGACGCGGCGGTGATCGCGGACGCGGCCCGGACGATGCCCCACACCCTGCGTTCGCTGGAGCTGACCGACGAGATCACCGCCGAACTCACAGTGCTGACCGGCTTCGACCAGGATCTCGCGGCCGAGGCCACCCGCACCAGCAACCGGATACGCGGCCTGCTCACCCAGTTCCACCCCAGCCTCGAGCGCGTGCTCGGGCCCCGGCTGGACCACCCCGCCATCCCCTGGCTCCTCGAACGCTACGGATCCCCGGCCGCCCTGCGGAAAGCCGGCCGCCGCAGACTCGTCGAACTCATCCGCCCCAAGGCCCCGCGCATGGCCGCCCGGCTGATCGACGACGTCTTCGACGCCCTCGACGAACAGACCGTCGTGGTCCCGGGAACCGGCACCCTCGACATCGTGATCCCGTCCCTGGCCGCCTCCCTCGCGGCGGTTCACGACCAGCGCAGGGCACTGGAATCCCAGATCAGCACCCTGCTGGAGGCCCACCCTCTTCACCCGGTCCTGACCTCGATGCCCGGAGTCGGAGTCAGGACCGCCGCCGTCCTCCTGGTCACCGTCGGCGACGGCACCGGTTTCCCCAGTGCCTCCCACCTCGCCTCCTACGCCGGCCTCGCTCCCACGACCAAGTCATCGGGAACCTCGATCCACGGCGAACACGCACCACGAGGCGGAAACCGGCAACTCAAACGCGCGATGTTCCTCTCCGCCTTCGCCTGCATGAACGCCGACCCGGCCTCCCGCACCTACTACGACCGGCAAAGAGCCCGCGGCAAGACCCACACTCAGGCGCTCCTGCGACTTGCCCGCCAGCGCATCAGCGTCCTGTTCGCCATGCTCCGAGACGGCACCTTCTACAAGTCCAGAACCCCCACCGTCACCCTCGCCGCATGACATCACAAACACCCGCACACCAGGCACCACGTCCTTGACGAACGACATAGAGACACCCCCCCGTCTGGCGGGTCCGCTGCTGATGGGCGTGGGCACCCAGTTGGCCCGGGCCAACCTCGCACAGACCCAGATGAAGCACGTGAACCTGCACGAGGCCAAACTCCCCGGCGCGAGCATCATCGGCGCGCAACTCATGAGGCGAATCTGACCGATGCGAACCTGCTCGGTGTGCCTTTGTCCGCCCCGGCCCCGGCTCTCCCGGTCTACGGCGCGGACCCGGCCCGGCGCCCTACACGGTTTTTCGCTGGGACGGTTCCCCCCGTGGGCGGACGACGGAAGCCCCAGGACGGGCTGTGCGGCGTCTGCCGGGGTGCGCAGATGGCTGAGCACGAGGACTTGGCCACGGCGCACTGACCGGACGGGGAGGGCCTGCGGGCTCTCCCCGCCGCTTCTACAAGGCCGTGGGCCATCGGTGTGGATGCGGGACGGGCCTGCGGTGTCGGTGGAGGCGGCGCTCGTAGGCTGCCCGAGAGTCGTCCGCATCTGGAGGTTTTGTATGCCTGCGTCACCTTGGGCCATTCTGCGCTGCCAGTTCGCCGACACCGTCAATGTGCCGACGAGTGCGGACGACGCGTACTTCGCGGACCTGTTCACCGGGTCCGGCCAGGGCTCGCTCAACATGGTCGACTACTTCCTGGACTCCTCCCACGGTGCGGTCGACATCAGCGGAACGGACGTCCTCGGCTGGTACGTCCTCGATCAGGACCGCGCGAACTACACGGGCAGCGGGGCCAACCCGGCTGGCCGGGATCAGTTGATCGCCTGGGCCAAGCAGAAGGCCATCGCGGCGGACGGTATCGATTTCTCCCGGTACGCGGGGGTGCTGGTCTGCATGAATGTCCCTACGGACCTCTTCGGGGTGCCCCACTACGCCGCAGTCTGCGACGTCGACGGCCTGTATCCCAATGACCTCGCCCTAGTCATGGGCTATGAGTACGGGATGGCTGCCTCGTGGATGGAAGGGGCCAGTGGGCCCTGGACAGACCCGTGGGACGCGATGAGTAGCGGAAACGCCTACATGTTCGCCCATGACCGTTGGGGTTTGACCGGGCCCGGGCTGAACGCCGCCAACATGTACGGCAGGGGCTGGCTGGACGCCACGCGGACCCATGTCATGAATGCCACCGGCACCGCCCTCATTCATCTGCGTCCGCTCCACCGCCGGGATCTGCCCGGCACGCTGGCCGCGCGGATCGGGGACTTCTTCGTGGAGTTCCGCGTGCAGGCCGGCTTCGATGCAGGGCTGCCCCATGCGGCCGTGCTGGTGCACACACTGGTCAACAACAGGTCGTACCTGATGGTGAACTCCGACAACACGGTGGCGCTGGTCAAGGGATCGGTCTTTGACCACCAGTCCAGCAGTGGCCATGTGGTCTTCACCGTCGAAGAGCTCGACCCCGATGGTGAGACCGCCACGATCCGGGTGAATTACCAGCTGCCCACCAAGTCGGAAAGCGCCGGGCCCGGCTTCGAAGTCCTTGGCGCGGCAAGTGCCGGCGGCGCGGGTGTCATCTTCGTCAACGGCAAGCTGCAGAAGGTTCCGCCGCACTCTCCGGCGTACAGGGTGCTCGAGCACCTCGCGGTGGTGGCCGACGCCGAGACCGTGGACCTCGCCGAGGCTCGGGACGTCATGCGACGCGAGGGATACAAGGCGATCGGAGCGACGGTCGCCGATGTCCTTCAGGACCTCGAGGGCTTCAAGGAAGTGGCGCCTCGCCAGATGCACTGACGGCGAGAGGGGGGAGGCATGGTGCCGCTGTCGATCCTGACGGGTCAGTCCACCCACCTGCGCGCCGCTCTCGACCAAGGGATCACGGACCTGCGCCGCGCGGGCAGCGCAGTGCCGTGACCCGGCGCCAGAACGCTTGACACATCAGCCGGGCGTGGCTCCTTTGAAGGGGCGGCCTCACCAGCGCAGACATGCGGGTTCACATGTGGTGGGTGATCCTCTGAGACGTACCGGCCGCGGCTGGCTGGGGCTGCCCAGTGACTTGCACACCGATGAGGGCGAAGCACCGGTACTGCCCACCCACGAGTGGCTACGCCTTGCTGAGTTTCGCCGCCTGCATGTCGGTCAGGCGGCGAACGTAGAGCGCGGTGACGGCCGCTGTCAGGACCGCCAGCATGTGCAGGGACAGATTGATCCAGGTCTCCGGCTTGAACTCGTACCAGTAGAGGCTGTGCCCGGCGTGGGTGTAGGGATCATCCTCGATGTAGGACTGATCGAACGTAAGCGTTACCCACCAGGGGGTCCAGAAGAGCGGCGAGGTCAGGAGGGTGACCAGCCAGAGGGCCCACCAGGTGTGCAGCAGTACGCGCGGAGCTGTGTCCTCACCCTGTTCGGGCGGGCTGGAGGCGTGCCAGACGTCGTTGGCGATCTGGTGCGGTAGGAAGAGGTTCGCGACGGGGATAAACCAGCTGAGTACCGCCATGGACGGGTGGTAGCGCAGCCGCCCCGGCGCGAACCGCTCGGCGACGAGGCGCACACGGGCGAACCAGATCAGCCAGCACACCATCAGCCCCGCGCCGAGGAGGATCTGAGCCACCCACAGGAAGGTCAAGGGCTCCCACCCATCGAAGTTGAAGTGTCTCATGTCGTACCACGGGTAGCTCGGGTAGTTCAGCGAGTCGCTGGACTTGTCCCCTTGATGGGTGGCGGCGACGATCTGCTGGACGGCCGTGATTCCGGAGACCACGGCGAAGAGGGCAAGGAGCCAGTAGACAGCGGCCCGGCGCCCATCCGCCGGGCCCGTCCGGCCTCGTGCGCGACGCCGTTCGTCGGCCAGCCGGGATTGCGTTGTGCCGGGCTGCCTGTCCGCGCCAGGCAAGGAGGTCCCCTGGCGCGGCTGGTTTCCGGTGGTGGGTGCCTCGGGGTTGGCGGAGGGCGTGGTGGGAGGGTGGCTGGGAGCGGTCGGGGCCGTGGCTATCGCGTCGGCGGCCGTAAGGGGGGCCAGCCGGGTGCGCGGATCCTCCTGGTCGAGGAGTTGCACGGCCTGCTGGCCCAGCTGGGCCAGCACCTCCGGCGGCAGCCACACTCCCGGCGAGGGGTACTGCGGCTCTACCCGGTCCCGCAGCTCGGCCAGGGCGGGCCGGTCCTTGGGGTCTTTGGCCAGGCAGTGCTGGATGAGCCCCAGCAATGGCTCGGGTATGCCAGTGAGGTCGGGCGGCTCGTGCACCACCCAATACATCAGGGCGTGCAGTTGGCTCTCCGGAGCGTCGAACGGCAGTCGCCCCGAAGCGGCGAAGGCGAGCACCGTGCCCAGCGAGAAGATGTCGCTCGCCTCGGTCAGTCGCTCGCCCCGGACCTGTTCCGGTGCCATGAAGCCGGGCGAACCGATCACCACTCCGGTGCTGGTCAGGCCACCGGCAGCGGAGTCCAGGGCGCGGGCGATACCGAAGTCGATCACTCTCGGCCCTTCGATGGTCACCATGACGTTCGACGGCTTCAGGTCGCGGTGGATCAGCCCGGCTCTATGAATGTCGCCCAGCGCCCGGCTCAGTCCGGAGGCCAAGCCGCGTACCGAGTACTCGGGCAGCGGTCCGTGCTGCTCGGTCACCACCTGTTGCAGGGTCGGCCCGGCGACGTAGGCTGTAGCCACCCAGGGCAGCGCCGCGTCCGGATCGGCAGCCAGCACGGCAGCCGTCCACTCCCCGCCGACCCTCTGGGCCATGACGGTCTCCTTGGCGAACCGCTGACGGAAATCCTTAGCCTCCGCAAGTTCAGCGCGGATGGTCTTCACCGCCACCATCCGGCCACGCGACGACCGGGCCAGGTACACCACGCCCATACCGCCCTCCCCGAGCCGGCCGATGAGCCGGTAGTCAGAGATCCGGTCGGGATCGTGCTCTTTCAGAGGCTGCACTGCCGGGGCTCCCTCCCCTTGAGTATCACTGCGGCGGGTGAACAATAGCCTTGATCCCGCAGGTGAGTTGGGGGATCTTCAGTCCCGGCAGAAGGCAGAATAAGAGGTCCTAACAAAGGCGTCGGGCATGTCTGTAGGTGATGGGAAATGTAGCGAGAAGGCTTCATGGATGTCGTCCCGTCGCTCCCATCGGATGGGCAGGCGACGAAAGCCGTGCAGCCAGGCAATCGTCCGTTCGACGACATACCGGAAGATGCCCAGGCCGGAGCCGTGTGGCTCGCCACGCTTCGCGATCACGGGACGGATGCCGCGCTGCCACAGCAGGCGCCGGTATTTGTCGTGGTCGTAGCCGCGGTCGGCGAGCAGTGCGTCGGGCCGGTGCCGGGGCCGGCCGACCACCCCCGCGACGGCGGGGATCTGGTCGAGCAGGGGCAGGAGTTGGGTGACGTCGTTGCGGTTGCCGCCGGTCAGCGACACCGCGAGCGGGATGCCCTGGGCGTCGGTGACGACGTGGTGCTTGCTGCCCGGCCGTGCACGATCAACCGGGCTGGGACCACTTTTGGGCCCCTGCGGGCCGCCCTCACGTGGGAGGAGTCGATCACCGCCCGGGACCAGTCCAGCTTCTTCGCCGACCGCAGCTTCTTCAACAGCAGCACACGCAGCTGGTCCCACACCCCGGCCTCGTTCCACGCGGCCAGCCGCCGCCAGCAGGTCATGCCCGAACCGAAGCCCAGCTCCTGCGGCAGGTACTCCCACTGGATCCCGGTGTGCAGCACGAACAGGATCCTGCACAACGCCTGCCGGTCCGGAACACTCGGCCGTCCCTCGACCAGCTTCGGCCCCGGCTTGGGCAGCAACGACTCGACCAGCGACCACAGTTCATCCGACACGATCCACGGCCGTGACTGACGCTTCCCCACGACCAGACCAACGAGCGGATAGGCCAACAGCCACATCAGCAACCACTTCTGTTAGGACTTCTAAAGGGCGTCTACCCGGCCGAGACGATCGAGGCGCACAGGGCGTTCATCGCTCGCCGCCGGGCCACCCGGCCCAGCGAGGAATACCGGACTCCCACGGAGGAGGAGTGGGATGCCTTCCTCGCCCACTTTGAGAAGCGCAAGGTGTCCTTTGGCACCTGCGGCCGCGCATTTTCCACCCCGTGTGTTCATGAACACGCTTGTGTCAGATGTGCACTCCTCAGGCCGGACCCGGCCCAACGGGACCGCCTCGAGGAGATCCGCGAGAACCTCATCGCCCGTATCGCCGAAGCCGAATGCGAAGGCTGGCTCGGCGAGGTCGAAGGACTCCGGGTCAGCCTGCCCTGCGCCGAGGACGAACTCGCGCAGATCATGAGGAGCACGGCCAGGGCGTCGGTCGACCTCCCGGTCCCGAGGTTCCGGGAGGAACCGTGAACGCGCCCGGGGTGACGGTGCCTGCGTCGGTGGGACGAAGCGTCGAGACTTCGCTCGGGGGCGTCCATGGTCCTTCGCCGCCAAACTCCCTAGGCGAGCACCCATTGGGGCGGGTGCCCAGGGTCGGCCGGGCAAGTGAATACGTGCAGGTCCCGGTCTCGGCCGAAGCGGAGCCGAGTGGGTTGGGCGACGGATTGGCCACCCCGGATCGATGCCTTCCCCCTCAGGGGTGGGTCACGGTCCTCCAGGGGCACCCAGCTGTGCGAGCCGGCGTCCATCTCGTAGCCCTCTGCCGTCAGCAGCAACCGCATGAGGGTTGCGCAGGACGCGCAGTCGATGACCATCGGGCCCGTCGACGCCCAGCTGGGGTAGCCACCGACGCGCCAGCCGGGAGGGATCGACAGGTCGTACTGGTAGCTGGGGGCGCCGGGGCCGTGTTCCGCTACCTGGGCGTCGTCCCACGCGTCGATGCGCGCGATCAGCGAGGCGGGCAGCGTGTCGTCCTCCGCCCAGGGATAGGTGTCCACCTCTTCCGGGTGCAGGACACACGGCTCGGGGAGTTCGTGCTCCCATCGAAGCAGGGGCACTTCGGGCGGAGCGGCGAGGAAGCGTTCCGCGTGTTCGGTATCCCGTGCCCGTCGCCACTGCAGGCGGTAGCGGCGCTCCAGGTACAGGCCGTGGGTGAAGGGGCAGCGAAAGAGCTGAACCAGATCTGCGCCGTCGGGCCCGCAGACAAGACCCGGGATGTCACGGCGGAAGAACTGGGCCAGCCCCACGAAGGGCACCGGACCGTCCAGTCCGGGAGTTCCCGCGGGGGGCCACGGCCAGCTCGGCGGCCAGACGCCTGCGGCGCGGGCGCCGCGGATCTCCTCCGGTGCGTACCCCTCGGTCTCATGATGGTGCGGCTCGTGGCAGAGCGGCCATTGTTCGCTGTCCGGCCACAGCATCGGCCCGCCGACGTGACTGTCGTGCATGCCGGGCCGCCCCGGTCTGGGGTGCAACCGGGTAGTCCGGGCTCGGTAGGGGGCCAGCTCCGGGAACACGGCCTCCACAGACACCGGTCTGGCCGGCGTGGTCCTCGTCATGCGCAGACCGTACGCGGCCGGGCAAACGCCACGCGAACGGATTGCCGCGAGCCTGGTGCACTACCTCGGGGCGACGTGGGGGTGCCTCCGTTCTCGCGCTCACCGACCTCAGCCCCCTGGCGAGTGCCTTCCGAATAGGTGCACATCCGCTCTCGCCATCCGTGCTCAAAGCTGGCCGACGACCGAACCTCAGCTGTCGCCCTCACCTCGTAGTTCAGGGAAGCTTGTGTCAGATGCTCGCTCCTCCGGCCTGATCCAGCCCAACGGTCACAGCTAACTGACATCCGTGACAACCTGATCGCCCGGATCGCTGAGGCGGAGCGGGAAGGATGACTGGGCGAGGTCGAGGGCCTCCAGGTCAGCCTCACCGGCGCGCAAGGCAAGCTGGACCAGCTCGATGCCGAAGCGGCCCGCCGACCCTCCACAGTCGATCTCGGCATGCCGACCTTCGCCGACGTCGCCATCCGCACCACCACAACGTCGACGGACCAAAGCTGCCCCTCAAATCCATGGTCGCCACGAAGCTGAACTGCCTACGCTCCAACCCATGCGAACTGTCTTCGTGTTTCCCTCAGGTGAGCGAGCTGAGACCGTCGCCTCGCTCAATCGGCATCTGCCCGAGCAGCGCAATCCATGGACTCTGGACGGCAACCTCTACATCGACATCGACGATGGGCAGACCGGCTACCTCTTCTCCGATTGGGATCCCGAGGATGTGGCGATCCTCGAAGCGGCCGTCGGACATCACCCCACCTGGGCGGTGCAGATCGACGTCTCGGGGCGGATCGACGGCACCGCAGAGGTTCATCGAATAATCGCTCTGCTGCTTGAGCATGGAGGCGTGGCAACGGACGACTACACCACCCACCCATGGACTCTGCCGGAAATCCTGTCTGGAGCGGTGATCGACGGCCTGCGGTTCTTCGACTTCCGCGGCTACCACGAGCTCAACCGCGAGCACGGGCGCTCCTGACTCTGTCCGCTGCTGCCTCCTGCGCCCCGACCCCGCCCAGCACGGCCGCCTGGTGGAGATCCGCGACAGCCTCCTCGACCGGATCGCCGAAGCCGAGAAAGAGGGCTGGCTCGGCGAAATCGAGGGCCTGCACGTCAGCCTCGCCGACGCCGAATCCAGAATCGACCAGATCGACTCGGCGCCCGGCAGCGTGGCGATCAACCTCGGCATGTCGCGCAAGGCCCCGGCTCACCCCGCCCAGAAGGAGGGAGCAGGGTCGCTGAGACAATCGCGGGATGATCAGCAATGAGATGCGGTTCGATTGCCAGCACCGTGGCGACACAGGTCTGCTCGTGGTCGTCCCTCACATCGACGGAACACCACTCACCGAGCTGGTCGATGAGTACGAGATCGCGGCCGGGATGCAGCCTGCAGGTGATGCCTACAGTGGTCTGATTCCGGAGTTCTTCCGGTTCGGCCCGATGCAGGACCACTTCCTCGGACTGTCCACTAGCGCGATGGGGCCGAAGACCCCCGTCCTCGGTTGTGAATGCGGTGAGTGGGGGTGCTGGCCGCTCATGGCCCGCATCACCGCGACAGCGGATCTCGTAACCTGGGACGCCTTCGAGCAACCCCACCGCAAAACCCGCGACTACGTGGCATTCCGTCCGTTCCAGTTCGACCGCCACCAATACGATGACGCCTTGCAGGCCCTGAGCGCGGTGATCGGCTCCGCCGCCGACGACACAAGCGCATGAACACTGCCGTCAGTCCGTCTTGCCGCACATGGAGTTCAGGGGCGGAGGCCAGCAGCGAGGGACTCGTCCTCACCCGTCGGCGACGGGCAGGTTGTGCCACCAGTGACCGCATCCGCCGGAGCAGAAGCGTTCGCGGCGCCGTTCGTCTGCGACCGCGAGGACCTCGACCAGTAGCCGGAACGTCTTGCGTCGTTCGTCGACAGGGGTGAGGCCGGCGATCTTCCCCAGTTGCTGGTCGATCGGGCCGCAGGTGATCAAGACGGCCGGGGTGTGCGTCGGGCGCAGCCCGGCACGTCGGATGCTCTCCGGTCCGTCTTCGGTGCCGGCGCGCGCCTGCACGCAGTGGTGGCGCCTCGGCCTGCTCCTCCGGACTGTGGGTGCCGACCCACTCGATGCCCTGTGGCATCGGGCGCAGTCCTTGGGCGAGTTCGTTGAGGATAATGTCCCGCTCGGTCGTGATCAGCTCCCGCAGGCCAGCGAGGCGAAGACCTCAGCGGTCTCGTCGAGGAAAGCGCACAGTTGCTGCACGGCCTGCCGACAGTCATGCGGGTCGAGAGCCGCCACGGCCCGGACTTCGAGCCATCGGTCCCAGGGACCGGCCAGGGCAAGGAACCGTGTCGTGTACTCGGAGCCGAGAATCTCATCGAGGTACAGAAGCGTCCCAAGGACGACTGCCTGGTCGTAGTTGAGGTCGGGACGCGACAAGTAGTGATCAAGGTATGCGCTGAGCAGTTCGGCATCCGCTGCAGTACCGAACTTCGCAAGGGCGACGCAGTATGCCGCGCCCGCATACGGCCCCTCGCTGGCCAGCAGGAGCCGGCCTATGAGCTCGCGGAACTCGGACCTGTGCGCCACAGCAACCAGCCAGGCGGCAGTCTTGCGCTCGCGCCATCCACCCTCGAAGAGGACGCCGAGCTCCGCCGGAGTGATTTCGTACGCAGCCTGAGCCAGATGCCGCACAAACGCGGAGCGCTCGACCGGGCTCAACCGGAAAACGCTCCCGCCCAACCGAAGGTATAGCCGATCAGGCGTGACGAACCGCCGAACCAGATGCTGCAACTCGGGATCGCTCTGGACATCACGCATAGCCGCATCCTGGCCCGGGACGGTACTCATCCGCCACAGGTTTGCCGACTGCCTCAACGGACCGTATTTACTGGTTCAGAGAAGTCGGACTGCATGATCAGCCGAGCCGTGTCGGAGCTGACCGACTCATCGCGGTTGAGGGTGAAGGGTGCGTAGCGTGTCTGGTCCGACTGGGTTCCTGGCTTCGCCGTCTGCCCACGGCAGGTGCAGGGGTGTGATCCGAGGGTGCCGCGCTCGCCTGTCCGGCGAGTGTCATGGTGGCAAGAAGGGTGGGGACCCTCTCGCCCACGAGAGAACTCCTTGAGTCAGGTAGTTCATCCATCAGTGCCCTGGTCGGGCATCGCCCCCGGGATGCCGTGCTGGCCCAGGAAGGTCTGGAAGGCGGTCGGTGGGCGTGGCGAGAGGGTTTCCTCAGTCGGCGGCAGGCTGCTGAGGCGTTCGACGTTCGCTGCCCAAGGACCAATGTCCGGTGGCAAGAGATCTTGACTATCTGCCGAACGATCTTGACTGGCCGTGTTGACGGTTTGTCCTCGGTCAGGCGTCCTTGGGGGTGCCCGTAGGGGTTGCAGGGCGACGCGCGGCGTTCTGTCCGGTGGAACCCCTACATCCCTGAGGTGACGTCAACTCCCGTACGGGCGGCCTACGGTCCTTGCATGACCGGAATTCGTCGCACTGCCGTGGCGGCCGCGCTCCTGCTGGCCCTGCCGCTGTCCGTTGTCGTCGCCGCGCCCGCGCTTGCCGCTTCCCCGGCCCCGGCCGCCGCTTCCGCCTGGTCCAACGCCCCGGCCGGTCCGTCGGTCGACGTCCACGTCGAACTCCCGCACCCGACCGGCCAGTACGCGGTCGGGCGGGAGATCCTGCACCTCGTCGACCACGACCGGCCCGACCCGTGGGTCCCGTCGGCGGGTCCGCGCCAACTGATGGTGTCGATGTATTACCCCGCCAAGGCGGGCACCGGCGACCCGGCACCGTACATGACGCCCGAGGCCGCACGGCTCATGCTGGACGGGAAGCTGCCCGGCAACACCATCCCCACCCGGGCGGTCACCGGCACCGGGACGTGGGCGAAGTCCGACGCGCGCCCGCAGCACGGCCGGTTCCCGCTGGTGCTGCTCTCCCCGGGCTTCACCATGCCGCGCACCGAACTGACCAGTCTTGCCGAGGACTTGGCCAGCCGCGGGTACGTCGTCGCGCTCGTCGACCACACCTACGAGAACACCGGGACGACGTTCCCCGACGGGCGGACGCTCACCTGCGCCATCTGCGACAGCTTCCCGCCCGGCGGTCCCGAGGCCGTGGACGCGAGCCGGGCGAAGGACATGTCGTTCGTCATCGACCAGCTGACCGCCCGCTCGCACCCCGCTTGGCGCTACGCCCGCATGATCGACGCTGGCCGGATCGGCATGGCCGGGCACTCGATCGGTGGCTCGGCCGCCGTTCCGGCCCTGGCCACGGACGACCGGATCCAGGCCGGGGTCAACCTGGACGGCACGATGGACTACAAGGTCCCCACGACCGGGCTCAACGGCAAGCCGTTCATGCTGATCGGCCACCCCCTGGGCGACGGCCAGGAGGACCCGAGTTGGACAGACGCGTGGAGCAGGCTCGACGGCTGGAAGCGCTGGCTGACTGTCGCGGGATCGAACCACGGGACGTTCACCGACAACCCGCTGTTCTTCGAGGAGCTCGGCCTCCCGGAGCCTCCCGGTACCACGATCACGGCTGCTCGCGGAGTCGAGCTCACCCGGAAGTACGTCGCCGCCTTCTTCGACCTGCACCTGAAGGGCATCGACCGGCCGGTCCTGGACGGGCCGACAGCGGAGAACCCGGAAATCAGCTTCCACCCGTAGTCGAAGACCGCGAGTCGACCGAAAGACCGCCAGTCGCGCGAGGCCGTCGGCAGGGCCGGCGGCCTCGTCAGCGTTAACGCGATCCGGCCGGCCAGGTGCGGTCACTGATCTCTTCGGTGGGATCACTCCCACGGAGCTCGGCATCCTCTTCGAGGGTGGCTGGCGCGAGCGCAAGACTGCCGCCTGACTGGTTGCCATGGCCCACAGAAACGAGTTCCGCGACCTCACCTCATCGGCCAGCTCGTGCTAGTAGGACTTTGTTAGGTGGTGTCGTAGGGCTGCCAGGGTGCGGGCTGTCTGCAGGTC
This sequence comes from Streptomyces mauvecolor, assembly GCF_039532965.1. Taxonomy (NCBI): domain Bacteria; kingdom Bacillati; phylum Actinomycetota; class Actinomycetes; order Kitasatosporales; family Streptomycetaceae; genus Streptomyces; species Streptomyces mauvecolor. The sequence goes on along the minus strand of NZ_BAAASQ010000046.1, from coordinate 1 downwards.
G